>JAUYNO010000104.1 GCA_030696045.1 Stagnimonas sp. | reverse complement strand
GGGTGATGAACACCGACAACTTCTCGATCCTGGGGCTGACGCTGGACTACGGCCCCTTCGGCTTTCTCGATGCCTTCGATGCCGGCCATGTCTGCAATCACTCGGACGAAGGCGGCCGCTACGCCTACGACCGGCAGCCGGCCGTCGGGCAATGGAACTGCGCGCAGCTGCTCAATGCCTGCCTGCCGCTGCTGGCGGAGCGGCGCGAGGCGGCGGTCGAGCAGGCCACGGCCATCCTCGACGCCTACGGCCCCGCCTATGCGCAGGCCGCAGTGGCCGGCTGGAGCGCCAAACTGGGCCTGCGTGAACGCCGCGACGGCGACCCCGAGCTGATAAACCGCTTTCTCACCCTGCTGCACAAGACCCGCGCCGACTTCACGCTCAGCTTCCGCCGGCTGGCCGCGGTGCGGAGCGACAGCGAGGCGCTCGACCCCGGCCGCGACCACATCGCCGATCCGCTCGGCTACGACGCCTGGATCAGCGACTACCGGGCCCGCCTGCGGGCCGAGGCCTCGGTGGACGCCGAGCGCGCCGGGCGGATGCAGGCGGTGAACCCCCTGTACGTCTTGCGCAACCACCTGGCGCAACGTGCCATCACCCTGGCCGAGGCCGGTGACTACGCCTACAGCGAGCGCCTGTTGGGCGTGCTGGCGCAGCCCTACACCGAGCAGTCCGGCTACGAGGATCTGGCGCTGGAACCGCCCCCGGAGCAGCGGCAGATTTCGGTGAGCTGCTCGTCCTGAGCCTCGGCCCGAAGCGCGCCGCAAGCACCGACTAGCTGGTCGCCACCGGGCTGCCGGTCAGATCCTCGGCCGCGTCCGTGCCGGCGGCGCGCGGCGCCAGCTGGCTCCAGGTAATCACGCCGCGACCGCGTTCCTTGCCGCCGTAGAGCTGGTCGTCGGCGGCCGCCAGGGCGTCGTTGAAGGACAGGTGCACCGAGGGCCAGCAGCGGACGCCGCCGCCGGTGACGCCCAGCGACTCCACCTTGGCGGCCAGGCCGCCACGCAGCCGCAGCTGCTGCTGGAGCAGACCCTGCAGCAGCTCGATCCACTCCGGATCGGCGTCGTACCAGAGTGCGACGAACTCGTCACCGCCGAAGCGGCTGGCGGCATCCAGCGGACGGCGGGTCAGGTGCCGCAGCGCCTCGGCGACCTCGCGCAGGCAGTCATCGCCGGTGAGATGCCCGTGGCGGTCGTTGATGACCTTGAGAAAATCCAGGTCGAGGATCAGCAGTGACACCGATTTGTGCTCGCGGCTGGCCAGGGCCCAGGCCACCTGGGCGTGGTGGCCGAAGGCGCGGCGGTTGAGCAGACCGGTGAGGCCGTCGTTCTCGGCCAGGTGGCGCAGCTCCAGGCGCATCAGGAACTGCCGGCGGTCCTGGTATTCGAAGACATAGCGACCGACCATGCCGATGGCATTGGCCAGGCCCACGTAAAAGCCGTCGTAGACCAGCCCCAGGTCCGGCGGATGTCCGTGCATCAGGCCCGGCAGCAGGAAGGCGACCCAGGTCGACAGGCCGCAGACCACGGTCTGGGTCCAGAGCAGGCCGGACAGGAAGTACAGGTACATCGTCAGCACCAGCACCGCTTCGGTGGCATGGTCCGGTATGGTTTTCTCGCCGTACCAGATCACCCAGATGATCGACAGCCCGAGCAGCAGGGTGGAGGCAAACGAGATGCGCTGCAGGTTGATCGACCCCCGCTGCTGGTGGGCGGCGAGGAAGGGCACCAGCATGGCTGGAATCGAAACCAGGCCGAGCACCTGGTACACCCTCGGCGGCAGCAGCTGCAGCGCCAAGTGGTCAAGAGCGATGAAGGTGAGGATGCCCAGCACGCCCAGCAACTGCGCGACGCGGATGCTCCGGGCGTTGAGGCCCATGAAACCGCGCTGGTACTCGCGTTCCAGGTCGTCGAAGAAGCGCAGCCACCAGAAGCCGCGCTCCAACTGGTCGGCATAGCGGTTGGAGGCCGGCTGCAGTTCCTCCACCACCGTTGATGGCTGCTTCCACATCCGCGACCACAGCGACCGCATAAGCCCCCTTTTTCCAAGCCCGTAGGCCGCCGCACTCTGGACGTTGCGGTCGGCCGACAATTCCCTGGTCAAACTTTTACCGCGCGTCGGCCCCGGCCGCAAGCCGCCAGACCCAGGAAAATAAAGGATTGGAGTGACCAGGCGTGAACTGCTTCGCGCCAGCTTTCGCCCTTTCGGATGAAGAGCCCGGCCGGCCCGATTCGTATACTCCGCGCCTCTCTGGAGACGCCCACCGATGCACGCCAAAGTCGAACCGCAGCCCGAATCCGATACCGCGGCCAGCACCCCGCTCCGCTTCGTCACCGCCGCCAGCCTGTTCGACGGCCACGACGCGGCCATCAACGTGATGCGCCGACTGATCCAGGCCAAGGGCGCGGAAGTGATCCACCTGGGCCACAACCGCAGCGTCGAGGACATCGTCCGCGCCGCCTTGCAGGAAGACGCCGACGGCATCGCGCTCAGCAGCTACCAGGGCGGCCACAACGAGTTCTTCAAGTACATGGTGGACATGCTTAGCCAGCGCGGCGCCAGCCACATCCGCGTGTTCGGCGGCGGCGGCGGCACCATCACGCCGGAAGAGATCGCGGTACTGCACGCGCAGGGCGTCGAGTACATCTACCACCCCAACGACGGCGCCCGGCTGGGCCTGACCGGCATGATCGACGACCTAGTCGAGCGCGCCCACGGCCATCGCATCGCCACCCGCACGCCGGCCAAGGTCGACATCGACGACGAGATCAGCGTCGGCCAGATGCTGTCCACCATCGAGGAAGGCCTGCTCAGCGAGACCGAGCTGACCAAGCTGCGCAAGACCTGGGAGCTGGCGGGCAAGGGCACGCCGGTCATTGGTTTTACCGGCACCGGCGGCGCTGGCAAGTCCAGCGTGGTGGACGAGCTGCTGCTGCGCTTCCTGGAGGCCTTTCCCCAGATCCGCATCGCCGTGCTGGCGGTCGATCCGACCCGCCGCCGCAGCGGTGGCGCCCTGCTGGGCGACCGCATCCGCATGAACTCGCTGCGTAACAAGCGAGTCTTCATGCGCTCGATGGCGACCCGCCGCCAGCACGCCGCCACCAGCATCGTGCTCAAGGACTGCGTCGGCTTCCTGCGCGGCCAGGGCTATGACCTGGTCATCGTCGAGACCGCCGGCATCGGCCAGAGCGATTCCGAGATCGTTGACCTGGTCGACTTCCCGGTCTACGTGATGACCAGCGAGTACGGCGCCGCCAGCCAGCTCGAAAAGATCGACATGATCGATTACGCCGAGCTGGTGGTGCTGAACAAGTTCGACAAGCGCGGCGCCGAGGATGCGCTGCGCGACGTGCGCAAGCAGTGGAAGCGCAACCGCGTCGCCTTCCAGCTGCGCGACGAGGAGGTGCCGGTCTACCCGACCATCGCCAGCCAGTTCAACGATCCGGGCGTGACCTGGATGTTCAGCAACCTCTGCCGCCTGCTGCGGGCCAAGCTGAATCTACCGGATGCGAAATGGACACCGGAGCTGGACACCACGCTCAAGGAGCCGCGCGCCACCGTACTGATCCCGGGCCAGCGCACCCGCTATCTCGCCGAGATCGCCGAGCAGGGCCGCGCCATCAACGCCGCCGCCGAGTCGCAGGACGAGTCCGCCAACAAGGCTCAATCGATGTGGGAGGCGCTCAGCGAGCTGGCTGATCCCAAGCTGCCGAAGCCGCTGGATCTTTATGCGGCCGATGACCTCGTCGCGGCGGGCGTAGGGTGGGCTTCAGCCCACGCGGCGGCTGCAGCGACGACGGCCGCCAGCGCCGAAGACGGTGGGCCGAGGCCCACCCCACCCGACCGCTCGATGCTTCTGCTGCGCCAGCGCTACCAGACGGCCATTCAGCAGCTCGACAAGGACTCCATCGCCCTGCTGCGCGAATGGCCGGCGCGGCTCAAGGGAGTGACCGACACGCACTACACCTACGAGGTGCGCGGCAAGGCGGTGAAGGGCGAGAACTATGTCGAGTCGCTCTCGCACCAGAAAATCCCCAAGGTCGCCGCACCGCACTTCGAGAGCTGGGGCGAGCTGCTGCGCTTCCTGCTGAAGGAGAACCTGCCGGGCGGCTACCCCTATACCGCCGGCATCTACCCCTACCGCCGCGTCGGCGAGGACCCGATCCGCATGTTCGCGGGCGAAGGCACGCCGGAGCGCACCAACCGCCGCTTCCACTACCTGTCGCAGTCGGGCAGCGCCACGCGCCTGTCCACCGCCTTCGACTCGGTGACCCTGTACGGCGAGGACCCGGAAACCCGTCCGGACATCTACGGCAAGATCGGCAACTCGGGTGTGAGCATTGCCACGCTCGACGACATGAAGAAGCTGTACTCCGGCTTCGACCTCTGCTCGCCGACCACCTCGGTGTCGATGACCATCAACGGCCCGGCGCCGATGATTTTGGCGATGTTCATGAACACCGCCATCGACCAGCAGGTCGAGAAGTACCTGAAGGCCGATACGGCGCGTTGGGCCGCCGCCGAGAAGCAGATCGCGGAGCTGTTCAAGGGCAAGACCCGCCCGAGCTACTCCGGCGAACTGCCGCCGACCAACGACGGCCTGGGCCTGGCGCTGCTGGGCGTTACGGGGGATCAGCTGCTCGACGCCGAGACCTACGCGCGGATCAAGGCCGAGACCATGAGCGTGGTGCGCGGCACCGTGCAGGCCGACATCCTCAAGGAAGACCAGGCGCAGAACACCTGCATCTTCTCGACCGAGTTCGCGCTCCGCGCGATGGCCGACATCCAGGAGTGGTTCGTCGAGCACCAGGTGCAGAACTTCTACTCCGTGAGCATCTCCGGCTACCACATCGCCGAGGCCGGGGCGAATCCGATCAGCCAGCTCGCCTTCACGCTGGCCAATGGCTTCACCTTCGTCGAGTACTACCTCGCGCGCGGCATGCGGATCGACGACTTCGCGCCCAACCTGAGCTTCTTCTTCAGCAACGGCATGGACCCGGAGTACAGCGTCATCGGTCGCGTCGCCCGCCGCATCTGGGCCCGCGCCATGAAGGAGCGCTACGGCGGCTCGGCGCGCAGCCAGATGATGAAGTACCACATCCAGACTTCCGGCCGTTCGCTGCACGCGCAGGAGATCCAGTTCAACGACATCCGCACCACCCTGCAGGCGCTCTACGCCCTGTTCGACAACTGCAACAGCTTGCACACCAATGCCTTCGACGAAGCCATCACCACGCCCACCGAGGACTCGGTGCGCCGCGCGGTGGCGATCCAGCTCAGCATCAACCGCGAGCTGGGCCTGAACTTCTGCGAGAACCCCTGGCAGGGCAGCTTCGTGATCGACCAGCTCACCGACCTGGTGGAGGAAGCGGTCTACAAGGAGTTCGAGGCGATCAGCGAGCGCGGCGGCGTGCTCGGTGCGATGGACACCATGTACCAGCGCGGCAAGATCCAGGAAGAGTCGCTGTACTACGAGCACAAGAAGTACGACGGTTCGCTGCCCCTGATCGGCGTCAACACCTTCCTGCCCAAGGACCACGGCGGCGAGATCGCCACCACCATCGAGCTGATCCGTTCCACCGAGGAAGAGAAAGGCCAGCAGATCAGCAATGTCGCCAGCTATCGCGGCCAGCGCAACGGCATCGCCCCGGACAGCCTGAAGGCGCTCCAGAAAACCGCACGCGAGCGCAGGAACATCTTCGAATCGCTGCTGGAGGCGGTGAAGTACAACAGCCTGGGCCAGATCAGCCACGCGCTGTACGAGGTGGGGGGCGAGTACCGGCGCAATATGTAGCGTCAATCCCTGTAGCCCTCGAAGCCCGGCGGCGGCACCTCCCGCCGCCGGGCACCCTCCTGATCCGCTAGCCGGGCGACTCGACCGGCGGAACTATCTGAACCGGTTCTGCCGGAGCCGCCGCCTCTTCCGAACCGGCTCCTTCAGACTTCCCGAAGGACCACAACAACCCCAGGAGCAGTCGCTTGTCGTACTCGAGGCCGTCCTGCTCCCCCCGGGAATAGATCAATGCCGGTTTGATCTCGTCACCGGCGTCAATCACGAGGGCCAGCTTCGTAAAATCCTGCCAGGCGCGGTCATTCCCGGTGGTCGGCTTGGTAAAGCCAAACTCGTACTGAAGCCGTACTGGCGCGTCAGCCAACTTCAGCTTGGGCACGGTCAGCTGTCCATGAAGCTGTACTAGCAATTCGTCAGCCTTGAGTGCGTCGGGTAAATCCTGAGCCTGATCCGACTGGTCCCGATTCCAGTAGTGCGTAACGCTGATGATTGGCGGCTGGTCACGCTCCTTGCTCAGACGAGACAGCCAGTTGAGCAAGATGTAGGAGCCGGGCACCTGGAACTCCGCCCCCAATCCCGTCAGGGTGTGATCGACATTCTCGATCTCCCCACCCGCTCCATCTTGGAACTGTCCATAGCGCTGACGGACATCAACGTAAAGTTCCACGGCGGGTGACGCCAACATGAATCCGGCGCCATTGAGCATGGTCCATACGCCCAGCTGCAGCGACAACGAAGACTGGTTCAGCGCTTCGTCCGCCGAACTCCAGTGAGCATCTCCCTTCAAGCCAAGGTAGCCGGCGAACATATCGCCCACCCTAGCCTGGTCAGGTGAATAGAACAGATCGGCCTTCAGGTTGGAACCAAAGCCACCATCCTCCTGCGGCCCAAATGCCAGCGACAACTCACTTTCACTTAAGGGCTGCCACTCAAGCCCGGGCAATTCCTGCGCAAATACGTTGCTGGCGACCACGCTGGCTAGGAGTCCGATACCTGCGAAAGCTGTTCTTGGGCTCATACCAAGTGCTCCTCGCAAAGGTCCATGAGATCGCCTGCGGTTACCACCGGCTCCAGCTCTTCCTGCTTGATGGTCACCCATCGGCATTCCGTGTGTTCAGTGATCCAGGTCGCCAGCGGCCCGTTGAGAACGTGGGTGAGGTACACACGCTCCTTCTTGGTATCCACATACTGACGAATGCGAATGTCCCGATCGATACCAGGGTCCCGAAAAAGACGCTCAACGATTTGTCGAGCCACAACGGCTTTGTTGCAAGGCATATTCCCTCTCCCATTCTCACAAGTTGCAATGCACGGCCCGGCATACGCGGCCGCTCCCAAGCATCAATTTCTTGCGATCTCCCGCGAGCGTCACCAGCGCTGTCGATCCCGATTCCCGTCGAGAGCCGCAGAACGCAACCAAGGTCCCGGCGGAACTGTTTTATTTCCCTGGCCAGAATTTACCGTTCCCGGCATGCGGCTGCCAAGCACCGTTGGACCGGCCGAGGTCGCGGGCTGACGCCAGACCATCTCCGCCCACCCGGTCGTCAATGGCAGACTAGTCACCACCCCCGGCGCCTGCCGGCGTCCCCGCCCAGGAGTTCCCGATGCTCATGCTCGCTTCGCTGTGGCTGCCCATCCTGCTTGCCGCCGTCGCGGTGTTCGTCGCCAGCAGCCTGGTCCACATGGTCTTCAAGTGGCACCAAGCCGACTACCGCAAACTCGCCAACGAGGACGAGGTGCGGGAAGTGATCCGCCGGGGCAATCCGACGCCCGGCCAGTACGTGCTGCCGCATTGCCTCGATGGCAAGGACATGCAGAACCCGGAAATCCAGCAGCGCTTTGTCGAAGGCCCGGTCGGCTTCGTGATGCTGCGCGCCAGTGGCCTGCCGAAGATGGGGCCGCATCTGGGCAAGTGGTTCCTGCTGGCGCTGGCGGTCTCGGCCATCACCGCCTGCCTCGCCTGCAGCGTGCTGGGCAGCGGTGCCAGCAAGTACCTGGTGTTCCATTTCTTCGCGATCTCGACCTTCCTCGCCTACGCCACCGGCAGCGTCTCCGACGGCATCTGGAAGGCCCATCCCTGGGGCGCGGTCGCCAAGGATCTGCTCGACGCCCTGCTTTACGCCCTGGTCAGCGCCGCAGTCTTCGCCTGGCTCTGGCCACGCTGATTCGCGGCGGTCCGCACCAATGAGCCGGCGCACAACCAGCCCCGACCAACTGGGGCTGGACATCAGTGGTGCGCCGGAGCTGCACCGCCTGTTCTTCGCGCTGTGGCCGAACGATGCGCTGCGGGTGCGGTTGCTCGGCATCGCCAGTCTGCTGAAGACCAGGGAGGACCTGGCGGGCCGCTGGCTGGAACCGGCGAAGTACCACGCCACCCTGCACTTCCTCGGCGACAGCTCCGAATTCCGCCGCGACCAGGCCGAGGCAGCCAAACGCGCCGTCAGCCGCATTCAGTTGGGCGCTTTCGACTGGTCCCTGGATCGGGTCGACAGCTTCCACGGCGCGCAGCCACCCTGCATCCTGCGCAGCGCCAGTGACCCGCCGGCGCTGCTGGCGCTCTGGCAGCAGCTGCGCGAGGCGCTGATCCTCGAAGGCCTGGGCAGATCGCTGGCCGGGCAGTTCACGCCCCATGTCACGCTCGCCTACGCCCGCCGCACGCTGCCCGAACCCATCGCCGTCCCGCCCCTGCGGTGGCCGGTCGATACCCTGGCGCTGATCCACAGCGGCAGCACTTTGAAGCAGTACGAATTGCTGGCGCAGTGGCCGCTCCGATGAGTGCGCGGCCGATGGAGATATCCGCGCGCCACGATCCGGCCCTGCGGGCGCTCATAACCAGCACCCAGCCGCTGCCGGGTGTCCGCGCCGGCTCTGGCCTGCTCGCCTTCGGCGAGCGCCTGCTGGCCCTGCAGGACGACGCCCAGGCCCTGGTCTGGATCGACGCCCAGACCCTGCGCACCGAGCCACTGATCCTGGCCGGCAGCGGCGCGGCACTACGTAAACGCGACAAGCCCGACTACGAGGTACTGCTGGCTACCGGGCCCGGGCGCGTCTACGCGCTCGGTTCCGGATCGCGGCCAAACCGTCGCGGCGTGGCCCGCCTGGACCTGAGGACCCGCCCGCCAGCAATGGAGCTGGGCGAGCTGGGGGCCTTGCACCTCTGCCTCGCCGACGTGCTGGGCGGCCTGCCCAATCTCGAAGGTGGCGAGTTCCTGGCCGGCGGCTCGCGCCTGCGCCTGTTCCACCGCGGTGCCGGCCTGGAACCCGACGCCAGTCTGGACTTCGCAGCAGCGGTGCTGGACGGTGCGGCGCCAGAACTCCTGGCGTTTCATCGCTTCCAGCTCGGCGAGCTGGCGGGCGTGGCACTGCACCTCACCGACGCCGCGCTGAGTCCTCGGGGCGGTCTGCTGTTCACCGCCGCCGCCGAAAACACCGCCGACGCGGTGGCCGACGGCCCGGTGGCCGGCGCAGCCATCGGCCGGATGGCAGTGGACGCGCGGGGCGCGCCGTGCGGCATCCGCTGGGCTCCGCTGCTTGAAGCCGGGGGGCAACAGAGCCGGCACAAGATCGAAGGACTGGCCCTGGCCGGCGACGGCCGCAGCGGCTACCTGATCACCGACCCCGACGATCCGGAGCGACCGGCCGTCCTTTGCCGTTTCGCACTCGAAGGCGACTGGGACTAAGCCGGACTCAGAGCAGCGGTTGCAGCCGGTTGCTGCCGTGCTCGCAGACAAAGGTCGCGCCCAGCGATTCCTCCTCGCTGGGCTCGCTGACGATGGGCACGAACCAGAATTCCGCCTGCACGCGCTCCGCGTTGATGTCGAGCACCGTGTAGCCGTTGAGCGTGTTGTTGTAGTACTTCAGGTGCGGATTGCTCAGGCGCAGCAGCTGCTCGACATTGTCCGGCGTGCGCTGCAATTCGGCGGTCAGCGAGTCGCCAACCACGCCGTCGCCACGGGTGCTGGTGGAAGTGACCACGAACTCCACCGCCTTCGAGCCCTCGCCGGTCAGCGGGTTGTAGGCCAGCGGATTGTTGGGGTCGTCGCTGACGTCGAAGGCATAGGCCTCGTGGGCGTCGCCGGTCAGGATCACCACGTTGCCGCTGCGTGCCATGGCCGCCAGCACGCGGTCGCGCGCCGGTTCGTAGCCATCCCACTTGTCGTTGCTGAGGAACAGGCTCAGGCCGGTGGCGCGCGGCGCGCCAACCAGCTTCAGCGGCGAGAAATAGACCTGGTTGCCGAGCAGCTTCCAGCGCGCCCCGCTCTGGTCCAGACGCTCGATCAACCATTGCTCCTGCGCGCTACCCAAGATCTGCCGCGCGGGGTCGATGAAGGCGCCCGTCTGCGTGTGCACCGGCACGGTCTCGCCGAACAGGATATTGGGCGGCACCGGCTCGTCGCGGCCGACCTGGCGGGCGTCGACCATCAGCAGGTCGACCAGATCGCCGAAGGCGAAGCGACGGTAGATGCGGGCCAAATCGCCGGTATCCGGCGTGCGGATCGGCATCCACTCGTGGGCGGCGCGGAAGGCGGCGGCGCGGCGCTCGAAGAAGTCGCCCTGGGTGGCCGGGTCGTGCGCGCTGGCGCCGCCCTTCCAGGCATTGTTGGCCAGCTCGTGATCGTCCCAGACCCAGATCATCGGATGCTGGCGATGCAGCTCCTGCAGGTCGGCATCGCCGCGCAAGGTCGAGTAACGCTGGCGGTAGTCGTCCAGCGTCACCGTCTCGTGCGCTGGCACCTGTGGCCGCACGGCGTCCTGCAGGCCGTTCTCGTAGATGTAGTCGCCCAGGTGCACCACCGCCTGCAGGTCCTCTCGCTCGGCAACCCGGCGGTAGGCATTGAACAGGCCACGGGCGTAGTCGCCGCAAGTGACGACGCCAAGACGCAGGCTCTCGACCGCGGCGGCCGGCGCGGTTCGAGTGCGGCCCACCGGCGAGCGCCGATCGCCGACGCTGAACTGGTAGTGATAGAGGCTGCCGGGTGCCAGGCCGCTGACATCGAGCTTCACCGTGTAGTCACGCTCGGCACTCGCCAGCGCCTCGCCCTGCTGGACGATCTCGCTCAGCGCGGCATCGCGCGCCAGCGTCCAGCGCACCGGAAGCCTGGCGATGCCCGTCTGCTCCGGGGTCACCCGGGTCCAGAGGATCACCGCGTCGGCCAGCGGATCGCCGCTGGCGACTCCGTGCAGGAAGTTGGCCTTCGGTGCGCTGTCGTCCGCGCCGCCCGGTACTCCATCAGGGCTGCTGTCGCCACAGGCGGAGATCAGCGGCACCAGGCTGACGGCGGCAGCGGCCTTGAGAACATCGCGGCGGGAAATCGGAGGCATGGAGGGCGGCGCTCGGGGGACAGCCGCGCATGTTCGCGCCCGCAGATGGCGAAACGGTGAAGCTAGCTGCCCCGGTAGAAGTCCGGCGCGCCCTTGGGCTGGCGGCGGAAGCGCTTGTAGCCCCACCAGTACTGCTCCGGGCAGGCGCGCACGCAGGCTTCCAGGCCACGGTTCATGGCGGCCGTGGCGATCTCGGGGTCCGGGCTGTAAATGTCCGGCGGCGCCGGCAGGTAGTGGGCGATATAGCCGCGCGCCCAGGGCAGGCGCTCGCCGAACATGAACACTACCGGCGAGCCGGATTCGCGCACCAGCCGGGCGATCAGGGTCGGCGTGTGCGCCGGCTGGCCGAAGAAAGGCACGAACAGGCCGCTGCCTTCCGGAGGGTCGTGGTCAGGCATGTAGTAGACGCCGTAGCCCTGCTGCAACAGGGGCAGCGCGGTCCGGCGCACGCCCAATTCGGCCGCGACCATGCGCCCGCCAAAGCGGCAGCGGCCGATCAGCGAGAGCGCGTTGATCACGCCCTTCTGCGGCTTGTAGAGCCCGTAGAAAGCGAAGTCGGCCGACATCGGGATCGCCACCGCCTCGAAGGCGCCCTGGTGCAGGGTCAGCAGGATCACGCCCTTGCCGGCAGCATGCGCCTGCGCCAGCAGCTCCAGGCCGCGTGACTCGCGCACCGCCCGCTTCACCGCCCAGCCCGGCCCCAGCCAGACCCGCGCGGTCTCGATATAGGTCTTGAATTCGTGGCCCAGCGAGGCGCGGCCGATGCGCTGGCGCTCGGCCTGGTCCAGCTCCGGCAGGCAGCGTTCGAGATTGCGCAGGGCCACCCGCCGACGGGAGGAATGGCTGATCCACAGTAGCCAGCCGACGAAGCCGCCCAGTCCCTGCAGCACGGTCAGGGGCAGCCAGGCCAGGGCGTAGAACAGGATTTTCATGATCGTCAGGATAACCTCGACGACCGGGCTGCCGCTGTCTCCGACAGGGCTTGGAAAAGCCAGCCGACCGTGGCCGCCGTATCATGCGCGCCCCGGCCCTGCCGCTGTGCCCCGCCATGACCCGCTTCCGCTACGACATCGAGACCGAGGGCCTGGAGGAAGAGGCGCTCGGCCCCAGCAAGACCTCGGTGAAGGTTGAACTGCTGGACCTGCAGGAGCTGGGCCTGGCCCTGCTGGAACTGCCCGCCGACCGCTTCGCGCGGATCGAGATGGAGCCACGCCTGCGCGAGGCCTTCCAGGAACTGCAGCGCCTCACCAACCTCAGCGCGCGCAAGCGCCAGGCCTCCTTCATCGGCAAGCTGCTGCGCGATGAGGACTCGACCGCCTTCCGCAAGCTGCTGAGCGACTACCAGCACGGCAAGGAGCAGGCGGCGCGCGGCTTTCCCGACATCGCCAAATGGCGCGACCGGCTGCTGGCCGACGACGCTGCTCTCACAGACTGGTTCGCCCGCTACCCCACCGGCGACACCCGCACCCTGCGCGCCCTGATCCGCAACACCCGCAAGGAAGAGGCGGCGGCCCTGAGCGAGAGCGAGCACAGCGGCAAGCCAGCCGGCAAGGGCCGCTACTACCGCGAGCTGTTCCAGCACCTGCGCGCGGCCATCGAGGCAGCAGCGCTACCCGACCGCTAGGGCCGGCGGCCAGAACGGTTCACCGCCAGTTCAAGCGCGAAGGCGACACTCGGGTCCAGAAGAGCCCCAAGGTTCTCGACGCCTGGCCATTAGGACGCCGCGCAAACCCCTGCCTTCAACGGAGTCCATCATGAGCCGCTCAAGCACCATCCGCATCGCCGCCAGCCTCGCCGCCGCCCTGGCCATCGCCGCCTGCGGCAAGCCAGAAGAACCGAAACAGAACGAGGCCGACATCGCCAAGATCATCGCGGCCGGCCAGGCCAAGGTTAACGAGCGCGCCAGCGAGGCGGTGCAGGAGCACCTCGACCGCGTGGTCGACGCCGACGGCAAGCCGCTTACGCCCGGCGACATGAAGCAGGATGTCGATAGCCTGTACAAGGTCGATACCGAACTGGCCGAGGCCAACTACAAAGTCGCCAAGGAAAAGTGCGACACCAGCGCCGGCGCGGCCAAGGACGACTGCCTGAAGCTGGCCAAGGCCGACTACGAGGTCGCCATGGCGGATGCCCAGGCCAAGCAGGCCGGTGCCAAGGCCGAGATCGAGAGCGCTGCGCCGCCCAAGTAGTCGGCGCCGCTCCAGCAATTGGCAGCCGTTCGCCCCGAGCCTGTCGAAGGACTCAGGGCGAACGGATTTTTGGGTAGGGCTATTTGCCGCGCAGACGCTGGAACAGCGCCAGCAGCCCTAGTGCCAGCGCACCAGCGATCACGCCGACCACCGCGCTGAACAGCATCGGCAACAGCGCCGCCCCCAGGCCACCGCCCTGGGCGGCGAGCGCCTCCTGCTGGTGGTGCAGCCAGGGCAGCCCGTGCACCAGGATGCCGCCACCGACCAGGAACATGGCGGCGGTGCCGGCCACCGACAGCGCCTTCATCAGCCAGGGCGCCAGTCCCAGCAGACCGCGCCCCAGGGCCTGCGCGGCAGCGCTGCCACGGCGCATCAGGTAGAGACCGGCGTCGTCGATCTTGACGATGCCCGCCACCAGGCCATAGACACCGATGGTCATGATCACCGAGATGCCGGCCAGGACCGTCAGCTGCTGCAGCAAGCCGGCGCCGGCCACGGTGCCGAGGGAGATGACGATGATCTCGGCGGAGAGGATAAAATCGGTGCGCACCGCGCCCCGGATCTTGTCGCGCTCGAACGCCACCAGGTCGACCTGGGGATCAGCCAGCGCCTGGCTCAGCTCGGCGCGATGGCTCTGCTCTTCCGCGCGGTGCAGGAATTTGTGCGCCAGCTTCTCGACGCCCTCGTAGCAGAGATAGGCGCCGCCCAGCATCAGCAGCGGCGTCACCAGGGCAGGCAGCAGCGCGCTGATCGCCAGCGCCGCCGGCACCAGGATCAGCTTGTTGCGGGCCGAGCCCTTGGCCACCGCCCACACCACCGGCAATTCGCGGTCGGCGTTCACACCCGCAACTTGCTGGGCATTGAGCGCGAGGTCGTCGCCGAGCACGCCGGCGGTCTTCTTGGCGGCGAGCTTGGTCATCAGCGCCACGTCGTCGAGTACGGCGGCGATGTCGTCGATCAGCAGGAACAGGCTGGAGGCCATGGGCGGTGGTTCGTGTTGGAGCAGGAGTGCGGAGGAAGGATATCGGCTCAGCGCGCGATTGCGGCGACCCGCCATTGCCCCGGCGTGCGGCCGGTCCAGCGCCGGAACGCACGTTGGAAGGCCGATTGCTCGGAGAAGCCGCAGGCGTCGGCGATGTCGGCCAGTTCGGCGCTGGAATGCCGCAACCACCAGCAGGCGGCATCGCGGCGCACCTCGTCCTGCAGGCTGCGCAGGCGCAGCCCCTGTGACTGCAAGCGCTCACGCAGCAGGCGCGGACTCAGGCCGAGCCGGGTCGCAAGCTCGGCCGCTTCCGGCAGCGGGCCGGGCAGCGCCGACAGGCAGGCGGCGCGCAGGCGCGTCTCCAGTCGCCAGCCGCTGGGCCCTTCGGCAAGGCGGCGACGGGCTTCTGCCAGCACCCATTCGGCGGCCGCCGGATCGGCCAGGCGCAGTTCGCGCTGCAGCCAGGCAGCCGGGAACGCCAGCGAGGTCTGCGCCTGACTAAACCGGGGTTCGCAGCCGAGCAGCTCGCGATAGCGCTCCGGCGACGCCCGCGCGGCGTGACGGAAGCCCAGTTGCAGTTCTGAGGCCTGTACGCCGGCCAGGGCCGGTGACAGCAGCGCCCAGCCCGCCAGCGCCAGTTCGATCATCGCCGGCGGCAAGGGCCAGGCCGGTTCCCAGACCAGCCGCGCCTGCTCGCCTTCGACCTCCAGGCGCAGCTGGCTGCCATCCCAGACCAGCGGCTCCAGCTCGATCAGCCGCGCCAGGCCGGTGCCGAGATCGGTGCTGGCGAGCAGACTCAGGCCCAGCCAGGGGAAGGCCTTGAGGCTCAGCCGCCGCGCCTCGCGCAGGGCAAACAGCGGATCGGCCTGGCGGGCCAGGGCCTGCTCCAGCAGCGTGCAGGCCTGGAACAGCGGCGGCCGGTAATGCTCGTCGCCAGCCAGCCTCTGCGCGTCGATGCCGGCCTCGGCCAACAGGGCCGCAGGCATGTCCGCTGGCAGCAGCTCGCGCAGATAGCGCGCGCTGATTCCCGCCGGCGCGCACATCAGCGCCGGGAGCGGGGGTAGCGATGACTCGACTGCCATGCGGTGGGGGTGGCTGCGATCAAGATGGGGGGACGGCGACAGGCTATCGTTTGTGCCGAGGAGTTCATACAACCAAGGGCCGTCATGATCGGATCAGTCGTCCAAATCGCGCTGGGTCTCGCGACCTCCAACGCCGTCGAATGGGTGATGCACAAGCATGTGCTGCACGAGGCCGGCCGCGACAAGCGCAGCTTCTGGGCCTTCCACTTCCACGAGCACCACCGGGTGGTGCGCCAGCACGGCTTCGTCGATCCCAACTACGAGCGCTTTCCGCTCGGCCTGCATGCGCAGGGCAAGGAAACCTGGTCGCTGATCGCCGCCAGCGTCGCCGTGTCGCCGCTGTTTCCGATCGCGCCCTTCTACGTCGCCACGCTCTGGTACTGCTCGCTCAACTACTACCTCAAGCACAAGAAGGCGCACGAGGACCCGGAGTGGGCGCGGCAGAACCTGCCCTGGCACTACGACCACCACATGGGCCGCAATGCCGACGCCAACTGGTGCGTCACCCGGCCCTGGTTCGATTACCTGATGGGCACCCGCGAGTTCATGCCGGACTCGCCACGCGAGGCGAATGTGCTGGGGCTGAAGCGCCTGCCAGGCTGGCTCGCGAAACGCCTGCCCGATCCGTTGCGGCGCGGGCGGGTGGTCGGCGCCCGCGCCAAGACTCCGGCGGCTTAGAGACTCACCGACACCGCGATCAGCCCGATCGCCAGCCAGTAGGTGCTCAGGATCAGCGGCTGCGCGCCGCGATAGGCGCCGTTGAACTGCCGCACCGCGAGCGCCGAATCCGAGACCATGAAGATGAAGGCGCCGACCATCGCCAGTTCGGTGCCCAGGCCCGGCGCCGCCTGCCAGCGCGCGCTGGCGGCCAGCACCATGCCCAGCAGCGCGCTGCCGTAGACCAGCACCGGCAGCTTCAGCGGGCCGGTCTTGGGCAGCAGCCAGGCAAAGAAGCCCAGGCCATAGACCACCCCAGCCCAGCACCAGACCGGCACGGCGTAGGCCGTCAGCCCCTCGGCATAGGCCCAGACGAACAGGAAGTGGGCGATCAGGAAGCTGCCCAGGCCGCCCAGGAACCAGGCATTGCCGGCAAACATCAGGCAGATGTCGCCCAGCATCGACAGCACCAGGCCGATGGCGACCGCCGTGCGGTAGTCCCCGCTAGGGCCGCAGAGCGCGACCCCGAGGATCAGCAGCGTGGTCAGCGGCTTGAGGACGTAGAAGGCCTTGTGGCGTTGCGCGCCGCCGCTTTCGGCGGCGATGGCGAGCAGGGCGGAAACGGCGGCGGCGATGCTGAGTGCAAGGAGCATGGGAGGGTGGATCGTCAGAGAAATTTTTGCAGGCCCAGCTTCAGGCCCTTGCCGGGCAGGGCCATCAGGGTCGAGGTGCCGTGCGCGACCAGCTCGCCGGTCTCGTCGTAGACGCTCGCTTCGGTGTAGCTGATCTGGCGCCCCGGGCGCAGGCAGCGGCCCTCGGCGCGCAGCCGGCCGCGGGCGACGGCCTTCAGGTAGTTGAGCTTGAGATCGACATTGACCATGCCGCAATCGTCCGGCAGGCGCAGGAAGCCGGCCCAGAAGGTGGCGGTGTCGATCAGAGTCGCCAGCACGCCGCCGTGGACGATGCCGAAGGGCTGCATGTGGCGCTCGCCCAGTTCCAGCTCGATGCGGCAGCGGTCGAAGTCGAGCAGCGCGAGCTGCATGCCGATCAGGGCCGGATACGGTGCGGTGCGCACGCTCTCCTGCACGGCCGCGACGTAGGCCGGGTTGGCGGTCGGCAGCTCACTGGGCTTGGTCATTCGAGGCGCCTCTTGAGTACAGGTAAGGGGGCAGCGGCTGGCCGGTCATCTGCAAGGCCAAGGCCTCGGCGACGCGGATGCCATCGACGCCGGCCGAGAGGATGCCTCCGGCATAGCCGGCGCCCTCGCCGGCCGGATACAGGCCGCGGGTATTGAGGCTCTGGTAGTCGGCGCCACGGGTGACACGCAGCGGCGCCGAGGTGCGGGTCTCGACGCCGGTGAGCACCGCGTCGGCCATGGCGAAGCCGGGAATCTGGCGCTCGAAGGCCGGCAGCGCTTCGCGGATCGCCTCGATGGCGTAGTCCGGCAACGCGGGCGCGAGATCGGTCCAGAGCACGCCGGGCTTGTAGCTGGGCTCGACGGAGCCGGGACCGGTTGAAGGTTTTCCAGCGATGAAGTCGCCGACCAACTGCGCCGGCGCCTGGTAGTTGCTGCCGCCGAGCACATAGGCGCGCGATTCGAGTTCTTCCTGCAACTCAATGCCCGCCAGCGGCCCGGCCGCGACCCCACCCGGATAGTCCTCCGGCGTGATCCCGACCACGATGCCGGCATTGGCATTGCGCTCGTTGCGCGAGTACTGGCTCATGCCATTGGTGACCACCCGCCGTGGCTCCGAGGTCGCCGCCACCACGGTGCCGCCCGGGCACATGCAGAAGCTGTAGACCGCGCGGCCATTCTTGGCGTGGTGCACCAGCTTGTAGTCGGCCGCGCCCAGCAGCGGATGGCCGGCGTAGGGGCCCAGGCGCGCGCGGTCGATCAGGCTCTGCGGGTGTTCGATGCGGAAGCCGATGGAGAAGGGTTTTGCTTCGACATGCACGCCGCGCCGGTGCAGCAGGCGGAACACGTCGCGGGCGCTGTGGCCGACCGCCAGCACCACATGCTCGGCCTCGATCCGCTGGCCATCGGCCAATACCAGGCCGCGCATGCGGCCATCCTCGATGACGAGGTCAGTGACGTGATGCTGGAACCGGATCTCGCCACCGAGGGCGATGATCTCGGCGCGCATCTTCATCACCATGCTGGCGAGCCGGAAGGTGCCGATGTGCGGCTTGCTGACGTAGAGGATTTCCTCCGGCGCGCCCGCTTTCACGAACTCCTGCAGCACCTTGCGACCGTAGTGGCGCGGGTCCTTGATCTGGCTGTAAAGCTTGCCGTCGCTGAAGGTGCCCGCCCCACCCTCGCCGAACTGCACATTGCTCTCGGCATTGAGCACGCTCTTGCGCCACAGGCCCCAGGTGTCCTTGGTGCGCTCGCGAATGCCCTTGCCGCGCTCCAGCACGATGGGCTTGAAGCCGGCCTGCGCGAGGATCAGCGCCGCAAAGATGCCGCAGGGGCCGAAGCCGATCACCACCGGGCGTTTGGCAAAGCCGGCCGGCGCGGTCGTGACCGGGTGGTAGCTCGTATCGGGTGACGGGCCGATCTGGCGGTCATCCCGATGGCGCGCCAGCAGCGCGGCCTCGTCGGCCACGGTGCAATCGAGGGTGTAGATGAACTTCAGCTCGCTGTTCTTCTGGCGCGCGTCGTAGCTGCGCTTGAAGACGGTGAATTCCAGCGGCTCCCCGGCGCGCAGCTTCAGGCGCTGGCGGACGGCGGCAGCGAGCGCCTCCGGCGGGTGTTCGAGCGGCAGGGCGAGTTCAGTGATGCGAATCATGGGAGGGCCGGTAACGATCCGGCAGGCTCGGGCAGGCCGTAATTTTCCACCATTGCGGGACAAGCTGACACGGATGTCGGCACAAAGCACTACGCTTGCGCCAATAGAACCCAACGCGGAGGAGTTTCCCATGGGCAAATGGCAGAAGCGACTGCTGTCGGTGCTGGCCCTGCTGCTGGTCGTCGGCACCCCGCTGTACTACCTGCTGGTGCTGCACAGCCCCAAACCGGAAGGGAGCTTCGTGATCGACGGCGCCCGCCTGCGCCATCTCGCCAACAGCATCCCGGGCGAGAAGCCGACCGAGATCCGCTACGAGCGCATCTTCGACTTCGAGTTCGCCGAGGCCATGGTGATGGCCGGCGAACCCTGGAAGGCGACGCCAATCCCGGTCTACAGCTACCAGCTGCTGACCCCAACCGGCCGCATCCTGGTCGATACCGCGATGCCGCGCGCCATGGCCAAGCCCGAGTTCATGGTGCCGTTCTACGACGATGCCGCCTATGAGCGCATGCAGGCGGCGCTGCCCAGGGCCTCGCTGATCCTGCTCACCCACGAGCACATGGACCACATCGGCGGCCTGGCCGCGAGCCCGAACTTCGCCCAGCTGTTACCGGCCCTGAAGTTGACGAAAGAGCAGCTCGACAATCCTGCCGGCATGAAGCCCGCCGAACTGCCGGCCCGGTTGCTGCAGGGCTACCAGCCCCTGGAATACGACGACATGCTCGCGGTCGCGCCCGGCGTGGTGCTGGTGAAGTCACCGGGCCACACGCCCGGCAGCCAGATCGTCTACGTGCAGCGCGCCGACGGCCGCGAGCTGCTGCTGCTGGGCGACGTCGCCTGGCACCGGATCAATATCGAAAAGCTCCGCGAGCGGCCGCTGTTCATGACCGCGATGATCGGCGAGGACCGCGCCGCCGTCCTCAACCAGTTCCAGGCCCTGCACGACATGGAGCAGAGCGAGCCGACGGTCCGCCTGCTGCCGGGGCACGATGGCGAGGTGGTGCGCCGGCTGACCGCCGAGGGGCTGCTGACGGCGGGGTTTCAGGAATAGTCCGAGGAGACGGGGATGAGTATTCCTGCGCCGCCTAAGCTGCGGCGCAGGAACACGACCACCCGCCGGAGCACGCCATGTACCCGCAGCGGAACCGCCTGCTTGCCCTGCTCGTCCGCGACAGCCTGCTGATCGCGCTGACGCTGGCGCTGTGGAGCTGGACACTCGAACTTGGCCGGCCGCAGGGCGCCGGACCCATCGCCATTCATCTCGCCACCGCGCTGATGACGGTGCTCTGCGGCTATCTGGTGCACGAATGGGGGCATCTCTGCGGCGCCCTGCTGGCGCGCGGCCAGGTGGTGCTGCCGCGCCCGTTCGAGTCGCCCTTCCTGTTCCGCTTCGACCTGCACCGCAACAGCCGCCGGCAGTTCGCCTGGATGGCCTCTGGCGGCTTCGTCTCCAGCCTGCTGCTGGTCCTGCTGCTGGTGACGGTGCTGCCCTACGCGCTGCTCGCCAGCCAGGTGGCCCTGGGCCTGGTCGCGCTCGGCGTGCTCGCCACCTTCGTCATCGAGGTGCCGGAGTTCTGGGGCGTGGTGGTGAAGGGCGGGCCGCTGCCGACCGGCGCGGCCTTCGTCACCACTGCCAATGGCAAGGTGGAAGCGGCCGCCCCTCGTTAGCCGCGACAGCGGTAATCTGCGGCCATGTCGCGCCTCCTCTCCTCCCTGCTTGCCAGCAGCCTGCTGGCCCTGCTCGCCGCCTGCGGCGACGCCACCCCCAAGCTGAAGCCGCTGGCCGCCGACGCGGTGGTGCTGGCCTTTGGCGACAGCCTTACCTACGGCACCGGCGCCAGCGCCGAGCAGGCCTATCCGGCCCAGCTGGCCGAGTTGATCCGGCGCCCGGTGTTCAATGCCGGCGCCCCCGGCGAGACCAGCGCCGAAGGCCGCGAGCGCCTGCCCGGCGTGCTCGACGAGGTCCGCCCGGCGCTGGTGATCCTCTGCCTGGGCGGCAACGACATGCTGCGGCAGCTGGACCGCGCGGCGATGCGCGCCAACCTGGCGGCGATGATCGAGGAGGTGCGCGGTCGCGGTCTGCCGCTGGTGCTGCTCGGCGTGCCCGAGCCCAAGCTCTTCGGGCTGAAGTCCGATCCCGCCTACCCGGCCCTGGCCGCGCAGTTCAAGCTGCCGCTGCAGGCCAAGAGCATCCCCGCCGTGCTGGCCAGCCGCAGCCTGAAGTCGGACGCGGTGCACCCGAACGCCGCCGGCTACCGGCAGATGGCCGAGGACATCGCCGAGCTGCTCGACCAGGCCGGAGCGATCTGATGCCGCCGGCCCCGGAGCCCGAGCCGCCGCTGCCACCCCGGCCGCAGATGCCGGGCGAGGAAGAGTGCTGCCACAGCGACTGCGCGCTCTGCGTCTTCACCCTGTACGAGCGGCGGCTGGAGCGCTGGGAGCAGGCGGTGGCGGGAGCCCAGGCTCGTCGCTTGGAGCCGGGAGCGGATTGAGCGCATCCCCCGCGTCGTCGCGCTCAGCGCACTCGTGCCGCGAGCAGCGCGCCCAGCAGGCAGCAGGCGGCGCCGACGCGGATCGGCGCGAAGCCGCTGCCCGGCGTGCGCATGCCCACCACCTGGCCGTGAAAAACCCGCGCGGCGGCGCCGATGATGCGGCCACGGTCGGCGAAGCAGCGGATGTCGTATTTCCATTCCCTGCCATCGCGGTCGATGACCGGATGCGGCGCGTAGCGCTGCGCCAGATAGTCCTCCACTGGCAGCTCGTCCAGCTTGCGGCGGCTGATGCTCTTGCCGACATACACGCCCCGGCTGCCATGGCCGGAGACCGGCTTGAACACCCAGTCCGCGCGCTCGGCATACCATTGCGCGGTGCTGCGGCTGGCCATCGGCACCGTGTCGGCGATGCGAAAGACAGAGCCGCTGGCCTCGTCGCGCGCCAGCTCGGTCTGCCCTGACCATTCGACGAAGCGGCGCTTGTCGGCAATCGCGCGGTAGGCCTCGGGCGAGGGCGCGAGGACGGTGGTCCCGGCCAGCACCGCCTGCAGCACCGGCGCGTGGCGCGGCTCGCTCAAGGTGAAGTCAGTGCTGCGCCAGTAAATCCGGTCGATGGGCGTGCCGGCGTGGCGCAGGCGGCCCTCGCTGAAGCTCAGTTCGGCGGCGTCCAGCACGCGCACCTCGCGCGCCCAGGGGCGCAGCAGGGCGGCGAGCGCCTGCATCTCCGGCAGCAGGGCCTGGCTGGCGAGCTGGTCGTCGACGATGGCGACGGTGCCGGTGGCTTCGGCGCTGTCGCCCAGCAGGTCGTGACGGAACAGGTCCAGCAGCCGCTGCTCCAGCACGCCCTGCTCCCACTCGGCGCAGCAGTCATTGCCCGCGCGCGCTGCCCGCATGGCGGTGAGGATGCCGCCGGCATTGGTGTTCACCTCGATCAGCACCGGCCCCTCGGGCGTGGGATGCACGTCGTAGCTGAGCAGCAGGGGCCGGTGATCGGCCCCGGGATCGGCAGCAACGATCCGCGCCCAGAGCGCTTCGACACCCCGGGTGATGAGTTGCATCGCGGCCGGCGATAGCGGCACCGCCTCAGCCAGCACCGGCAGGCCGAAGGGGCCGCAGGCGGCAGGGATGGAACTGGCTTCGGGCATTGCGGGCTCGGTGGACACGTCAGTGGGGCCGCTGGAGCGACACGAACGGGAAAGGCTTGGACTGCATGACTCGCGCCTCGATGGGAATACTTTTCTCGCCGCGATACGAACCCGGCAGCACCGGCAGCGTCAATAGCGTCGAGCAAATGGCTTGTTCATCCAAGGACAGAAAGGCATTACCATTGCCGCGGGGATTACAGGTTCCCCGCCACAGATGGCTTGCCATCCAACACCTGCTCCCCGTCCAATTTTTTGAGGAGCCGTGTTCGTGGACACTGACCTGCCCTGCATTGCCGTTGAGACCCTGTTGCCGACGCTCTGGCGCCAGGGTTCGCCCCTGCTGATCGATGTTCGTCGGCAAGGCGATTTTGAGCTGGCGCCCCGTCTGATTGCCGGCGCCTTGCGGCGCGGCCCCGAGCTCGCGCCCGGAGATTTTGTTGGCAGCACGATCAGAGTCGTTACCTATTGCGCACATGGCAGGGCGGTCAGCCAGTCGGCCTGCCGTGTATTGCGCGAGGCCGGCATCGATGCGGCCTATCTGGAGGGCGGCTACAGCGCCTGGCAGGCAGCGGGTCTGCCGACCACCCGCCATGTTGCCCCGCTGGGATCGGCGGCAAGCCGCTGGATAACCCGCGAGCGTCCGAAGATTGATCGCGTCGCCTGCCCCTGGCTGATCCGACGCTTCATCGATCCGAAGGCCGAGTTTTTCTACGTTCCCACCGCGACGGTCAAGGAAGAGGCCCGGCGTCTGGACGCGGTGCCCTATGACATTCCGGCGGTGGACTTCTCGCACTTCGACGAACGCTGCAGCTTCGATGCCTTTCTGCGGCACTTCGACCTGCGGGCGCCGGGGTTGGAGCGGCTCGCGACCATTGTGCGCGGAGCCGATACCGCCCGGCTTGCGCTGGCGCCGGAGGCCGCCGGGCTGCTGGCGATCTCGCTCGGCCTGTCGGCCAATTTCGCAGACGACCACGCCATGCTCGAACAGGGCATGGTGATCTACGACGCCTTGTACGCCTGGTGCCGCAGCGATGCCGCCGAGGGTCACGACTGGAAGCCGCAAGCGATGGCGGTGCGCGCATGAGCCAGCTGCCCACGGACGCTGCGAACGAGCGCACCACCACCATCCCGTTCTGGGAGGCTTTCAAGGTCTGGCTGAAGATAGGCTTCATCAACTTCGGCGGTCCGGCCGGGCAGATCGCGCTGATGCACAAGATGCTGGTCGATGAGCGCCGCTGGATCAGCGAGACCCGGTTCCTGCACGCGCTGAACTACTGCATGTTGCTGCCCGGCCCGGAGGCGCAGCAGCTGGCCGTCTACATCGGCTGGCTCCTGCACAAGACCTGGGGCGGGCTGGTCGCCGGCCTGCTGTTCATCCTGCCTGGCTTCCTGCTGATGGTCGGCATCGCCGTGCTCTACGTCAGCTACGGCCAACTCGACTGGATGCAGGGCCTGCTGTTCGGCATGCAGGCCGCCACGCTGGCGATCGTGATCGAGGCCGTGATGCGGGTCGGCAAGAAGGCGCTCAAGAACCGCTGGCTCTATGCGCTCGCAGGCGCAGCCTTCGTCGCCATCTTCGCCTTCGCGGTGCCCTTCCCGCTGATCGTGCTGCTGGCGGGATTGATCGGGCTGCTGGGAGCAAAATTCAAACCGACCCTGTTCCTGGCGGCCGGCAAGAAGGCAGATGACGCCGATCATGAACCGGTGCCCGAGCACGCACGGCCGCGCCTGGGCTGGCTGCTGGCGGTCCTGCTCGTGGGGCTGGCGCTCTGGTTCACGCCGGTGCTACTGCTGTGGCGGATGCTGGGGCCGGACCACGTCTACACCCAGGAATCGGTGTTCTTCAGCAAGATGGCCGTGGTCACCTTCGGCGGCGCCTATGCGGTGCTGGCCTACATGACGCAGCAGGCGGTGCAGCAGTATCACTGGTTGGCGCCGGGGGAAATGGTCCAAGGCCTGGCGCTGGCCGAGACCACGCCCGGACCGCTGATCCTGGTGCTGACCTGGGTGGGTTTTCTCGGGGCCTATCGCGCTCCGGGTGGGCTCGATCCGCTGCTGGCCGGCGTACTCGGCGCGACCCTGTCGACCTGGGTGACCTTCGTACCCTGCTTCCTGTGGATCTTCCTCGGCGCCCCGTACATCGAACGCCTGCGGGGCAATCGCTGGCTGTCGGCGGCGCTGACCGGCATCACCGCCGCCGTGGTTGGGGTGATCCTCAATCTTTCGGTGTGGTTCGCGATGCACGTACTGTTCAAGGACATCGGGAAGTGGGAAGGCCTGGGGCTGTCCCTGCCGATCCCGCACCCCGCCTCACTCGACCTCGCGGCCCTGGTGCTCGGCGCCGGCGCAATGCTCGCCATGCTGCGCTTCCACGTCAGCCTGATGCGCACGCTGCTGGTGTGCGCAGTCCTGGGACTCGTCTTGCGACTGACCGTGCTGTAACTCCTTGGCGGGAACCGATCAGTGCTGGATTGCCGGCGCGTCGCGGCGCGCCAGCAGGCGATAGAGACCCGGCAGCACCAGCAGGGTCAGCAGGGTGGAAGAAATGATGCCGCCGATCACGACGGTCGCCAGCGGCCGCTGCACCTCGCTGCCGATGCCGGTGTTGAAGGCCATCGGCACGAAGCCGAGGCCGGCCACGAGGGCCGTCATCAGCACCGGCCGCAGGCGGGTCATGGCACCTTCGACGATGGCCTCGTCCAGCTCCATGCCGTGCCGACGCAGGTCGCGGATGAAGCTGACCATCACCAGGCCGTTGAGCACGGCGATGCCGGACAGCGCGATGAAGCCGACGCCGGCCGAGATCGACAGCGGGATGTCGCGCAGCCACAGCGCCAGCACACCGCCGGTGAGCGCCAGCGGTACGCCGCTGAAGATCACCGCCGCGTCGCGCACCGAGCCGAGCGCCATGTAGAGCAGACCGGCGATCAGCAGCAGGGTCACGGGCACCACGATGGCCAGGCGCTTCGAGGCCGATTGCAGCTGCTCGAAGCTGCCGCCGTAGTCCAGCCAGTAGCCGGGCGGCAGCTCGACCTGCTCGGCGACGGCGGCCTGCACGTCCTGCACGAAGGAGCCGAGATCGCGGCCGCGCACGTTGGCGGTCACCACCACCCGGCGCTTGCCGTTCTCGCGATTGATCTGGTTGAGGCCGGTGCTGAGTTCGGTATCCACCACCTCGCCGAGCGGCACATAGCCGCCGTTCGGCAGCGGCACCGGCAGCGTGCTCAGCGCCTCCGGCCGGCTGCGCAGCGACTCCGGCAGCCGCAGGATGATGTCGGAGCGACGGTCACCCTCGTAGAGCTGCCCGGCCACCTCACCGCCCAAGGCGGCCGCCACCAGGTCCTGCACCTCGGCGACGTTCAGGCCCAGGCGCGCCAGGGTCTCGCGACGGGGATGGATGGTCAGCACCGGCAGGCCGGTGGACTGCTCCACCGCCACGTCGGCAGCGCCGCTGACGCTGCCCACGGCCTTGCCGATAGCAGAACCCAGCGACACCAGGGTGTCGTGGTCGTCGCCAAAAACCTTGACCGCCAGCTCGGCGCGTACTCCGGCAATCAGCTCGTTGAAGCGCATCTGAATCGGCTGCAGGAACTCGTAGCGATTGCCCGGAATAGGCGCCACCGCCGCTTCGAGATCGGCGACGAACTGCGCCTTGGACTTGCGCGGATCGGGCCACTGGTCGCGCGGCTTCAGGATGATGAAGTTGTCGGCGACGCTGGGCGGCGCTGCCTCGGTCGCCACCTCGGCAGTACCGATCTTGGCGAACACGCGCTCGACCTCGGGCAGCTGCTTCACCGCCTCCTCCAGCTGGGTCTGCTGCCGCACCGCCTGCGCCAGCGAGGTGCCGGGAATGCGCAGCGCGTGCATGGCGATGTCGCCCTCATCGAGGTTGGGCAGGAACTCACTGCCCAGGCGGGTCGCCAGCACGCCCGAACCGATCACCAGCACCGCCGCGCCGACCAACAAGGCCACGCGAGCTTCGAGTGCGGCGGCCAGCACCGGACGGTAGCAGCGGCTGGCGCCGCGCATCAGGAGGTTGTCGGTCTCCGCGACCGGCTTGCGGAACAGCAGCGCCACAGCGGCCGGTACGAAGGTAAGCGACAGCAGCATGGCGCTGGCCAGTGCGAGCACGACGGTGAAGGCCATGGGGTGGAACATCTTCCCCTCGACCCCGGTGAGGCTGAAGATCGGCAGGTAGACGGCGGTGATGATGAACACCCCGAACAGCGCCGGCCGGATCACCTCCTGGGTCGCCTCGAACACCAGCTGCAGACGTTCGTTGAGCGGCATCAGGCCACCGCGTTCACGCGCCGCGTGCGAGAGCCGTCGCAGGCAGTTCTCGACGATGATCACCGCGCCATCGACGATCAGGCCGAAGTCGAGCGCGCCCAGCGACATGAGATTGGCGCTGACCTGGTTCGTCACCATGCCGGTGATGGTCATCAGCATCGCCAGCGGAATCACCGCTGCCGTCAGCAGCGCTGCCCGCACATTGCCCAGCAGCAGCAACAGCACCACCACGACCAGCAGCGCGCCTTCGAGCAGGTTCTTCTGCACGGTCGCGAGCGTCTTGTTCACCAGCACCGTCCGGTTATAGGCGGCGGTGACCACCACGCCCTCGGGAAGGCTGGCCTTGATGGCCTCCAGCTTGTCGGCCACCGCCTGGGCGACGGTGCGGCTGTTGGCGCCGATCAGCATGAACACCGTGCTCATCACCACTTCGCGGCCGTTCTGCGTCGCCGCGCCGCTGCGCAGCTCCTGGCCGAGTCCGACCGTGGCGACATCGCGCACCCGCAAGGGCACGCCGGCCTGCTGCTTGACGACGATATTGCCGAGATCGTCCAGGCTCTCGGCCTGGCCGGGTACGCGCAGCAGCCACTGCGCCCCATTGCGCTCGATGTAGCCGGCACCCCGGTTGCCGTTGTTGGCCTTCAGCGCCTGCAGCAGGTCTTCGTGGCTCAGGCCGTAGGCAAGCAGCTTGGCCGGATCCGGCGCCACCAGGATTTCCTTCTTGTAGCCACCAATCGGATTGACCTCGACCACGCCCGGCACCCGCAGCAGCTGCGGGCGGATGATCCAGTCGTGCACCGAGCGCAGATCGGTGGGCGTCGTCGGCGAGCCATCGGCGTTCTTCGCGCCCGGCTCGGCATCGACCGTGAACATGAAGATTTCGCCGAGACCGGTGGCGATGGGACCCATGCTGGGCTCCAGCCCTTCCGGCAGCTGGCTGCGCGCGGCGTTCATCCGCTCGGCCACCTGCTGGCGGGCGAAGTAGATGTCGGTGCCGTCCTCGAACACCACCGTTACCTGCGCCAGACCGTAGCGGGCCAGCGAGCGGGTGTAGGCCAGCTTGGGCAGGCCGGACATCGCCGTTTCCATCGGAAAACTCAGCCGCTGCTCGGCTTCCAGCGGCGTGTAGCCCGGCGCGGGTACGTTGACGATGACCTGGACGTTGGTGATGTCCGGCACCGCGTCGATGGGCAGGCGCGTGTAGTTGTAGGCGCCCAGTGCGGCAAGGGCCAAGGCGACGACCATCACCAGCCCTCGGCGGGCGATGGCGAGTTGCAGGATTTTCTCGATCATGGTCGCGCGCTCAGTGGTCGTGGGACGCGCCGGACTTCTCGATGTCGGCCTTGATCAGGTAGCTGTTGTCGGTGACGTAGCGCTCGCCCGGCTCCAGGCCGCCCAGCACCTCCACCCACTCGCCCTGCTGCGGTCCCAGTTCCAGCATCCGCACCTCGTAGCTCTCGCCGACCTGGGCATAGACCACGGTGAAGTCACGGAAAGCCTGCAGGCCCGCTGCCTTCACCGCCAGCGGCACCTCGCGCCTGGCTACCGCCACCTCGGCGGTGACGAAACTGCCGGGCAAGAAGGAGCCATCGTGCTGGTCGATGGCCACGCGAGCGGACAGCGCCTGGTTGGCACCGGCCTGCACCGCGACGCGGGTCAGCCTGCCCTCGGCCGTCGCGTCGCCATCGGCGAGCCGCAGCACCACGGCCGCGCCCGGCTGCACGCGGGCGCGATCCCGTGGGAACACCGAGAGGTCCGCCATTACCGCGCTGGTGTCGGTGATCGTGAACAGCGTGCGCTCACCGGTCTGCTCGCCCGGATTGGCGTCGCGCGTGGTCAGCACGCCGGCCAAGGGCGCTGTCAGGCTGTAGAGCCGCAGGCTCTCGTCGCTCTCGATGGTCGCCAGCACCTCGCCGAGCTTCACCGTATCGCCGAGCTTCTTGCCGACGCTGCGGATCACGCCGGGAAAGCGCGCACTGACCTCGCGCTGGCGCTCGGGATTGGCGATCAGCTGACCGTAGAGCGTGACGGTTTCGGTCAGCACGGCCGGGCCGGCGATCTCGGTCTTCACGCCCGCCGCCTCGGCGATCTTCGCTGCGATGCTGGTGCGGCCCTCGAAGCTGTCGTAGGTCCAGACGTGGCTCTGGCCGGCGTAGCGGGCGGTCACCTTCACCGAGAAGGAATGCGGCTCGTGCACGACCTGATCGGCGCGCAGGTAGTCGCCCTCCGGCTTCAGTGGAAACTGGCTGCGCTGGTCGCCGAGGCGCGTCAGCTCGACCAGGGCCTCGACCTGATCGAGCGGGATGGGCTTGCCGTCCAGCGTCGGCCAGGCGTGGAATTCCGGCGGCACGCCGGTCTCGAAGATCGCGAGTTCCAGCGCGAAGGCACCGTCCTGCAGCAGACGGCCCCGGTGCGGCCCCTTGATCGGCTCGCCGGACTGGGCGCCCGCCGCGTGGTGTACGGCATCGTCGTGGCCGCCAACCGGCGCGGCGGACTCCCTGGAACCGCAGGCGACTAGCGTCAGGGCCAGGCACAGCAGGATGGCTTTGTTCATGGCGAATCTCATGGAAGGTTCTGCTCGGCCGGCGCGGTGCCGGTCAGTCGGTCAATCTCGATGGCGTAGCCGTAGGCATCGACGGCGGCCTGGATGCGCGCGCGCTTCACTTCCAGCAACTCGCGCTGGGCGGCAAGCAGTTCCTGGTAGCCGTAGCGGCCGCGCGCGTAGGCGTATTCGGTCTGCTTGAGCGCCGCCTGGACGCGCGGCAGCACCTCGATGTCGAGCGTGTCGGCGGTGTGACGGGCGTGCTGCAATTCCTGGAACAGCTCGAACAGCTGGGTCAGCACCCGCACCTCGGTCGCGGCGCGGCTGGCATCCACCTGGTCCAGGTGGGCCTGGGCGACCGCGATGCTGCCCTCACTGCGATCACGGAACGGCAGCGGAATCGACAGGCCGAGCACGGCCGCGAAGTCGTCGCCGTCCTCGAAGCGGCGCAGGCCCGTGTTGAGGGTCCACGCCGGCTTGCGGCGCTGTTCGGCGAGCCGCAGCTCGGCCTCGCGCAGCCGCGCTTCCGAACTGAACTTGAGCAGGCTGGGATTGCCGCGGATACCGATCGCGAGCGATTGATACGGCGCCAGCGCCGGCAGCTGGTCGAGCTTGCCGATCACCTCGCCGAAGGCCGGGTCGGTATCGCCCCACATCGCCCCCAGCTGGCGCCGGCTGGTGAGCAGCTCGTGCTCGACGTCCTCGTGATCGAGCTGACTGCGCGCGAGGGCGGCCTCGGCGCGGGCCTGTTCCGCCTCCGGTGCCTTGGCGGCGCGCACCCGGTTGCGGGCGGCCTCGACGGTCTTTTCGGCCAGGCCATTGGCCTCGTGCGTGAGCTGCAGTCGGGACTGGTCGGACAGCACGCGGATGAAGCGCCGCGCGGTCTCGGCCGCGACGTCGAGTCGCTTCTCCTCCAGTTCGACCTCGAGCAGGCTGCGGCCGGCACCCGCCGCCGCCAGCCGCCGGCTCAGCGCACCGCGCTCCAGCACCTGGCGCAGGCTGATCGTGGTCTGTGCCGTGCTGAAGCTCTTGCGCGATCCGGTGCCGAAGGCGTCCTCGACGTCGATGACCAACTCGGGGTTGGGCGAAACGCCGGCCTGTAGTGCGCGCCCATCCTGGGCCGCCAACTCGTAGCCGAAGGCCTTGAGATCGGGATTGGCTTGCAGGCTGCGCTCGACGGCGGCGCGCAGCGTCAGCGGCTCGCCGGTGACCGCGACGACTTCAATGGCTCCCGCATAAAGCGGGGCCACGGTAAGCGCGCAGGCCAGGAGCCGGCGCGCGGTGGACGACAACATGGTGAATCTCCGTGGGACGACCCGCTGGGCATGGCCCTGGGGCATCGGACCCGGCGGCGCGCGCCGGGCGTCTCAGATCAGGCGACGGAGATTGAAGGCGGGCCGCGCAGCGGTGGACGCAATTGTCCTGCGCGCCGCGATCTGGGCGGCGTCGCCCAAAGCACGGCATGACGCGGAGCCGGGCGACGCGGCAACAGCAGCGCGGCACAGAACAGCAGGACCAGCAGCGGCGCATCGGGTGACGACAGCTTGCCCATACCGACGCCGACACCCACGACCTTCACGTCTTCCTGGTCCACCGCGTGGTCCCAGTGCCAAGAAGGGCTGAAGTCGGAATGCTGCTCGGGCGCCGATTCCGCCGCGCCCAAAGCCGCGTCGGCATGGTGATGATCGTGATCGCCCGGAACCGAATTCTCCGAGAGATGCTCGTGCTCGGTGCCGCCCCGATCACCCAGATGCCAGTGCGAATGGGCGCCGCTGACCCACATCACCGCCAGGGCGATGCAGAGCATCGCCACGACGAGACCGGATTGATTGCGCAAGGCAGACATCATGAAATTAGCGTAACAGATTGGCTTGAATGCTCGGCTCGGACTGGTTCAAGAGCGGATGCTCGGGCGGCTGGTCGCGATCCTGGCGGATCAGGCCAACCGGGGCAGCACGAAAGCGAACAGCACGCCCACCGCATAGATCGCCAGCGACAGTAGATACACCCCGAGGCTTATGCGCCGGGTGCGCGTACAGGCCGCAGCCAGACGCGGATCGGCCGGGCAAGGCGCGAAACGGGCGCGGTGTTGCAGCGCGCCCGCCACCGCCAGCATCAGGCCCGCCATACCGAAGACCAGGCCCTTGTGTGCCGACAGCCAGACCAGCTGCGGCACGGCGCTGACCAGTCCGGCCAGGGTGGCGCCGGCACCGAGGGTCACCAGCAGCGCCGGCAGGGCGCAGCAGATCAGGGTCGAGCTGCTGGTGAAGATCGACAGCAGCGCGCTCCACAGGCTGCCGCGCAGTTCAGGGTGGAGGGCGTTCATGGCCTGGTCGCCTTCAGGCGCAGACGCAATTCGGCCAGGCTCTCGTCCTTGCGCTCGATCCGCTGCACCGAATAGCCGGCCTCGGTCAGCGTCGCCCGCAGCGCCTCGTCGCTGATGCCCTGCCCGGGCTTCAGCGCCACCGCGACCAGGCCGGTTTCGAGGCTGACCAGCACCTCCTGGGTCGCCTCCATCTGGCCCAGCTTCTTGGCAATGCCTTGCGCGCAGAAGGCGCAGACCAGGCCGTCGACCTTCATCTCGATGCTGCGGGGCGCCTCCGCGGCGGCGGCGGCGAGGCTCAGCGTGGCCGCGATCAGCGCGGCGCTCAGGGTACGAATCATGGGAACACTCCTAGAAATTGAACATGAACATGGACTGCAGATGGCCGTCCTGGGTGATGCCGGCCTCGACCCAGGCCGCACCCCACTGGCCGTTCTTGAACAGGCGGATCAGGGCAGCCGATTCGAGGCCGTCGTAGAGGCCGCCGGTATAGGTCCGCCCCTGCAGCACGAACCAGGTCGCCAGACGGTCCCAGTCGTGGGCATAGGGCGCCCAGCCCAGTTGCGCGGTGTCGATGCGGTGCACATAGGCCTGGTGGGCGTACTGCCAGTCGCTGCGCAGCGAAGAGTAGAAGCGCAGGGTCTCGTAGTCGGCCTGGCCGCCGGCATTCCAGGCGGTTTTGCTGCCCTCGAAGTCGCTGCTGCTGGCCGCCCCGATACCGCCCCAGGCGAAGACATTGGCCTGGGCCCTTGGCAGGTTCCAGCGCTTCAGCAGCAGGTTGCCACGGGCATAGCTGATTTCACGCGAAAAGCTGCCATCCGCGGCATCGAGCCGCAGATAGCCGCCACCCGCCGACCAGCGATAGCTGGGCGCGTAGAAGCCCTGGAACTCCTGCATGGTGCCCGCGCCGTACTCGCCCATGACGGCGGTGCCGCCCTGGTAGGCGATGGGCTTGGCGACGACAGCGGCGGGCAGCAGGCAGGCCAGCGCGCCATAGAAACGAAACAGGGACATGGCGTCCTCCGTGGAAAGCGAACGGACGCACGCCCTACCGAAGGGCGCGCGGAGTCTCAGCTTTCGGAGGACGCCGGAGGGCGGAGCAGTTGCTGCGGATGGGCCGGCGCCAGCGCCGGCGGCGGGGTACTGCCGCCGAACTGCACGCGAGTACGCCCGCCCGGAGCGGCCAGGCTCGACACCAGCGCGCTGGCGGCACCAAAACAGCCACTGTCACAGCGGCAGTCGGCTTCGTCATCGCAACAGGGCATGGCCGCCTGGTCCTCAGCAGCCGTCTCCGCCGCTTCATGGCAGGGCATGGCCATGGCCGCCTGCGGCAGCGGTGACGGCAGCGCCGGCGGCAGCGCCAAGACACTGCCCAGGCCCTGCAGCAGCAGGACCAGGATCAGCACGGCGGCGCGGACAGGGCGGGACATGGCGAAAGTATGGACCAGCCCGCCCCCACCAGCGTTCACCGCGCCGCGAAAAGCGGCAAGCTGCGCTGGCACGAAAGCCGCTTCGCAGCCGGCGCCATCCCGCGCGGTACTCCCATGTTCGACTCGCCACCCGACGATCCGCTGTCCGAAGACGCCGACCCGCTCGGCGACCCGGCGGACCCCGCACTGCAGCGGCACAGCCTGCTCGACGACATGCAGGGCCTGCTCATGGGCGGCGTGTTCTGCTCGCTGGGCGTCGCCTTGTTCGGGGTCAACGGCCTGATGATCGGCGGCACCGCCGGGCTGGCCTTTTTGCTGCACTACGCCACCGGCCAGGGCCTCGGCCTGGTGTTCTTCCTGGTCAACCTGCCCTTCTTCGGGCTGGCGATCCGGCGCATGGGCTGGGTGTTCACCCTCAAGTCCTTCCTGTCGGTGAGCCTGTTCAGCCTGCTGGTGGATCTGACCCCGCGCTTCATCGAGTTCAGCTCGGTGAAGCCACTGTACTCAGCCCTGGTCGGCGGCCTGCTGCTGGGCATGGGCGTGCTCGCCTCCGTGCGCCACGGCTCCAGCCTGGGCGGCATCAACATCCTCGCCGTGTATCTGCAGAAGAGCCGGGGCCTGCGCGCCGGCACCATCCAGATGGGCGTCGATGTCGCGCTCAGCATCGCCGCCCTGTTCGTGCTGGAGCCGATGCAAGTCCTCTATTCGGCACTCGGCGCGTTGGTGCTGGGAGCAGTGCTGGCCCTGAATCACAAACCCGGACGCTACATGGGCGTCTGAGTCTGGCCACAGGGCCAGGCCGTAGCACCTTCCGCCATCACCAACCCCGGTTGCTCCCATGCGCCTTGTCCTGAAGTCCGCGCTCGCCGCGCTGCTGCTCCTGGTCCGTATCGGCCATGCCCAGGCGGCGCTGCCGACGGTGAAACTGCCGGCTGTCGATATCCAGGCGGCGCTCGACGCCGATGCCCGCAAGAGCGGCCCGCAGCCCTATCGTTTCGCCGTGCCGATACCGGTGCGGATCGACACCGCGACGGCCGGCGAATGGCAGACCCAGACCGACGGCAGCCGCCAGTGGACGCTGGAGCTGCGTTCGCCAGGCGCCACTTCGCTCAATTTCGGCTTCACCCGCTACCGGCTCCCGCCGGGCGCGCAACTGCTGATCGAGACGGCCGAGGGCCGCGACCGTCATGGTCCCTATACCGACGCGCAGAACCTTAACGGCCAGTTGTGGACCCCGGTGGTGCGGTCCGAGCGTGCGCGCATCCGCCTGCACCTGCCGGCTGGCAGCCCAGACTTCGTGCTGGAACTGGGCTCGGTCAACCACGGCTTCCGGGGCTTCGGCACCAAGGACAGCACGCCGGGAGCAAAGTCCGGCAGCTGCAACATCGACGTGGCCTGCCCTGATGGCGACGAGTGGCGGAACGAGATCCGCAGCGTCGGCCGCATCACCATCGCCGGCGCCCTGCTCTGTAGCGGCCAGCTGGTGAACAACACGGCGCAGGATTTCACGCCCTACTTCCTCACCGCCAACCACTGCGTCACCACTGCGGCCGAGGCGCCGACGGTCGCGTTCTACTGGAACTATGAGACCAGCCAGTGCGGCGGCACCCCGGACGGCAACCTCGGACAGACCCAGTCCGGCGCATTGATGGTGGCAGCGTCGAGCGGCTTCACCGAGGTCGGCTCTGACTTCACCCTGCTGCAGCTGGTCCCGGAGCCGCTGCCCAGCTTCAACCTCTACTACTCGGGCTGGGACCGGCGCGACCTCGCGCCGCTGGGCGTGGTCGGCATCCATCACCCGAACGGTGACGAGAAGCGCATCAGCACCGACCTCGACCAGACCTATATCGCCGCCTACGGCTACCTGCCGGAAGACCCGCAGACCGCGCTGCAGCCGACCCATTTGTTGATCCTGGACTGGGATCGCGGCGTGACCGAGGGCGGCAGCTCCGGCTCCGGCATCTGGAACAGCGATCACCGGCTGGTCGGGCAGCTGTCGGGCGGCGAATCCTCCTGCGAGACGCCGGACACGCCCGACTGGTACGGCCGCATGTACATGAACTTCTCGAATGTGCCGACCCCGCTGACCAGCCTGAGTTTCTGGCTCGATCCGACCAGCAGCGGCGCCGAGGTGCTCGACGGTGCCGATCCGGCCAGCGGCAGCTCCAGCAGCTCTTCGAGCAGCAGTTCGTCCAGCGGCGGCTCGACCAGTGGCGGCTCCACGAGTGGCGGCTCAACCAGTAGCAGTTCGGGTAGCGGCTCGACCAGCAGCGGCAGTTCCAGCTCCGGTGGATCGAGCAGTTCGGGCAGCTCCAGCTCGGGCGGCTCCACCTCCAGCGGATCAAGCGGATCAGGCAGTGGCGGGACCAGCGAGTCCGACAACGGTGGCGGCTCCTTGGGGCTTGCACCGTTGTTGATGTTGCTACCGCTGGCTTGGCGACGTCGCCGCAATCGTCCGTCGCGCTGAACCCGCGTCGGCCTGCGTCGCAAGGACGAGTCGCCGATCACTGGAGGGAAGTAGGCTGCGGACTCCTACCTCGGAGTCCCAGCCTTGAGCCCGCTCGAACAATACCTGCCGATGATCGTCCAGCACCCCCTGCATCAGGCCATGGGTGTGCGCCAGATCGACGCGGCCGACGGCAAAGCCAGCCTGGAGGTGGTGGTCGGCGCCGGCATGGTCAACCCGGCTGGCATGTTCCACGGCGGCATCGTCTACACGCTCTGCGACATGGTCTGCTACGCCGCGCTGGTGAGCCAGCTGCAGCCCGGCGAGAACGCGGCGACCCACGACCTGCACGTCTCCATCCTCAAGGCCGCACGCCTGGGCGAAACGGTGCGCTTCGAAGGCCGGGTGCTGCGCGCCGGGCGTTCGGTGGCCTTCATGGAGGCGGTGGCAATGCAGGGCGAGCGGCTACTGGCGCGGGCGACGGTCACCAAGTCGATTCTGCGCGTTGCCGCTTAGTGGAAAGTTCCCTCCCCCGCTTGCGGGGGAGGGTTAGGGTGGGGGCGTTCCCCCTCAGAGCAGGCACACCTCAGTACGACCCACCGCCCCCATCCCGGCCTTCCCCCGCAGGCGGGGGAAGGAGTCAGCATTAAATCACCGGCCGCTTGTCGAACCAGGGCCTGGCCTGCTCCAGCTGCCCAGCCAGCCGGAACAGCAGGCCCTCGCCGCTGTGGGGGGCGACGAAATGCACGCCCATTGGCAGGCCCTCGGCGGTCCAGTGCAGCGGCACGCTCATCGCCGGCACCCCGGTGAGATTGCCCATCTGGGTGAACGGCACCCACTTCAGGTTCTCGCGCACCATCTGCTCGATCATCCCGGACTTGAGCACCACGCGGCTCAGGTGCAGCGCCATCAGCACCCGCATCGCCAGCTGCTGCCAGCCCGGGGTGACGATCTCGCCGACCCGTGCCGGCGGTAGCGCCATGGTCGGGGTCATGAACAGGTCGTGGCGCTGGTGGAATTCGCCGAGCTTGAGGCTGTACTCGCTCCAGCGCATGTAGCCGGCGACGTACTCGTTGCCCCGGATGGCGCGGCCGAAGGCGACCATCGCCAGGGTGTCCAGCTCGAAGCCGCTGTCGCCGCAGCCGGTCTGGAGCTTGATCTCGTCGACGGTGGCGGCGCAGTTGGCGAACCAGGTGAGGATGAAGTCCTGCGCCAGCCGCATGCCGTCGATCTCGGGCTCGGCCTCTTCCACTTGGTGGCCCAGCGACTCCAGCAGGCGCGCCGCGTCCTCGACCGCCTTCACCGCTTCCGGATGCACGAAGGTGCCGATGGGTGACTTGGTGGTGTAGCCGATCCGCAGGCGCCCGGGCGCGCGGCTCACTTCCTCCAGATAGGGCCGCTCCGGCGGCGCGATGTGGAACAGCGAGCCGGTCTCGGGGCCGTGGGTGGCGTCGAGCATGGCGGCGCTGTCGCGCACCGAGCGCGAGATCACGTGGTTCATCGCCGCGCCGTGCATCAGCTCGCCGTGGCGCGGGCCCCAGGGCGTGCGACCGCGTCCCGGCTTGAGCCCGAACAGCCCGCAATGGCCGGCGGGCAGGCGGATCGAACCCCCGCCGTCATTGCCGCCGGCCATGGGCACGATGCCGGCGGCCACGGCTGCGGCCGAGCCGCCGGAGGAGCCGCCGGGCGTGTGGGCGAGATTCCAGGGATTGCGCGCCGCACCCCAGGCATCGGGCTCGGTGATGCCCTTGGCGCCGAACTCCGGGGTATTGGTGCGGCCAAAAATAACAGTGCCGGCCTGTAGCCAGCGCCGGGTGATCTCTGCGGTGAAATCCGGCGTGTACCGCGCCGCCTTGAGCGCCTTGCAGCCGTAGGCGGTCGGCACGCCGGCGACCTCCTGGAACAAATCCTTGACCAGGAAGGGCACGCCGGCGAAGGGGCCTTCCAGCGGCTGCTGCGCCCTTTGCCGCGCCTGCTCGTGCATCGGGGTGATGATGGCGTTGAGCCGGGGATTGACCACCTCGGCGCGGGCCAGCGCGGCCTCCAGCAGCTCGGTGGCCGAGACCTGCTTCTCTCGCACCAGCGCGGCCAGGCCGAGCGCGTCGTACTTCGGATAGTCGGTGAACATGCGCCCTTCGCCGAGATTGATCTGCATTCGAGTGTAGGGGCTCGTCGCTATCGCGGCGGCCCCGGGCTCGAAGTAAAACCAGCCTAACTACTTGGCGCAGGCACCGCCGGGCCGCAGGCTCGGTTCGATCGCCAGACCAGCTGGATTGTCGGCGCCCTCGCGATAGATGAATACGCCGCAGCGCTCGGCCTCGATCTCGAAGTTCTGGTAGTACGAGCCGCCGGCTTCCGGAACGAAGTTCACCCGCGGGTAGCAGGAGTAGCTGACGTTGTAACCCTGCGAATAAAACGAACTGCCGACCACCACCCGCTCACCGGCGGCGATGCTGGCATAGCCCTCGGCGTCCGGGGTCAGCGTGTGCCCCTCACCATCGGCGGCGCAGATCCAGGCCCGCTGTCCGGCCGCATTGAGATTGATGCGGGCAGTCGGCGCACCTTCGGGAATCACATAGGGCGTCATGCCACAGGCGTTCAGCGCCAGGGCGGAGAGAATCAGCAGCGCGGCACGGGTCATCGGGCTCATGAGCCATTCTCCGGCGGAGCAACCTCGGCCTGGTATCGCTGCAGGATTTCCGACACCGCGAGCACTTCCGGCCCGGCTTCGCTGCGAGGCAGCACGTAGACATAGGCGTCTGGCTTGCCGCCAATGGTCGAGACCGTGCGCTCGGCGATGCGGCGGTCGATGATCGCGCCGTTGAGCGAGTCATACATGAGGAAGTAGGCCTTGCCCTCGCGCTGCACCACCTCGGCGGCGTGGTAGAGCACGTAGACGCCGACCTTGTCCTTCTTGATGTAGCCATTGCCCGAGAATCCGACTTTAAACAGCTGGCCCGGTCCCTTGCGGTCCCAGTAGCCGCCGGTCCAGCCGGCCAGTGGATTGCTGGCATCGTGGTAGCCGGTAGCGCAGCCGCCCAGCCCCAGAGCCATCAGCAACAGGCCCGCACCCAGGACCGACGTTCCGCGTTTCATGATTTCCATCCCTTTTCCCTTGACGGCGAGCTCGCCGACTCCTCGAACCGCAGACGATCCTGCGGTTCCCCGTGGGAATCCTAGCCTAAGGGCAAGGGAATTCGGGCGGCATCTACAATCCGACGGAGCAGCTCCCAATTCTTCCTCGCCCAAGCCTCCATGAACCCGCAACAGACCCTGGCCCAGCCGCTGACCCTGCCCCGTGGCGCGCCGCTGAAGAACCGCATCGCCAAGTCGGCGATGAGCGAGGCGCTCGGCACCCTCGACAACCGTCCGACCGCGAAGCTGGAGCGGCTCTACGGTGCCTGGGCCGATGGTGGCGTCGGCCTGTGCATCACCGGCAACGTGATGATCGACCGCCGCGCCCTGGGGGAGCCGGGCAACGTGGTGGTCGAGGACGAGCGCGATCTCGACGCGCTGCGCCGCTGGGCCTCGGCGGGCAGCCGTGACGGCACCGCGCTGTGGATGCAGATCAACCATCCGGGCAAGCAGTCACCGAAGGGCCTCAATAAACAGAATGTCGCGCCCTCGGCGATTGCCTTCGGCGCCGAGATGGCCGCCTTCTTCTCGACGCCACGCGAGCTGCAGCCGGCCGAGATCGAGGAGATCATCGTCCGCTACGGTCGCACCGCCGGCATCGCCAAGCAGGCCGGCTTCAGCGGCGTGCAGATCCACGGCGCCCACGGCTACCTGGTCAGCCAGTTCCTGTCGCCGCACCACAACCGCCGCGAAGACGCCTGGGGCGGCAGCCCGGACAAGCGCCGCCGCTTCGTGCTGGCGGTGCTGGCCGAGATGCGCCGGCAGGTCGGCGCGGATTTCCCGATCGGCATCAAGCTCAACTCCGCCGACTTCCAGCGCGGCGGCTTCAGCGAGGAAGAATCGCTGGACGCGATCCGCGCCCTGGTGGCAGCCGGCATCGACCTGGTCGAGATTTCCGGCGGCACCTACGAGGCGCCGGCGATGACCGGCGTGCCGCAGCAGCGGACGCCGGTGAAGGACAGCACACGCCGGCGCGAGGCCTACTTCCTGGAGTTCGCCGAAAAGGCGCGCGCCGTGGTCGGCTCCGTACCGCTGATGCTCACCGGCGGCTTCCGCAGTGCCGATGGCATGGCGGAGGCGATCAGCAGCGGCGCGGTCGATCTGGTTGGGCTGGCGCGCTCACTGGCGATGGAGCCGGACCTGCCCTCACGCCTGCTGGCGGGCGGCGAACCGCACCACACCGTGCGGCCGATCCGCACCGGCATCGCCCTGATCGACCGCATGGCGCTGATGGAGGTCGCCTGGTACACGCGGCAGTTGCGGCGGATTGGCGAAGGCCGCGCACCCAAGCCGCGCGAATCCGGGCTGGCGGCGTTCGCGGTGGGGCTGGTGGAGAACGGCTGGAACAGCTTTCAGACGCGGCGGCTCAGGGCCTAGCCAGGTCGCGGCGCGGTGGCCGGCAGCGGCAGCTTGAGTCGGAACTCGCGCCGCAGCAACCCCAGGCTCAGCAGCATCTGCAGAAACACCGAGGCCGCCGAGACGAACCAGACCTGGTGCAGGTCGAAGCCCGGGCGCGTGGACAGCCAGAGTACCGGGACGACGAAGCTCAGCAGACGAGAAGCCGAAGCCAGCAGCGAGGGCACGGTGTTGCCGAGCCCCTGGTACAGCCCGGCGGCGACCATGATCAGCCCCGACGCGACATAGTTCCAGGACACGAAACGTAGGTAGTCGGCACCCACCGAAATCACCAGCGGCTCGCTGGAGAACCAGCCCAGCATGCGCTCCGGCGCCAGATGGCAGATCGCGGTGAACAGCAGCATGAAGGCGATGTTGAGCTTCGCGCCTTCGAGAAAGCTCGCCCGGACCCGGTCGGGTTTGCGGGCGCCGAAGTTCTGCCCCGCCACGGCTGCCAGGGCGAAACTCAGCGCCACTGCTGGCATGAAGCCGGCCTGCATCAGGCGCATGCCGATGCCGAAGCCCGCCTGTGCCTCGGCGCCGAAGGGCCGGATGATCCAGTAGATCAGGCCCAGGATAAGCGACATGATCAGGAACTCCGCGCCCGAGGGCAGGCCGATGCCGAGCATGCTGCGCCAGAGCGCCCAGTCCGGCTTCCACTGGCCGAAGTCGACCCGCAGATAGGTACCGGCGCGGCCTAGATACCAGACCAGTCCCAGGACCGCCGCCAGGGTTGCGATGAAGGTCGCCAGTGCCGCACCGGCGACTCCGAGCGCGATACCGGTGCCCCAGCCGAAGATCAGGAACGGCGCCAGCAGCAGATTCAGCAGCACCGAGCCCACCTGCGCGACCAGGCCCGGCCGCATCGCACCGATGCCGCGCAGGGCCGAGCCCAGCCCGGTCATCAGGAACATCAGGCATTGCGCCGGCAGGAACCAGTTGAGGAAGGACTTGGCCAATATCGCCGTGGTGGCATCACCCGCCAGGCGCTCGGCATAGAGGTCGCGGGCGGCGAAACCCAGCACCAGGAACAGCAAGGCGGCGGCGATGGACTGCGCCTGGGCCTGGTTGAACAAGTACTGCACGCGCGGCTCATCCCGGGCCCCGAAGGCCTGCGAGACCAGGGCCACGGCGCCGACGCTGAGCGTCTGCGATACCGCCAGCACCACGAACATCAGGTTGCTGGCGAGGCTGACGGCGGCGATGGCCTCCTTACCCAGCCGGCTGACCCAGTAGATGTCCACCAGCGCATAGAGGGTTTGGGTGAACATGCCCACCAGCATGAAGGCCATCATTCGCAGCACGTGGCCGCGGATGGCGCCGGTTGTCATGTCCTGCATCGCGCCGCTCCCTGGAATTTGGCGCGCAGTTTAGCGATGCGCGGGTCTATTTTTTGCGGATGTCGGTGTCGGAAACCACGATGCCGTCCAAGTCGGCATAGAGCCAGGCGCCAGGCTTGAATGTCTGGTTCGCGAAGTTCACGACCTCGCCAAGCCCGAGCCGGGGATGCATTCAGAGACCGACCTTCGCCTCGTCGCCGAACGATCTGGCGCCACCGGAACCATCAAACCGACGGGGCCTGCGGGCGTTCACGCTGCCGGCAGACCCCGCCTGAGGGCAGGCAGCCCAGCCTTACAAGGCCAGCAGGAAGGCAACCAGATCCTTCTTCTCGGCGTCGCCAAGCTGGGTGCCCAGCACCAGATTGAAAAACTCCACCGTGTCGTCCAGGGTCAGCAGGCGATCGTCGTGCAGGTACGGCGGCGTGTCCTTGATGCCCCGCAGCGGAAAGGTCTTGATCGGGCCATCCATGCTGGCCAGGCGGCCGTTGATGTCCTTCTCCTTGAAGAACCGTTCCACCTTCAGGTTGTGCATCAGGTTGTCGGTGTAGTACGGCGGCGTGTGGCAAACCGCGCACTGGCCCTTGCCGAAGAACAGCTCCTGACCGCGCAGTTCCGCAGCACTCGCCTTGGCCGGGTCGAGCTTGCCGAACAGATCCAGCTTCGGCGTCGGCGGAAAGTCGAGCAGCTCCTCGAACTCGGCCATGTTGTGCACCTCGCTGCCACGCTCGAGGATGTTCACGCCCTTCTTGGTCGCGATCACCGGATCGCCGTCGAAGTACGCGGCCCGCTGTTCGAACTCGGTGAAGTCTTCCACCGTCTTCAAGGCGCGCTGCGAACCGAACAGGCGTTGCACGTTGACGCCACGCAGGGTCGGCGTGTCGATGCGGTGGCGATGCTCCTGCGGGCGGATATCACCGACCAGATGCGTGGCCGCGTTGGTATGGCCGTTGACGTGGCAGTCGAAGCAGGTGACGCCGGTGCTGGGCTTCACCGTACGCCGGTCGGCGGTGGCGTTGAACTGCTGCTGCATGGTCGGCGTCACCAGCAGGCGCAGACCGTCCAGTTGCTTGGGATTGAGTGCGCCGCTGAACAGCTCGTAGTAGTTGGCCAGTGTGACCACCTGCCCCTTCGATACGTCACCGAGATCCGGGCGCGTGGTCAGATAGATCGCCGGCGGATACTCGGGCAGGAAATGATCCGGCAGGCCGAACGCCAGGTCGAAGCGCGCGAGGTCGCGGCTGTCCTGCTGTTTGATCTTGTCGATGTGGTACTGCGGAAACAGCATGCCGCCTTCCGCCTGATTGTCGTGCGGCAAGGGGTAGAAGCCGGCGGGCCAGAGGTTCTTGGCCTTGATCTCGTCCGGCTTCATGCCGGCCAACTGCTCCCAGCTCACACCCGGCGCCAGCTTGACGCGCACCCCGGCTTGCACGGGCTTGCCGCGACCATTGCTGGTGACGCCCGGCAGCGACCTGTTCGCCAGGTCGTAGCGCTCCTTGAGCAGCTTCTGAAACTTGGCCTCAATGGCCGGCTTGTCTTTTTCCATCCTTGCCTTCACGGCATCGAAAGACTCGCGCTCATCGACCGGCGCATAGCTGTTGGGCACCGCCGCCAGCGCGGCCGACATGCTCAGAGCGACGGTAAGCGCCGTCGACGCGAATCCCCAGACCAGTTTCTTGTTCATCGCTAGCTCCTCCGCGGGTTGACTCGTCGGCCATGCTAAGTCCCTGTTCCGGCCTGCATCGTTTGAAGTTTTCAAAAGCTAGCTCGCGAGCGACTGCTGCTCCCTCATCGCCACCCTTCGCACTTCGCGCAGCTGCGCAACCGCCTTGCACATCTCGGGCAGGATCCGCAGGCCCTGCTCGGTCGGAATGGCGGGGTCTGATCGGCTCACGAAGATGCGCACCCCGAGGTAGGACTCCATCCGGGAAATCTGCGCGCTCACCGTGCCGGGGGTCGCATGGCAGCGGTGCGCGGCCGCGTGCAGCGAGCCGGTCTCGTGCAGTGCAACGATGTATTCGAGGCTACGACTGTTCATCGGTCCCTCCTTGCAGCTCAGGCCGGCGTGGTATCGAGCGCCGTCATCAATGCGAATCCCGCCATCAGGCCGTTGGTCGCTGGCGTCTGATGGCCGTTCAGTCGTGAATCGAGGCAGCAAGACCTAGGCTTGCTAGCGCAAGCAAAGTGCTATGCCGTGGTGGCATGCGAGGCGGTCCGGGCGATCCGCAAGTGAACCTCCGTCACCTGCCCTCCTGGCGCAGCTGATTGCGGCCACTCTGTGCCCAAGGCCTTGGGCAAGTGAAATTGATTTTCGGCCTGGGTCCGCTTGGCATTTCCTATCGTCGCGGATCCCGGCCCCGAGGCGCCTTCGCGTAGCGATGCAGCGGCGTGATGTTCGTGGCCCCTGCCAGCACGCACCATCCCGGATGGGATGCAATCCGGGATTTCGCAGATCACTGAATGCCCCGGATTTCATCCCATCCGGGGGCCAGGCCTGCTATTTCTTGTGGATCGCGCCGTCGGAAACCACGATGCCGTCCAGGTCGGCATAGAGCCAGGCGCCGGGCTTGAATGTCACGTTCGCGAAGTTCACGACCTTGTCGACATGGCCCGAATGCAGCCCCTTCTCGCTCTTGCGCGGATGGGTGCCCAGGGCTTTGCAGCCGAAGTCCTGTTCGCTGATCTCGGCGGCGTCGCGGATGTAGCCGTACACCACCACGCCGGCCCATTTGTTCTTGACCGCCAGTTGCCCCAAGAGGCCGCCGACCAGGGCGCAGCGGGTGGAGCCGCCGCCGTCCACCACCAGCACCCGGCCCTCGCCCGGAGTTTCCAGGGTGGCGCGCACCAGGGCGTTGTCCTCGAACACCTTGAGGGTCTTGATCGGGCCGAAGAAATCGAGCCGGCCGCCGTAGTCGGCGAACAGGGGTTCGGCGACCTGGGCTTCGGGGTGGGCGTCGGAGAGATCAGTGGTGGCAGTGCTCATGGCGGCGTTCGGGGTGTAGGCGGGCTGAAGAGTGTGCAGCGTACCCCGCGCCAGGGGAGCTGAGAACCGAATGGCCGCAACTTCCCGTGTCGATCCAGGGTCGCAGGGCTAGCCCCCTGCAAGGAAGCGCCATGACTCCTGTCCAAGCAACTACTGCCCTGCTACTGGCGCTCGGCCTGGCCGCCTGCGCCACGCCCGCCTCCCGCATCAGCAGCCAGCAATCGGTATTCGACAGCTATCCCACCGAGGTCCAGCAAAAGATCCGCGCCGGCCAGATCGGCATCGGCTTTACGCCCGAGCAGGTTCGCATGGCCCTGGGCGAGCCCAGCGACAGCTACTCGCGGCAGACCGAAAAGGGCGAGTCGGAAGTCTGGGCCTACCGCGACTTCAAGCCCGGACTCAGCTTCGGGCTGGGCACCTTCAGCGGCGGCTCGACCAGTGTCGGCGGCGGGATCGGCATCGGCACGGGTGGCGGCAACGCCGAGGACAAGCTGAGAGTGAGCTTCGAAGCCGGCCTCGTCACCGCCATCGAGCAGGCGGCGAAGTAAGAGCGTTTCAGCGCACCTGCAGGCGCGCCGCCAGCACCGGCGTCAGCAGCGCCCAGGCGATGAAGCCGGCGAAGGCCACCAGGGTCCAGAACGGCAGGCTCTGGCCGAGGAAGGTCCAGTCGATCTTGGCGCAGTTGCCATCGCCCTTGAGGATGGTGGTGACCACGTCCTGCAGCGGCATCATGTCCATCAGGTAGTTCAGCGTCGGGCCGCAGGCCGGGCGTTGGTCTTCCGGCAGGCCCTGCAGCCAGACGTGGCGCCAGGCGATGCCGGCACCGATGCCAGCGGTCAGGGTCGCCAGTCCGCTGTAGACCCAGCGCCCGCCGGCCTTCGGTCCGTGCAGGGCGGCGATCAGGAACACCGCCGCAGTCGCCAGCATGGCAACGCGCTGGAAGATGCACATCGGGCAGGGTTCCAGCCCGAGTGCTTTCTGAAAGAACAGGATCGCGATCAGCAGGCCCGCCATGCAAGCGGCGAAGCCGAGGAAGTTGAGACCGCGATAGCTGAGCAGAGCCTTCATGGGTTCCCTGGGTGGAGGAGGGGGTGGATCAGGCTGCGACCACGGGAATGCCCGCGAACTTGCCCTGCCATTGCTTCGGCCCGGTCTCGTGCACGGAAGTTCCCTGGGCATCGACCGCCACCGTCACCGGCATGTCCACCACGTCGAATTCGTAGATGGCTTCCATGCCGATGTCCTCGAAGCCCAGCACCTTGGCCGACTTGATCGCCTTCGAGACCAGATAAGCCGCGCCACCGACCGCCATCAGGTAGGCACTCTGGTGCTTCTTGATCGCCTCGATCGCGACCGGGCCGCGCTCGGCCTTGCCAATCATCGCGATCAGGCCGGTCTTGGCCAGCATCATTTCGGTAAAGCCGTCCATGCGGGTCGCGGTGGTCGGGCCGGCCGGGCCCACCGCCTCGTCACGCACCGGGTCAACCGGACCGACGTAGTAGATGACGCGGTTGGTGAAATCGACCGGCAGTTTCTCGCCCCGGGCGAGCATGTCCTGGATGCGCTTGTGGGCGGCATCGCGGCCGGTGAGCATCTTGCCGTTCAGCAGCAGGGTCTGGCCGGGCTTCCAGCTGGCGACTTCCTCGCGGGTCAGCGTGTCGAGGTTCACCCGGGTGGAGGTCTTGGTGTCGGCCGCCCAGGTCACCTGGGGCCAGTCTTCCAGACGCGGTGCTTCCAGCTTCACCGGGCCGCTGCCGTCCAGCTCGAAGTGCACGTGGCGGGTGGCGGCGCAGTTGGGGATCATGGCCACCGGCAGGCTGGCGGCGTGGGTCGGGTAGTCGATGATCTTCACATCGAGCACGGTGGTGAGGCCGCCCAGGCCCTGGGCGCCAATGCCCAGCGCGTTGACCTTCTCCAGTAGCTCCAGGCGCAGTTCCTCGACCTTGGTAAGCGCTTCGCCGCGCGCCTTCTTGGCCTTGACGAGGTGGATGTCCACGGGCGCCATGATGGCTTCCTTGGCCATCACCGCCGCCTTCTCCGGCGTGCCGCCGATGCCGATGCCGAGGATGCCAGGCGGGCACCAGCCGGCGCCCATGGTCGGCACCGTCTTCAGCACCCAATCGACGATGGAGTCGCTGGGGTTGAGGCAGACCAGCTTCGACTTGTTCTCGCTGCCGCCACCCTTGGCAGCACAGGTCACCTCGACGTGATCGCCGGGGACGATCTCGTAGTGGATCACCGCCGGGGTGTTGTCCTTGGTGTTGGTGCGCTTGCCGGCCGGGTCGGCCAGCACCGAGGCGCGCAGCTTGTTCTCGGGGTTGAGATAGGCGCGGCGCACGCCCTCGTTGACCATCTCCTGCACGCTCAGGGTCGCGTCCCAGCGCACGTTCATGCCGACCTTCAGGAACACCACGCAGATGCCGGTGTCCTGGCAGATCGGCCGCTTGCCCTCGGCGCACATGCGCGAGTTGGTGAGGATCTGGGCGATGGCGTCCTTCGCCGCCGGCGATTCCTCGCGCTCATAGGCCTCGCCCAGCGCCTGGATGTAGTCCAGCGGGTGGTAGTAGCTGATGTACTGGAAGGCGTCGGCGATGGACTGGATGAAGTCGTCCTGGCGGATGGTGCTCATGGCGGGGCGGCGGCTGCGGGGGGCGGAATTATCGGCGATTCGTCAACGCCCGCGCTGCGCCCGCGTTGCCCATTGACGAAAACTTGATCTTGGGTTTTCCCTCCCGCTGCCCCTTGCGCGCAGCCGCTGCCCCGCCCAGTCGCTGACGCCCCATGAAAACGCTGCTCGCCGTCTTCGCCGCCCTGTTCCTGGTTCCGGCCCACGCGGCCACGCCCGAGAGTGGCACGGTGTCCCCGGCAATGCCGAAGGCGGACTTCAGCGCCGGCCCCTACCTCAACGCCACCGGCGTCGCCGGCCTGTTCTGCGACAGCGCCAGCAACTGCGACACCTACACCTTCACCGCCGAGCTGCCAGCGGACTACGCCAGCACCGCACCCGGCGCCTTCATCCGCATCGGGCTGGCCTGGACCGGTCGCGCCGATCTGTTCAGCTTCACGGTCAACGACCTCGATACCGGCGCCGTCGCCGAGGGCGTGACCACCAGCAGCGACCTCGGCTTCCAGACGCTCTACCTCCCGGCCGGCGCCGGCACCCGCCACCTGCAACTCAGCATCGCCCCGCCCTCGCCCACCAACAGCGTGATCCAGGGTCAGGTACTGCTAGTGGATGGCAGTGGCGAGGGCCTGCGGCCGAATCCGGTCGGTCCCGGCATTCCGCGCTATCAGCAGTACATCCCGCCGGCCGCGCTCGACGGCAACCAGGGCGAGCCCTCGATCGGCTACAGCCCGGACTCCAAGCTGGCCTTCATACTGTCCGGCCTGCGCACGCTCTGGCTGAAGTTTCCGCAGGACCTGGAGCCGGCCCTGCCCAAGGCCTGCGACGGCAGCTGGGAGGACCGCTCGGCACCGATCACCAACACCGCCTCGCTCGATCCGATCGCGGTCGCCGACTCGCTGGTGAAGGGCCATCACACCGCGCGCGTCTGGGTCGGCCAGCTGGTCGGCGTCAACAGCTCGATGAGCTATTCCGACGACGGCGGCGAAAGCTGGACGCCCAACCAGGGCGGGCCGCCGCTGGCTGCCACCGACCACCAGACCATCGCCGCCGGCCCCTACCCGGCCAGCCTGGCGCCGCTGTTCCCGACCCCGCTGTATCCGAACGCCTTCTACTACTGCGGCCAGGACATCGCCTTCGCCTCCTGCGCCCGTTCCGACAACGGCGGCCTGACGTTCAACCAGCCGGTGCCGATCTACAGCATCGCCGACTGCGCCGGCATCCACGGCCACGTACGCGTCGCGCCGGACGGCACCGTCTCGGTGCCCAGCAAGGCTTGCGGCACCAATGTCGCCGTCACCGTCAGCGAGGACGCCGGCACCACCTGGGCCATCCGCAAAGTACCGGACTCGGTGCCTTCGATCCGCGACCCCTCGATGGCCTGGGCCACCGACAACACCGGCTATTTCTGCCACTCCAAGGGCCCTGGCCGCGCGGTGATCTCGGTGACCAAGGACAAGGGCCGGACCTGGGAACCCTCGGTCGAAGTCGGCGAGGACATGGGCATCAAGCACGTGATGTTCACCCACATGATCGCCGGCGACCCCGACCGCGCCACCTGCGCCTATGTCGGCACCACCACCGAGGGCAATCCGGTCGCGATGGACTTCCCCGGCAGCTGGCACGTCTACTTCTCGACCACCTACGACGGTGGCCGGACCTGGGTCACGGTCAACGCCACGCCCAACGACACCGTGCAGGGCGTCGGCGGCATCTGGAATTCCGGCGGCAGCAACACCAACCGCAACCTGCTGGACTTCAACGAAATCACCATCGACGAGAACGGCTACCCGTTGTACGGCTACGCCGACGGCTGCATGGGCGGCTGCGATATCGATCCGACCCAGAACCCTTTCGCCGCCTTCCCCAAGATCGTCCGGCAGATCGGCGGCAAGCCGCTCTACGCCGAGCAGGACCAGCCAGAGCCGCGCGCGCCGGCCGACGCCTGCCTGGCCGGCAGCCGCACCGAGGAGCGCACCCAGCTGAGCTGGAAGGCGCCCGAGAACGGCGGCGCCGCGATCAGCGGCTACAAGGTCTATCGCAGCAGCAGTCCGGCCGTGGCCACCAGCGAGGCCAACCTGGTCGGCAGCACCGACGGCACACCCGCCTTCAATGATCTCGGCGCCGATATCGCCGTGCCGCGCTACTACTACCGCGTCACCGCGCTCAATGCCTCGGGCGAGGGCATCGCTTCCAACGAAATCGAACTGCCGCTGGCAGCGCCACCGGTCGCGGAGAACATCTGTCTGCTGCCGGGCGCCAGCCTGCTGGCCGATGCGGCCGGGGATCTCATCACCCCCACCGGCCAGGCCACCGTCGGCCAGCTCGACATCCGCAAGCTGAGCCTGTCACAGCCCTACCTCGACAGCGGCGACTACCAGCTGCATTTCCACCTGCGCATGCAGAGCATGGCGGCGCCATTGCCGGTCGCCACCTGGCCGCTCAGCTTCTGCTCGCCGGCCTTCCCCTGCAGCAATCCCGGCAGCGCCTACGCTGCCGAGAACAAGTTCTACACCCTGCAGATGACGACCGATCCCTCGGTGTCCAGCAGTGCCACCCCGCAAACGCCGGTGTTCCGCTTGCTGCAGCCCACGGCTGACGGTGTCACCGCTGCCAGCCGCGCGGTGCTCAGCCTGTCCGGCAACGGCAGCGGCTACGTCGGCAGCGGCGTCGACAACGGCCTGATCACCTTCATGGTGCCGGCGGAACAGCTGGGCCTGAGCCGCGACGGCGCCGGCAGCCAGAAGTTGCGCAGCTTCCTGAGCCGCATCTCGCTGCCGCCGGGCGTGACCCCGGACAACATGCCGGACGCACTCGCCGGTGACGCCGAGTACACCACCGCCCCGCTGAATTTCTGCGCGCCCAATACCGAGCCACTGGCCCGGCTGGTCGCCACCCCGACCAGCGGCACCGCGCCGCTGGCGGTCAGTTTCGACGCGGCCGGCAGCAGCGACGCCGAGGATGCGGTGGTCGAGTACAGCCTCGACTTCGGCGATGGCAGCGCGCCCAAGACCCAGAGCGCGCCCGGCTTCAGCCATACCTATACCCAGGAAGGCTTCTACAACGCGACCCTGACGGTGAAGGACGCCCGCGGCCTGAGCAGCAGCAACGTCGCCCGGGTGCCGATCAGCGTCAGCAAGGCCAGCACCCCGCCGCCCGTGGATCCGCCACCGGTCACGCCGCCGCCGACCACGCCGCCCGGCGAACCGGGCCGCTCGGCGGAAGGCCGCTACGGCGGCAATCCCGGCGGACTGCTGTTGCTCGGCCTGGCCCTGGCTGCCCTGCTGCGCCGGAATCGTCCGGCGCACTGAAGCAGCGGGCCGCGCGCCGCCTCAGTTGGAGGAGTAGATCGCGTGGCTGTGGTGATCCGGCGGTTCCCACAGCGCGATGCCGGCGCGGATGTCCTGGATATCGAGCAAGGCGCTGCCATCGCCGCGCACGGCGGCATCGACGAAGGCCGCCTCCAGCACCCGGTTCAGGGCGCGCACATTGCCGTGCCAGCGGCATTCGCGCACCACCTGCCAGGCGCCTTCGGTCAAGCCCTGCGCCGGCTGCCAGGTGGTGCAGCGCGCGCCCAGGCGGCAGAGAGTGGCGGCGACCACCGCGATCATGTCCTCCTCGCGCTTGTGCAGCTCCGGCACTGACAGGGTCGCCGCGCCCAGGCGGGTAAATTCGTCAATGTTCACCGAGTTGCGCAGGGTCTCCCAGCTGCGGTTGGTGGCGAACAGCAGGGCGCAGTCCAGCGGTTGCTTGGCGGACGCGCCCAGCGGCAGGTACTGACCGTTGTCCAGCGCCTCCATCAGGGTCTCCATCACCGCGCCGTTGATGCCCTGCGCCTCGTCGAGGAAGCAGACGCCGTCCCGCGCGACGGTGAAGGCACCGGTACGCGCGCCGGCGCCGGGAAAGGACCCCGACAGGTGACCGCAGAGCAGGGACTTGATCGAGGCCTTGTCGCCGGTGTTCTCGGCCGCCAGGTTGACCGACACGAAGCGGCCCTTGCCACGGATCAGATGGTAGTAGTACGCCAGCGAGGTCTTGCCGCTGCCCGGGCCGCCCAGCAGGTAGGCACGGCTGACGCCGTTCTTGGCGTAGGCGCGGATGCGCGCCACCAGGGTCTGCAACTGCGGGCTGAAGACGTAGAAGCTGCGGTAGGCGGAATTCTCGACCTCGGAGGAGATCGGCATGCGGATCAGGTTGTCCTCGACCACCGGCTGCAGGCGCTGGGGCAGCTGCTGCAAGGCGTCGGCGACATCGTGCGCCAGCAGCAGGCGGGTGCCGGCCAGCTTGCCGGCAGCACTGCGCCGCTCCAGCCAGCGTCCGAGCCCGGCCAGCTGGCGGGCATTGACCGCCACCACCAGGGTATTGATGCCCCCCGCCGCGCGCGCCGCCAGCACCCGGTCGGCGATGGCGTCGATCTGCTCCGGCTCGTTGAACAGGCTCAGCACGAACTGCGCCGAGGCGGGCGCCACCGTCGCCGCAGGGTCCCGGCCCTCGCTGCCGCCACCAAAGGCGAACTCGCAACGACCACCTGGCGGCAACAGCTGATCGAGGCCCGGCACCAGGGCCGGATCCTGCCGATAGAACTCCGGCGCGTGCACGCTCAGGTAGGGCGGCGGCAACTGGACAGCGGCCGGTTCGAGCTTGCGGGCAGAGCTGCGGAACATGGGATGCCTCCTTGCGGTGTTAGTCGCTAGCCTAGCCTTGGTCGCGCCGCCGAATGCGGGCTGCCGACGGAATCAGCTTCCATTCCGACCAGTGGTCGTCGCTCAGCCGCCACCGGTAGCGCCGCCCTTGATGCCGCCGCTGGTCAGTGCCCCCGGATCCAGCAGTCGGCGCAGCGTCCGCTCCGGCAGGCCAGTTTCCTCCAGCGCCACCTCCAGCACCGGCCGCTGCTCCTTGTAGGCGCGTTTGGCGATGGCGGCACCACGCTCGTAGCCGATCTTCTCGTTGAGCGCGGTGATCAGGATCGGATTCCGCGCCAGCGCCTCGTCGATACGCGCCTGGTTCACGGTGAAGTCCGCGATGGCCTTGTCCGCCAGCAGGCGGCTGACATTGGCCAGCAGTTCGATCGACTGGAGCAGGTTGTGCGCCACCACCGGCAGCATGACGTTGAGCTGGAAGTTGCCGGACTGGGCGGCGATGGTGATGGTGGCGTCGTTGCCGATCACCTGGGCCGCGACCATGCAGGTTGCTTCCGGAATCACCGGATTGACCTTGCCCGGCATGATCGAGCTGCCCGGTTGCAGGGTCGGCAGCGCGATCTCGCCCAGGCCGGCCAGCGGCCCGGAGTTCATCCAGCGCAGATCGTTGGCGATCTTCATCAGCGAGCCGGCGATCACCTTCAGCTGGCCGGACAGCTCGGCGGCGGCGTCCACCGTGGCCAGGCTCTCGAACGGGTTCGGGCTGGGCAGGAACTTGAGCCCGGTACGGCGCGCCAGCAACCGCGCAAAGGCGGGCGCGAAGCGCGGGTGGGCATTGATGCCGGTGCCCACCGCCGTGCCGCCCTGGGCCAGGGCCAGCAGCCTTGGCAGGGCCGCGTCCAGCCGCGCGACGCCGTTCTTCACCTGCTGCGCCCAGCCCGAGAGCTCCTGGTCGAAGCGCAGCGGCATGGCGTCCATCAGGTGGGTGCGGCCGGTCTTCACCTGCCCGCGCAGGCTCCGGGCCTTGGCCTCGATGGCCTTGTGCAGGTGCGCCAAGGCCGGCTTCAGCTGCTCGTGCACCGCCAGGGCGGCGCCGATGTGCAGGGCGGTGGGAATGACATCGTTGGAGGACTGGCCGTAGTTGACGTGGTCATTGGGGTGCACCTCCAGCTTGGTGGCGCGGCTGGCCAGGCGGGCGATCACCTCGTTGGCGTTCATGTTGCTGGAGGTGCCGGAGCCGGTCTGGAACACGTCGACCGGGAACTGCTCGTCGTGGCGGCCCTCGCTCACCTCCCAGGCGGCGGCGCGGATCGCCTCGGCCCGGGCGGCGTCGAGCAGGCCGAGCGCGGCATTGGCCTCGGCGGCCGTGGCCTTCACCAGCCCCAGGGCGCGGATGAACTGGCGCGGCATGCGCAGGCCGGAAACCGGGAAATTCTCCACCGCCCGCTGGGTCTGGGCGCCCCACAGGGCCTGCATCGGCACCTGCATCTCGCCCAGGCTGTCCCGCTCGATCCGAGTCCGGCTCATGGCTGTTCCACCTCGTCGCGTAAAATGCGCGTCTCTCGCACCCGCCGTCGCTCTCGCGCCGGTACCGACCCTGCCCCGTCCGATGAACCTGACCTCGCTCTCCGCCATCTCCCCCATCGACGGCCGCTACGCCGAGAAGACCGTCGCGCTGCGCGAATTCTTCTCCGAGTATGGGCTGATGCGCTACCGCGTGATCGCCGAGATCCGCTGGCTGCAGGCCCTGAGCCGCCACGAAGGCATTCCGGAAGTGCCGCCGCTGTCCGATTCGGCGCACGCCCGGCTGGAAGCCATCATCGCCAATTTCAACGTCGACGAGGCGTCCTGGATCAAGGTCAAGGAACAGACCACCAACCACGACGTCAAGGCGGTCGAGTACTACCTGAAGGACAAGGCCCAGGGACACCCGGAGCTGGCCAAGGTCACCGAGTTCATCCACTTCGCCTGCACCAGCGAGGACATGAACAACCTCGCCCACGCCCTGATGCTGCGCGACGCCCGCGAGAAGGTGCTGCTGCCCAGCATCGACAAGACCATTGCCGCCATCGCCACCCTGGCCCAGCACTACGCCGAGCAGCCCATGCTCAGCCGCACCCACGGCCAACCGGCCTCGCCGACCACGCTGGGCAAGGAAATGGCGGTGTTCGTGGCGCGCCTGCGCCGCCAGCGCCAGCAGCTGGCCGCCGTGCCCTGCCTAGGCAAGATCAATGGCGCGGTCGGCAACTGGAATGCCCACATCGCCAGCTATCCGGAAGTCGACTGGCCGGCGATGGCGACCGACTTCATCGCCAGCCTGGGCCTGGAAATGAGCCCGGCGACGACGCAGATCGAGCCACACGACTACATCGCCGAGTACTTCCACGCGCTGTCGCGCTTCAACACCATCCTGATCGACTTAGCGCGCGACATCTGGAGCTACATCTCGGTCGGCTACTTCAAGCAGCGCGCGGTGGCCGGCGAAGTCGGCAGCTCGACCATGCCGCACAAGGTCAATCCGATCGACTTCGAGAACGCCGAGGGCAACCTCGGCATCGCCAACGCCCTGCTGCAGCACCTGGCCGAGAAACTGCCGCTGTCGCGCTGGCAGCGCGACCTCACCGATTCCACCGTACTGCGCAACCTCGGTGTCGGCGCCGCCCATTCGCTGATCGCCTACCAGGCCCTGCACAAGGGCATCTCCAAGCTGGAGGGCGATGCCTGGAAGCTGGGCAAGGACCTGGACGAGAACTGGGAGGTGCTGGGCGAGGCGATCCAGACCGTGATGCGCCGCTACGGCCTGCCCGAGCCCTACGAGCAGCTCAAGCGCCTGACCCGGGGCCAGAAGATCGGCCGCGAGGCGATCCGCGAATTCGTCAAGGGCCTGGAACTACCGGCCGACGCCAAGGAGCGCCTGCTGGCGATGACGCCGGCCAGCTACATCGGCAACGCCGCCCTGCAGGCCCGCAAGCCGTGAGCGAGCCGCAGGCGGTCGAGGGCCTGGACGGCTTCGCCGCCACCGCCCTGGCGGCGATCAGCGCAGCCCGGCGGGAGGTGCTGCTGCTGAGTCTGGAGCTCGACTCGCGCCTCTACGCCAGCGAGGCCTTCGTCGAGGCCGCCAAGCGCTTCGTGCTGTCCAGCGAGCGCGCACAGCTGAGGATCCTGCTCAACCGTACCGAACGGGCCCGCCGTGGTCATCCCCTGGTCGCACTCGGCCGCCGGGTGCCCAGTCGCATCGAATTCCGTGAGCTGAGCATCGAGCGCAAGCGTGATCGCGATGACGAATTGCTGATCGTCGACGGTCGCCACCTGCTGCAGCGCCGCGATCCCCGCGAACTGGTGGGCCTCTGGACCCCGGACGCACCGGCCGAGGGCAAACGCGAGCGCGAGGTCTTCATCCAGCTCTGGGAAGAATCGACGCCGGCCGCTGATCTGCGGGAACTATCTATTTAGCTTTCCAGCGGCGCAATAACTTCGCGCCCGCGAATCAGCGCGCGCACCGTCTCGGGAATCGGCAGCGATTTCTGCCGGGTGTAGTCGAACCAGACCAGGGTGCCCCGGCTGACCGCGATCAGGCGCTCGCCCTCGAACATCGCCGCTTCGGTATCGAGACTGCTGCGCCCCAGGCGGCTGATGCGGAAGCCGATGTCGAGCGTGGCCGGGTAACGCAGCTGGCCGACGAAGTCACAGCCCAGTTTCGCCAGGATGATGCCGGAGCCTTTCCAGAAGTCCGGCACCACGGCGGCGATGGTATCGAAGTACTGCAGCCGCACCTGCTCGTCGTAGGTGAAGAACTTGACGTTGTTGATGTGACCGAGGGCGTCCATGTCACCCCAGCGCACCGCCAGCTGGATCCGGTGCGCGTAGCCAGCCAGGGTCGGCGCTACCTCGGCGCTCATGCCGCCGCTGCCGCCTGGCTGCGCTCCCAGAGCGCCAGTTCCTTGCGGTGGCGGTACAGATTCCAGACCACACTGACGGCGCACAGCGCCAGGTGCGCGGCGCAGAAGAAATTGGCCTGCAGCGGGAAGTAGAAGGCGTAGAGCCCGGCATACAACAGCGCGCCGGCGAACAGCACCTGGAACAGCATCACCGGCGAGAAGAATCCCTTTAGCGACTGCCGCGCGATCGTCGTCACCAGCAGCATGCCGAAGGGCACCCCGGTGGCGGTCACATAGCGCCAGGAGGCCTCCGGCTGGATATCGATGTTCACCGCCAGGAAATTCGGCAGCCAGATCACCAGCGCACCGAAACAGGCCAGCACGTAGGCGATCACGACGATGGATCCAATCAGGCGGCTCATGGGTGCTCGGGCCTCGCGTTGCTTGGCGGAACAGCGGCGCTGGCGATTATAGCCAGGCGCTCGCGGGCGGCCGCGACGATGAGTGTTTTTGCCCCGGGGCTGGCGGAGCCCCAGCCGGCGATCTCGCCGATCAGACGGCCACAGCCGATGCAGAGCGCGCCGTCCAGCTGGCAGATGCCGACGCAGGGTGAGGCCGGCTCGGGGCCGGGAAGGGAATTGTCGACCGCCATTGCCCCGGTGCCCTTGCGACCTTGCAGTAAGATGCCGCGAGGATGCCACAAGACCGTCCACCGCCGGCACCGTAGGGAGACCCGCCCGCATGCACGCGAAGCTGCAGCCCCTGTTGATCAGCGTCGCCGCCGCCCTGCTGTTGTCGGCCTGCGCCAGCGGCCGGGAAGTTGATGAGCAGCTCGCCTTCAGCGAGTCGCTGATTCGCGACTACGGCCTCGCCGAACCGCACAAGCGGCGCCTGCAGTACTACGTCTCGGAACCCATCACTCTGGCGCGCAGCGCCTCCAGCTCGATGCGCGGCATCGCCGACGGCCGTCTGGTGGACCGTGGCGCGCGCGATATCGACAAGCTGCACGTCGCCTCGGGCACTCCGGGCGTGGTGGTCGGCTCCGGCCCCAACTGGCTGGCGGTCAGCTTCGAGCCGGGCAGCTACCTCTACTTCGTTTCCAAGCAGCCGCGCCTCAACTCGCCCTATTGGGACGACCGTCGCGATGGCGATCGCTACTACCTCTACGCGCCGGACTGGGATGGCCGCGCCGGCACCGTCCAGGTCGGCAACGCCAGCTATCAGGCCCTCGGGCGCAGCATCGATGCCTTCCTGCTGGTCGACCGTGACTCGCTGTACACCACCGACAGCCGCGACCGGGTGCTGTCCGGCCGGCTGCTGGATCGCGATTCGCGCTAGCGCGTTTTGGCTGGATCGCGACCTCTCCGCATGAGCTCCCCGTAGGGCGCATTCCATGCGCCGCCGAGCAAACGCCGTGGCGACGGTCGGCGCGCGTAGCGCGCCCTACACTCCCGTCGGAATCGGCGCCTGAACCTGACGGCCACAAAAAAAACCGCGACGCCGGATCGGCGCGCGGCTTTTTGGTGGCCGGCGCCTGGGCGGCGCCGGCCGGCTCAGCTCAGGCCTTGATCACCCGGAACTGCACCGAACGGTTGGCGCGACGACCTTCCTCGGTGGCATTGCTCGCGACCGGCTTGAACTCGCCGATCGCGATCGTGGTCAGGCGCGCGGCATCGGCGCCCTTGGCGAGCAGGTACTGGCGCACCGCTTCGGCGCGCTGGGCGCCGAGCACGATGTTGTAAGCCTCGCTGCCACGGTTGTCGGTACGGCCTTCAATCTCCAGCCGCAGGCTGGGGTCGGAGGCGAGCAGGGAGGCAGCGCCGTCGAGCTTCAGCTTGGACTCGTCGTCGATGATCGCCGAGTTGTCGGTGAAGCTGATCGCCTGGGCCTCGCCAACCGGCGGTACCACCACGGCCGGCTCGGCCGGCACCGGTGCCGGTGCGACCACCGCCGGGCAGCCCACCGCGTCCACGGTCACGCCCACCTCGGTCGCCGGGCACTGATCGACGCCATCGGCGACGCCATCGTGATCGGAATCCGCCGCGCAATCGCGCCGGCCGCTGGCCGGATCGACCACCGCCAGCTCGCAGGCCTCGACCGGCTGCGGCGCTTCGGCAGCGGTACCGGTGGCGGCCATCATCAGCGGCACCTGCAGACCAAGCATCAGACGGTAGTCGAGCAGGAAGTCCTCGCTCGGCACCGACTCGTCGTTGACCTGGCTCAGCACCCGCGCTTCGGTGCGGATCGCCAGGCCATACCAGGGCAGGCCGATCAGGGTGCCGGCGCCGACATCGACGCCGACGTGGGTGTGCTTCTCACCCAGCACGTCTTCCTGCACGCCGCCAAGGCCGGCCAGCACGAAGGGCTTGAGGGCGAGACCGCTCTCGGTCCAGCCGTAGGTGCCCAGGCCGTAGACATAGCTGAGCAGCAGCGAGGTCTGGTAGTCCTTGTTGCCGTCGAGGGCGCGCTCACGCCCGACGTCGTAGAAGCTGACTTCCAGCGCGCTGTTGGCGAACGGCAGCGGCACGCCGAAATGAAGCTGGTAGCCCAGGCCGTTGTCGGAATCACGGGCGCTGTCGTTGAGCTCGTAGACCGCCGAGGCGCCGGCATAGCTGCCTTCGGTGCCTTCCGCGTTCACCGCGAATGCCGGTGCGGCGAAGCTGGCGGCGATCAGCGCGCCCCAGAGTGTGGCCTTGTGTAGCTGATGCATGGTGTAGCCCCTTGGGTCAGTCATGGTATCGGTGTGGCCACCTGCCAGCTCACGCTGAGCGACGGCCTTAGAGCGCGAACTGTAACGTCCATGTGCACATGCAGCAACGGCTCGCGCTGTCGTCAAACCTTCATGAAGCCAGGGCGCGCGCGCAGTCGCTCACCAGCGATGGCCCCTGGTAGATGAAGCCGGTATAGATCTGCACCAAGTCGGCACCGGCAGCGCGGCGTGAGCGCGCCTGCGCGCCGGAGCCGATGCCGCCCACCCCGATCAGCGGAAAGTCGGGGCCCGCCGAGGCCCGCAGTTGCTGCATCACCGCTTCGGCGCGCGCATTCAGCGGCGCACCCGACAGACCACCGGCCTCGCCGGCATGACGGTGCCCGGCGACAGCCTCGCGCGCCAGCGTGGTGTTGGTCGCGATTAGGCCGTCCATGCCGTGCCGACGCGCCAATTCGACGATGCCCGGCAGCTGCGCATCGGCCAGGTCGGGAGCGATTTTTACCAGCACCGGCGCCTGCCGGCCCTCGGCCTGTGCCAGTTCCTGGCGCGCGCCAGCGATGGCGCCGAGCAGGCCGTCGAGCGCCGCGTCGTTCTGCAGCTCGCGCAGGTTCTTGGTGTTGGGGCTGGAGATGTTCACGGTAATGTAGTCGGCGTGGCGGTGCAGCCGCCGCAGACACAGCAGGTAGTCATCGGCGGCCTGCGCTATCGGCGTATCGGCGTTCTTGCCGATGTTGATGCCCAGCAGGCCGGAATAGTCGCGGCGCGTCCGCTCCAGGCGCTTGGCCAAGGCTTCCATACCCAGGTTGTTGAAGCCCAGACGGTTGATAAGAGCCTGGTGCTCGGGCAACCGGAACATGCGTGGCCGCGGATTGCCCGGCTGCGGTCGCGGCGTGACGGTGCCGACCTCGACAAAGCCAAAGCCGAAGCGCTCCCAGGCGGCCAGGCAGAGCCCGTTCTTGTCGAGACCGGCGGCGAGCCCGACCCGGTTCGGAAAGCGCAGGCCGAGCAGGTCAACCGGCGCCTCGATGCGGCGCTCGCCCATCAGGAAGCCGGCGGCGGTGGGCGCCCGCGACAGCAGCTCCAGTGTCAGTTCATGGGCGTGTTCGGCATCGAGCGCGAACAGGACGGGGCGGGCAAGCTGGTAGAGCACGACTAGGCCCTAGTGAACTCGGAAAGTGAGGGTAGTGAAATCGCTCTGCCAGTCGAGGCCGGGGACCGTCGCCGGGCGCAGGTCGGTGGCGCGCAGCAGCCAGGCGCCGGCGGCCGGCAGCCGGAACTGGGCGCGGCCCTCGGCGTCGGTGCTGACATTGGCCTGCTCGCGGCCACCGGCGCCCACCAGGGCCAGGCTCAGGCCGGCCTTGGCGACGCCGCCCTGCAGCGCCCGCACTCGCAGCGGCTCGCCCGGCCGGAGTGCGCAGATATCGCCCTCCAGCAGCAACTCCAGACCCAGGCCCAGCGCCTGCTCGCCCAGCTCAGGGCACTGCCCGGCTACGGTCACCAGGGCCTTGCTGTGCTTGCGGTACTGCTCGCGCCAGCGGCGCGGCTCCGGCTGCTGCTGCCAGTGCTGGCGCAGCGCGGGGCCGGCGTGGATCTCGTCGAAGTAGTGCTCGACCTCGGCCAGGTCCATGTCCAGCTGCTTCGGCAGCGTAAGCACCGCGTAGGCGGCCGGGCCAGCCACGGCGGGTGGCCGGAACACCAGGGCGTGGGCGCCGCGCTTCGGCGGCGGCAGTGCCTGCCAGGCCCCGGCCCGGCCACCCCAGGCGCGTTCCACCCGTTCCGGCAGCGGCGCGTACTCGGGCTTGGGAAACGCCATGCCGCTGCTGAGCGCCAGCTGTCGCGGAATGCCCGCGACGCCGGCCGGATCCGCCAGCAGCCAGGTGTCATGCGCCGACAACGGGGCGGCGACGGCGAGCAACAGCAGGGACAGCGTCCGGTGGGGAAGTCTCATGACAGCGCCTCGACGGTACTGCGCAGCCGGGGTGGCGGCGCGGCGATACGCTCGCGCACGAAGCCCGGCAGCAGGGGCAGACGCCGCGCCAGCTGGTTGCGGATGGCGGCGATCTCGCGGTGGAACACATCCTGGGTCGCGGTCAGCGGCAGCCGCGCCAGGCTGCGCGCCAGATCACGCAGCAGCAGGCGCTTGGAATCGCCTTCGTAGAGCGAGCCGAAACTGCCGGCGGCGGCGAACAGCGCGCGCGACAGGTGCAGATAATCCTTGTGCACCACCAGTCCCACCTGCTGGGTATTACCCATCAACTGCAGCACGGTCTGTCCGCGCGCGTGGAGGCCGGCGACGCCATCGCGGCGCAGGCGGCGGATGAAGTTCTTGCGGTTGAGCGGCTCGACGCCCTTCTTCGCCAGGGTCTCGCGCAGCATCGTTTCGATCTCGGCGCGGCGCGCGGCGTTTTCTTCCGGCTGGGTGCTGATGCGGATCATGGCGTCGGCGAGCAGCTTGACATCACCGAGCACGGCGCCGGCCAGATAGTCCCAGACCAGGCTCCACTTGCCATCGAGCGGCACCACATTGCCCCAGTCGATCAGGTGCAGGGCACCGTCGGAGCCGATCATGACGTTGCCCGGATGCAGGTCGCCGTGCATCTCGCGGTAGACGAAGATGTGATGCAGCACGGTGTAGAGCAGGCGCTCCATCACCTGCGCCTGGAAGCGCCGGCGCTCGGACTTGGGCATCCGCGCCAGCGCCCGGTTCAGGCTGGTGGCGTCGGCGAGGTATTCCATCTCCAGGATGCGGCGCGAATGGCCGTAGAGCTGCGGCACCCGCCAGACCTGCGAACGCCGCGAGCGCTCCAGGAAGCGGCTGTGGTGACGCGCTTCCGACTCGAAGTCGATCTCTTCCATGAAGCCGGCGACGAACTCGTCCGACTGCTCCTGCAGCGCGCGCAGGAAGGGCGCCAGCTTGGAATGCGGCGCCCAGTACTGGCTGGACATGATGGCGAGCCCGATGACTAGTTTGCCGATCAGGAACTCGCGGTCGAGGTTGTGGCGGCCGACCTTGATGACCACCGGCCGCAGGACCTCCACGCCGTTCTCGATGAAGGGCTTCTTGGCGACATAGACGCTGCCGATGGAGCCCGACTTCACCGGCCGCTCGGCGTCGAAGTCCATGTAGAGCTTGTCCGGCAGCTTGCCGAAGCACTCCATGAAGGCCTGATGGACCTCCTCGGCGGTCATCGCCGGCACGTCCTCGTGGAAGACTGCGAGTTCCTTCGCGATCTCGTCCGGCAGGAAATCGGCATTGGCCGCCGCGACCTGGGCCATCTTGATGAAGAAGGGCCCGAACTCGCGCACCATCTGGGCGACGATCTCGGCCTGCGCCTTGAAGTCCTTGGGGTCGGCGGCGAAGAAGGGCTTGATGTAGCGGATCGCCCGGATCTGGCGGCGGACGATGGCGACATCGTTGCGCACCAGGCTGGCGCGGCGCAGCACCTCGCGCAGCTGCCATTCGTTGAAGCGGCGCCCGGCCTTCAGGAGGTTCACCACCTCGGTCAGCAAGGGCTCGTAGGTCTTCAGGACCAGCCGCACCATGTCCAGCGACAGCTCGCCCAGCCCTTTCAGCTCCGGCGCGCGGAACAGCTCGTCGAAGAAATTCCAGAACTCCTGCACCAGGGCTTCCGGCACCGGCACCGGCGAGCGCTGCAGGGACTGATCGACGACGAAGCGGATGAGATTTTCGGTCGACTGCTCGTTGGGGATCAGCCCGCGCGAACGCAGCCGCTCGGTGATGCGGCTGGACTGGTGGACGATGGGGTGTTCGTAGAGCTTCTCGAACAGGGCGTCGATGGCGGCAGCGAGCTGGTCGCCGGTGACATCCTCGCCGGAGGCAAGCAAACGCCCGAGCGGCACGAAGCCGCGCGAGACCTGAACGGTGGAGACGGTGAGCGAGCCCAGCTCGCGCAGGAGGCTGCGTGAACCCGCGGCGGCGCGCAGGCTCTCGGCTTCCTCCTGCAGGCTGCTCACGGTTTCAGCAGATGCCCCAGTCGTTTGCGCTTGGTCGCCAGATAGCCGGCGTTGTGCGGGTTCTCGCCCACCTGCAGCGGCACGCGATCCACTACCTCGATGCCGTCGGCGGACAGCGAGGCAACCTTGCGCGGATTGTTGGTGAGCAGCCGCAGCTTGCAGACCCCCAGTTCGCACAGCAGGGCCACCGCCAGCCGGTAGTCGCGGGCGTCGTCGGGAAAGCCCAGCTGATGGTTGGCATCGACGGTATCGACGCCCTGATCCTGCAGGGCATAGGCGCGGATCTTGTTGCCGAGCCCGATGCCGCGCCCTTCCTGGCGCAGGTACAGGATCGCGCCCCGACCTTCGGCGGCAATGCGGCTCATCGCCTCCCGCAGCTGCGGGCCGCAGTCGCAGCGCAGCGAGCCCAGCGCGTCGCCAGTCAGGCACTCGCTGTGGATGCGCACCAGCGGCGCCGGCTCGGCCTGGAGATCGCCGAGCGCGATCACCATGTGCTCCTTGCCGTCGTCGGCGACGAATACGGTGGTGGTGAAGGTGGCGAAGCTGGTCGGCAGCTTGGCACTGGCGATGCGCCGCAGCGAGATACTCGCTGGCGTGCAGGCCGACAGCTCCGGCGCGGACTCCTCGCCGGCCGGCAGCACGCCAGCCCCCTCGCCACCCAGCTTCATCACGCGCCCATCCAGTTCTGTCCGCAGACTCTCAAGGTGCGGCCATTGATGCCGGCCGCAAGGGGCGAAGCGAGGAAGCTGACCGCCTCGGCGATGTCCTGCGGCAGGCCGCCCTGGGCCAGGGAGTTGATGCGGCGGCCGACCTCGCGGTTGGCGGTCGGCATGGCGGCGGTCATCTGGGTCTCGATGAAGCCGGGCGCCACGGCGTTGATCGCCATGCCCTGCTTGGCCAGCACGGCCGCCAGCGCCTCGGTGTAACCGATCACGCCAGCCTTGGTGCTGGCGTAGTTGGTCTGGCCGGCGTTACCGCCAATGCCGCCGATGGAGCTGATGCAAACCAGGCGGGCCTGGTCCTTGAGCCCGCCCTTGAGCAACTGGTCGTTGATGCGCAGGATGGCGCCGAGGTTAATGTCGAGCACCATGTCCCAGAGCTGCGGCGTCATGTTGCGCAGCATCTTGTCGCGGGTGACGCCGGCGTTGTGGACGACGATGTCGGCACCGCCGAAGCGGCTCTGCAGTTCGTCGGCCAGACGTTGCGGCGCCTTGGGATCAGTGACATCGAGCGCCAGGCCGACGCCATTGAGCGGCGCCAGGGTGGCGCCGAGGGCGCCCTCCTCGGCCGGGCGGTCCATGCCGACCACGGTGGCACCTTCACGCGCCAGCACCTGGGCGATGGCCGCGCCAATTCCGCGCGCGGCGCCGGTGACCACCGCGACCTTGCCGGCGAGGGTCTGCTCGCAGCTGGCGATGGCCTTGACGCCCTTCGGCGCGCCATCCACCGCCAGCACCTGGCCGGTGACATAGGCGGAATTGGGCCCGGTGAAGAAGGCGAGCGCGCCCTTGACCCAGGCATCGCCCTGCTTGCCCAGCACCAGCAGATTGGCGGTGGAGCCGTTCTTGCCGATCTCCTTCGCCAGCGAGCGCACGAAGCCGGTCAGCGCCATCGAGGCGGTCGCCGCCTCGACGCTGCCGCAGTCAGCGGTCGCGCGCGCCAGCACCACCACCCGGCTGTGCTTGGGCAGGCGACGCACGCGGGACTGGAACAGCTCGTAGACCTGGCGCAGGCCGCCGGTGCCGGCGACCCCGGTGGCGTCGAACACGATCACCGGCGCGACCGGTTCGCTGTCGCTGCCTTCGCTCTTGAGGGCGACGCCGGCGCGCTGGGCGGCGGCCTTCACCGGCGCCAGGCCGGCGTGGGTGGGCGCGATCTGGACGCTGGCACCCAGCTCGGCCAGTGCCGCCA
>JAUYNO010000103.1 GCA_030696045.1 Stagnimonas sp. | reverse complement strand
GCGAGGGCATCTGTCGGCGCTGAATCGTGCCCGTCTGGCCGAGGCTCGACTGGAAGCGCTGATGCTGCCTGCCAGCGGCGCTGCTGGCGCTCTGCAAGGCGCTGCCGAGTGCCTGCGCAAGAGCGGCGCCATCAAGACCGCTGGGCTCGTTGATGCCGCCGGCGCCGACCTGGTCAAGGCGCTGGCGACCGCCTATCCCGAATCGCCGTCTCTCCACCCCAATGACGGCGCCGAGTGCGCCGACCGGAGGTAGCCCATGCAGACCCCCGCCCTCTACTTCAAGGGCTTCCACCAGCTGGACGCCGAGCACCCCACGGCCGGCTGGTACTTCGACGGCCTGGACGATGCCCCGCGCGGCCCGTTCCACATCAAGGCCCAGGCGCAGATCGCGGCCGACGAGCACCTTGAGAACTTTGCGGGAGCTGGCGCATGAGCAAGGTCAGCTTCGAGTTCCGGGGCGTCGATCCCCGCATTGACCGGCTGAACGCCGTCGCTGCCGAGGTCGCCAAGGCGCACGGCTGCACCGTCTCGCAGACGACGGACATGTTCGGCAACAAGACCTACGTGCTGGTCCCGATCGGCGCCGACAAGCACAACATCATCCCGCTGCGCCGTGGGGATGGTCCGTATCAGCCGGGCGGAGCTGCGGCATGAGCGCCGAACAGAAGCACACGCCGGAGCCGTGGTCGCTTGAAACCGTTCCGACCAGCATCGGGACTTGCCACATGATCGGACCATTCCCCAGCAGGGGGGCCAAGAGCGAGACGCACGCCTGTATCTACGCGGATAGCGTACGGATGGGTGATTACGGCCATAGCGCGATTGGCGACGAGTTGAGGGCAAATGCTGAGCGCATTGTGGCCTGCGTCAATGCGATGGCGGGCGTCACCGACCCGGCCAGCTACATCGCTACCCTGCAAGAGCGGATCGACACTTTCAGCGAGTCGGCTGCGGCTTACATGGCCGAGCGCGACGAGCTACTGGCGGCTCTGCAAGCAGCATATCTGCTGGCCCTTTCGATGCCCGATTGCATGGCCCGAGTGCGCGGACAGCCGACCTACTGCCTGATGCGCGACACCATCGCCAAGTTGACCGGCCGCGAGTCGGAAAAGGTGCAGAACGAGTACGAAGAGCGCGCCGTCTTCGCCAAGCACGGAGCAGCCAAATGAGCCGCACTGATGGTGGGCCGGCGTTTCCTGGCACTGGAACTGATTCGTCTGGCTGTCCAGTGCCGGAACACTATTCGGCGGGCATGACCCTGCGCGACTACTTCGCGGCGAAGGCGATGCAAGGATGGCTGGCTTCGTTTGGCCCCGAGGATGCCGTCAAGCCGGCTTCGGTCGCGGATTTTGCCTATGGCATCGCCGACGCCATGCTCAAAGCCCGCGAGGTGGCCCCATGAGCCGCCAAACCGTCCGGCAAAGGCTGGCCCTGCAATCCGCCAAGCCGCCGGTGATTCCGCAGCACTACCAGCACACCGAGATCAAGCCGCTGACTCTGTTCGCGGTCATCGCCCTGCTGGTGCTGGTCGGCTTCGTGGCCGGGGTTTTCGCGTGAGCGGCCCCCTTCCTTTTGCCGTGCGCGTCGGCCCGAACCCGACCGCCCAGGGCGTGCACGAGCGCGCCTTCGATCAGACCCGGCACCGCTACCTCGGAAACGTCGAGACCGACCTGGAGGACTTCGCCGAAGCCCTAGACGGCGAGTTCCTGCCTTGCGGCTGGCACTTGCTCGCCAGCATCCGCCGCGTCGAGCGCAAGGACGGCGGCCGGGCGGACGACATGCGCGAGCAGCGGCAGCGCTGCATCGGCGCCGTCCGCGCCCTGCACGCCATCTACCGCGACACCTGCAAGGACGCGCGCCAGACCGCCAACGAGCTGGCCATCGGCCACCTGCTGCTGCGCCTCGTCAACGAATCCGCCGACCGCGCTGCCGAGCGCGCGGCTGAGCAATCCCTCCCTGGAGATCACTGAGCCATGGATGACGACGAATCCGCCCCGCGTGGCCCCGGCGATCCCGATGCACACGGCTATCCCGGCCAGACCGAACACAGCGACACCGGAGCGCCCTTCTAACCACTGAGAGAACACATGCCCCTCAAGATCACCAAAGCTGCCGACCCCATCCAGATTGATCGCCTCGTCCTGTGCATCTACGGCGCGCCTGGCCTGGGAAAGACCACGCTGGCATTCACCGCCGACCGCGCCCTGCTGCTCGACTTCGACAAGGGCGCGCACCGCGCCGCTGCGCGACAGGACAGCGTCCAGGTGTCGGCCTGGGGCGATGTGGCTGCCCTTACTGCCGAAGAGCTTGCTCCCTACGAGACGGTGATCGTGGACACCGCCGGCCGCGCGCTGGACTGCCTCAGCCTCAAGATCATGGGCGACAACCCGAAGATGAAGGGCTACGGCGGCGCACTCTCGCTGCAAGGCTACGGCGCCCTCAAGACCGCCTTTACCGGTTGGCTTAACCAGCTACGCGGCATGGGCAAGGACGTGATCCTGATCGCCCACAGCGACGAGCAGCGCAACGGTGACGAGGTGATCGAGCGGCTCGATGTCCAGGGCGGCAGTAAGGGCGAAATCTACAAGTGCGCCGATGCCATGGGCCGCATCAAGATCATCGACGGCAAGCGCGTCCTGATCTTCTCGCCCACCGACACGGCGTTCGGCAAGAACCCGGCGCAGCTTCCGCCGCTGCCGATCCCCTCGCCTGAGAAGGACCGCGCGTTTCTGGCCGGCGTGATCGCGCAGACCAAGGCCAAGTTGAACGAGCAGAGCGAAGCCGCTGTGGCAGAGCTCAAGCGCTTCACCGAGCTGCGTGACACCTTCATGGCCTACACCGAAGCCGAGAACTTCACCGCGGCCGTGGGCAGCGTCACGACGCCCAAGGACAAGGCGCTGCTGAACGAGTGCGCTATCGCTGCAGGTTTCGTCTACGACAAGAGCGGCAAACAGTATGTGCGCGCCGTGAAGGCAGCCGCCTAATGCGCATCTCTGTCACCGACCTGGACAACTTCCGCTACTGGCGGCAGGACGAGGACATGACCCTCGACGACCTGCGAGGGCGGTTGCTGCATCGCGACCCGCCGAGCGAGGCGATGCTCGCTGGCACGGCGCTGCACCACGCCCTTGAGCATGCCAGCGAGCAGACCGCGCACAGCCTGAGCGCGCTGGGCTACACGTTCGTCTTCGACATCGATGCAGCCATCGCCCTTCCGGTGGTGCGCGAGCTCAAAGCCGTCAAGGAATACGACCTCGACGGCCGAAAGGTCCGCGTGGTCGGCAAGGTCGACGGCCTGCACGGCAAGCGGGTGGACGATCACAAGACCACCAGCAGCACATTCGATGCCGAGAAGTATCTCGACACCTGGCAGTGGCGCTACTACCTCGACATCTTCGAGGCCGACACCTTCCGCTGGAACGTGTTCCAGATGCGCGCTGGCGAGCCCACTGAATACGTGGTGACGAACCTGCACCCGCTGGAGACGTGCCGCTATCCAGGCCTTCAAGCCGACTGCGAGCGCCATCTGCGCGATTTCCTGGAGCTGGTCGACCAGCACATTCCCGAATACGCAGCGCAACAAGCTGCGAAGGACGCCGCATGAAACGCGGCGAAAACCTGAAGGAGCTGGCCAAGGACAGCCAGCGGCAATCCGCGTGCGCCAAGAAGAACCCGCATCGGCGCAAGTTCAACCCGGTTGGGCCGAAGGCACCTCGGAGACCAGCATGAGCGCAGACGGTTCTTTCATCCTCCCGCCGGCCATTCGAAAGAAGCCGATGAAGTTGGCCGACCTGTTCTGCGGTGCGGGCGGCTTCACCACCGGTGCCGTGCGCGCGGCACGCCAGCTCGGCCTGAAGGTCGAGGTCACGGCGGTGAACCACTGGGACATCGCGATCCAGACGCACACGCGCAACCACCCGGAGGCCGTGCACTTCCAGGCCGACCTTGAGCACCTGCGGCCGATTGAGGCGATCCCGGGCGGCTTCCTCGACCTGCTGATGGCGGCGCCGGCCTGCACCTTCCACAGCCGGGCGCGCGGCGGCAAGCCGGTCAACGATCAGCAGCGCATGGACCCCTGGCACGTTGTGCGCTGGTGCACCGAGCTGCGCGTGAAAAGGATCCTGGTCGAGAACGTGCCCGAGTTCGTGAAATGGGGGCCGTGCGACGTCCGCACTGGCAAGCCGATCAAGTCGCGGCAGGGCGAGTACTTCCGTGCCTGGGTCGCCGCGCTGCAGGCCGTGGGCTTCAAGGTCGATTGGAAGGTGGACGTCTGCTGCGCCGACTACGGCGACCCGACCACCCGCGTGCGGTTCCTGCTGATCGGTCGCAGCGATGGCAAGGCACTGCGCTGGCCGAACCAGTCGCACACCAAGGGCGGCAGCACCGATCTGCTCGGCACGCGCGCTGCTTGGCGCGGCGCGACCGAGATCATCGACTGGAGCATGCGCGGCAAGTCAATCTTCGGGCGCAAGAAGCCGCTGGCGGAGAACACCCTGCGCCGGTTGCTGGCGGGTGCCAAGCGCAACAACTGGCCAGCGGCCCACATCCGCGCGCTGGAAGCTCTGCTGGCCGGCGAGGAGCCTGTGCTCGACGTGCCGGCGGCCGAGGCCTCGCCGTTCCTATTGCACCTGCGAGGGACCAGCGATGCCGCGATCAACGGCACGGCACGCGACATCGGCAGCCCCGTGCCCGCACTCACCACCGGCAGTCACGTCGGCCTGGTGATGGCTACTGGCTCGACCGGCGCTGCGCGGCCGCTGACCGATCCGGTACCAGCCATCACCGGTGGCGGCCCGGCCGGCTTTGCTCCGCACTACCTTGAGCCATCGATCATCGTGCATCGCTGCAACTCGGACGGCGGGCGCGGCTCGCGTAGCGTCCAGGAGCCGATGCCGACCGCGTGCACCAGCGGCGCCGGCTACCTGGCACAGCCACTGGTGGCTCCCTACTACGGCGGCGGCAGCGGCCTTACTGCGAAGGGCAGCGATCAGCCGCTCGACGCGATCACCACCAAGGCCCGATTCGGTGTCGCCGAGCCGGTGCTGATGCGCGCGAGTCACGGCGACAGCGACGGCCGCGATCCGGCAAGCCGCGTGCTCGATCCCGGCCAGCCGCTTCCGGCGCAGACCGGCAGTACCGAGTTCGCGGTGGCCGAGCCCTTCGTGATGCGCGCTGGCCACGGCGGTGACGCGCTGAAGAATCCCGCCGCCCACGTGCTGAAGCCGGGCGCACCCCTGCCCGCGCAGACCGGCGGCGGCGAGTTCTCGCTCGCGCAGGCCTTCCTGGTACCGAACTTCGGCGAGCGCGCCGGCCAGGAGCCGCGCACCCATGACGTCGAGTCGCCGCTGCCGGCAGTGACCGCGACCGGCCACATCCAACTCGCCCAGGCGACGGTCATCCAGACCGACCAGACCGGTGAGGGCCGAGGCGGTTCGATCCGGAGCGAGGCCGAGCCGCTGCACACCATCGTCAGCAAGCAGAACCATGGCCTGGCGCAGCCATTCATCCTGCCGGCGACGCACCACGGCGACACCCGGACGCGCTCCATTGATGAGCCGCTGCCGACGATCACGGGCGCGCATCGCGGCGAGCTGGCGATGGGTGCAGTGGCCGAGGGCGGCCGAATCGACATCCTATACCGAATGCTGCACTGGTCCGAACTGTCGCGCGCCACCTCATTCGAGGACGAGGGCGAGACCTACGAGTTCGCCGGCAATGCCACCGAGATCACGAAGCAGATCGGCAACGCGGTCCCGGGACGCACCTCCAAGGCCCACGTCATGGCGCTGCTCGCCGTATGACCGACCAATACCGCCAGTTCCTCGAAGCCAAGGTGCTGTTCGACCACCGGCACGGCTTCGAGATCGATCCATCCGAGGTGAACCCCATCCTCAAGCCGCACCAGGCCGCCATCGTGGTCTGGGCAGTGCTGATGGGAGGCGCCGGCCTGTTCGAGGCCTTCGGACTCGGCAAGTCAGTCCAGCAGCTGGAGATTCTCCGCCTGATCCTGAAGCACTCCGGCGGCCAGCGCGCACTGATCTGTGCTCCACTCGGGGTGCGTCAGGAGTTCAAGCGCGACGCCGAGATGCTGGGCCTGACGATCCGCTTCGTGCGCCGCAGCGAGGAAGTGGACGAGCCAGGCCTGTACCTGACCAATTACGAGAGCATCCGGGACGGCCGGCTCGACCCCTCGCTGTTCGATGCCGCCAGCCTGGACGAGGGCGACTGCCTGCGCGGCTTCGGCGGCAGCAAGACCTTCCGTGAGTTCATGCGGCACTTCGAGCACAACGCCAAGCTGCGGTTCCGCTTCGTGGCCACGGCGACGCCATCGCCGAACGAGTACATCGAGCTGCTGGCCTACGCCGCCTTCCTGGAGGTGATGGATGTGGGCCAGGCCAAGACTCGGTTCTTCAAGCGCAACAGCGAGAAGGCCGACGAGCTGACGCTGCACCCGCACAAGGAGCAGGAGTTCTGGCTCTGGGTGAACACCTGGGCGATCTTCCTGCAGCGGCCATCCGACCTCGGCTTCAGCGACGAGGGCTACGATCTGCCGCCGATGGAAGTGATCTGGCACGAGCTGCCTGTCGATCACACCGGCGCCGGTACCGAAAAGGATGGCCAAGCCCGGCTGTTCCGCAACGCCGCCATCGGCGTGCAGGACGCGGCGCGCGAGAAGCGCGACAGCCTACCGGCCCGCATCGAGAAGCTGATGGAGATCCGCGCGCTGCACCCCGAAGCGCACCGGATCATCTGGCACGACCTGGAAGCGGAGCGCGCAGCTATCGAAGCGGCGGTACCGGGCGCGATCAGCGTCTACGGCAGCCAGGACCTGGACAAGCGCGAGCAGGCCGTCATCGACTTTAGCGAGGGCCGCTTCCAGGAACTGGCGGCCAAGCCGACCGTGGCCGGCTCCGGCTGCAACTTCCAGCGTCACTGCCACCAAGCCGTGTTCCTGGGCATCGGCTTCAAGTTCAAGGATTTGATTCAGGCAATTCACCGCATTCAGCGCTTTCTCCAGAAGCACGGAGTGCGCATCGACCTGATCTACACGGAGGCCGAGCGCGAGGTGCGCCGGAACCTCGAACGCAAGTGGCGGCAGCACATGGAGCAGACCGAGAAAATGAGCGAGATCATCCGGACCTACGGGCTCAACCAAAAGGCGATGATTGAGACGCTGACCCGCACCATCGGGTGCCAGCGTGTCGAGGATCGCGGCGAGCAATACGTGATGGTGAACAACGACACGGTGGTCGAGACCCGGTCGATGGAAGCCGACAGCATCGACCTGATCGTCACCAGCATCCCCTTCGCGCACCAATACGAATACACCCCCAGCTACAACGACTTCGGCCACACCGACGACAACGCCCATTTCTGGGCGCAGATGGACTTCCTGATCCCCGAACTGTACCGAGTGCTCAAGCCAGGCCGGGTGGCGTGCATCCATGTGAAGGACCGCATCACGCCGAGCGGAATCAGCGGCATGGGCTTCCAGGTCGTGACGCCGTTTTCGGACGAGTGCACGGCCGCCTTCCGCAGGCATGGGTTCGGTTTCCTGTCCCGGGTTACGGTGGTCACCGACGTGGTCCGGGAGAACAATCAGACCTATCGCCTTGGCTGGAGCGAGCAGTGCAAGGACGGCACGCGCATGGGCAACGGCATGCCGGAGTACCTGCTCAAGTTCCGGAAGCCGCCGACGGATCGCTCGAACGGCTACGCCGATGTGCCGGTGGTGAAGTTGCAGCCAGACTGCCTGGATGCCGATGGCAACCGCGTCCCGTACCAATCGAAGAGGCCCATCGCCCACCCTATCGAGGCAGGCCGCTACACCAGGCCGCGCTGGCAGTACGACGCCCACGGCTTCCACCGCTCCAGCGGCAATCGGCCGCTGCGCCCGGAGGAACTAGCCGGACTGCCGCAGGACGTGATCTTCAAGATGTTCCGCGATCACTCGCTAAGCAACGTCTACGACTTCCACCATGACGTGCGGCTGGCCGAGGCGGTGGAGATGTCTGGCTGGCTGCCGAGCACGTTCATGCTGCTGCAGCCGCAGTCCTGGCACGAAGAGGTGTGGACCGATATCACCCGCATGCTGACGCTCAACAGCGCGCAATCGGCGAAGGGCAAGGAGATGCACCTCTGTCCTCTACAGTTCGATCTGGTCGACCGCTGCATCGAGCAGCACTCCATGCCCGACGAGTTGGTCTATGACCCCTTCGCAGGCCTGGGCACGGTGCCGGTGCGCGCGATCAAGCTGGGGCGGCGCGGTCGCGGTACCGAACTGAATCCACGGTACTGGTTTGACAGCTGCGCCTACTGCAAGGCCGAGGAGAAGAAGCGCTCGATGCCTGACCTGTTCGAGGTCCTGGAGCAGGCCGCATGAGCGCCATCTGCGAGTGCGGCTGGACCGGCCCCAGCACGCGGGTCCGCGACGGTGGCCGCTGCCCTGAGTGCATGTCGCGCGTCCGCTACGAGAGCAAGCCGCTGATTGAAACGCCGAAGCTCGACGTCGAGGGATTCAACCACCGCGCTGCCCGGACGTTGCGCGCAGTCCCTGGCACCGACGCCAATCAGTTCCTGGTCGGCGTCCTGCCGCTCTGCGAGAAGGTCATCCGGCTGACTGCACTCCAGCAGAACGGCATCTACAAGGCCATTCTGCGCCATGAGCAAGCCATCGCTGATCGCGCGCTACTCGACTTCGCCACGATGCACGCACGAGGGGCCGACTGATGAAAGCACGTCCGATTCTTTTCAGCGGTCCGATGGTTCAGGCCCTGCTCGCTGGCTGGAAGACGCAGACGCGGCGCGTCCTACGTGAGAACTGGGGACCGGCGCACAGCCTGGAGCGCAGCTACGACCCTGAGCGCCAGCAGTTCCAGTTCTGCACGCAAGACGGCTGGCAAGATTGCTCAGCGCCGCCCTGCCCCTACGGCAAGCCCGGCGACCTGCTGATCGTGCGGGAGGCGTTCAGCGGTCCTTGGGGATGCCGCAACCTGAAGCCGAGCGAGTGGCCAGTGCGCTGCCCGATCTGGTACTGGGCGGACGGGAATCCTTACTTCGGCGACTGGACCAAGCCGAAGCCCTCCATCCACATGCCCCGCTGGGCCTCCCGCCTGACCCTGCGCATCACCGACGTGCGGGTCGAGCGGTTGCAGGAGATCAGCCCGGCCGACGCGAAGGCCGAGGGCGATCACGAGCGCTCAGGCATGCCGGAGTACTACGAGCGCGGCGCGATGTGCCACGTCGATTGGTACCGGCACCTCTGGGGGCAGATCAATGGTCCGGACAGCTGGGCTGCAAACCCCTGGGTGTGGGTGATTGGCTTCGAGGCCATCCGCGAGAACGTGGACCAGGTGACCGGGGGGCGCGCAGCATGACCGCCAACACCGAGATCAGCTGGACCAACCACACCTTCAACCCGGTATGGGGCTGCGACAAGGTGTCGCCCGGCTGCCAGCACTGCTACGCGGAGGGCATCGCCCGCCGCTTCGGCACCGCATGGGGCCCCGACGCTGTCCGCCGCGAGTTCGGCGACGATCACTGGGGAAAGCCGGTCGACTGGAACAAGGCCGCAGAGAAGGTCGGCGTGCCGGCGCTCGTCTTCTGCGCGAGCATGGCCGACGTCTTCGACAAGAACTGGCCGGCCGGCGTGCGCGAGCGGCTGTGGGCACTGATCGAGGCCACGCCCTGGCTGCGCTGGCAGCTGCTGACCAAGCGCATCGGCAATGCCAGCCGCATGGTCCCGGAGCGTTGGATGCGCGAGGGATTCCCCGCGAACGTCTGGATGGGCGCCAGCTTCGTGAACCAGGAGGAGTGGAATCGCGACGCCGATAAGCTGCTGGCGCTGCCGGCCAAGCTGCACTTCGGCAGTTTCGAGCCTCTGCTGGGCTGGATCGACCCGATGGAATGCCCGGACTGTGAAGGCAGCGGCGAAACCAGCGGCCACTACTTCAGCGATACCGGCCTCGCGACCTGTGAGCGCTGTAGTGGTCGCGGAGTGCGCCAATACTTCGACCTCGGCTGGGTCATCGTCGGCGGCGAGAGCGGCCGGCAGGCACGGCCAATGCACCCGGACTGGGCACGCGACATTCGCGCCGCCTGCATCAAAGCCGGCACGCCGTTCCACTTCAAGCAGTGGGGTCACTGGCTACCGCATCCCGAGTGGCCAGCGCATCCGCATTTGCCGTCGGTTCCGGTGGCACCCAAGCGCGGCTGGATGGTGCTCGACCAGAGCGGCCGCCTCGACGTCCCCGACGGCTACTTCCCCGAAGAGCACCTCGGCCTCTACGCCGTCGCTCCAGTCGGCAAAGAGGCTGCCGGCCGCCAACTCGACGGCCGCGAGTGGAACGAGTTTCCGAATCCATGAGCCGCGTCCACGACCTGCAAGGAAAGCTCACCAGCCTCGCCCGGGCCCGGCAGGGCATGCGCGCCACCGTCGCCCTGCTGCCGGCCGCCAAACAGCCCGACGCGCTGTGCGAGCTGCGCCCTCACCTCCTGCGCCTCGAAGCCATCGAGAGCGACCTCGAAAACTACGACTCGATTCTGCTGCGGCAGGAAAGGAAAGCTGCTTGATCCAAGACCCAAAAACCGCCTATCCGCTCTGCTGGCCAGCGGGCTGGAAGCGCTGCACGAATCGCACGCGCGCCAAGTTTGGCAAGAGCGAGCGATCAATTCACGGCAACTGGCGCACGCGCGCAGACCTCACCATCGACCAGGCTACCCGTCGGGTGCTGGACGAACTGGAACGCATGGGAATCCGCCAGCACAAGGTCATCATTTCGACCGACCTGCAGCTGCGCAACGATGGCCTGCCGCGCTCCGGTCAGCGGGCTCCGAACGATCCGGGCGCGGCGGTCTACTGGGACGCCAAGGGCGGCCAACGCTGCATCGCCGTGGACCGGTACGACCGCATCGCCGACAACCTGGCAGCCATCGCGGCCACGCTGGATGCAATGCGCGCCATCGAGCGCCACGGCGGCGCCGAGATCCTTGACCGCGCCTTCACCGGCTTCACCGCCCTGCCCGCGCCCACGGCTGCCGGCGAGCACTGGCGCTCGGTGCTGAACGCGCACGACGCGACTTCACTGGCCGATGTCGAGGCGATCTACCGGCGCCGGCGCAGCGACGCGCATCCGGATCGCAATGGCGGCAGCGCTGTCGAGTTCGACCGGGTGCAGAAGGCCTGGGAGCAGGCGCAGACGGAGTTCAGAGCATGAACAACAACGAACAGATGACGCGCGAGCATGAACTGAAGACCGATCCCGAGGTGTTTGAGGCGGTCGTCAGCGGAGCCAAGAAGTTCGAGATTCGCTTAGATGATCGAGGCTTCCGCGTCGGCGACACCCTGGCGCTGCGAAAGACGCGGCACACCGGCCAGCAGATGCGCGACGGCGCGGCTTTGGAGTTCATCGGCGGACCGCTCTACGTCTACGTCACCCACATCCTTCGCGGCCCCATCTACGGCCTCGCCGATGGCTGGGTCTGCATGTCAATCGAACCGCGCGACGGTTGCGCCCACGCCGCCCAGCCTGCGGAGTTGGATGAGGCGAAGGAGCGCGCGGCGTTTGAGAAACGCTACCCAGATTCCGCTTGGTTCTGGTCGAAGATGCTCGGCGAATACGGTGGCACTTGGTGCAATGTGTGGCAAGGCTGGCTCACCGCCAAGCGCCACGCCGCCAGCGTCGGAGTGCAGCAGTCAGCCAGCGCCAGCGTGTCGGCGCAGGGGCAGGAAGCTCCCGCTAACAGCCTGCCGTTTTGGAGCGAATGCGCCCTGCGTGTCCACAACTCCGATTTCATCAACAAGCGCATTGCCGAAGGCGGCCACGGTGCCGAACCGGATTCTCTATTGGCGACCGAATTGCATCGGTTCATCTACGAATACGATGACGCCGACCCCTATAGGTCCGCGTGGTTTATGCATCGACTGGAGCTTGTTCTGAAGGAAGCCACCCAGCAGCCAGCCAGCGCGCAGGCGGAGCCGGTGGCGTACCGATACAAGCATGATGGGCAAGGACACTGGCGGTATAGCGGGGAGCCCAGCGGCTGCCCGAAGTGTGGCCCCGCCGAACCGCTCTACCTCGCCCCTCCGCCCGCCACCAGCCGAGAGGTGCCGGAGGAAGCAATCGAGATGCTCGCAAACATCGCCGACAACCTGAGCGACATGCCGATCAGTGAGGAATGGGCCAGCAAGACGGCTGACAAGATCATCCACCTGCTCTGGAATCAAGTTCCGCACGCCCCGGCAGCGCCGAAGGAGGGCTGAGACGTGAGCGAGAAAACTGAGATCGTCCTGCACGCCAGCGTGAACCGGCTACTGTCGCTGGACGACACCCTGCTGATCGTCGGCCTTGGCCGCACGACCTGGTTGCAGATGGTGGAATCCAATCAGGCCCCCGCACCCGTGAAGCTATCGGCTAAAATCGTGCGGTGGCGCCTGAGTGACTTGCAGCACTGGGTTTCCCAGCTGCAAACCGCCGCCTGACGGTATCTTTGACGGTATCCGAGCGGTGATAGGCGATACAACCCAATGACGGCGGGCTTTTGCTGGGGCATCACGACCCACCATCCGCCGCACCATTACAATCAGCTCCCGTCGGGGAGTAGCTCAGCTTGGTAGAGCATCTGCTTTGGGAGCAGAGGGTCGCAGGTTCGAATCCTGTCTCCCCGACCATCTACTTCAAAGACTTAGCGCACTCCCTCCTGCGAGTGCCGGGCTCAACGTCGCCAAATCGTAACCACGGACACCAGATAGCGCGGGCAATTGCTCCGCCATCCGCTTCGCGTAGGCCGCCAAGTGCTCGGGTGCCAAGTGCCAGGTGCGCGTGGAACCCACACCGAGCGAGTAAGCACGAAAAAACACAACCAGCAGCAAGGTCAAAAGCCCCCTCCCCCAACCCTGACGGCCATCGACCCATGCATGGCCGATGGCATTCGGCGGGACGAAGCAGTGCTTCGCACCTTTCCGCCTACCTCCCTCAATGGGGAACCAGAGCAGCTCAGGCCGGCAACTCCGGCACATCCTTCGGCAGGAAGAAATCCGGCAGGAACTGGGTCGTGCCCGGCACCGCCGCGTACTTCGAGAAGTCCCGCAGGCCGGCTTCGTACAGCACCAGATCGTCAATGCAGAAGCGCCCGGTGAACTCCCGGGCCGGCTTGCATAGGATGACCTGCGCCGCGTCGGCCATGATCTCCGGCGTGCGGCTCTGCTTCATCATCCCCTCGCCGCCCACCATCTGGATCGCGGCGGTGGCGATGGTGGTGCGCGGCCACAGGCTGTTGGCGGCGATGCCCTCGCGCTTGAACTCCTCGGCCCAGCCCAGGGTGCACAGGCTCATGCCGTACTTGGCGATGGCATAGGCCACGTTCGGCCCGAACCAGCGCGGCTCCATCGCCAGCGGCGGCGACAGCGTCAGGATGTGCGGATTGCGCCCGGCCTTGGCCGAGGCCAGCAGCTGCGGCAGCACCACGCGGCCGCTCAGGTAGGTGCCGCGCGCATTGATCCCGTTCATCAGGTCGTAGCGCTTCATGTCGGTGGCCAGGGTGCCGGTGAGCTGGATGGCGCTGGCGTTGTTGACCAGGATGTCGATGCCGCCGAAGCGCTCCACCGCCTGCTGCACCGCGCCGATCACCTGCTGCTCCTCGCGGATGTCGCACTGCACCGCCAGGCCCTTGCCGCCGGCTGCCTCGATCTCCGCCACCGCGCTGTGGATGGTGCCGGCCAGCTTGGGATGCGGCTCGGCAGTCTTGGCGGCGATCACCACGTTGGCGCCGTCGCGCGCGGCGCGCAGCGCGATGGCCAGGCCGATGCCACGGCTGCCACCGGTGATGAACAGGGTTTTGCCTTGCAGGCTCATGGTCTCTCCTAGGACTGGATCGGTTTGCTGTTCAGTCTAGCGAGGGGCAGCGGTAAGCGGGTTTACGTTCCGGGCGCCGAGCAGCCAGCAGGCGGCATCGAAGCGGACCTCGGCGCCGTGCACATAGGGCTCAAAGGCGGCGCGCACCGTTTCGATCACCCGACTGCGCGTCGCCTGGTCCAAGGTAGGGAGAACCCGGCCGAGCGGACCGAGCCGGCTCAGGTAGGGCACCAGGTCCTGCTCCGGCAGGCGGCAGGCGATGTCCAGAGGCTGGATGTCGATATCCGACCAGCCGCTGTCCTCCAGGATGCGGCGAACCCGCTGCGAGTCGGCGAAGGCGAACTGTCCCGGTGCATCCGGCGCGCGGGCGGGCATCGGCGGCAGCAGCGGCGCGGCAGCGCGCTCGGCCGTGGTCATGAACGGATTTTCGGCCGGGCCGCGCCAGACGATGCAGCGCAACTCCGCACCCGGGCTCGCAGCAGCTCGCAGGTTCGCGAAGGCCCGCACCGAATCCTCGAAGAACATGACGCCGAAGCGCGAAACGATCAGGTCGAAGCTCGCGGGCTCGAATGCCTGGGTCTGGGCGTTGGCGCGCAGGAACTGCGCCGGCGAGCCTTCCCGCCCGGCGCGGGCGCGGGCCGCCGCGATCATCGGCTCCGAAATATCGACACCGGTGCAGCGCACCAGGGCGCCGAGCCGCCGCGCGAGCGCCAGCGTGGTGCTGCCGGTGCCGCAGCCGACGTCGAGCACCCGGCCTCGGGGTCGCGCCAGAGCGGCGTCGACCAGCAGGTTTTCGAAGGACAGGAACAACTGATCGAGCACCGCCTGCGTCTCGACCCAGGCCTGTCCGGCCTGGCCATTCCAGAGTCTGGACTGCTCGTCGTCGGTGTCGCGTGCGACTTCCATGCGGGTCTCCATAGGCTTGCCCTGAACAGGCGGTATCCGCACTATGCAAATTCAAGTCGACTTGAGGTCAAGCCCTTGCGGAACCTGGACATAGCGGAGGTCGCGCAGCGCTCGGGCCTACCGGCTTCGACGCTGCGCTTCTACGAAGAGAAGGGCCTGATCGCCAGCATCGGCCGGCGCGGTCTGCGTCGCCTGTTCGATGCCGGCGTGCTGGATCGGCTTGCCCTGATCGCACTCGGCCGCGCCGCCGGCTTCTCGCTGGACGAGATCGCCCGCATGTTCGCGCCCGACGGCCGGCCCAGCATCGACCGGCCAATGCTGGTGGCCAAGGCGGCGGAGCTGGACCGCAGCATCCGCCAGCTCAGCGCCATGCGCGACGGCCTGCTGCACGCCGCCGCCTGCCCCGCGCCCAGCCATCTGGAATGCCCCAGCTTCCGGCGTCTGGTGCGGGCTGCGACAGCGGGGGCTGTAGGACGTCCACGGAAAAGAGCGCCGACGTCGGCGCGGATCTAGATCCCGGTGCGGGCAGGGCTTCCGCAGCAGCAAAGCCTCGACGGCTCCGTGCACTCTTGTTGCGACGAACCACTTCGGAACACATCATCACACCCATTGGATGTGTCCGGAAAAGCAGGGGGAAGCCCAAGTAGCCCGCTCCCTTGCTCAGACCCAACAAGGTGTCAGGCGTGCATGGACGTGAGCGATCAACTACTGGAGCAGGTCGTGCGCGAATGGGCGGCTTCTCAGCGCGTCACCGTTTCGGTCGTTGGCGCCACGACTGGGGGACCACAACGTGTTGATTTAAGGCCAACCAACCCGGCGTCCATTCCCATGCGCCTGTGGGTTGCCGATGATGGACAGCATGCAGCAATCTCGATCGGAGTCGGCTCGTGGTGGGATCGCGCAGTGCCGTTGGACAAACAATCAATCACAGAGCTTCTATCTGCCGTTGCAGCGGGTCGGGCTGGCGAGGACATTCGAAAAATCGGGCGCCATGTCTTGGGACGCCGTGGCTACATTCAGCTGCCATCGGGCCGTCTCGAAGACGGGCATTTACTTGGTATCCCTGGCTTGAGATGGCAGCAAGTGCCCTATGAGCCTTACTAAAGCACGCCTGACAACACGTCCGCTCGGTGCCAGCGAGCTCGGACGTTCCAACTGACCACTTCCGGCAACTTTCGCCAGCTATTTGGCCGTCACGATCCACTCACCATCCGTCGCCGCTCGCTTCATCTGAAAGCGGGCGCTATGCGCGGTGGTCCCGCCGAACGGCGTCCGCGCCAGGAAGTGCACTTCGACCTCGAAGCGGCTGGGATCGTCCGTTGACCGCGTGATGGCGGTGACGCGGTAGTCGCGCAGGCTGTCGGGGATGCGCAGCCGCGCCTTGATGAGCGGGCGGGTGTAGTAGTCCACCACCGCCGCGGTAGGTGGCACCGCTTGCGCCGCCCCACCCACTGGCTCCGGGCTGTCGGCCCCTGCACTGCTTGCAGCCAGCAGCAGCGCCGCGAGCAGCATCGCCGCGCGAGCGCGGATGGCTGGCCAGCGGCGCCTCGGTATCAAACGAACACCTAGTTCAGCATCGCTGTCATCCGCGCGATCCGCTCCGACTGCACGCGGTTGAGGTTGCGGAAGACCGTGGCGGCGATGCGCGGGTGGCGCAGGCGCAGGCGTTCGAGGTCCTGGCTGTCGAAGCGCAGGAGACGGACATTGCTGGTGGCGTCGATGTTGGCGGTGCGGCGCTGGCCGAAGTAGCCGGCTTCGCCGATCACGGCGCCACGGCCGAGGCTGGCGAGGGTCTTGCGCTCGCCGTTGCGCTCGACCCAGGCCTCGACCTGGCCGTCGATGATCACGTACATGTCGCGGGCGTAGTCGCCCTCGGTGATCACGCGGCGGCCGGCAGGCAGCTTCTCCATGTTGGACAGCAGGGCGAAGGTGCGCGCCTGCCGCAGCGACAGGCCGGACAGCAGCGGAATGGTGTGCTGGGGGCTGTGGCCCAGGTCCAGGCGCAGCATGTCCCAGAGGGTGACGATGCGGGCGAACGAGGCCAGCGCCGGGGTCAGGGTGATGTCGCAGGCCCAGGACAGGAACAGGGTGAAGGCGGCCAGGGCGCCGAACTGCACCTGGCTTTCCATGTCCGCGCCCAGGAACACCAGAAAGCCGCAGCAGAGCGCCAGCATGGTCAGGGTGATCGGCCGCAGCACGCCGGCGAGGGCGGCCTGCACCGCCTCGGCCTCGTTGCCGCGCGAGCGGGCCTCACGGTTGAAGCGGACCATGTAGTGGATGGTGTCGTCCACCGAGATGCCGAGCACGATGCTGGCGATCAGGCTGGTGGTAGGCGTCAGGCCGATTCCGGTCAGTTGCAGCAGGCCGAAGTAGATCGACACCGGCACCAGGTTGGGCAGCAGTGCCAGCAGGGCGGCGCGCGGCGAGGTGAAGATCACCGCCAGGATCGCCCAGATCAGCGCGGCAGTGAGCGCCACCGTGGCCCACTGGCCGGAGGTCAGCTGGGCGACGGTGCGGGTGGCGAGCAGGCTGGAGCCGGTGAGGTTGGCGGCCATCGGTTGCGGCAGCGCGGCCAGACGTTCCTCGACCCGCTGCGCGAAGGCGGTGAGCGTCGCGGCGTCGTCCACCGTCACCCGCAGTACCACGGCGGCGGTCTGGAACTGGCGGTCGAGCATGCGCTTGAGCTGATCGCCGCCGGCGAAGACCAGAAGCTGCTTTATCGCCGGCGCGTTGTCCGGCACCACGGCATAGGCCGGGTCGCCGTCGTTGAGGCTGCGGTTGAGCAGCTTCAGCAGATCGACATAGGTGTAGACCGCGCCGACTTCCGGCTGCTGCCGCAGCCAGGCGGCCAGCTGGTCGATCTCGCGGGCGCGGCCGGGATCGGTGAGCGCGTCGGTGACATGGGTCTCGATCAGCACGGTGAGCACGTTGGCGCCGCCGAAGCCGGCGTTGATCGCCTCGTAGTCCATGCGCACCGCCGAATCCTCGGGGAAGCCGCGCACGAAATCGGAATTCGGTTGTAGCCGCGTGGCCAGGCCCAGGCCAATCAGCAAGAGCAGCACGGCGATGCTGATGATCAGCCCCCGGCTGCGCACCGCCAGCCGCGACAGCTGTGCCGCCACGGCGTGATAGAAGGGCTCGCGCGGCTCGCGGTAGCGGCCGTTGCCGAAAATCTGCGCCAGCGCCGGCAGCAGCGTCAGCGCCAGCAGCGCCGCCAGCGCGGTGCCGATGGCGGTGAGCACGGCGAACTGGCGGATCGCCGGCAGGTCGTTGATGAGCAGCGCCAGGAAGCCGGCCACCGTGGTCAGGGCATTGAGCCCCAGCGGCAGCGAGGCGTGCTTGAGTGCCCAGTGCGCCCGGGCGCCCGCGGTCTTGCTGTCGCTGTGCTGCACGTAGTCGGCCAGCCAGTGGATGCAGTAGCAGAGGCCCTGGGTCACCACCAGCACCGGCGTCAGCGCGGTCAGCAGGTGGATCTTCCAGCCCAGCAGGCTGGCCACCGCCAGGGTCCAGACCAGGGCGACCGAGACGGTGATGGTGCCGGCCAGGGTGATGCGCAGATCGCGGAAGGCCAGCAGTAGCACGCTGACGATCACCGCCAGCACCGAGGGCACGGTGACCATGAAGGTCTTCAGCAGCGCATCGGTGGTGGCGCGCTTGATGACCGGCGCGCCGGTCACCCGCACGGTGCTGACGCCGGTGACCTCGCGCGCCAGCTCCAGCAGGCGGCCCGGATAGCCGGCGGCGCGGAAGGCGGCCTCGTCGAAATCGTGCAGCGACAGCGCGAAGGCGGCCTCGTGGCCGTCTTCGGAAACCAGGCTGTTGTGATAGACCGGGTTCTCAGCCAGCTGCCCGGCCAGCTGGGCGATGCGGCTGGGGTCGGCGGCGGCCTGCTGGGTGAAGCTGCTGACCTCGACATCCTCGCCGCTGGCCAGCAGGTTGGGGGCACTGGCCAGCGAGAACACATCCGAGACGCCGGGCTGCTGCTTGAGCTGCTCGCTCAGCTCCTCGATGGCGGCGAGATTGCGGGCGGTGAACACGCCGTCGTCGAAGCGCAGGGTCAGCAGCACCGGATCGGTGTCGCCGAACACGGCGCGGGTGCGGTCGAGCACGGCGCGGTCGGCGTCCTGCGCCGGCAGCAGGCGCTCGGTGGCGGGGTCGATGCCGATCTTCAGCTCGCGCTTGCTGAAGTCGAAGCAGGCGGCGGCGGCCAGGGCGGTCAGCAGGCCGATCAGCGCCAGGGTCAGCCAGGGTCGGGAGGCCAGGCGTTCCAGCAGTCGGAGCATGGTCGGGGACCGACTCAGTTGCCCACGTAGAAATTGCGGGAATCGAAGTAGCGGTTGGCCACCTCTTCGCCGCTCTTGACGCCGGTGACCTTCAGGGTGGTGTGGCTGCCTTCCTTGAGATCGCTCATGGTCGCTTCGGCCGCGTACCAGTAGGCGCCGGACTTGGTCAGCGAGGCGGCGGGTGACAGCAGCCGCTTGCGCACTGTCTCGCCTTCGAGGAACTCCGCCTTGATGGCGACGCAGCTCGCCTCGTCGACCCAGGCGCGGATGCGGCTGTAGCGCGAGCCGGTCTCGGCATGCGGCACCACCGAGATGCGCTTGACCGCGCGGCCATCGATCTTCTCGCTGGCCTCCAGGGTCGGCGCGCTGCCGCTGAAGGCATTGTTGACCTGCTTGATGTCGGCGTAGGACAGGTCGGTGCCGAACAGCGGGCCGTCACTGCTGGCGCCGTTGATGCGCCGCACCTTGTTGAGCGCCGGCAGGTAGACATACATCTGGTCGGCCTTGTCGCCTTCCAGTAGCAGATACGAGGCACCGCTGACATCGGCCGGCGCCACCAACCGCAGCATGGACTTGAGCTTCTCGTCCTCGCGCTTGGCGAACAGCTTGCCGCGCAGCAGGCGGGAGGCGCCGGCGCGGTCGGTGGCGGTGAGGTCGAATTCCTGGATGCGCAGGGTCTTGGGGATGTTGGCCCGCATGCAGCTCATCAGCTTGTCTTCGGCCGGGCCGGCGTAGGCCGGTGCGGCGAGCAGCGCGGCGGCCATCAAGAGGGCCAGCGGCCGCATCCGAAACGCCTGGGTTCGCATCGTCGCCCTCCCCTGGGCCAGACCGCGTTGGTGCGGCGGCAGTGTATCCCCTGGCCGCGGCTGACGGGTAAGCTGCCGGACTCACCCCTCCCTGGATACCCCGCCATGCTGACCGTGGTCGGCGCCGGTGCCGTCGGCACCACCCTGGCGACCTATCTGAGCGCCGCCGGCAAGCCCGTGCGCCTGTATGCGCGCGGCAAGGATCAGGAGCCGTTCCGGCAGGCCGGCCGCCTGCGCCTGGAACGTCCGCGCGGCGGGGTGCTGGAGGCGCCGCTGCCGCCGCTGACCGAGCACCTGGTCGACACCGACACCCGCTACCTGCTGATCTGTACCAAGTTCAGCGCCCTGGACGCGGTGCTCGACGCCATCGGCGCGGCGCCGCCCGGGCTCTGCCTGATCTCCACCCTCAACGGCGTGCGCGCCCTGCCCCGGCTGCGCCAGCAGCGCCCCGAGCTGCGCTCGCTGCCGATGAGCATCATGTTCAATGCTCAGCACCTGGGTGTGCTCAGCGCCCAGCTAACCACCAAGCCGGCCGTGATCGTCGCCGACGGCGATGCCGCCCTGCACGGTCTGCTGGCCGGCACCGGGCTGAGGGTAAACCGCAGCCGGGGCGAGCGGGCCTGCTGGGGCAAGCTGCTGATCAATCTCGCCAACGCCATCGGCGCCCTGACCCAAAGCACCTTCCGCGACCTCCTGTCGGACCCGGACCTGCGGGTGATCTTCGCCGCCGTGCTGGAAGAAGCCGTGGACCGCATTGAGTCCGCTGGCATCGACTACCGGCTGCCGATGCCCCTGCCCTATCGCGGCTACCGCCTGCTGTTGCGCCACGGCGGCCCCCTGGGCTGGTGGCTGGCAAGGCTCCGGAATGGCCTCGACGACGGCGCCTACCCAAGCATGGTGTCGGACGTGCGCGCCGGGCGCGGCACCGAGGTGCGCCAGCTCAATGGCGAGATCGTCGCGCTCGGCGAAAAACTCCACTGGCCGGCGCCGATCAACGGCCGGCTGGTGGAACTGGTGGAGCAGCTGGACCGCAGCCAGCCCCAGCGCCTGGGCGCGGCCGAGTTGCGGCGGCTACTGGGTTTGTAGGCCTCGCCTAGAACCAATACTCGACCAGGCGCGCGCTGAACTCCTTGATCCGCCATGTCAGCGAGCGCTGCCGCCACTGCTCGGCCTGGATCGCGGTCGATTCGACCAGGTCCCGCTCGAACATCGTCTCCATCTGGGCCGCGAAATCGCTGCCGACCACCACGGCGTTGAGCTCGTCGTTGTGTAGCAAGCTGCGCCAGTCGAGATTGGTCGATCCCACGGTCGACCAGACGCCGTCGATGGTGGCGGTCTTGGCGTGCATCACCGGGCCGCCACGCTCATGGATCTTCACGCCGCCGTCGAGCAGCTCCTGGTAGTGGGAGCGGCCGATGTTGAAGATCACCCAGGAGTCGGTGTGGCGCGGCAGCAGCAGTTCGACCTCGACACCCCGGCGCGCGGCGTCGAGCAGGGCCTGACGCAGCTGAGGGTCGGGAGCGAAGTAGGCAATGGTTAGATGGATGCTTTGCTCGGCATGGGCGATGGCCGACATCAGGGTCAGGAAGATCAGGCTCTCGGGCTCGTCGGCGCCGCTACCGATGGCGCGCACCACCTCCGCACCCTGCGGCGACATGCCCGGGAACAGACCCTTGGCGGCGATCACCGGGCCGCGTTGCTTGGCCCAGCTGGCCAGGAACAGCTGCTGGAACTCGGCTACCACCGGCCCGTCGATCTGCAAATGGGTGTCGCGCCAGCCGCTGCCCTGAGCCGCCTTGCCAGACTTGCCAGCCCGCTTCAGCCGGGGGCTGGAAAACGGGCTGCTGGCATAGCTGTCACTGATGTTGATGCCGCCGACGAAGGCGCTGCGGCCATCGACGATCAGCAGCTTGCGGTGATCGCGCTGGTTGACCTGCCAGCCCTTGCGCTTGCCCTCCAGCGGATTGATCGGGTTGAACTCGACCACCTGGATGCCGCCGGCGCGCAGGCGCTCAAAGAATTCCTTCGCCGTACCCAGGCCACCGACGCTGTCGTACAGCACCCGCACCTGCACGCCGGCCCGTTCGCGTTCGAGCAGGCGGGTGGCGAACTGCTCGCCGATCTCGCCGTCCTCGAAGATGTAGGTCTCCAGATGAATGTGATGGCGGGCCTGGTCGATGGCGGCGAACATCGCCGCATAGGTCGCCGGGCCATCGCTGAGCAGGCGCAGGCGGTTACCGGCCACCAGTGGGCTGCCGGCATTGATGACCTGCTCGGCCTGCAGATGCCGTTGCAGCATGTCGGTATCGCCAGCCTTGCCGGCCTGGGCCATGAGCTGCCGGCCCAGGGCGCGCGAGGCTTGCCCGGACGCGCCTTCGACCACCACCGACTGCGCGGGCTGCGCCGCCAGTTGGCGCTCGGCGTCCGGCAGGCTGGCGCAGGCATCCAGACTCAACAGGCAGGCAATCGCCAGCACCCGCAGGAGGCTGGCCGCTGTTTTTGGTCTGGAATGTCTCCTCATGCTGCGACGCTAGGCCGCGCATCTGTTCGCCCGCTGAACGACCGGCACCAGGGCCGGAACCGACCGCGTCCACCGGGTCGGCAGCGTCTTGAAAGCCGCGCGGCCTCAGGCCGCCAGCTTGCTGGCGATCCCGGCGACGTGGCGGCCCTGAAAGCGGGCCATCGCCAGCTCGATCTCGCTGGGCTGGCGCGTGCCGTCGTCGGCGATGGTGGAGGCGCCGTAGGGCGAGCCGCCCTTGACCTGCTCGACACCCATCTGCCGCGCCTCGCTGTAGGGCAGGCCGACGATCACCATGCCCAGGTGCAACAGGGTGGTATGGAAGCTGAGGATGGTGCTCTCCTGCCCGCCGTGCTGGGTGGCGGTGGAGGTGAAGACGCTGCCCGCCTTGCCGATCAAGGCGCCCTGCTTCCACAGGCCTCCAGCCTGGTCGAGAAAGCCGCGCATCTGGCCGCTCATGTTGCCGAAACGGGTCGGCGTGCCGAACAGGATGGCGTCGTACTCCGGCAGCTCGTCGATGCGGGCGACGGCTGCTTTCTGCTCCGCCTTGCCCCCAGCCTTGCGGAAAGCCTCATCCGGCATGGTCTCCGGAACCCGACGTATTTCGGTGCTGCAGCCGGCCACCTCGGCAACGCCCTCCGCGACCGCCCCCGCCATGGTTTCGATATGGCCGTAAACGCTGTGGTAGAGGACCAGGATCTTGGCCATGGGATCAACTCCTAGGGTCGCGGGAAGGGAGGTGCAGCGGTCTCGGACTCGCCCTCGGCGGCAGGCCGTGGCGCAAAGCCGAATACCCTTGCCGGGGGCGCGCAGAGCGCGTCGTTGGCGGCGGAAACATCGCGCAGTTCCCAGGGGAACAGGGCGCGGACATAGGTCACCGAACGGATCAGCGGGGGGCGCGGAATGCCCGGAGGGTGGTGCGGAACCATGCGCTCGCCCGGCTATTGCGGTGAGTCTGGCGGTACCTCGTCGCGCGGCGGCGCGTCGGGCTGCGCATTGGCGCTGCCCTGGTTGGGCACCACCCCGGAATAGGAGTTGGTGACGGCGTCCGAGGCGCTATCCGGCGACCGTGTCCCGGTCGCCTCCGAAGGCGGGGCGACGGAGCTGGCCGGTGCCTGGGGTGTCGCCGGGTCCATCGCCGGCTGCCCGATGGCCCCAGCTTGGGGGGCCGGCTGGCAGGCGGCGAGAGCAATCAAGGGTGCAAGCGCCAGTACTAATCGGGTCAAGGACATCGCAGCACCTCGCAAGCGGAAAACCTGCAGGCACCCTGTCAGACCCCGCTGAGTCAGCGCTGAATCAGCGCCGCGCCGCTCAGCCGTTGCGGGCGCGCGGGCCGGCCAGCCACCAGATGATGAAACCCAGCACCGGCAGCAACAGCACCACCAGGGTCCAGATCACTTTCTTGCCGACGGTTTCGCTGCTGCTGACGATGCTGAAAATCGCGTACAGGTCCGCCGCCAGGATCAACAGCCCGAACAGGCCGTTGTAACCGCCACCGAGACTGATATTCATGTGCTGACTCCGGGGTCTTCAGGGTTTGGCGGCATCCTGCGGCCGCATCAGGGATTCGATCACCGCCACCGGCGCGCTGCCAAAGCTCAGGAAGCGCTCGTGGAAACGCTTCAGGTCGAAGCGCGGCCCGAGTTCGGCCTTCAGCCGCTCGCGGTAATCGTAGATCGCCGAATAGCCGGCGAAGTAGCTGGTGAGCTGAACCTGGCTGAGCGTCGCTCGCCGCCACTTGCCGCGCGCCTCGGTCTCGCTCTGGAAGGCCTCGTTGCGGATCAGGTCCAGCACCTGCTGCTCGGACCAGCCCAGCACCTGGATGCCGTAGTCGATGATGGTGTTGCTGACCACCCGCAGCAGCCACTTGCCGTGCAGCAGTTCCAGCTCCGGCTCGCGGCCACCCCAGCCGCTCTCCAGCATCATCTTCTCGGCATATACCGCCCAGCCCTCGACCATGGCGCCGTTGCCGAACAGGGTCTTGATCCGGCTCGGCGACTTGTTGGCATGCAGCAGCTGCACGTAGTGGCCGGGCACGGCTTCGTGGATGTTGAGCACCTGCAGCTGCCAGTGGTTGTACTCGCGCAGGAAGCTCTCGGCCTGCTCGGGCGTGTAGTCGTCCAGCGGGGCGACGTTGTAGTAGGTGTTGGCGGTGGGGTCGTAGGGGCCCGGCGCGTTGACGCTGGCGATGGACAAGCCGCGCTGGTAGGCCGGTGTCTCGCGCACCTGCAGCGGCCGGCTGGCGTCGAGCGAGAGCAGGTCGTGCTCGCGCACCCAGGCTTCCAGCTGCGGAATCTGCCGCTTCACCTCGTCGACGAAGCCTTCGCGGCTGCTGTGGCGCTCCGCCAGCCGGGCGATCAGGCTGCCGATCCGCGCGACCCGGTCGGCCGGCGGCGCGCGGTCGGGGAAGTAGTTCGGCCAGAGCTGATCGGCCAGCACCGCCATCCGCGCGTGCAGACGCTCCTTCTCGACCAGCGCCCGTTCGTAGAGCTGCTTGCCGCTGCTGCCGGACTGGATGTCGTAGGCGAATTTCTGCTCGTAGAGCGCCTCGCCGATGCGGAAGTCGCGGGCGCTGCTGTCGAGCGCCAGCTGGGCGTCCAGCGCCTTGAGCCAGTCGATGTAGGACTGCACCGCCGCCCGCGCGGGGCGCAACCGCGCCCAGAACTCGGTGCGCTCGGCCGCACTCAGGCCGGAGCCGGCCAGTTGCACCTCCAGGCCCCGGCCGAGCACCTCCAGCACCCCGGCGCTCTGCTGGATCGCGAGCTGGGTGTGTTCGCGGGTCGGCCGCGAGATCGCCGCCCTGGCCGCCGCGTAGTAGGCCGGCACCCGGCCCAGCCGCCGCATCACCGTGCGCAGGCGCTGGGGCTCCGGCGCATAGGGCGTGTTGAGCAGCAAGGCGAACGGCTCGGCGACGTTGTAGAGCGAGGGGTCCCATTGCCACTGCTTGAAGCGGCTCAGGCCCCAGCGCTCGGACTCCAGGCGGTTCTTCAATATCGCCCAGTCGGCACGCGGGCCCTCGCTGAGTTGCTTCGGGTCGATGGCCGCCAGCCGGGCCAGCGTCTGCTCCAGGTAGCGCCGGTAGTGGGCGCGATAGCCGGCGTCGGGCACCAGCAGCCGGTCGGCATGGCGGTAGTAGCCGTTGGCGATGCCGGACTCCGGGTTCTCGCGCCAGTAGCCGTCGAGAAACTGATCCCCGAACTGCCGGGCAAAGGCCGCATCCGCAGCGCCGTCGGCAGCGGTGGCGGTGAAACTCGATGCCGCCAGCAGCAGCAGCCATCCCCAGGTCTTGAGCACGGGCCTCTCCATTCGAGCGAGTTCGCATGATAGCGGGCCGGCTGCGAGATAATGCTGCATGAGCGACAGCCAGTCCGAAGCCCCCGAAGCCAGCCCCGCGCTGCCCTATTTCGCCACCTGCCCGCGCGGCGTCGAGCCCCTGCTGCTGGAGGAACTGCGCGGCTTCGGCGCCGCCAGTGTCAAGGAAACCGTGGGCGGCATCCACGCCACCGGCGATCTGGCCTTTGCCTACAAGGCCTGCCTGTGGTCGCGGCTGGCCTCGCGCATCCTGATGCCGCTGCAGCGCTTCGCGCTCACCGGCGGCAGCGGCCCCCATGCCGGCAGCGAGGCACTGTATGCGGCTGCCCACGCGATCGACTGGCCGGAGCTGTTCGATGCCCGCTACAGCTTCGCCATCGAGGTCGCCGGCCGCTCGCAGGTCGTCACCCACAGCCACTACGCGGCGCTGAAGGTGAAGGACGCGGTCGCCGACCGTTTCCGCGCCGCCGTCGGCAAGCGCCCGGACGTCGACGCCGAGGCGCCGGACATCCGCATCCATCTGCATCTCGACGGCGAGCACGCGACGCTGTCGCTGGACCTGGCGGGCGAATCCCTGCACCAGCGCGGCTACCGCCATCGCGGCGTCACCGCGCCGCTGAAGGAGAACCTGGCCGCCGCCCTGCTGCTGCGCGCCGGCTGGCCCGCCATCGCCGCCCGGGGCGGTGGCCTGCTCGACCCCATGTGCGGCAGCGGTACCCTGGTGATCGAGGCCGGCTGGATCGCCGCCGATACCGCGCCCGGGCTGCTGCGCGAGCGCTGGGGCTTCAGCGCCTGGAACGAGCACCAGCCCAAGCTCTGGCGCACCCTGCGCGAGCAGGCCGAGACCCGGCGCGAGCGCGGTCTGAAGGGCGCGCTGCCGCCCCTGGTCGGACGCGACCTGGACCCGGCGGCGATTTCCGCCGCGCGCACCAACGGCCAGCGCGCCGGCCTCACCGGCAAGGTCGACTTCACCGTCGGCGACGCCACCGCCGCCCTGCCCCCGGCCGGCGAGCCGGGTCTGGTGATCTGCAACCCGCCCTACGGCGAGCGCCTGGCCAACGAGGCCGAGCTGGTGAAGCTGCACTCGCTGTACGGCAGCCGGCTGAAGAGCGAATTCGGCGGCTGGAAGGCCGCGCTGTTCACCGGTCGCCCCGACCTCGGCCACCGGCTCGGCCTGCGCGCCGACAAGATGTACTCCTTCTTCAACGGCGCCCTGCCCTGCAAGCTGCTGCTGATCGACGTGCATGCCGCCAATGTGCTGGCGCCGCGACCGGAGCCGGTGGAGGTGGGCAGTGCCGCCCACGAGGAGAGCCCCGCGTTCTCGGCCGCGCCGGCCGTCCCGCCGGCCGCCAAGGGCGAACGCAAGGAAGTCGCGCCCGACTTCGCCAACCGCCTGCGCAAGAACCTGAGCCATCTCAACAAGTGGGCCAAGCGCAGCGGCGTCAGCAACTACCGGCTCTACGACGCTGACCTGAAGGACTACGCGGTCGCAGTCGATCTTTACAACACGCCCGAACGCCACGCCGTGGTGCAGGAATACGCGCCACCCAAGACCATCGAGCCGGCTGCCGCCGAGCGCCGCCTGCGCGAGGCGCTGACGGTGATCCAGCAGGTGCTGGAACTGCCCTCGGCCAACCTGCACTACAAGCTGCGCCGCGCGCAGAAAGGCCCCAGCCAGTACCAGCGCCAGGCCGACACCGAGCGCTACCACGTCGCCACCGAACACGGCGCCAAGCTCTGGGTGAATTTCGACGACTATCTCGACACCGGCGTCTTCCTCGACCACCGGCCGATGCGCCTGCGCCTGCAGAAGGAAGCCGCCGGCAAGCGCCTGCTCAACCTGTTCTGCTACACCGGCGCCGCGACCGTGCAGGCCGCCGTCGGCGGCGCCGTGCAGACCCTGTCGGTGGACCTGTCGAACACCTATCTCGACTGGCTGGCGCAGAACCTCGAACTCAACCAGTTCAGCTGCGAGGAGGTCGATGGTCGTGGCGCTCTGCCCTCCCGCCTGCCGCCCCACGCGACGCTGCGCGCCGACTGCCTGGAATGGCTGGCACGCACCGCCGCCGACCCGCGCGCGCCCAAGTTCGATCTCATTTTTTGTGATCCGCCCACCTTCTCCAATTCCAAGAAGATGGAGGACAGCTGGGACGTGCAGCGCGACCACGCCGCCCTGATAGCCGACGCCATGCGCCTGCTGGCGCCCGGCGGCGTGCTGTACTTCAGCTGCAACCGCCAGCGCTTCAAGCTCGACGCGCTGGAGGAGTACGAGGTGCGCGACATCAGCCCGCAGACCCTGGACGAGGACTTCAAGCGGCCGCCGCCGGCGCACCGCTGCTGGCGCATCACGGCGCGGGTCTAGTCAGCAAGCTGAGTCCGCGCGACAGGCGGCCGGCGCAGGCATCGAACTCCGCCAGTGACTCCGCCACCCCCGCAGCCGCCTGCTCCTCCAGCCATTGCCGGAGGTCGGCCAGGCTGGAGCGCAGGCGCACCAGTTCCCCGGTGCTGGGCGTCTGCGCGAGGCGCCGCACCTGGCGCGGCAGGTCCAGCGCCAGTCGCCGCAGCTGTTCGCGACGCTCATCGACCGTGGCGCCCGGTGCCGTGAGCCGGTAGATCACGGCGGTGACCGCCAGGGCCTGCTGGTAGAGCGCATCAGACATCCGCCCATCTTAGAGCCGGCGCACTTCACCAAGCTGACATCCGGTTCTCCTATCCTTCAGGTTTCCCGTTTTCGTCCGGCTCCTGACCATGACCACTGATTCCTTCCAGCCTGATCGCCGCCGGGTACTGGCCGGCCTTGCCGGTTCTGCGGCGGCGGCCGGCGTGCTCGCAGCCTGCGGCGACTCGGAGCATCCGGCCAGCGGCACCGGTGGCAGCAGCGGTGGCGGCTCCAGCTCCGGCGGCTCGACCGGCATCTCGCCGCCGCCGCAGCCGCCACCCGGCAAGATGCTGCCGGCGCCAGCCGACAGCGGCTTCGACCACATCGTCGTGGTGATGATGGAGAACCGCAGCTTCGATCACATGCTCGGCTGGGTGCCCGGCGCCAACGGCGTACAGGCGGGCCTCAAGTACAAGAACATCGAGGGCACCGAGGTCGAGACCTTCCGTCTCTCCTCCGATGCTGCCTACGGCTATGGCGGCTGCGGCTTCGCCGACCCCGATCACGGCTACAACGGTGGCCGCGTGCACCTCAATCAAGGCGCCATGGACGGCTGGCTGCTGACCGACGACACCAAGCTCAACCCGGCCGACAAGTTCCCGCTGGGCTATTACACCGGCGAGGATCTGCCCTTCTACCGGGGTGTCGCCGACAGCTGGACGGTCTGCGACAACTATTTCTCCGGCATCCTTACGGCCACCTACCCGAACCGCTTCTACATGCACTCGGGGGAGACCGACCGCCTCACCAACACCATGGACATCTCCAGCCTGCCGACCATCTGGGACCGGCTGGCCGACAAGGGACTGGACTGCGGCTACTACTTTTCCGACCTGCCGCTGCTGGGCCTCTGGGGCCCCACCTATCTCAGCAACGGGGTGATCCGGCCTTACGCGGCCTTCCTGGCTCAGGCCGCCCTCGGACAGCTGCCGGCGCTGAGCTATGTCGAGCCGCGCTTTCTCGGCGAGAACCCCGGCGAGAATGGCGTGCCGCCGGGCGGGGTCTCCAACGACGATCACCCGGTAGCCGACGTCCGCGACGGCCAAGCCTTCCTGAACGGCATCTACGAGGCCCTGCGCGGCTCGCCGCAATGGGACCGCACCCTGTTGATCATCAATTACGACGAATGGGGCGGCTTCTATGATCGCGTGGTGCCGCCGGTGGGGCCAGTCTCCGCCGCCGAAGCGGCCCTGGGCAACGACGGCCGCCTGGGTTTTCGCGTGCCCTGCATGATCATCGGCCCGCGCGCGCCGAAAGCGGTCTGCAAGCTGCAGTTCGATCCTCAGTCGATCCTCAACCTGGTTACCTGGCGCTTCGAGCTGGAGCCCATCGGTCCCCGCGCCGATTGGTCGCTGAATCTGGCCTACGCGCTGGATTTCGACAGCCCCGCGCGCAGTGACAAGCCTGCCTACACGGTGCCGCAGGGGCCGTTCGGCACGCTCTGCACCAACACCACCCTGGACGGCCTGATTCCGGTGCTCACCGCCAGCAATCCGGCGGAATCGCACTATGGCGAATGGCTGGTGCTGAAGGCGCGGCTACGGAGCCAGGGTTTCCCGGTCTAGGTGCGCGGCAGCGTCACCCCGCGCTGCCCCTGGTACTTGCCGCCACGATCCCGGTACGAGGTTTCGCAGACTTCGTCCGACTCGAAGAAAAGCATCTGCGCCACGCCCTCGTTGGCGTAGATCTTCGCCGGCAGGGTGGTGGTGTTGCTGAACTCCAGCGTCACGTGGCCTTCCCACTCCGGCTCCAGCGGCGTGACGTTGACGATGATGCCGCAGCGGGCATAGGTGCTCTTGCCCAGGCAGACCACCAGGGTCGAGCGCGGAATGCGGAAGTACTCGACCGTGCGCGCCAGCGCGAAGGAGTTGGGCGGACTGATGCAGACGTCGGACTTTACGTCGATGAAGCTCTTCGGATCGAAGGCCTTGGGATCGACGATGGTGGAATTGATGTTGGTGAAGATCTTGAACTCGTCGGCGCAGCGCACGTCGTAGCCGTAGCTGCTGGTGCCGTAGCTGACGATCTTGTGACCGTCGGCGGCGACCCGAACCTGGCCGGCCTCGAACGGCTCGATCATGCCCTGCGCCGCCATGCGGCGGATCCACTTGTCGGATTTGATGCTCATCGCGTCCCGTCGTTGTCGTCGTTGATCAGTGGCCGTGCAGAACCACGCCGGCCGAGCGCACCAGGAACAGCTCGCAGGCGCCAGCGCCGGTGTCGGCGCGGGTCAGCGAGGTGTTCCAGCGCCAGCCGTCGCCACCCTCGGCATCCACCAGCCAGCCGTCCAGCGCCACCACTTGCCCCGGCCGCATTCTAGCGAGCGCGCGGCGCACGCGGTCATTGGCGGGTATCAGATGGGTGTTGGCGGCGTGGGTCATCATCTCGGCCTCGTCGGCCGGCGCCTGCTCGTCCCAGCGCAGCCGGAAAAAACGGCCGGACTGGCGGATGTCCAGCCCCGACAGCACGCGGTTGTCGGACATCACGCCCCAGCCGAGCGCGAAATCCAGCGGCGACAGCTCGGCCTCGCGGCCAAAATGATAGGGCCGCCGGCTCAGCAAACGAGCGCGCAGCTGATAGCGGGCGCGCGGCGTGAGCCGGTAATCCTCCAGCCGGATCGGCGACTCGCCGGCGGCATCTCCCTGTGCAGGATCCTGCGGCGCCAGCACGCCATCGGCCTGTTCGACCGGACGCAGCAGCCACCAATCCAGAGCCTGCCAGGCACCGATCCCGATCAGGAGAACCAGCAACAGCTTCCGCACGCCTATTCGATCTCGATGGAAGGAAACTGATCCTGTGCCGCGCCGTGCGCAAGCCGTGCCGCCGCCAGCCGGGCGATGGCGCGATAGCTTTGCGCCTCGCGGGAATCGGGCTCGGCGATCACGGTCGGGCGACCGCCATCGGCCTGCTCGCGGATCTTCGCGGACAGCGGCAGCGAGCCCAGCAGCTCGGTGCCGTGTTCGCGCGCCAGTTTCTCGCCGCCGCCGGTGCCGAACACATGCTCGGTGTGGCCGCAGTTGGGGCAACAGTAGACCGCCATGTTCTCGACGATGCCCAGCACCGGCACCTCGACTTTGCGGAACATCTGCAGGCCCTTGCGGGCATCCAACAGGGCGATGTCCTGCGGCGTGGTGACGATCACCGCGCCGGACACCGGAATTTTCTGCGACAGCGTCAGCTGGATGTCGCCGGTGCCCGGCGGCAGGTCGATCACCAGGTAGTCGAGGTCGCGCCAGACCGTTTCGCCGAGCAATTGATTCAGCGCCTGTACCACCATCGGGCCGCGCCAGATCATCGGCTGGTCGTCGTCGATCAGGAAGCCGATGCTCATCGCCTGCAGGCCGTGGGCCTCGATCGGGTTCATGCGACGGCCATCGGGCGAAGTCGGGCGCTGGCCATCGACACCGAGCATGCGCGGCTGGCTGGGCCCGTAGATGTCGGCGTCCAGCAGGCCGACCCGGGCACCTTCCAGCTGCAGCGCCAGCGCCAGATTGACCGCGACCGTGCTCTTGCCGACGCCGCCCTTGCCGGAGGCAACGGCAATGATGTTCCGGATCTGCGGCAGGGGCTGCAGGTTGCGCCGCTGGGCCTGGGATTGGATGTGCCAGCCGAGCTTGACCTGCACCTGGGCGCCGGTGGTGGCGCGCAGGTGCCCGGTCACGGCCTGGCTGAAGGACTCGCGGATGCCGGCGGCCGGGAAACCCAGCTCGATCTCGACACAGGGCCAGGCGCCGGCTTCCACCGACTTGACCACTCCGGCGCTGACCAGGCCCTGACCCAGCAACGGATCGACGTAGGTATCGAGAGCGGATAGCAGGGCGTCGCGAGTGACAGTCATGGTCGGCGGCAGAACGTGGGCGGCGGGCAGTCTAGCACCGGGTCGATGCGCTCCTGCCCCAATCGCCGGCCACAAAAAAGGCGGGCCGAAGCCCGCCTTTCCGGTACCGCGAAACCGCCTTAGTGGGCGGTGTACAGCAGCGCGTTCGGCGAGCCCGCGCCGAGACCGGTCAGCACGCCCGGGGTGGCATCACCCAGCAGCGCGTTGGCGAGGTCAGCCGGGCTGGCGGTCGGGTTCTGGCCCAGCAGCAGCGCCAGCGCACCCGCGACATGCGGGCTGGCCATCGAGGTGCCCGACAGCACCGCCGAACCGGTGTTGTTGCTGTAGTCAGCCGAGGTGATGTCCGAGCCCGGGCCAAAGATATCGACGCAGGCGCCGAAGTTGGAGAACGAGGACATCGCATCGGTGTTGGTGGTGGAGCCGACAGTGATCGCTTCCGGCACCTTGTTGGGCGAACCCGAGCAGGCGTTGGCCGAATCGTTGCCGGCCGCCACCGCGATGGCGACACCGCTGGCGATCATGTTCTGCACCGCGACATCGAGCGCGGCCGAATCACCGCCGCCCAGCGACATGTTGGCGACCGCCGGGTGCACCGCATTGGCAGCCACCCAGTCGACGCCGGCAATGACGCCCTCGTTGGAGCCGGAGCCGCTGCAGCCCAGCACGCGCACCGAGTGGATGGTCGCCTTCTTGGCGACGCCGTAGGTGGTGCCGACCGCCGTGCCGGCGACATGGGTGCCGTGGCCGTTGCAATCGGTGGTGTCGCTGGCATCGGTGCCGCCATCGAACAGGCCGGTGCCGAAGTCGAGCGCCGCGAGGTTGAGCGGGATCAGGCCGCCGGGGATGAAGCTGCCGATCAGACCATCGTTGTTCGGCGCGAAGTTGCGGCCGGCGCCGACGCGGCCGGTGAACTCGCTGTGGCTGGGGTTGAGCCCGGTGTCGATCACGTACACGTTGACGCCGGCGCCGCCCTGGTCACGGTAGATGTAGCTGCCGTTGAGCGGCATGGCGCGCTGATCGACACGATCCAGACCCCAGGTGGCCCCGGTCTGCGTGGCACTGGCGCTCATCAGCTGATCGGCTTCCACCGAGGCGACGTAGGGCAGCTTGGCGAGCGCAGCGGCCTGGTTGGCCGTCATCCGCACCGAGAAGCCGAGCAGGGCCGACTGGTAGTGGTTGATCACCACGCCGCCGCCGACCGAGGCCAGCGCGGTCTGTGCCAGGCTGCGGATGTTCTGGCCGAGCAGGGACTTCGGCAGCGCCTGCTGCTTCAGAACCACGATGTACTGGTTGGGGATGATGCGGGCCTGCTTGGTCGGGGTCGCCGGAGCCGAGTAGGCGGGCAGCACCACCAAGGAGGCACAGCCACCAACGGCGGCGGCAAAGACAGTTTTCAGCAGCTTGCTACGACGGGTCATGGGGGTTCCTGGGCG
>JAUYNO010000100.1 GCA_030696045.1 Stagnimonas sp. | reverse complement strand
AGGCACCGAGATGGTGATGCCGGGCGACAACGTGGCGATGACGGTGGAGCTGATTGCCCCGATCGCGATGGAAGAGCAGGTTCGCTTCGCCATTCGCGAGGGCGGTCGTACCGTCGGCGCCGGCGTGGTGACCAAGATCCTGGCCTGAGAAAGCTGCATTCGCCGGGTGGCGAATTGACAGTTTTTCCGAGGGGCGCGTATCATCGCGCCCCTTTTGGTTTCGTTTTATGGCTGTGATCGCGGTTTTTCGTAGGCTTTTCAGCGGGCTGCAGGGGGATAGCTCAATTGGTAGAGCGTCGGTCTCCAAAACCGAAGGTTGGGGGTTCGAAGCCCTCTCTCCCTGCCATAACGCTGCCTTAAGTCAGGACGGAACTCGCTGGATCATGGTCAGTCACCAGGTGTAATGATGGAATCCCAAGCCCTAGAGGCTGGTTCTTCCCGCAAGGATCAGGCATTGCTCGCGGTATCCGCGATCCTGTTCGTCGGCGGACTGTTTGCCTTCTACTACCTCGAAGCGCAGCTGCCGACCGTGGTCCGGCTGCTGTTGCTGCTGGCTGCCATCGGCGCTGCCACCGCCATCGGCTATCGCACCGCGATGGGCCAGGGTGTGTGGGCGGCGATCAGCGGTGCCCGCACCGAGTTGCGCAAGGTGGTTTGGCCGAGCCGCCAGGAAAGCGTGCAGACGACGCTGATGATTGCCGTCGTGGTAGTGATCATGTCGCTGCTGATGTGGCTGCTGGATTCCGGACTGCTGTTTGGCGTCCAAAAACTGACTGGTCGGGGCTAAGGAAATGTCTATGCGCTGGTACGTGGTGCACGCCTACGCCCAATACGAGAACAGCGTCGCCAAGGCGCTCAAGGAGCGTATTGCCCGCGCCGGCCTGGACGAGCAGTTCGGCGACATCCTGGTTCCGACCGAGGAAGTGGTCGAGGTCAAGGACGGCCAGAAGCGCACGACCGAGCGCAAGTTCTTCCCCGGCTACGTCTTCGTCAACATGGAAATGAACGAAGACACCTGGCATCTGGTGAAGTCGACGCCGAAGGTGCTGGGCTTCATCGGTGGCACGGCGGAAAAGCCGGCGCCGATCTCCGACAAGGAGGCCAATGCCATCCTCAACCGCGTCGAAGAAGCGGTGGAGCGTCCCAAGCCCAAGACCCTGTTCGAACCGGGCCAGCAGGTGCGGGTCAACGACGGCCCCTTCGCCGATTTCACCGGCGTGGTGGAAGAGGTCAACTACGACAAGAACCGTCTGCGCGTCGCGGTCTTGATCTTCGGTCGCTCGACGCCGGTCGAACTGGAGTTTTCGCAGGTCGAGAAAAGCTGAGTCGCAAGCAGGGCCTGCACAAAGTTAAGAAGCTTCAGTGACGCTCGTGGGGAGCGTCGCGAAGGTGAAGTGGGAACTTAACGAGGAGTTGCAGGGTGGCCAAGAAAGTACAGGGAATCGTTTCACTGATCATCGGAGCCGGGCAGGCGGAATTGTGTGAAGCCCTCAGTCCGGCGCTTGGAGCTTTTGGAGTCAACGTGGAAGCGTTCATCAAGGGTTTCAATGCGGCCACCATCGAGTGGCCCGCCGGAACCCTGTTGCGAACCACGATCACGGTCTACGACGACTACTCGTACACCTTTACCGCGGTACCGATGCTTTAATTTTTTTGCCTGCTGCGGCTCCCAAGGTCGCGGCAGGATTCATCCGGGGAGCCTAGCCGGCGTTCGTACCCAAACCAGGAGTGTTAAATGGCCAAGAAAGTACAGGGCTACGTCAAGCTGCAGGTGCCAGCGGGCAAAGCCAATCCGTCCCCCCCGATCGGCCCCGCGCTGGGCTCGCAGGGCGTCAACATCATGGCGTTCTGCAAGCAGTTCAACGCCGATACCCAGAAACTCGAAGTAGGCATGCCGATTCCCGTGGTGATCACGGTGTACTCGGACAAGTCCTTCACCTTCGTCATGAAGACGCCCCCGGCGACTTTCTTCATCAAGAAGGCGCTCGGTCTGGAGTCCGGTTCCTCGAACCCGAACACCAAGAAGGTCGGCAAGATTTCCCGCAAGCAGCTCGAAGAGATCGCCAAGGCCAAGTGGCCCGATCTCACCGCCGCCGACATGGACGCCGCCGTGCGCACCATTGCCGGCTCCGCCCGCAGCATGGGCGTCGATTCCGAGCTGAAGTAGGAGAGCAGACATGAAGCAGACCAAGCGCGAAAAGCAGTTCGCCACCAAGGTGCAGGCCGGCAAGACCTACACGGTGGAGCAGGCCCTCGACATCCTCAAGGAGTGCTCGACGGCCAAATTCAAGGAATCGGTGGATATCGCCGTCAACCTCGGCATCGACCCCAAGAAGTCTGACCAGAACGTCCGTGGCTCCACCGTGCTGCCGCACGGCAACGGCAAATCGGTCCGCGTTGCCGTGTTCACCCAGGGCAACAAGGCCCAGGAAGCCCGTGACGCCGGTGCCGACGCCGTCGGCATGGACGACCTCGCCGCCGCGATGAAGGGCGGCGACCTGAACTACCAGGTCGTGATCGCCTCGCCGGACGCCATGCGCGTCGTCGGTTCCCTCGGCCAGGTGCTGGGTCCCCGTGGCCTGATGCCCAACCCGAAGACCGGCACCGTCACCGCCGACGTCGCCGGTGCCGTGCGCAATGCCAAGGCCGGTATGGCCAAGTTCCGCGCCGACAAGGCTGGCATCCTGCATACCTCGGTCGGTTCCGCCAACTTCGAGAAGGCCAAGCTGCTGGACAACCTGATGGCGGTCGTTCGCGACATCCGCAAGGCCAAGCCGGCGTCGGCCAAGGGCGTTTACTTCAAGAAGCTGACGCTCTCCACCACCATGGGCCCCGGCATCGTCGTGGACCTGGCGAGCCTGCCGGAGTAAGGCACAGCGTTTCGCAGCGCCGGTGATGACGACCGGCGCTGCACCCAGAACTTTGTTGTGTGGCGCAAGCCACATCATCAAAGACCGTCAGTTGCCCAAGCGTGGTTGGCAAGGGCTTAAAGGTTAGAAGCCGCTGACGCAGATGGTGTGACCCGACGCCGCCACAAGCGGAAGAAGGAAGCACCGAAAGGCCGGAGAAGTCCGCTGTATTGGACGACTCCGATTTCGTAGTTCGCACCAGGAGTAACACAGTCCCATGCCGCTCAAGCTGGAAGACAAGAAGGTCCTGGTTGCGGAAGTCAATGACGTCGCCAAGCGCGCGCTCTCGGCAGTGGCTGCCGAGTACCGCGGCCTGACGGCCGGCAAGTTCGATCAGCTGCGCACGAAGGCCCGTGAGAACGGGATCTACCTGCACGTTGTGAAGAACACGCTGGCCCGCAAGGCCGTGGCAGGCACTCCGTTCGAGTGCCTGATCCCGGCGCTGGTCGGTCCGCTGGTTCTCGGGTTTTCTCTGGAAGATCCGGGTGCTGTCGGTCGCGTCATCAAGGACTTCGCGAAGGACAACGACAAGCTGGTCGTCAAGGCGCTGGCCGTGGGCGGGACGATGTACCCCGCTTCGGACATCGACCGCCTCGCTTCGCTGCCCACCAAGGATCAGGCTCTGGCCATGCTCCTGGGCACGATGAAGGCCCCGATCGGCGCGTTCGTGCGCACCCTCGCAGAGCCCACCGCCAAGTTTGTCCGCACGGTTCAGGCCGTTGCCGACAAGCAGGGCGGATAAGGACTTTCCGCATCCTCTCCGCAGCATTCAACAAATCACTTTTGGAGTTACACAATGTCGCTTAGCAATCAGGAAATCCTTGACGCGATCGCCGCCAAGTCCGTCATGGACATCGTCGAGCTGGTCAAGATGATGGAAGAGAAGTTCGGCGTGTCCGCCGCCGCCGTCGCCGTGGCCGCTGGCCCCGCCGCTGGCCCGGCTGCCGCCGCCGTCGAAGAGAAGACCGAGTTCACGGTCGTCCTCACTGCCGTTGACCCGGCCAAGAAGGTCAACGTCATCAAGGTTGTTCGCGAGATCACCGGCCTGGGCCTGAAGGAAGCCAAGGATCTGGTCGAAGGCGCGCCGCAGACCGTGAAGGAAGGCGTGAACAAGGCGGACTCCGCTGCGCTGAAGGCCAAGATCGAAGAGGCTGGCGGCAAGGTTGACATCAAGTAAGACCTTGCACCGACTCGCGATCCGCGAATCAAGCAAAGGGCTGGGGGTGCTTTAAGCACCCCCGGCCTCTTGCCGTTTTTGCTGTACCGAAGACCGTTGTCGCTGGAATCCAGTCCTTTGCGTGGCCCCAAGCCGCTAGGCATGCAAACGACCGCATTCCCAACCGATGCGGATTGATTGACCAGATTCACTAGAGAAAAGGATTACGACCGATGGCCTACTCGTTCACCGAGAAAAAGCGCATCCGCAAGGATTTCCGCAAGCAGACGGAGACGATGGAAGTCCCCTTCCTGCTCACCACCCAGATCGACTCCTACCGCGAGTATCTGCAGGCGGAGACGCAGCCGTCCAAGCGCAAGGACATCGGCCTGCAGGCCGCGTTCAAGTCGGTGTTCCCGATGAACGCCTACAACGGCTCCGCCGCCCTGGAGTTCGTCAAGTACCGCTTCGACGAGTCGGTGTTTGACGAGAAGGAATGCCGCATTCGTGGCCTCACCTACTCCGCGCCGCTCAAGGTCACCACCCGCCTGGTGATCTTCGACCGCGAGTCGAAGGAGAAGAAGGTCAAGGACGTCCGTGAGCAGGAGGTCTACATG
>JAUYNO010000099.1 GCA_030696045.1 Stagnimonas sp. | reverse complement strand
CGCAGCTGCGCGGCCCCGACCTCGCGCCGCCGGCCACGCGCTACGACCTGGCCAACCGCTGCTTCGTGCTCAAGGCCAAGGGCGCCTATGTCGTCAGCGATGCCAGCGGCCTGATCGCCAATGGCAGCACCGCCGCTGGCGCCGAGCACTTCTACCTGAAGCCGGCCGGCCTCGGCCGCTACCTGTTCCATACCAGCGCCAGCGCGCTGATGACCGCCAGCGGCACGGCGGTGAGCGCCGCCACCGCGCCGGCTGATGGCTCGGACTGGACCGTGGACCGGGTCGGCGACCACTACACCGCGAGCGCGCTCGCGCAGCCGCTGGCGGTCGATGCCAGCGGCCGCCTGCTGCTGGGCACGGTCGCCGCGCCGCTGGCCTTCGAGCCGGCCAGCGGTTGCAGCGTCTATCCCGAGATGCCGGTCGGCATCGAGGCGCCGACCTTCAAGAGCAATCCGGTGGGCAAGCCGGTGATTGGCTTCGCCGAAGTGCACTCGCACATGGGCATGGGCTCGGAGATGTCGGATGGCAGCGGCGCGGTCGGCCCTTCCGCCGGCGGCGTGCTCTGGGGCCAGGCCATCAACCGTTTCGGCGCGCCCGAGGCCCTGGGCAACTGCCAGGCCATGCACGGGCCGCAGGGCACGCTCAGCGCCGAGAACATCGTGCTCGACCAGGACCCGACCGAGACCCACGACACCGTCGGCTGGCCGAGCTTCATCGACTGGCCCAAGAGCGATTCCTTCCTGCACCAGCAGATGTATTACAAGTGGGTCGAGCGTGCCTACAAGGCCGGCCTGCGCACCATGGTCATCCACGGCACCACCATCGAGGCGCTGTGCAACATCGCCAAGGCGACCTACGGCGACAAGACTTCTGACTGCGTGGACCACAGCGTCGGCAGCAAGCAGGTGCAGTACCTGTTCGACATGGAGAAATACGTCGACGCTCAGGAAGGCGGCCCGGGCAAGGGCTGGTTCCGCATCGTCAAGGACCCGGCCGAGGCCCGCGCCGTGATCGCCGACGGCAAGCTGGCGGTGATCCCGGGGCTGGAGTTCTCCAACGTCTTCCACTGCCGGGTGCAGTTCCTGCCCGATGGCTCCGAGACCAGTGACTGCACCCGCGAGGACATCGACCGCGAGATCGACGAGGCCTGGGACCTGGGCGTGCGCCAGGTCTTCCCCTACCACGACGTCGACAGCGCCCTGGGCGGCACCGGCATCTTCAGCTCGATCCTGAACTACGTCGGCTTCACCGACACCCACGGCTTCTGGAAGACCTATGCCTGCGAGAACGGCGGCGAAGGGCCGACCTATTTCTACGAAGCCGGCGCGGTGATGGAAACCGCCTCGCTGACACAGTTCAGCGACCCCATCACCCAGGCGATCATCGACGGCGCGGCCGGCGTGCTGCCGGTCTACGGCCCCGGCCGGCAGTGCAATGCGCGCACCGTCACCGACCTCGGCAAGTACGCCATCGACAAGATCATGAAGAAGGGCTTCGTGCTCGACATCGACCACGCCGAGATCAAGAGCAAGCAGTACATGCTCGACGAGGGCAAGAAGCTGACTCCGAACTACCCGATGGTGTCCGGTCACGGCGGCCACGGTGGCATCAGCAATGCCCAGGCCGAGCAGATGATCCGCCAGGGAGGCGTCATTTATCCGGCCCTGCCCAACGGCAAGGACTACGTCGATTTCGTCCAGAAGCTCAAGCCGATCTGGCAGGGCTCGGGCACCAGCCGGCCGCTGTCGGTTGGCTACGGCGCCGACTCCAATGGCCTGCGCACCCTGCCGGGGCCGCGCGGCGCCGACCGCGAGCCCATCGGCTATCCGTTCACCCTGTTCCAGGGCCCGGGCTGGGGTCCGCAGTTCGCGGCGGCCGGCATCGCGCCGCTCAAGGTCGAGCTGCTGGCGATCCCCGGTGGCAAGACCTGGAACATGAACGAAGAGGGCATGTCGCACTACGGCCTGGTCGCCGACATCGTCGAGGAAGTGCGCATCGAGGGCGGCGAGGAAGCCACCAGCGCGCTCTACAACTCCGCCGAGACCTATCTGCAACTCTGGGAGCAGACGCTGGCCGCCTCGGCCGAGGCCAGGAAGACGCCGACGCCCTAGGTCGCGGGCGGGCGGGGTTCGCGCATGTCAGGGCGCTTGCGCCGGCTGGGTCTGACGATGGCCGCGCTGCTGTTTCCGGCAGTCGCGGCCGCGCACGGCTTCGGCCGGCTCTACAACCTGCCGGTGCCGTTCTGGCTCTACGCCTGGGGCGCGGCCTCGGCGCTGCTGCTGTCCTTCCTGCTGGTCGGCTATTTCGCGGCGGCGCCGACCGGCAGCGCGCCGCCGGCCGCGTCACGCGACCTCAGCCACTCGGGCACGGCGCGCGCGCTGCGCCGGGCGCTGCCGGCGCTGCGGTTGCTCAGCCTGCTGCTCTTGCTGCTCTGCATCGCCACCGGCCTGTTCGGCAACCGCGATCCCTACCGCAATTTCAGCATGACTTTTTTCTGGGTCGTGTTCGCGCTGGGCGGCACCTATCTCACGGCCCTGGTCGGCGACTTCTACGCCGCGCTCAACCCCTGGCGGGTGATGACAGCGACCCTGGGGCGGCTCTGGCACGGCTACGGCCGGGGCCGCCTGCGCTATCCGGAACAACTGGGCGACTGGCCGGCCCTGGCCCTGTACCTGGGCTTCATCTGGTTCGAACTGTTCGGTCATGGCAAGCCGTTCTCGCTGGCGGCGATGCTGCTCGGCTACAGCGCGATCAACCTGCTCGGCGTCGGCCTGGTCGGCACCCGGGCCTGGTTCCGGCACGGCGAGTTCTTCGCCCTGTTCCTGCGGCTCACCGGCCTGTTGGCGCCGCTCGATTGTCGGGCCGCCGAGGCCGCCGGGGAGCGCGGCCGGCTGGGCTTGCGACTGCCGTTCGCGGGCCTACTGCAGCAGCGCCCCGAGCACCTAAGCGCCGTGGTGTTCGTGCTGGCGATGCTGTCGACCACCGCCTTCGACGGCCTGCGCGCCACCCAGTGGTGGGTGCGCCTGTTCTGGGCCGATCCCACCGGCCTGGTCACCGCGCTCGCGGGCAGCCGGCCGATGCTCGCCTACGCCGCACTGCGGCCCTGGTACATCGCCTGGGAAACGCTCTGGCTGCTGGCTGCCCCGTTCGCCTACTTCGGCGCCTACCTGGCCTGCCTTCTGCTGGCCCGGCGCCTGGCCGGCAGCAGCCGGCCGCTGCGCGAACTGGCGCTGGACTTCGGCTACAGCCTGCTGCCGATTGCCTTGGTCTACCACCTGACCCATTACGCGACCCTGATCCTGACCCAGGGCCGCAAGCTGGTCAGCCTGGCCTCCGACCCGTTTGGCTGGGACTGGGATCTGTTCGGCACCGCCCTGCTGTTCCGCGCGCCCTTCCTGCCCGGCATGGGCGTGGTCTGGCACGCCCAGGTCGGGCTGATCCTGTGCGGCCACATCGCCAGTGTCTACCTCGCCCACCGCATCGCTCTGCGGGTGCTGCCGACGCGCCGGCAGGCGCTGCTGAGTCAGCTGCCGATGTTGGTGCTGATGGTGGCCCTGACCGTGGCGGGGCTCTGGATCCTGGCGCAGCCGCTGACAGTGGAGCGGATGCGCTAGGCCCTAGCGATACCGCTGCAGCGCAGCCGGCAGCAGCAGGTTCTCGGCCCGGGTCTTCTTGTCCTTGCGGCTCAGGCTGGACAACCAGGCGCCGTCGGCCGAACCGAGCGGCTGCTCGGTCACGGCGACGACCGCCGGGGGCGGGGTGAGTTCGGGCTGCCGCGCGGCCTTGAGCAGCAGGTTGAGCTTGGGCAGCTCGGTGCTGAGCAGGGCCATGAAGGCGGCATCGGTCTCGGTCAGTTCGGCCTTCAGGGCATTGATGCGCGCCAGGTGATAGCTGCCGGGCCGGCCCTCGTAACTCAGGATGGCGCCGTAGAGCTGGTCGGTATGCTCGCGCAGGCGCTCCTCGCCGGTGATGGCACCGCCCTCGGTGGTGGCGACGATGCGCTTGCGCACCGCATCGACCTTGGCGTCGAACTCGGCGAGGCTCTGCTGCAAGGCGGCGTCCTGGGTCGTGGCCTTGCTCTTGGCCACCGCTCCGCGCAGTTGCAGGATGCGATCCATCAGCGCGCTTTCCTCGCCGAACAGCCGGTGCACGCGCATGGCGGCGTCGAACTGGGCCTTGCGGTCGGCGACCGTGAAGCTGCTGCGACGGTCGAGGCCGACCGTGAGTTTCTGCTCGACCACCTCGCCGTTCTTGGTCATGCGCACCGTGTAGATGCCGGGCAGCACGCGCGGCCCCTGGGTGCCGGCGAAGGCCAGCTGCACGGCCGGCGGCACCCGCGGCGGCGGGACCCGCATCGACCAGACCACGCGGTTGAGGCCGCGCCGCTTGCTGGCGGGCAGCTCATCGATGACCTTGCCGCTGCTGTCGAGGATCTCGATCTTGAGCTTACCGAACAGGTGCCGGGTCTTCTGGTAGTAGGTGATGACCGCGCCGTTGGTGGGGTTGTCGCCGACGAACACGGCGCTGCCGTTGGCCCAGCCGCCCTGGCCCTGGATGCGCTGCTGCACCGGCCGCCCGCTGGCGAAGGCCGCCTCCCTGCCGAGCAGGGCCGCGTTCACCTGCCGCAGCGGCGTGAGGTCGTCGATGATCCAGATGCCGCGGCCGTGGGTGGCCAGCACCAGGTCGTTGTCGCGCGCCTGCAGGGCGATGTCGCGCACCGCGACGGCGGGGAAGTTGTTGCCCTTGAAGGCGGCCCAATGGGCGCCGGCATCGACCGAAATCCACAGACCGAACTCGGTGCCGAGGAACAGCACATTGGCGGCCTTGAGGTCTTCCTTGATCACATGCGCGTAGCCGCGCACGCCCTTGCCGTCGCCCGGCGTCACCAGCGGCTGCCAGCTGCGGCCGTGGTCGCGGGTGACGTAGAGGTAGGGCTGGTGATCGCCATAGGTATGGCGGTCGAAGCTGGCGTAGGCGGTGGCAGCATCGTGGCGGCTGGCCTCGACGCTGCTGACCCAGGCATTGCGGGGCAGGCCCCGTACCTTGCCGGCGTCGCCGTCGATGACCTTGCTCCAGTTCAGGCCGCCGTCCCGGCTCAGCTGCACGTTGCCGTCGTCGGTGCCGACCCAGAGCGTGCCGGCCGCTTTCGGCGATTCGCTGATCGAGTAGATGGTGGTGTGCATCTCGGCGGCGGAATTGTCGACCGTCACGCCACCGGTCTGCTCCTGTTTCTGTTTGTCCGGGTTGTTGGTGCTGAGGTCGGGCGAGATGCGCTGCCAGCTCTGGCCCTGATCGCGCGAACGGAACAGGAACTGGCTGCCGATGTAGAGCGTGCCCTTCTCGTTGGGCGAGAGGTGCAGCGGCGTGTTCCAGTTGAAGCGCAGCTTCTCGCCGCGCTGCGCCTTGGGCTGGATGTCGCGCGCCTCGTGGGTGTAGCGGTGGATGCGCGCGACGTTGCCGCCCTGGTACTCGGCGTAGAGGTAGTTGGGGTCGCTGGGGTCGCTGAAGCTCCAGAAGCCGTCGCCGCCGTACATGTTTTCCCAGCGGCTGTTGGTGATGCCGCCCGGATAGGCCGAGTCGCCGACCCAGCTGCTGTTGTCCTGCAGGCCGCCGTAGACGCGATAGGGATCGGCCTCGTCGACACTCACGTGATAGAACTGCGAGATCGGCAGGTTCTCGTTCTTCCACCACTTGCTGCCGCCGTCGTGCGAGTACCAGAGGCCGCCGTCGTCGCCGGCCAGCACTTCCTTGGAATTGCTGGGGTCGACCCAGACCGCGTGCAGATCGCCGTGCATGCCGACGAAGCCGCCGACCACGCCGAAGCTCTTGCCGCCGTCTTCCGAGAGGATGAGATTGCCGTCGTCCTTGTAGAGCCGATCCGGGTTGTTGGGATCGACCGTCATGCGCGCGAAATAGAACGGCCGCCAGACCATCCACTGGCTCTTGTCGCGCGCCTCCCAGCTGGCGCCACCGTCGCTGCTCACATAGAGCGCCGAGTCGGTCGATTCGACGAAGGCATAGATGCGCTGGGAATCGCTGGGTGCGATGTTCACCGCGATGCGACCGTAGGGCTTGCTGGCGAAGCCCTTGTGGCTTTCCGGCCTGACCTCGCGCCAGCTCTTGCCGCCGTCGCGCGAGACCATCAGCGCGCTCGCCGAGGCGCTGGTGGGCGACTCGCCGCCGGAGCGGAAGGTCCAGCCCTGGCGGCGGAAATCCCAGAGCGCGGCGTAGAGGATGTCCGGATTCTTCTGGTCGATGCTGAGCGAGGCGCAGCCGGTCGAGGCGCTGGGCGCAGCCAGGACCTGCTGCCAGCTGATGCCGCCATCGCTGGTCTTGTAGACACCGCGATCCATCGAATCGCTCCACAGCGCGCCGGTGACGCAGGCGTACACCGTGTTGCTGTCGCGCGGATCAATGCCGATACCGGCGATGCGCTCCGAGGTCCGGAGTCCCAGGTGGGTCCAGGTATCGCCGCCGTCGCTGGTCTTGTAGATGCCGTCACCGATGGAGACGCTGTTGCGGGTCCAGGGCTCGCCGGTGCCGACCCAGACCGTTTGCGGGTCCTTGCGGTCGATGGCGACCGCGCCGATCGACTGCACCGGCTGCTCGTCGAACACCGGCCGGAAGCTGGTGCCGCTGTCCGAGGACTTCCAGACGCCGCCGCTGGCGGCGCCGACGAAGACGGTGAGCTTGCCGTCGGGGGTGTGGATCGCATCGAGCGCGGCGATGCGCCCGCTCATGGCGGCCGAGCCGATGTTGCGGATGCCGAGGCCCGACACCACGCCGGAATCGGCGATGGGCGCGCTCGCGGCCTGGGTGGAAGCCGACAGCAGCGTGGCCAGCAGAAGAAGTTTGCGGATCATGGCGGCGCTCCCTACTTGCTGGCCGGAAACTGGAACAGCGAGGCGGCGAGCGCTGGATTCACCTCGGCCTGCTCGTACTCGATCACCTGCTTGTCGCTGGAGCCCTTCTGGAACAGTTCCATCGACATCGGCCAGAACACGCCGCCGACCTTTTCGTAGTTGCCGAAGTCGGTGATGCCGATCTGCTTGACGCCGCGCACGCTGCGCTGGTTCTCGATGCGGATCTCCAGGAAGTGATCGGGATCGAGGTAGATGTACTGCAGATCGCCATTGCCGCGCACCAACTTGAGCTTGTGCGCCGGGGTGCCGTCGATGTCCTCGGTGCCGAGGTATTCCAGCGTGTGGCCCTTGGCGCGGTAGTCCACCATCGGGCCATCGATGTCGGCATCCTCGACCAGGCCCTTCACGTCGTCCGGCGCCATGTTCTCGGCGTCCTTGCGACCCTGGAAGGGGTCGATCTGCCAGCCGCTCTTGCCGTCGTAGGCCTGCACCTGGGTCAGACCCTGCAGCGAGAACTCGGCGCGGATCGCCGCCGGCCGCTGCTTGATCTCGACGATGCCGGCGATGAAACGGCCGCCGCCGATGATCAGCTTGCCGCTGCGGCGCAGGCCCTGCACCGCCTGCATGGCGGCCGTGCCACCCTTGGCTTCGACGTTTTTCGTCACCAGCTCATCGGCGGTGATGGCCCAGGCCGGGGTGGTCAGCAGCAGCGCAGCGATAATCAGACAGGATCGTAACGGGCGCATGGAGCAGCTCCTTTTCGTCATTTTTTGATATGGCTTGCGTGTTGTTAGTGTCATCCACTTCCGCCTGAATGTCGCCTCATCGCAGCTGCGGGGCCTAGAGTTGGCAAGGCTGTCCGCAGGAGTCCGCCCCGATATGCCGTCCATTGCCCCGACCAAGCTCACGCGCACCCACGATAGCCGCCTGCGCCAGATGTACCGCTCGGCCGGCTGGCCCTGCCAGGACACGGTCGAGATCGAGCTGCTGGCGGCAGGGCTGCTGGAACGGCGGCTGGAGCCCAGTGGCAAGGAATATCTGCGCGTCACCGAGGCCGGCATCGCGCGGCTGGCGCAGGCGCTGGATCGCAATCGCGGCGCCTTCGATGCCCACGAGGCGCTGGTGCAGCGGGTGGCGGAAGAAATGCTCGCGGCGGGGCGCATCGCCTGGCGTGGTCTGAGTCTGCTTGCCAAGCCGGGAGAGGACTGGTTGCAGCTGCGGCCGGACGTGTACTCGATCCGCAACACGACCGTCGAGGACTACGTCGAACCCATCGTCCACGAGATCAAGGTGCGGCGCGCCGACCTGCTCTCCGACCTGAAGAAACCGGACAAGCGCGCGGGCTACATCGCGCTTGCCTCCGAGTGCTACTACGTGCTGCAGGAAGGCATCGCCAGGCCCGAGGAAATTCCGCCCGAGTGTGGGGTGATGATTGCCAGCGACACGCGCATCGAGGTCGCACGCCTGGCGCCCAAACGGCCGCTGCGGCTGGGCTTCGCCAGCTGGATGGCGCTCGCCAAGGCCGAGCCGGTGCGCGCCGTGCTGGAGCCGGCACCCCGGCTGTGAGCGAGATCGCGCCGCCCACGGTCGAGCCTGCCACGCGCTACACGGTGGCGGTGCGCGAGCTATGTGAGTTCACCGCCAAGACGGGTGATCTCGACCTGCGCTTCACCCCGGCACCGACGGCGCTGGAAGGCATCCAGGGTCACGCCACGGTGGCGGCACGACGCGGCGAGGGCTACGAGAAGGAAGTCGGTATCGCCGGCCGCCACGGCTTGCTGCGGGTGCGCGGCCGTGCCGATGGTTTCTATCCGGCGCGGCAGGAGCTGGAGGAGGTGAAGACCTATCGCGGCGAACTGGAGCGCCTGCCCGACAACCAGCGCCAGCTGCACTGGGCGCAGCTGAAGATCTATGGCGCGCTGATCTGCCAGGACCGGGGGCTCCAAGAAATCCGGCTGACGCTGGTCTACTTCAACATCGACTCCGAGCAGGAAACCCAGCTCAGCGAGCGCCATGGCGCCGCCGAGTTGCGCGCCTTCTTCGAGGAGCATTGCGGCCGCTTCCAGCACTGGGCGGAGTTGCAGCTCCTGCACCGGGCCCAGCGCGACGCCGCGCTGGCTGAGACCCGCTTCCCGCACGCGGATTTCCACGCCGGCCAGCGCCAGCTTGCCGAGGCCGTGTACCGCACGGCGGCACGCGGCGGCGCGCTGCTGGCGCAGGCGCCGACCGGCATCGGCAAGTCCATCGGCACCCTGTTCCCGGCGCTCAAGGCGCTGGCCCAGGGCCGGCTCGACAAGGTCTTTTTCCTGACCGCCAAGGGCTCGGGGCGGCAGCTGGCGCTGGACGCGGCGGCCTCGCTCGGTGCCGCGATCCCGCTGCGGCTGCTGGAACTGGTGGCGCGCGACAAGGCCTGCGAACACCCGGACAAGGCCTGCCACGGCGATTCCTGCCCGCTGGCGCGCGGCTTCTACGACCGGCTGCCGGCGGCGCGCGCGGCAGCGCTGGAGCAGCGCAAGCTCGATCAACCGACCGTGCGCACCGTGGCGCTGGAGCACGGCGTCTGCCCCTACTACCTGAGCCAGGACCTCGCGCGCTGGAGCGATGTCATCGTTGGCGACTACAACTACTACTTCGACAGCAGCGCCCTGCTGTATGGCCTTGCCGGCCTCAACGAATGGCGGGTCGCGCTGCTGGTGGACGAGGCCCACAACCTGGTCGAGCGCGGCCGCAAGATGTACTCGGCCGAACTCGACCAGGGCGATCTGGCGCGGCTGCGCTCGACGGCGACCGGCACCGTGCGCAAGACGCTCGACCGGGTGAACCGCGCCTGGAACCGGGTGCACCGCGACCAGACCCAGGACTACCTCGCGCATGCCGCCATTCCTGACCCGCTGCTGCGCGCGCTGCTGGACGCGCAGAGCAAGCTGGGCGACCATTTCGCAGCGCATCCGCTGGAACTCGATCCCGCCCTGCAGCGCTGGTTCTTCGACATCGGACATTTCGGCAAACTGGCGGAGTCCTTCGCCGAGCACTCGCTGTTCGACGTCAGCCTGCAAGCGGCTGGCAGCGGCCACCGCAGCCAGCGCTCGACGCTCTGCATCCGCAACCTGCTGCCCGCGCCCTTCCTGGCGCCCCGGTTCAGGGCGGCGCAGGCCAGCATCCTGTTCTCGGCCACCCTGCAACCGCGCCACTACTACCAGGACCTGCTCGGCCTGCCGGAAGACTGCCGCTGGCTGGACGTGCCTTCGCCCTTCGCGGCCGAGCAGTTGCAGGTGCGGTTGGCGCGCCACATCTCCACCCGCTGGCGCGAGCGCGCCGCCTCGCTCAGCCCCATCGCCGAGCTGATCGCCCGGCAATACGCCGAGCAGCCGGGCAACTACCTGGCCTTCTTCAGCAGTTTCGACTACCTGCGGCAGGTCGCGGCCGAGTTCCAGGCGCGGCATCCCGCGACTCCGGTCTGGCTGCAGGAGCAGCGCATGGCCGAGCCCGAGCGCGCCGCCTTCATCGCCCGCTTCACCGAACGCAGCCAGGGCATAGGCTTTGCGGTGCTGGGCGGGGTATTCAGCGAGGGCATTGACCTGCCGGGTGCGCGCCTGATCGGCGCCTTCGTCGCCACCCTGGGCCTGCCCCAGACCAATCCGGTCAATGAGGAGATGCGCCGCCGCCTGGAGGCCCTGCGCGGCGCCGGCTACGACTACACCTATCTCTACCCGGGCCTGCAAAAGGTGGTGCAGGCGGCGGGCCGGGTGATCCGGGGCCGCCAGGACCGGGGCTGGCTCTGGCTGATCGACGACCGCTACGGCCGGCCGGATGTGCGGGCCTTGCTGCCGTCCTGGTGGCGGCTGGATTGAGGATTTCCGAGCAACCGGGGGGCTACTGGCCTTACACTGCAGCGCCTGAATACCCGGAGGCCCCGTGGCCAAGCCCAATTACCAGTTCGACAAGCGGCAGCGCGAGCTGAAGAAAGCCAAGCAGCAGGAAGAAAAGCGCCTCAAGAAGCTGGCGGGGCGCGATGCCGCCCCGGCAGCGGACGAACCCGCCACCACCGACCAGAAGCCGGAGCAGACCCCATGAGCAAGGGTATGGATCGCAAGAAGGAAACCAAGAAGCCGTCCAAGACTCCGGCCGAGAAGAAAGCCGCCAAGGCCGCAAAAAAGAAGTAGCGCGGCCGCGCATCAAAAGCCCCCGCCGGCGTCGAGCCGGCGGGGGCTTTTTGTTGGGGAATTACATCGTTGACTCCCCGCCATGTCTTGAACCCCTCTCCCCTTGTGGGAGAGCGTTTGGCCTCGGGCCGAACCGACTCAATGTCAGTTCGGCCCCAGGGCCAAATGCTCTCCCGCAAGCGGGAGAGAGGGCGCAGGGAGTTGGCGACGTAATTCCCTTTTGTTGCGCCGGTGGCTGGCTCAGGTCGCCTGCAGCAGCACCACGCTGCCCTGGCCGCCATCGGCACAGATGCTGACGATGGCCAGGCTGCCACTGGGCATCGCGGCGAGTTCCTTCACGGCCTGGCTGAGGATGCGTGCGCCGGTGGCGCCGAACGGATGACCGAGGGCGACGCTGCCGCCATTGGGGTTGACGCGCTCGCGCGGGAAGCTGCCCAGTTCGGCCATCACGCCGGCGCGATCCTTCAGGAAGGCTTTGTCCTCCATCGCCTTGATGTGGAACAGCACCTGGGCCGAGAAGGCCTCGTGGATTTCCCACAAGCCGACGTCGCTGTACTTCAGGCCGCGCCGCGCCAGCAGGCGCGGGATGGCGAAGGCGGGCGCCATCAGCAGGCCCTCGTGGCGGAAGTCGATGGCGGCGATCTCCCAGTCCAGCAGCTTCACCTTCGGCGTGCCGGCGGGCAGCTTGCCCAGGCCAGCCTCGGTGCCGACCCAGATCGCCGCCGCGCCATCGGTGAGCGGTGAGGAATTGCCGGCGCTGAGCGTGCCCTTGCCGCTGCTGCGATCAAACGCGGGCGGCAGCCTGGCGAGCTTCTCGGGTGAGGTGTCCTTGCGCGGAATGCCGTCGCGCCGCGCCTCGCCGACCGGAATCACCAGGTCGTCGAAGAAGCCGCGCTCCCAGGCCGCCACCGAGTTGCGGTGGCTCTCGTAGGCGGACTGGTCCTGCTCCTGGCGCCCGATCTGCCATTCCTTCGCCGTGATCTCGGTGTGCTCGCCCATGCTCTTGCCGGTGGTGCGATTGGTCACCGCCGGAATGTAGAGGCCGACGTCGGCGAGCTTGAGGCTGGCGAGGTGCTGCAGCTTGTCGCCGACGGTCCTGGTTTTCTGGAACTTGCGCAGCCAGTCCGACAGCGTCTGGCCCAGCCCGACCTGCACCCGGCTCATGCTCTCGACGCCGCCGACCAGGGCCAACTGGCGGCTGCTGTCGTTGAGCATGCCGGCCGCCTCGATGGCACCGATCATGCTGGTCGAGCAGGCCATGATGGTGGAGAAGGCGGTGATGGTCGGCGGCGCGCCGGCATCCATCAGCACCTCGCGAGCGAGATTGCTCCAGGTCAGGTTGGGGACGACGCTGCCCCAGACCGCGAAGTCCGGCTGCGCGCCGTTCAGCCGCGCCAGCATGGCCTGCACCACCGGCACCGAGAGGGCGATGGCGTCGTGGCCGGCGAGTGAGCCATCGACCTTGGCGAAGGGCGTGCGGACGCCGGAGGCGATCCAGGCTTGCGGATGGGTGGGGGTGCTCATGGCGGGTCTCCTGGCAGGAAGCGATGGATCAGCCGGCGCGACGCAGGCCCCGCACGGCGGCGGTGCCGAGTGCGAGGAAGGCGACCAGCAACAGTCCCTGACCGATGGCGAAGCCCGGTGACTTGTCGCTGGGCACCAGCGCGTGCAGCGCCGGAATCTTCAGGAAAGCCTGCACCAGCGCGACGAAGGCGTCGAGATAGATCGCCATCGCCAGCGTCGCGCCGTAGGCGGTGCGCCAGCCGCCCGCCAGCTGACGGCTCCAGCGCGCGTACAGCGTCACCGCCAGCAGCAACAGCGACAGCACGCCGAAGGCATGCGAGGGAAGGAACTTCACGAACGGAAACAGGAAGCCGCTGAGGCTGGTGAGCAGCAGCAGCACGACGGTGGCGGTGGCGAGGCCCGGCAGGGTCTTGCCGGCCTTCCAGCCGAGCAGCAGCGGCAGGCCGGTGAACAGGACAGCGAGGCTGATGAGGACGTGGACGAGGGTGAGGGCTTGCAGGCTGGTCATGGCGAACTCCGTTTCGGTGGGCGGTCCGTAGCGCGGCTTACTGGGTGGTCACGGACTGGTAGCGCGCCGCCGCCTTGTTGAGCGAAAGGCGCGGCGCCATGTGCAGGCGCGCGGCGGTGTAGGCCTGCCAGTCGGCGGGGTCGGGCAGCGAGGGAATGGTGATCAACTCGCCCTGGTCGAGCCCGGCCAGGGCGGCATCGACCATCTCGTCGACCTCCATCAGCATCTCCTTGGGCAGGTGATCGACCGCCGCGCCCCAGATGGCGGTGCGGGTCGCGCCCGGCAGCACCGCCTGCACCCGCACGCCGTGCGGGCGCAGCTCTTCCTGCAGGGCCTGACTGAAGGCAATGAGGTAGGCCTTGCTGCCGCTGTAGACGCCGTTGAAGCGCTCCGGGATCAGCGCCGTCACCGAGGCGATATTGATGACCGTGCCGGCCTTGCGGGCGATGAAGCCCTGGGCGGCCGCGAGTGCCAGCCGGGTCGGAGCGATGGCATTGATCCGCAGCATCGCCTCCAGCGCGTCCGGATCGGCATCGACCATCGCACCGATCACCGCGACGCCGGCGTTGTTGACCAGCAGTCCGATGCGCTCGTCGCTGCGTAGCCGGGCTTCCACCGCCGCCAGATCGGCGGGCCGGGTGAGATCGGCAATCAGGGTCTCGACCGCCACGCCGGTGTCGGCGCGCAGGCGCTGCGCCACGGCATCCAGCTTGGTCTGGTCGCGGGCGACCAGGATCAGGTCGTGGCCGCGACGGGCGAGGCGGTCGGCATAGACGGCGCCGATGCCGGCGGAGGCACCGGTGATGAGGGCGGTGCCGGCTTGGGTCTTGTTCATTCGTGTTGCTCCTGGATGCGCTTGCTTAAAGTTCCCTCCCCCGCTCGCGGGGGAGGGTCAGGGTGGGGGCGTTTGCCCCAGGCGCTCAGCCCTTGATGAAGGCCAGCAGGTCGGCGTTGAACCGGTCCTGGTGGGTGACGGCGAGGCCGTGGTCGGCGCCGGCGTAGACCTTCAGGGTCGAGCCCTTCACCAGCTTGTGCGCCAGCAGCGCCGAAGCGCCGATCGGCACGATCTGGTCGTGGTCGCCGTGGATGAACAGGGTCGGCCTGTCGATCTTCTTCAGGTCTTCGGTGTAGTCCACCTCCGAGAACTCGCGGATGCAATCGAGCTGGCCCTTGATGCCACCCATCATGCCCTGCAGCCAGAACGAATCGCGCACCCCGTCCGAGACCTTCGCGCCCGGCCGGTTGTAGCCGTAAAAGGGCATCGTGAGATCCTTGAAGAACTGCGAGCGGTTGTCATAGGCGCCCTTGCGGATGCCATCGAACACCGAGAGGTCGAGGCCGCCGGGATTGGCGGCGGTCTTCAGCATCAGCGGCGGCACCGCGCCGACCAGCACTGCCTTGGCGACGCGCTTGGTGCCGTGCCGGCCGAGGTAGTGAGCGACTTCACCGCCGCCGGTGGAGTGGCCGACCATCACCAGGTTGCGCAGGTCCAGCGTCTCGATCAGTGCCGCGAGGTCGTCGGCATAGGTATCCATGTCGTTGCCGTCCCAGGTCTGGTCGGAGCGGCCGTGGCTGCGGCGGTCGTGGGCGATGACGCGGTAGCCCTTCTGGCCGAGGTAGACCATCTGCGCATCCCAGGCATCGGCGCTCAGCGGCCAGCCGTGGCTGAACAGCACCGGCTGACCTTTGCCCCAGTCCTTGTAAAAGATGCGGGTGCCGTCCTTGGTGCTGAGGTAGTGGCCGCCCTGCGCGCCGGCAGCGGGCGCCGGAGTCTTCGGCGTCGCGGCAGCAGCCGTGGCCGGGCTCGGCACGGCCGCGACGGCGAGCGCGCCGAGCCCGGCGGCGAGCAGCTCGCGGCGGGTGCTGAGGGGGCTGCGGGTGAGGGTCTGGTCCTTCATGGCATGTCTCCGTGGTTTCCCTGCAATGCGCGCTCGGCGCCGATGCACTCAGGCTAGGAGAGCAGCGCCCGAAGGTCATTCACACGTCGGTATACGGATTCGCCGTCGCGCCTATACCGAGGGATGAGTGGGCATGAGCGATGCCGCGGCGGCGACGCTGCGCTAGCATCCGCGCCACAAGAAACGACACAGGGAGTGCTGCGTGGCCGAGACCGCTGTGGTCCACATCGTCGATGACGACAGCTCGCTGCGCTTGGCGCTCGACAGCCTGTTCCGCTCGGTGCAGTTGGGCACGCGGCTATATGGCTCGGCGCAGGATTTTCTGGCGGCCAAGCGGCCCGACTTGCCGAGCTGCCTGGTGCTCGACATCCGCCTGCCCGGCATCAGCGGCCTCGACTTCCAGCAGCAGCTGCAGCAGGCCGGCGTGCACATCCCCGTGGTGCTGATGACCGGCCACGGCGACATCCCGATGAGCGTGCGCGGCATGAAGGCCGGCGCCATCGACTTCCTCACCAAGCCCTTCCGCGACCAGGACATGCTCGACGCCGTCGGCACCGCCATCGAGCGCGACCGCGAGCGCCGCAGCGCTGACGGCGATTTGGCGCGCCTGCGCGAACTCTACGAAGCCCTGTCGCCGCGCGAGCGCGAGGTGATGGCCCTGGTAGTAGCCGGCCGCATGAACAAGCAGGTGGCCGGTGATCTCAACCTGGCCGAGATCACCGTCAAGATCCATCGCGGCGCCGCGATGCGAAAGATGGGCGCCCGTTCGCTGGCCGAGCTGGTGCGCATGGCCGAGGCGCTGCAACTGCCTCGGGCGGCAGTTGGGCGCTGACTCTCGATGGGCTACGTCGGTCAGGCCGGTGCTATACGGTCACCCAAGCAACCTTTCTCCCAAGCTCAGCACTGTTCCCCCACACTGGATGCGGATCAACCGCACGCAGCTTTTGCTTGAGCTTGTCTTTCACGTCCTTCGGATCAACTACCTGTGGAAAGAGCTTGGAGGGAGTACGCGGTTGTTCGAGATGGAAAACCACATGGACCCTCCCTGCCTTGCACGCAGCTCTGGCCTGATCGACTTCCGGATGCATCCCGGAGTTAGATGCCGTCGCCAGTAAACAGGCCAGAGTATCCCTGACCTTTAATGCGAGTTCGTCAAACAGGTCCGAGGGTTTTGTACGAGGTGCTGCGCGATAGTCTTTCAGCTCGATCAGCCACAAGGCAGGATCATTTTCAGGCCCCACGGCTGCAAAATCGACTGACTTTGCGCCACCGGCAAACGATTGAAAATGGTTCCTGTAGTACGACGCATCGTCGCATTTCCACGCTATCCATCCTGCCGGGAACACGTGCGCGAGCCGCCCTTCTGTGAGTCTCGTCATCACTAGACCTCAGGGAAGTTCAAGGTAGCGATCCGACTGCTTGAGGTCCTCGTCTAGCGCGACAACAGGCTCCACAGAGTCCAGCGTATCGCCTGCATGGACTTTGACTTCGTCCGTCGTCTTCCGGTCCAGCGCGAAATAGCGTGCCTTCAGCGGCGCTCCCTGCGACTGCAAGAGTTGCCGCTGGATCTCCAGTTCCCGCAGCAGGAACAGACTGTGGGTGGCCGCAATCACCTGAATGCCGTTCCGCGCGAGTTGCACGAGTATCTCGGCGATAGACTTGATCAGGCGCGGATTGAGATTTGTTTCAGGCTCGTCCCAGAACAGCGTGCCGCGATCACGCAGCTCACCATTGATCAGCAGATAGGCCAACATCGCTAGCTTACGGATGCCTTCCGCAACCAGAGGGATTTCGATTTTCCCCCGGGCGTCACCCTCAAGAACGAGATAGAACCGACCATTCTCTACTAGCACGCGGCCTTCAATAGCCTGCTCGAGCTTCTCGATGATGGTACCGATTTCGTTCGGTCGCTTTCCCTTCAGCGGCCGAGCTTCGAGAGCTAGAACCAAATCGTAATATGTCTCATCAAATTCGAGTTCCCGCGTGCGGTAGGCTTGTGCAAAGCCTGGAAAAATCGATAGCACCTCGCGAGTAGGAAAATAGATTGGACCGCTCTGCAGGTGCTGACTCGGTACCTTGTCGAGTTTGACCTCAGTGCGGCTATTGCTCGCGAAATTAAACCCGTAGCCCGCATTGCGTCCATCGACAAAGTCGACCGACACCTCACCGCGATTTCTCCCCTGCTGGCGCGACACCAAACGGCCCAGAAAATCCGGCCGCATCGTCCGCAATAGCTTCTCAGCCAGCATCTTCTGCATCTCGTCCTTCGTTGTCGGTCCAGAGGACGAGCCTTCGGATGCGGAATAGCTACATGCGGCCAGGCTGTAGCCGAGCTTGAGAACATGGCTCTTGCCTGCCCCGTTGTCACCCACGATGACGTTGAGCTGCGGAGAAAACTCGAACGTCGCCTTGGTAAAGACGGTGAAGTTACTCACGGTTAGTTTTTTTAACATCTCGACCCTCTGGATTGCCCATCCAGTCAGTAGGTTAGGCTATTCGCCAACGCAGCGCCCGCTGAATCCGCCCGTTTGTGTTCGTGCGTCGGTCAAGTTTTCGAGTTCATCCCGAACCTAGACGCTGGCAGTCAGATTCAGGCTGGAAGTAGTCGTCCCAGGTGAGCTTCCATCGGGCCTAACGCGACGCCCTTTCATCGGTTCAGCTGGGTTTTTGGTAACAGCTCCAGTAGTCCGGCCGTGGTATGCACCGCATGCGCATACGACGGCGCATTGATCTCATGCGCCGCGTGCATCGCCGCCTCGCTGAAGGCGGCGGTGGCGTCGCGCACCAGGGTGACGTGATAGCCCAGCTCGTTGGCAAAGCGGCCGGTGCACTCGATGCAGGTGTTGGCGATCAGGCCGACCAGGATGACGTGGCTGATGCGCTTCTGCTTGAGCAGCAGGTCAAGGTCGGTGTTGGCGAAGCCGCTGGCGCCCCAGTGCTCCTTCACCACGATGTCGCCGGGGCGGGGCGCGAAGTCCGGATGCCAGTCGCCGCCCCAGCTGCCCTTGGCGAAGATCTGCACCTTGGCGGCGCCGAGCTGGTAGGGCGTGGGATGGTCCCAGCCCTGGAAGTCGTCGGGCTCGGCGCGGTGGTGCGGGACGATGAACACCGGGATGCCGGCGGCGCGCACCGCGCTGCTGAGCGCGCGCAGGTTGTCGTGCAGGCGCACCGAGTTCGCGACCTCGGCCAGACGCGGCCAGAGCTTGCCGCCTTCGGACAGGAAGTCGTTGTAGGGATCGACGAACAGCAGGGCGGTGCGGGTGGCGTCGTAGGCGGTGGTCATGAGGCACTCCAGGGGTCGGGGACGGGCGACACGGTTCAGCGGGCGCTGCGGGCCAGGAAGCGGTGGATGTAGTCGGCGGTGAGTTCCGGGTGCTGGTGCTGCGGGCCGTGCCCGGTCTGCGGGTACATGAGCAGCTGCGCGGTCGGCAGCTGGCCCATCAGCGGGAACCAGTTCTGGCCCGGCGTACCCGGATCGTTGTCGCCGCAGATCACCAGGATCGGCGTGCGCGTGCGGCTCAGCTGGCCACGGCGATCCTCGGCATCGGCATGGAAGCCCTTGGCGGCCTTGAAGTAGGCCTGCAGCTGCTCGGGCTTGGTCGGGATTTTCTCGGTGACGCCGGGCCGGGCGTAGATGCGCTCGTGCGAGGCCTTGGCAGCGGCGCGGCTGGCCTCGGAGCGCGGCTCGAAGAACAGGACCTCCTCGTCGGCGAGGTCGTTGACCGGCTTCACGGCGGCGTCGAGAAAGGCCTGCTGCATCGGCACCGTGTTGGCGCCCGGCGGCACGGTGCCGATCAGGATCGCCCGGGTCACCTGCTGCGGGCGGTCGAGCAGCAGGGCCTGGGTGACCAGCCCGCCCCAGGACCAGCCGAGCGCGACGAACTGCTTGAGGCCGAGCGCAGTGGCGAAGTCGCCGATGAAGGCGGCGGCCTTGCCGATGTCGTCGGGCTGCACGCCTTGCGAATAGCCGATGCCCGGGTAGTCGACGGTGATGACGCGGTGCTGCCGGGCCAACGCATCGAGGAAGAGCGGGTCCCAGGTATCGAGCGTGCCGCGCAGGCGGTTGACCATGACGATGGGCGCGCCCCGGCCGAGGCTGCGATAGGCGATGCGCTCGCCGTTGACGCTCAGGTAGCGGGTCTCGGTGCTGGCGGCGCCAGCGGCGGCGGCGGGGGGTGGCAGCAGCAGGGCGGCGACGGCCAGCAGTAGTGCGGCCAGCAGTGGCAGCAGCGGCTGGACGGCGTGGCGGGCGGTGGCGGTATTCATCGATGGCTCCTTCGTGGCTTCGGTGCGAGTCATTGCTCGTCACCATCATCGAAGGGCCGCTGGCTGCCGCCTATTGTCTCTAGGCTTCTGCGAATCAAACCTTGGTATGCCCCTGCCGGGGCTGCGGACTCGAGCAGCTTTGGCGGGAATGACAGGCTCTTTTCATGCTGCTCTACCCGGTGGCCGCCACCGGCAGCGTCACCACAAAGCGCGCGCCGCAGTCGTCGCCACGATTGCCGGCGGCGACGCGGCCGCCGTGTGCCTCGATGATCGAGCGGCACACCGGCAGGCCCAGGCCCATGCCGTTGGGCTTGGTCGAGAAGAAGCTTTCGAACAGGCGATCCAGATGCTCGGCGGCGATGCCCGGACCACTGTCGAGCACCGCCAGCTCGATCTCGCCGGCCGCGGTCCGCAGGGTCTCGATGCGCAGCTCGCGGCGCGGGCTGCCGGCCTGGGCCATCGCCTGCAGGGCATTGACCACCAGATTGACGATCACCTGCTGCAGCTGCACGCGATCACCCTGCACCGTCGGCAGCGCCGGCGCCAACTGCAGGCGCAGCTGCGCCTGCTGGGCGCGCAGCTCGTGCTGCAGAAACTGCACGGCCTCCTGCACCAGGGCGTCGAGTGCGAGCGGCGCCGGCTCCGGCGCGCGGCGCAGGGCCATGCCGCGTATGCGGCTGATGATCTCGGCGGCGCGGCGGGCGTCGTCGCTCATCCTTTGCAGTAGCGTGCGGGCCTCATCGACGTCCGGCTCCGCCCGCGCCAGCCAGCGCAGGCCGGCGGCGCCGTTGGTGGCGATGGCGGCGAGCGGCTGGTTGACCTCGTGGGCGATGGAGGCGGTCAGCTCGCCCAGCATCGCCACCCGGCTGGCGTGCGCCAGTTCGGCTTGCGCCTGGCGCAGGCCGGCACGCGCTGCGACCTGTTCGGAGATGTCGATATTGCCGACCAGCACCATGCCCTTGTCGCGCATGTCGGGTGGTGCGGTGACGAAGAACAGCACGTCGATCTCGCGGCCATCGACGGTGCGCAGGCGGGTCTCGGCCTGGTAGCCGGGCTCGCGCCGCCAACCGGCCTCGATGCTGCCGCGGAAGGCCTCGGCGCGGCCGGGAATCCAGAATCGGGTCACCGGCCCGAGCAGCTCCTGGGTGCTGCCGGCGCCGAACAGCGTCAGCGCCCGGTCGTTGACGTCGATGGCCACTGACACTTCCATCGCCTGCCGCAGGAACTCCGGATGGGCGTCGATATAGGCGTGCAGATCGCTCACGCCCTGCGCCCGCAGTTCGGCGAACAGGGCATTGAGACCGCTGGAGTCGAGCTGCCAGAACGACACCGCCATGGCCTGGAACAGATTGCGGTAGCGCGACTCGCTCTGCTCCAGCGCGGCATAGGCACGCTTGCGCTCGGAGATGTCGATGACGCCGATCAGCAGCCGGCCGCGCGCCACCGCCTCGGGCGCGAAGCAGGCGGTGAACAGGGCGTCGAAGACACTGCCGTCGAGCCGGCGGAGGCGGGCCTCGATGCGGTAGTGCGGCAGGCCGCCGACGGCGGCGAGCACGCTGGCGGCGTACACCGGCAGGCTCTCGTCCGGCCAGTAGGCATTGAGGTCTTCCAGCAACTCGGCCTTGCTGCCCCGGCCGAACAGGCGCACGGTTTCGTCGTTGATGTCGACGATGCGGGTGGCGCCGATCAGCTGCCGGGCGAAATCCGGATGCTCGGCGAAGTAGCCGGCGTAGTCGCTGACGCCGGCCTTGCGCAGACCGCGCAGCAGGGCGCCGACGGCGCTGAAGTCGAGTTCCCAGAACGAGGCCGCCATCGCCCCGAACAGGTTGCGGTAGCGGTGCTCGCTGGCCTGCAGCGCCGCTTCGGCGCGCCGGCGCTCGCTGAGGTCGCGGCCGGTCTCGACGATGTGGGCGGGGGCGCCGCTGTCGTCGCGGTGCAGGGCCCAGCGCACTTCGACGTGCAGCTCCTCGCCGGCGGCGTTGCGGCGGCGCAGCTCGCCGTCCCAGCGGCCGGCGCTGCGCAGTTGCTCCTCGCGAGCGGCGGCCAGCTCCGCCGGCGCCGATTGCAGCAGGGTCTCGACCGGTTGCCCCAGCACCTGCTCGCGGCGCCAGCCATAGAGCCGTTCGGACGCGCGGTTCCAGGCCAGGATGCGGCCGGCGGCATCGCGCACGATCAGGCTCTCGTGCACCAGATCGAACCATTCCGGTCGCTCGCCGGCAGCTTGGTGCGCGCGCCGGTCGAAACCCTCAGCGTCCATCGTCATCCCTGGCGATTGCGGTTGCCTAGTCTAGGACAGCGCCCGTTCCAGGCAGCGGATCAGCTGCTCGGCCTCGAACGGCTTCGCCAGCACGCAGATCGCACCCTCGGCCAGGGCGCGTTCGCGGATGCCGGCTTCGGTGCGGGCGGTCATCAGGATCACCGGCGTGCGGCAGCCGTCGCGCCGCAGCTGCTGCATCAGCTCCAGGCCACTGAGGCCGGGCATGTGGAAGTCGGTGAGGATGCAGTCGCTGCCGGTGGCAGCGGCCAGGTAGTCCTCGGCGCTGCCGTAGCCGCGCCCCTTGTAACCCAGCGAGCGCAGCAGGCCGGCCAGGGCCAGGCGCAGCGACTCGTCGTCGTCGATGACGGCAATCAGTGGAGCGGCAGCTTGTGACACGGTATCCAGCCCTGGTGGCGCGCAGGCGCCCTTGGTTTGGTCGAGGCCGGTCTTGTCTCACGGCCGGCCGCCAGCCGAAAGTCATACCAAAGGATCGGCGCCCGGCACGGTCGGCGGTCCGGCGCGCCGGGCGGCGGCCCGCATAGGCGCGAGCGGCGCGCAAGGCCAGGTAGCGGGTCTGACGGCGCCCTATACCAAGGTATGAGCCGACTTCCGACCGCCCGCAACCCGGCTGGACCGAGCCTCCGCCGGCGCGCCGACGCCCTGCGACTACCCGGCTTCGCCCTGATTCCAGCGCCGGGCGCCCGGGCGGACCGTCCGGGGCCGGTGCGGCCACCGTTCGGCGGCGTCGGCTTGAGCGGGCATTGGGCTTGCCGTTAGTCGTATATCCGTCACCGACCCGGAGCCTGCTGTGAACATCGAACGCCGCCGCGCCATCTACCGCATTGCCCACGACACCGGCCTGGAGCCGCGCGCCATTGTCCGCGCCTGCCGTGGCCTGCCCCCCACCGACATCGCCCGCCGCTATCAGGTGCTGGCTCGGCCCAGCCGCTCGGCGCGATAAGCGCCTGGGCGGGCCGGTTGAGATCGGCTCGTCCTTTTGAAGCAGGCTGCCGCGAAGCGGCGCGGGCTATCGTCCACCCTGACCACCCCTGGCCGAGCTTCCCCTCGGCCGAACCAGGCAGGACCATGAGCACCGAACCCCCCGCAGTGCCCGCCGCGCCGGCCGCGCCCAAGCCGATCCGCATCGCCCCCATCGTCACCCCGGACGCCAAGACCTTCTGGGACGCCTGCGACCGCGAGGAATTCATCGGCCAGAAGTGCGGTGACTGCGGCCAGTTCACCTTTCCGCCGCGTCCCATGTGCCCGCATTGCCACAGCCTCAAGCGCGAGGAAGTGAAGCTGTCCGGCTACGGCACCGTGCATTCCTGGACCATCCCGCGCCACCCGCCGCCGTTCGGTTTCCGCGAGGCGCCCATCGTGGTGGTGGTGCAGTTGCAGGAAGGCATCCGCATGGTGTCGAACCTCGTCGGTGTGAAGCCAGAGGACGTGAAAATGGACATGGCGGTCGAAGTGGCTTTCGACGACACCATGAACAAGCACAAGGTGCACGTTTTCAAGCCGCGCACTGCGTAAATCTTTTAGTCCCCTCTCCCCTCGTGGGAGAGGGCTAGGGAGAGGGGGAACTTTGCTTCGAGTGCGCAACGGCGCCTTCGGCACCGCACCCCTCTCCCCAACCCCTCTCCCGCAGGCGGGAGAGGGACAGAAAACAATCTGAGGAGTCGAGACATGTCCCGTACCTTCACCGAAGCCGCCATTGCCGGCATCGGCGCCACCGAATTCTCCAAGGAGTCCGGCCGCAGCGAACTGCAGCTGGCCGCCGAGTGCAGCAAGTCCGCCTGCGAGGACGCCGGTATCGACCCGCGCGACATCGACGGCATGATCACTTTCACCATCGACAACAGTGACGAGATCGGTCTCGCGCGCTGCCTCGGGGTGAAGGACCTGGCCTACACCACCCGCATCCCGGGTGGCGGCGCGGCGGCGGCCGGCACCATCATGCAGGCCATGGCCCTGGTGAACGCGGGCATCTGCAAGAACGTGCTGATCTGGCGCGCCATGAACGAGCGCAGCCAGTATCGCTTTGGTCAGAACCCGACCGACATGAAGGGCTATACCGGCGGCCATGGCACCGGCTCTCTGCTCTGGTGCATTCCCTTCGGTGCCATGACTCCGGCCAGCTGGGGCGCGCTGCAGGCGGCGCGCTACATGCACACCTACGGCATCACCAATGCCGACCTCGCCCACGTTTCGGTGCTGGAGCGCAAGTACGCGGCGACCAATCCCAAGGCCTGGTTCTACGGAAAACCCATTACGGTTGAAGATCACCAGAACTCGAAGTGGATCCAGGAGCCCTGGCTGCGCCTGCTCGACTGCTGCCAGGAGAGCGATGGCGGCGTGGCGATCCTGGTCACCTCGCTGGAACGCGCGAAGGATCTGCGGCAGAAGCCGGTGAAGATCACCGGCGCCTGCCAGTCCATCCCCTACAACGTCGAAGTGATCTCCAACTACTACCACGAGGACCTGACCGTGATGCCGGAGGCCATGGGCACGGCGAAGCGCCTGTGGGCGCAGACCGGCCTCGGGCCCAAGGACATGCAGGCGGCGATGCTCTACGAGGCATTCACCCCGCACCTGCTGATGCAGCTGGAAGCCTTCGGTTTCTGCGGCAAAGGCCAGGCGGCCGCCTTCGTCAAGAGCGGCGCGCTGGAGCTGGACGGCGTCATCCCGACCAACACCCACGGCGGCCTGCTCGGCGAGGCCTACATCCACGGCATGAACAGCATGGCCGAGGGCGTGCGCCAGGTGCGCGGCACCGCCGTCAACCAGGTGACCCAGCGCAAGGTCGAGCATGTGCTGGTGTCCTCGGGCATGGCGGGCGCGGTGTTGTCGTCGGTCTGATTTAGAACGACCTCCACCCGCTGTTCCCCCTCCCCCTTGCGGGGAGGGTCGGGGAGGGGGTCACTTGCCAGCGGAACGAGCCCTTCGATGGATGTCGCCCCCCTCCCCAACCCCTCCCCGCCAGGGGGAGGGGCTCAGAACTTGCGGCTGCAGACGACGGTCGTCGTCGCCGAAGGCAGTGAGCCACTAAAGATCGCCGCCGAAGTTTTTGTTCCCGCCGAGCTCGCACAGCCCCCCCTTGCCCTGATCTGCCTCCCCGGCGGCGGCATGTCGCGCCGCTACTACGATCTTCAGGCCGCTGATGGCGACGAGAGCTTCTCCTTCGCCCGCCAGATGGCGAAGCGCGGCTACCTCGTCGTCACCCTCGACCACGCCGGCATCGGCGACAGCGACCGGCCCGCCGACAGTTACGCGCTCACGCCGGAGCGGGTGATGCAGGCCAATGCCGAGGCGACCGCGCAGCTGCTGGCCCGGCTGCGCGACGGCAGCCTGCTGCCGGCGCTCGGCCCGCTGCCGACGCTGCGCAGCATCGGCATCGGCCATTCGATGGGCGCGATGTTCACCATCCTCCAGCAGGCGGCCCAGGCCCAGCACGCCGCCATCGCGGTGCTCGGCTTCTCCACGCGCGGCCTGCCGGAGTACGTCAGCCCCAGGGTCAAGGAGCTGGCGGCGCAATCGGTCGAGGCGGTGCGCGCGGAGCTGGTCGAATCCGCCCGCAAGATGTTCGGCGGCGCCCACTACCCCGAGATCAAGCCCAATCCCCAGGCCAGCCGCATCTTCGAGGGCGCCCAGGCCGACCCGCGCGGGGTCGAGGCGATCAAGGCCGCCCGGGCGCCGCTGCTGCCGGTGCCGGCCTTCTTCTCGATGATTCCGGGCAATGTCGCGCCCGAGGCGGCGCGGATCAGCGTGCCGGTCTTCCTCGGCCTCGGCGAGCGCGACATGGTTGGCGACCCCCAGCGGGTGCCGGCTGCCTTCAGTGCCAGCCCGGCGGTGGAGCTCTATCTCCAGCCCGGCGCCGGCCACAGCCACTTCCTGTTCGACTCGCGCTTCGAGCTCTACGACCGGCTGGCCGGCTGGATGGTCTCGGCACTGGCCCATTTGGACGAGGGCCGCGCCTAGCCCGCTCTGCCAGAATCGCCGCCATCTTCAGGAGGAGCTGCAATGGCAAAGATCGCGTTGAAGGCGGGTGGGCGTTTCAAGAGCGCCGTCAGCGACACCCAGGTCATGATCGTCAAGGCGCCGGCCGGCGAGTTCGCGCTCAGCTGCGGCGGCGTCGATGTCATCGGCCCGACCGCCACCGGCAGCGGCACGCTGGACGCCGCCGATACCGGCGAGGCCCTGATGGGCAAGCGTTATGTCAATGCCGACGAATCCCTGGAGCTGCTGTGCACCAAGGGCGGCAAGGGCAGCCTGGCGCTCGACGGCGTGGTGCTGGAAATCAAGCAGGCCAAGCAGCTGCCGTCGTCGGACTGATTTTGGAATTCCCCCTCTCCCCTTGTGGGAGAGGGGCAGGGGAGAGGGGTGCGCGGCAAAGCCGCGTAGGTTCGCGATCCGAGCTGACCGTGCAGCCCCCTCTCCCCTAACCGTTCCGGCCATCGTCCCATGCATGGACGATGGCGTTCAGCGGGGCGAAGCAGTGCTTCGCCTTTTTCCGCTTCACCCCCACGAGGGGGTAACTGGTAAGTAGGGCTCGCGCGATGAACATCTCCACCATCCTCGACATGGCCGCCGAAGCCTGCGGCGACCGCATCGGCGTCGTCTGCGGCGACGTGCAGCTTACCTACGCCCAGATGCGCAGCGCGGCCGTCAATGCCGCCGCCGCCATCAAGGCCAGCGGCGCCAAGTACGTCGCCCTGCTGGACGTGACCAGCCCGGCCGCGCCGGTGGCGATCTATGCCGCCGCCTACGCCAACGTCCCCTACGTGCCGCTCAATTACCGGCTCACCGCGCCGGAGATCAACGAGCTGATCGAGCGCGTCGCACCCGCCTACCTCATCACCAGCGCCGACTACGCCAAGCTGGTGCAGCCGCGTACCGACGTGCAGCTCGTCGACCGCGCCGCCTTCCTGTCGCTGCCCGCGACCGACGAAGTGCCGACGCCATCGGAAGACCCGCGTGAGGTCGCCGTGCAGCTGTTCACCAGCGGCACCACCGGCAAGCCCAAGGCCGCGATCCTGCGCCACGAGAACCTGTCGAGCTACATCTTCGGCACCATCGAATTCGCCGCCGCCGACGAGGACGACGCCATCGTCGTCACCGTGCCGCCCTACCACATCGCCGGCATCTCGGCGGTGCTGAGCAGCACCTACGCCTGCCGCCGCATGGTCCAGCTCGACGGCTTCGAGGCCAAGGCCTGGCTCGCCGCCTGCCGCGAGCACGGCGTCAGCAATGCCTTCCTGGTGCCGACCATGCTGCAGCGGGTGGTCGATCACCTCGCCGCCAGCGGCGAAGCACCGAATCTTCCGAAGCTGCGCGCGCTGGCCTACGGCGGCGGCAAGATGCCGCTCAGCACCATCCAGAAGGCGATGGCGCTGCTGCCGCAGGTCGATTTCACCAACGCCTACGGCTTGACCGAAACCAGCTCCACCATCGCCGTGCTCGGCCCCGAGGATCACCGCGCCGCCGCCAGCAGCAGCGACCCGGCCGTGCGCCGCCGGCTCGGCTCGGTCGGCAAGCCGGGCGCGGTCGAAATCGAGATCCGCAGCGACGAGGGCCAGGTGCTCGGCCCCGAAGAAGCCGGCCTGGTGTTCGTGCGCGGCCCGCAGGTCTCGGGCGAATACCTCTCGCTCGGCAGCCAGCTCGACGCCGACGGCTGGTTCCCGACCAAGGATCGCGGCTATCTCGACAGCGAGGGCTATCTCTTCCTCGACGGCCGTGCCGACGACGTGATCGTGCGCGGCGGCGAGAACATCTCGCCCGGCGAGATCGAGG
>JAUYNO010000095.1 GCA_030696045.1 Stagnimonas sp. | reverse complement strand
CCTCGCCTCCCGGCAGCACCTGCGGCCAGCGATGCGTTAATTCCCCCTTCGACTGGTCCAGCTTGGTCAGGGGTTCCGGCTTCCCTCCCGCCGAAGAAACACGGAAGAGCGGAGTGCGGCCGTCCGGCGTGAACACGATCGAATCGTCCTCGCCCCATGAGCCGCCGAAAGGGGCCGTCGCGTCGCACAGCGTGACCGCGGCTCCTCCCTGCGTGGCGATTTTTTTTAGCTTATTGTCGGCAAAAAAGGCGATCCATTTCCCGTCCGGGGAGAAAAAGGGATCGCGCGCGCCCTCGGTGCCCGCGAGCGGAGCAGCCTGCAATTGTTCGACGTCTCGCACATAAATTTGCCGCTGCTGCTTGTCATCCTGCGTGCCTGCGCCTTCGTCGCGCGCGCCGAAACACCGGAAGATAAAGGCCTCGCCATCATCAAGGACGCGGAGAAACGCGGCGAGAATTTCGGTGATCTGCGCGCCGAGGCCGAGATGCTCATCCGCAACGGTCGCGGCGGCGAGGCAAGGCGCGGTCTGAAGATCGCCCTGCTCGACCTGCCCGGCTCGGCCAGCAAGAGCCTGACCGTGGTCGATGCGCCCAAGGACGTGAAGGGCACCGCCCTGCTCACCCACACGGCGGCCGATGCCAGCGATCAGCAATGGCTCTACCTGCCGGCGGCGGCGCGCACCAAGCGCATCGCCTCCTCCGGCCGCTCCGGGCCGTTCATGGGCTCGGAGTTCTCCTTCGACGATTTCTCGGCGCAGACCACCGAGCGCTACCGCTTCAAATGGCTGCGCGCCGAACCCTGTCCGGCGCCGCTCGCCGGCGAGAAGTGCGACGTGATCGAGCGCATCCCCAAGGACAGCGGCAGCGGCTATGCGCGCCAGGAAGTCTGGCTGGACCAAGCACAGCGCCGCCTGCAGAAGGCCGACTACTACGACGTCCAGAACCAGCGCATAAAGACTTTGCTTGCCGAAGGCTACAAGCAGTACGAGGGCAAGTTCTGGCGCGCCACCACGCTGACCATGAGCAATGCCCGCAGCGGTGCCAGCACGGTGCTGAACTGGAGCAATATCCGCTTCAAGAGCGGGCTCACCGAGGCCGACTTCGATACCAGCCGCCTCGCCTCGGCGCGCTGAGCCCATGTACGACTTCATCCTCGGCCGGCCTCGGCTGGTCATCGCGCTGACGCTGCTCATCGGCCTGCTGTGCGCCTCGGGCGCCGGCGGCCTGCAGTTCAACGCCGACTACCGTGCCTTTTTCGCCGAGGACAATCCCGACCTGGTCGCGCTGCAGGCGCTGGAGAAGCGCTTCTCGCGCGCCGACACCCTGGTGATGGCGGTGGCGCCGGCCGACGGCAAGGTATTCACGCTGGAGCGGCTGACGGCGATCCGCCAGCTCACCGATGCCTGGAGCCGCCTGCCCTACGCCAAGGGCGCGGCCTCGATCAGCAATTACATCGAGGCGCGCTCCGAAGGCGATGACCTGCTCGCCGAGCCGATGCTGCCGGATGACCTGGCCAGCGCCGACCTCGCCGCCATCGAATCGCGCGCCAAGGCCGACGAGCGCCTGCGCGGCGGCCTGCTGTCGGAGACCGGCGACATCGCCGGCCTCTACTTCTACTTCGAGCTGCCGCGCGCCAATCCGCGCGAGGAGCTGAACGCCATCGGCGACGCCGTGCGCGCCGAGGTGGCGAAGGTGCAGGCCGCGCACCCCGACCTGCGGATCGCGCTCGGCGGCATCCTGATGTTCGACGAGGCGATGCAGAAGCAGCTGCTGCGCGACAGCTCGACGCTGTACCCGCTCTGCTTCCTGGTGATGACCGCGCTGCTCTACGGCTTCTTCCGCAGCGCCTCGGCGACCTTCGCGACCCTGTTCGCGATGACGCTGGCCACCGCGATGACCTTCGGCCTCGCCGGCTGGGCCCAGCTCGCCCTCAACCCGGCCAGCCTCACCGCCGGCGTCATCATCCTCACCATCTCCATCGCCGACGCGGTGCACCTGCTCACCACCTTCGCGGCCGAGCGCGCGCAGGGCGCAGAGCCGAGGGCAGCGATGGCCGCCAGCCTGCGCATCAACGGCCGCACCATCTTCCTGACCACGCTGGTGAACGCGCTCGGCTTCCTGTCGATGAACTTCTCCAACTCGCCGCCCTACCGCGAGCTGGGCAATCTGGTCGCGCTCGGCACCGTGCTGGCCTGGCTGTTGTCGGTGAGCTTCGTCGCCGCCTGGACCCAGCTCTGGCCGCCCCGAGTCTCGTCCTCGGCGCTGCGCCAGGTCGAGTTCATCAAGCGCTTCATCGAGTGGGTAATGGCGCGCTGGAAGTGGATGCTGCCGCTGTCGCTGCTGCTGATCGCCCTGCTCGGCGCCGGCGTGATGCTCAACCGCTTCGGCGACAACTACGTCGAGTTCTTCAGCAAGCGCGTGACATTCCGCACCGATACCGAGTTCATCAATGAACGTCTCGCTGGTATGCAGTTCATCGAGTACGCGGTGGAGGCCGGCGGCTCGGGCGATGTGTTCGAGCCGGCGTTCCTATCCAACATCGAAAGCTTCTCGGCCTGGCTCAAGCAGCAGCCGGAAGTACGCCGCGTCGCCAGCCTCAACGACATCGCCAAGCGCCTCAACAAGGCCATGCACGGCGACGACCCGGCCGCGTTCAAGCTGCCGGCGAGTCGCGAGGAAGCCGCACAGCACCTGCTGTTCTACGAGATGAGCCTGCCCAGCGGCCAGGACCTCACCCACCTGGTCGATCTCGACAAATCCGCAATCCGCCTGACCGTGCTGCTCAACACCATCAGCAGCAGTGAGCTGGAGGCTTTCGACCAGCGCGCCCAGGCCTGGGTCTCGACGCACTGGCCCGAGACGATGAAGGCGCGCAGCTCCGGCATTTCGGCGCTGTTCGCCAAGATCGCGCGCAGCAATTTCCAGAGCATGGGCTCGGGCATGCTGATCTCCTGCGTGCTGATCGCCGGCCTGCTGATCTGGCTGTCGCGCTCGCTGAAGCTGGGCCTGATCAGCCTGCTGCCCAACCTGGCGCCGATCCTGGTCGGCTTCGGTATCTGGGGCCTGACCGTCGGCAAGATGGGCATGAGCTTGGCGGTGGTCGCCAGCCTCACGCTCGGCATCGTGGTCGACGACACCATGCACGTGTTCAGCCACTACGGCGCAGCGCGGCGCCGGGGCGCGACACCGGTCGAAGCCCTGCGCGAGTCCTACGCCGACGTCGGCGCCGCGCTCTGGGTGACCAGCGCCACCCTGGTGATCGGCTTCAGCGTGCTGGCCTTTTCCAACTTTCTGCTCACCGTGCACCTGGGCCTGCTCACCTCGCTGATCCTGGCGCTGGCCCTGGTCGCCGAGTTCGTGCTGACACCGACGTTGTTGCTATGGCTGGATCGGGAGTAGGCGTCCGCAATCTGCGCGCCGCTATCCCCTCCCCCCTCGCGGGGGTGGGTGGCGCGCAGCGCCGGGAGAGGGGGCGCGCCGCAGGCGCGTTGCACCGCTGGCACTGGGCGATGCGCCTTCGGCGCGCCCCCTCTCCCCTAACCCCTCTCCCGCCAGGGGGGAGGGGAACAATGCTCGCGGGATTCGGACTGATGTCCGCATTGGCCTCGTTCCCCGCCCACGCCGACCTCGACCTGCGTCTCGAAGCCGAAGCCCGCGCCTTCACCGCACAGGGCGACGGTGATGCCGCCCTCGCCGCCGGCCTGCGCTGGGATCACACGCCGCGCGCCGGCGAACGCCTGCTGCTCGACCTGTTCGCCCGCGCCGACGCCCGCGAGGACGCCCGCAGCCGGGGCGATGTGCGCGAGGCCTACTACGAGGTGCAGTCCGGCGCGCTGACCAGCCGCTTCGGTGCGCGCCGAGTGTTCTGGGGCGTCGCCGAGTCGCGGCACCTGGTCGATGTGCTGAACCAGTCCGACCTCGCCGACGACCTCGACGGCGAGGCCAAGCTGGGCCAGCCGATGCTGGAATTCACGCTAGGCGGCGAGTCCGGCGAGCTGGCCCTGTACGCCCTGCCGGGTTTCCGCACGCGGCGCCTGCCGGGACCGGGTGGGCCTATCGCCTACCCCTTCCCGCTGGCGCTGCACGAGACCCGCATCAACGCCCGTGGCGAGGAGCTGCACACCGACTACGCGGCCCGCGCCAGCACCCGGTTCGGCGCGCTCGACGTCGCCGTGTCCTGGTTCGACGGCGTCGGTCGCGAGCCGCGCATCCTGCCCTGCCTGCGCCAGGGTTCCGGCTTCGAGGGCACCGAGACCGGCGCCAATTGCGAGCTGCTGGAATCGGTCTCGGCGGCGGCACCGACACCGACCGTGCTGACCCCGCTGCTGCAGGCCCTGGGCCTGGCGCCCAGCAATGCCGAGGTCGCCGCCGAGCTGGAACAGCGCGCCTACGCCGCCCTGGTGCTGGTGCCGGCCTACGAGCGCGAACGGCGGCTGGGGCTGGAGGCGCAGTTCATCCACGAGGCGCTGGCGCTGAAGTTCGAGGGCCTGGTGCGCGAGACCCGGGGCGCTCGCAGCCATGCCGGCGTCGTCGGCCTCGAATACAGCTTCAGCGGCCTGTTCGGCGGCGCCCAGGATCTGGGGTTGATCGTCGAAGGCCTGCGCGACACCCAGGCTGAACTGCTGTCGGCCCGCTACGACCACGAGGTCTTCATCGGCGGCCGCTGGTCGCTCAACGACGTCGCCGGCAGCCAGGCCCTGGGCGGGGTGCTGCTCGACACCAGCGGCGACGGCCAGACCTACAGCCTGGAAGCCAATCGCCGGCTCGGCGACGACTGGAAGCTGAGCCTGCGCCTGCGCGCCTTCACCGGCGGCGACCAGGCCGACCTCGCCAACGTGGTGAAGGATGCCGACGAATTGCGTCTGAGTCTGGAACATTACTTCTAGCCGGCCCGCCCCGCCCCCCGGTCGGACCGGTCTGTTTTCGCGATTGACGGAGGCCCCAGGGTCCGGCCTAGTGCGCGCTCTAGCTCGCCGAGCCCCCGCACCCGTGACCGTCAGGCCTTCCACCGAACCCACCGAGCGTGACTACAGCGCGCAGCTACGGCGGGGCGTCGCCCGGTTGCGGTTCGAGCCCGAGCTGGAATCGCGGTTCCGCCGCTTCTACCGCAAGTACTGCCTGACCCATGTGCGCTTCGGTCTGGGCATCGGCCTGCCACTGCTGCTGATCGCCGCCCTGCTCAACAGCCATCTGTTCCTACCCCTGGGCGGACCGGCCCTGGGCTTCAGCCTGGCAGCGCTGGGGGTGGCGGCCCTGGGCATGGCCCTGCTGCTCTATGGCTTCGCCCGGGACCGCGAAGGCAAGCAACTGCCGGAACTGATGGGGGGCGCGCTGGTGATCGGTGCCGGCCTGCACCTGCTCACCCGCTGCCTGTTCGCCGAGCACCGGCTGCACTATCCCTACGACACCGAGAGCTACGCCCTGGTACTGATCTTCCTGCTGTCCGGCCTGCGCACCCTGCCGGCACTGCTGGTGGCCCTGGTCTGGATCGGCCAGCTGCTGCTGTTCAACCTGCTGTACCCCCAGCCACCGGGCGAACTGGCGCGACTGCTGTTCTCGACACTCGGCATCGGCCTGCTGGCTGGCGGCGCCGGCTATGCCCAGGAATACCTGGCGCGGATCAACTTCCTGCTGTCGCGGCTCAACCGCCACCGCTCGGAGCACGACGTGCTCACCGGCGTGCTCAACCGGCGCGGCTTCAACGAGCGCTTCGAGGAGTTGCTGCGGCAGTCGCGGCGCGAGGCGCGACCGTTCGCGCTGTTCATGCTCGATGTCGATTTCTTCAAGAAGTACAACGACCGCTACGGCCATCTGCTGGGCGACCGGGCGCTGGCGGCGGTGGCCAGCTCGCTGCGCCGGCACTCGGCGCGGCGCGGTTTCGATTTCGTCGCGCGCCTGGGCGGCGAGGAATTCGCCGTGGTCTGGTACGACGTCAACGCCGTCGCCGCCGGCAAGCTCGCCGAGCAAGCCCGGCTGCGCATCGAGAAGCTCGGCATCGAACACGCCGACAGCCCGCACCGGCGGCTCAGCATCAGCGGCGGCTGCGTCACCCTGGTGGCCGACGCCGAGACCGACGCCGAGGAGGTGATGGCGGCGGCCGACGCCGCGCTGTACGCCAGCAAGCGCGCCGGCCGCAACCGGGTGGAGCAGGCACGCTGGAGCGGGCCGGTGCTGGCGCCGGGGACGGCCTGAGTCGCTAAGCCGCCTCCGGCAGCGAGTAGATCCGCGCCAGGTTCTTGAAGCCCTTCATCGCCGCCACGTCCTGCGGCGGCAGCGTGCGGCCGGCCAGTTCGGCGGTGCGCGGCGCCACCAGCACCTCGCGGTCGTCGGCCTGCTCGCAGAGCCGGCAGGCGAGGTTCACCGCCGGGCCGACCGCGGTGTATTCCAGCCGCGAGGCGGAGCCGATCACGCCCACCGTGACATAGCCGGTGGCGACCCCCAGGCCGATGCCGAGCCGGCCCTTGCGGCTGCTCCAGCGCTTGGTGAGCTCCTGACCGACGGCGCGGATGCGCTCGGCCATCTCCAGCGCGACGCGGGCGTGGTCGGGCACCGCCAGCGGCGCGCCGACCAGAATCAGGATGCCGTCGCCGGCGTAGTCCTTGATGGTGCCGCCGTACTCGGCGACCACGGCGCCCACCACGGCGTAGTAGTCGCGCAGCACGTCCAGCACCCGCGAGCTGGGATGCGACTGGGCGTAGGCGGTGAAGCCGCGCAGGTCGCAGCAGACGATGCTGATCTCCAGGTGCGCCTCCTGCATCGCTCCCTGCAGGCCCTTGCGGTTGACGATCTCGGCCACCTGCGGCGACAGGAAGCGGCTCATGAACTGGCCGCGCTGGCCCTGCAGCACGTGGTACTGGGTGGCACCGGCGAGCATGACCATCAGCCCCAGCACCATCGACAGCGCGGCGTACTGCTCGGGCAGCACGAAGGAGGCCAGCAGGAAGGGCGAGGCGACGATGAAGCCGAGCACGCGCAGCTTCTCCGAGACATCGGGCCGGCGATTGAGCAGCAGCAGGGTCGAGAACAGGCCTGATCCGGCGCAGAACAGCACCGGGGTCGCGAAGCGCCAGAAGCCGCTGCCGGTGAAGCCGGCGACTCCGCGCGCGGCGGCACCGTAGAACTCCTGCACCCGCAGCTCCGGCCACAGCAGCGACTCGAGCATGTAGATCAGCGCCGCCGCCTGGCCCAGGCGCAGCACGCCGTCACCGCCGCGCACGTCGAGCTTGCCGCTGGGGATGGTGCGGCGCACCCGCAGCAGCCATTCCAGGAAGGCCGCCATGCTGATGCCCTCGGGCAGGGCCAGCCAGCCGGACCAGGCCGGCACCAGGCCACCGTGGCGGATCAGGCCGAAGTTGACCAGGATGCCCAGGCCCATGCTGGCCAGCGCCACCGCCAGCGCCCGCGAGGTCGGCGAGCGGCGGTCAGCCAGGAAGAAGGCGCAGCCCATGCCCAGCGACACCAGGGCGACCAGCAGGGCCGGCAGGATCGGGGCCAGGCTCATGCCGTCTGCTCCTGCGGCTTGGGCTCCGATGCCGCCTGCTGGGCATCGGCCTCGAACAGCTCCTCCAGTTCGCGGGTGAACTGGTTGGTGGCCTGGCGCAGCGCCGCCTCGTCCTGGTAGACGGCCTGCTGGCGCATCAGGGTTTCCTCGTCCTTCTGGTGGAACATGCCCACCGCGCGCGAGGCCTCGTTGTGGCTGTGATCCAGCGCCAGCAGCACCCGGCGGGTCATCTCCAGGCTGGAGAAATAGGCGCGGCGGATCACGTCCTCCGGCGCCACTCCGAGCGCGATCAGTTGCAGTGCGTGCTGGCGGGTGCGGGCGCTGGCCATCACTCGCAGGGTCGGCGCGAAAGCGCGCACCGCCTGCATGACGCGCAGGCTCTCGGCCTCGTCGGCGATGGCGATCACGAACAGGCGCGCCTGGTGCACATGGGCGGCACGCAGCACCTCGGCGCGGGCGGCGTCGGAGAAGAACACCGGATTGCCGAAGCTGCGCACGAACTCGACGTGCTGGGCATTCTTGTCGAGCACGGTGAAGGCGATCTTCTTCAGCCGCAGCACGCGACCGATGATCTGGCCGAAGGGACCGAAGCCGGCGATCACCACCGGCGTCTCGGCGGTCTTGATCTCGTCATAGGGCGCCGGCTCGGTCCGGCGCTGGCGCGACAGCAGGGCGTACAGCGGCGGCGTGGCGATCATCGACAGGGTCACCGCCACTGTCAGCAACTCGCGCTCGGGTGCCGGCAGCAGGCCGGCGGCGGCGGCCACCGCGAACAGCACGAAGGCGAACTCGCCGCCCTGCGACAGCGCCCCGCCCAGGCGCAGCGCGCTGCCGTGGTTCATGCCGGCAATGCGGCCGACCGCGTACAGCACCAGCCCCTTCAGCAGCAGGATGCCGAGCGCCAGCCCCAACACCAGCAGCGGCTCGCGGGCGATCAGGCCGAGGTCGGCGCCCATGCCGACGGCGATGAAGAACAGGCCCAGCAGCAGGCCCTTGAAGGGTTCGAGGTCGGCCTGCAGTTCGTGGCGGTATTCGGAATCGGCCAGCAGCACGCCGGCCAGGAAGGCCCCCAGCGAGGCCGACAGCCCCACCGCCTGCATCGCCAGCGAAACGCCGATCACCAGCAGCAGGGCGGCGGCAGTGAAGATCTCCGGCACCTGGGTGTTGGCGAGCGTGCGCAGCAGCGGTCGCAACAGGGTGCGGCCGCTGGCGATCACTGCGACGATCATCGCCAGCGCCTTGAGGATTTCCTGCCAGCCGATGCCGGCGCTGTCCGGCGCCGCCAGCAGCGGCACCAGGGCCAGCAGCGGAATCACGCTGAGGTCCTGAAACAGCAGAATCGCGAACGAGGCGCGGCCGTGGTGGGCGGAGAGTTCGCTGCGCTCGCCGAGCATCTGCAACACCAGGGCGGTGGAGGACATCGACAGCGCGAAACCGATCACGGCGGCGCTGGCCCAGCCCAGGCCCAGGGCGTGCGCGATCAAGGTCAGCGGCGCGGCGCTCAGCAGCACCTGGGCGCCGCCGTAGCCGAAGACCTCGCGACGCAGGGTCCAGAGCCGGCGCGGTTGCAGTTCGAGGCCGATCACGAACAGCAGCAGCACCACCCCGAACTCGCTGATATGCAGGACTTCCTCGGCGTCCTTGGCGAAGCCGAGGCCGTGCGGGCCGATGGCCAGGCCGGCGGCCAGATAGCCGAGCACCGCCCCCAGCTTCGCGCGCTTGAACAGCGGCACGAACAGCACGGCGGCGGCGAGGAACAGCGCGGCTTCGTGAAGCATGGGACCGGCAGGGGTTCGGGCTTGCGCCGATTGTACGAGGCCGGCCGCGACACCGACGCGCAAGTGGTCACAGCGCTTGCGTATGCTAGTCCAGCCCCTGTCCTCCGCCCCGCTCATGTACCGCCTTCCCCGCCGCCTGCTGACGCTTGCCGTGCTGCTGCCCCTGCTACCTCTTGCCGCGCGTCCTGCGTCCGCCGCCGAACCGGCTCCGGTGCCGATGCTGGTAGTGCCGGGCGTGAATCCCGCCGCACCCGGCGAAGTGCCCCTGGCAAACCTCGCGCCGGCCGCCGCCGACGCACCGGTCGACAGCGCCGGCAGCACGCCGCCCGCCGCCCCGACACCGGCGGTGGTGCCGGCGCGGCAGCCCGATGCGCCGACGCTGCCGGTGCAGCCCGTGCGCATGCAGACCGGCTGCTCGCTGCGCGACTACGGCGCGCCGGTGGAGCGTGGCCAGATCGCCAGCGCGGTGTTCAATACCTGCGCCGGGGTCTCGCTGCACAAGCCCAATTTCATCCTGCCACTCAGCTACAGCCCCAGCTTCACCGGCCGCGAAAGCGAGTTCATCTTCCAGCTCAGCGGCAAGGCCCAGCTCTGGGACTTTGGCCCGGGCGCGCTCTATTTCGGCTATTCGCAGCGCTCCTATTTCCAGGTCTTCAACGAGAAGAAGAGCAAGGCCTTCCGCGAGAGCGACTACAACCCGGAGCTGTTCGTGCGGCTGCCGACGCCGCTGGGCCTGCTGCCCAACTGGTCGCTGGATGCCGGCTTCGAGCACGAGTCCAATGGCCAGGACCTGCCCGACTCGCGCTCCTACAACCGGGTCTATGCCGCGCCCTACTGGACCCATGGCCGGCAGGCCTTCCAGTTCAAGACCTGGTGGCGCATCCCGGAGGACAACGACCGCGCCGACGACGACCCCAGCCGCGACGACAATCCCGACCTGGGCGCATACACCGGCTACGCCGAGTTCCGCTACCGCCGCGACTTTCCCTGGCACAACCAGCTGATCGATGTCGCGGTGCGCGGCAACCTCAACACCGGCCGGGGCGCGGTGACCGCCGACTACAGCCTGGAGATCGGCCCTGTGGGCGCGCTGTTCGTCCGCGTCTTCAACGGTTATGGCGAGAGCCTGATTGACTACAACCACCCGATCACCCGCCTTGCCGTCGGCATCGCGCTGCAGCGATGAGCACCGGTACGAGGGCACTCGCGGTATTGCTGCTGGCCCTGCTGGCGGCGGCGCCGGCACGGGCGGTCGACCCGGGCGAGCTGGCGCCCGAAGTTGCCGGCAAGCACCTGCTCAGTGAGCAGCTCCTGCGGCTGTCGGACTGGCGCGGCAAGCTGGTGATCGTCGATTTCTGGGCCACCTGGTGCGGGCCCTGCGTGCTATCGATGCCGCAGCTGGATGCCCTGCGCAGCAAGCTGCACGCCGAGGGCCTGGCGGAGCGCTTCGAGATCCTGGGCGTCAATCTGGACGACGATCCGGCGCGCGCGCGGCGCTTTCTGGAACAGCGTCCGGTCGGCTATCCGGTGCTGTCGGACCTGATCGGGGTAGCGGCGCGCCGCTATGCGCCGCCGAAGTTGCCGAGCGCCTATCTGATCGGCGCCGATGGCCGGGTCCGGTTCATCTACTACGGCCACGGCGAGGGCTATCAGGACACCCTGGAGGCCAAGGTGCGGGAGTTGCTGGCGGAGTCGGCGGCGGTCGCCCCGGTCGCGCCCTGAGCCGGCCGGCTACTCGCCTTGGGCGGCGGCGCGGCTGAGTGCCTGCGAGCGTTGCAGGGCAACCAGCTCCATCACGCCCCAGAGCACGGCGGCGCCCAGGCTCAGGGCCGGGTAGGTCTTGATGCTGCGGACGAGATCACGCATGGCAGGCTCCTCGGGACGTCGTGGTGATGACGGCACCGTAACGCCGGCCTGTGACCACTCCATGGCAGTTCGGTGACAGCCGCTACGAACCGGCGGCGCAAGGCTAGACTGCGGCACCCTTTATCCCGCCCCGCCCGCCCCGCGTGAGCACCCCCCGACTGCCGGAGCTGGCCGAGCTCGAAGCCCTGATCGCCGAAGCTCCGCCGCTGCTGCGCGCCCGGGTGGTCTGCGAGGCGCGCCTGGGTGCGCAGCGGTTTCCGGTGCACGCCCTGAGCCTGGGCAGCGAGGACCCCGCCGCGCCGGCGGTCGGCTTCTTCGGCGGCGTGCACGGCCTGGAGCGGATCGGCGCCGAGGTGGTGCTGGCCTATCTGCGCAGCCTGGTGAAGCGGCTGGCCTGGGACGCGGTGCTGCACCAGCAGTTGCAGAGCCTGCGCCTGGTGTTCATGCCGCTGGTGAATCCGGTCGGGCTCTGGCTCGGCACCCGCGCCAACGGCAATGGCGTCGATCTCATGCGCAATGCGCCGGTGGAGGCGCGCGAGCCGGTGCCGTTCATGATCGGCGGCCAGCGCCTCAGCCCGCGCCTGCCCTGGTATCGCGGCGCCGAGGGCGCGGCGATGGAAGTCGAGAGCGCGGCGCTGTGCGCGCTGGTGCAGGACGAACTGCTCGGCCGCCCGTTCAGCCTCGCCATCGACTGCCACTCCGGCTTCGGCGCCCGCGACCGCATCTGGTTTCCGCACGCCCACACCGCCGAGCCGATCGAGCACCTGCCGGAGTTGCATGCTCTGCACCGGATCTTCGAACAGAGCCATGTCCACCATCAGTACGTGTTCGAGCCGCAGAGTCAGCAGTACCTCACCCACGGCGACCTCTGGGATCACCTGTACCTGCAGGCCGCCGCCGATCCGCACGGGCTGTTCCTGCCGCTGACCCTGGAGATGGGCTCCTGGCTGTGGATCAAGAAGAATCCGCGCCAGCTGTTCCAGCGCCACGGCATCTTCAACCCGCTGATCGGTCATCGCCAGCAGCGGGTGATGCGCCGGCACCTGTCGCTGCTGGACTTCTTCACCCGAGCCGCCAGCAGCCACCCGCAATGGCTGCCTGGCACCGGCGAGCGCGAGGAACATCGGCGACTGGCGCGCAAGCACTGGTACCAGCGGCCCGGCCCGCGATGAGCGCGACCTGGGTGCTGCTGCGCGGACTACTGGGTCAGGTTGACAACCGGTTCATTGCTCTATAAAGGACCATCTGATTTACAGCGCAGCGGCATTAAAAGAACGCTAACTGCGTAACCGGTGTTAATCGCTGGGCATGTCACGGGTGGTTCTGTAGTTTGTCCAACCGTGTGGGTGCACGCGAATCGCAAGCGTGATGTGACGACCACCACACAGGCGAGATTCCCCATGAGCCACCACTACCGCAAAACCCGTCTCGCCCTCGCCGTTGCCGCTTTCGTCGGTGGTGCGGGCCAAATCCCCCCTGCGCAGGCCCAGTCGCAGCCAGCACAGGCCGAGTTCCGGGTGAACACGTACACCGCGAACAACCAGGTCAGCCCCGCCATCGCCATGGACGCCGAAGGCGACTTCGTGGTGAGCTGGCAGAGCCAGTTCCAGGACGGCAGCGGCTTCGGCATCTACGCCCAGCGCTACAACGCTGCTGGCACCCCGCAGGGCAGCGAATTCCGGGTGAACACGACCACCGTGAACAGCCAGATCAGCCCCGCCATCGCCATGGATGCCGACGGGGACTTCGTGGTGAGCTGGCAGAGCGGCCAAATCTACGCCCAGCGCTACAACGCTGCTGGCACCCCGCAGGGCAGCGAGTTCAAGGTGAACACGACCACGGCGAACAGCGAGAGTGACCCCGCCATCGCGATGGACGCCGACGGCGACTTCGTGGTGAGCTGGGAGAGCAGTTATTATGAGTACGGCAGCCCCAACGGCATCTACGCCCAGCGCTACAACGCTGCTGGCACCCCGCAGGGCAGCGAGTTCAAGGTGAACACGACCACCGCGAACAACCAGAGCGACCCCGCCATCGCGATGGACGCCGACGGCGACTTCGTGGTGAGCTGGCAGAGCAGCCTCACCGACATCTACGTCCAGCGCTACAACGCTGCTGGCACCCCGCAGGGCAGCGAGTTCAAGGTGAACACGACCACCGCGAACAACCAGGTCAGCCCCGCCATCGCGATGGACGCCGACAGCGACTTCGTGGTGAGCTGGGCGAGCAATTCACAGGACGGCAGCCTCTACGGCATCTATGCCCAGCGCTACAACGCTGCTGGCACCCCGCAGGGCAG
>JAUYNO010000092.1 GCA_030696045.1 Stagnimonas sp. | reverse complement strand
GCCGCTCGGGGTGGCGATCAGCAGATCCTCGGATTCGGCGACCGTGTACGGCAGGTCGGCCAGCGCCCGCAGCTTGGCGGGAAACGGCAGGCCCGGCAGGTAGTCGGCGTTCTCGCGCGCCGACTCCATCACCGCCATGGTGCCGGCGCTGCGCCCCCAGAGCAGGGTGGCGTGGCCCCGGCGGGCCAGGTGGATGGCGAGCGCGGTTCCGAACGAACCGGCGCCCAGCACCGCCAACCGGGCCTGCACCGGCCAGCGCCTTAGTGGGCGACAGCCACCGGAGCAGCCGCAGTGGCGGCGGCGCGGCGGTTGCGGTGCTCGATGAACAGGGCTTCGAAGTTCACCGGCTGCAGCAGCACCGGGGTGAAGCCGGCGCGCTGCATCAGGTCGGCAATGGCCTCGCGCGCGAACGGGAAGATGGTGTTGGGGCAGAACACGCCCAGCACGCCTTCGACCTCGGCCGGATTCTCGAAACCCTTGACCAGGAAGATGCCGGCTTGGTGCGCCTCGATCAGGAAGGCGGTGTCGCCGCCCGGCATCTTGGCGGTGACCGTGATCGACAGCGTCACCTGGAAGTTGTCATTGCCGATGTTGGCGGCATTGGTGTTGAGCGCGATATCGATCGCCGGCTGTTCGGTGCGGGTGAAGATCGCCGGCGCCTGCGGAATCTCGATGGAGGCGTCCTTCAGGTAGATCTTCTGCAGCAGGACCTGCGGGCCGGTGGCGGGCGCGGGCTGGGGGGCGGCGGTATCGGTCATGTCGTTTTCTGGGAGTGGAAACTTCGCGCGCCGACCCTCGGGCCGGCGCGTCAGGGGCGCAGAGTTTAGCGCCTAGTGCTCCGCCCGTAACGGAGCCTTAGCTTGCGGGCGGAGCACTTAATCTTTGAGGAGAGGATCCAGCCCGCCGGCGCGTTCCAGCGCGGCGAGGTCGTCAAAGCCGCCGACGTGGGTTTCGCCGACGTAGATCTGGGGCACGGTGCGGCGCCCGGTCTTGGACATCATTTCCTGCCGCACGGCCGGGTCGCGGTCGACATGCACTTCCTCCGGAGTCACGCCCTTGCTGGCCAGCAGGCGTTTGGCCTGGGTGCAGAAGGGGCAGTAGCCGGCGGTGTACATCCGCACCCGTTTCATGACTATTTCGAGGTCACCGGCAGGCTGGCGCTGATCCAGGCATTGAGGCCGCCGGCCAGCGGATAGGCCTCGGCGAAGCCGGCCTTTTTCAGCAACAGCGCCGATTCGCGGGCGGTGCCGCCGAGCGCGCAATAGAGAATCACCGGCCGCGACTTGTCCTTTTCCAGCTCGGTGAGCCGGGCCTTGAGCTTGTCGTGCGGGATGTTGACGGCACCCAGCAGATGCCCCTTCTTGAAGTCGGCGGCCGGGCGCACGTCCACCAGCCGGGCGTCGCGGTCATTGATGAGCCGCACGGCGCCCGCCGGCCCCAGGCTGGGGCCGGCGGTGAGCGAGCCGTGCACCTCGTTGCCGAGAATGGCGAGCAGGCTGAGCGCCAGGGCCGCGATCAGCAGCGGGTGGGCGGTGACAAAGGGGAGCAGGGCATCCATCAGGGGCGTCGGAACGGGGTCGGAATTTGAGGTAGATTGGATTATCTCACCGCCAGCCAGGCCTAGAAAGTTTGCGTCCACCGCTCAAGCTGCTAATGCTCGCCGCCACGCTGGCGCTGGCCACCCCGGTTTCGGCCGCGCCCCGTGACGACGGCAAGTCCAGTCCGGCGCAACAATCGAGCCAGAAGGAGCTGGCCCGGGTGCGGGCGCGCATGGAGGCCATCGGCCGCGCGCTGGACAAGGACCGTGGCCAGCGTGACGCGCTCGACAGCCAGATCGAGAGCGCCGAGAAAAACCTCGCCAGGAGCCAGGCCGAGCTGACCCGGCTGAGCGCCGAACTGGCCGAGCAGCAGGCGGCGCTGAACCGCGCCGAAACCGCCCGTGACGCCGCCAGCCAGCGCCTGGGCGGTGAACGCGCGGCGCTGGCGCTGCAGCTGCGCGCCGCCTTCGTCAGCGGCCAGCGCGACCAGCTCAAGCTGCTGCTGTCGCAGGACAGCGCCCTGCCCCTGGGGCGGCTGCTGACCTATCACGACTATCTGGGCCGGGCTCGCGCCGATCGGGTGCGCGGCATCCAGACCGATCTGCGGACCCTGCAGGACAGTGAAGTCCGCATCAAGACCGAGACGGCGGCGCTGGCGGCCACCCGGCAGCAGCACGAGCTGGCGCTGCGGGAAGAGCTGCGGCTGAAGCACGAACGAGAGAAGCTGCTGGTGCGCCTGAACGAGCGCATCGACGATGAGGAGGACCAGCTCAAGCGCCTGCAGAAGTCCGAGCAGGATCTGGTCAAGCTGCTCGACAGCATCCGCGACGTGATGGCCGATACCCCGGTGCTGACACCGAAAGCGCCCGAGTCCGACGGCCGCCCGGCGCGCCCCTTCGGCCAGGGTCGCGGCAAGATGGGCTGGCCGCTGCGCGGCGGCCTGCTGGCCAACTACGGCGACCCCAAGGTGGGCGGCAAGCTGAGCTGGAAGGGGCTGTGGATCGCCGCCGACCGGGGCGCGCCGGTCGCCGCCTCGGCACGCGGCCGGGTGGCCTATGTCGGCTACATGCACCGCTACGGCCTGATCGTGATCCTGGAACACGAGGAAAACCATTTCACGCTCTACGGCCACCTCGACAGCGCGGCGGTGCGGGCGGGCGACAGCCTGCCGGCCGGGACCACCCTGGGCGCGGTGGGCGATTCCGGCGGTCACGACCGCACCGGGCTGTATTTCGAGGTCCGCAAGGGCACCGAGCCGCTCGACCCCCGGCAGTGGCTGTCGCCTTAGGGCAAGCCCTAGTCACCGCTTGCCGGCCGCCCTGGGCCGTGCGTCACGGGGGGCACGAAACCCCTGTGGTATTGTCCAAACTTGCCCGTAACCCGCTTACCGTGCCGTAACCATGTCCTCCCGTGTCCGTATTTCGCTTGCCCTGCTGACCGGCGCCGTCCTCGGCATCGGTGTCACCCTCACCCATGGCGTGCTGGCCGAGAAGCAGCAGCCGGGCGAGCCCCTGCCGCTGAAGGATCTGCGTGCCTTCGTGGAGATCCTGGAGCGGGTGAAGAGCGACTACGTCGAGCCGGTCAGCGACGACAAGCTGCTGGAGAACGCGGTGCGCGGCATGCTCGCCGGGCTCGACCCGCACTCGTCCTACCTGGACAAGGACGAGTTCAAGGACATGAACACCACCACCACCGGCAAGTTCGGTGGCCTGGGCATCGAAGTGCAGATGAAGGACGGCCTGGTGTTCGTGGTCAGTCCGATCGACGACACCCCGGCCGCCAAGGCCGGCATCCAGTCCGGCGACTTCATCGTCAAGATCAACGAGGACACCGTGCGCGGCCTGTCGCTGAAGGAGGCGGTGGACAAGATGCGCGGCGATCCCGGCTCCAAGATCAGCCTCACCGTGCTGCGCCAGAGCGCCGACAAGCCGCTGACCTTCGACATGAAGCGCGACACCATCAATGTCGCCTCCGCCAAGGGCAAGCTGCTGGAACCGGGCTACGGCTACATCCGGGTCAGCCAGTTCACTGCCACCACCGGCAAGCTGATGCTGGACGAGCTGAAGAAGATCCGGAAGGACGGCGAGCTGCGCGGCCTGGTACTGGACCTGCGCAACAACCCGGGTGGCGTGCTGAATGCCGCCGTGGATGTCTCCGACGCCTTCATCGAGAAGGGGCAGGTGGTCAGCATCAAGGGCCGCGATGCCGATTCCAACCGCATCTTCAACGCCACCGCTGGCGACGAGCTGGCCGGCCGGCCGATCGTGGTGCTGGTCAACGGGGGCTCCGCCTCGGCCGCCGAGATCGTCGCCGGCGCCCTGCAGGACACCCGCCGCGCCGTCATCGTCGGCAGCAAGACCTTCGGCAAGGGCTCGGTGCAGACCATCCTGCCGCTGGCCAACGACAGCGCCATCAAGATCACCACGGCGCGCTACTACACTCCGTCCGGCCGTTCGATCCAGGCCGAGGGCATTGAGCCCGACATCACCTTCCAGCCGGTGAAGATCAGCAAGGCCGACGGCGACCCCTTCGAAGGCATCCGCGAGAAGGAGGACGACCTCAAGGGTCGCCTCGACAATCCCAATAGCGCCAAGGACGAAGCCAAGAAGGCGGAAGCCAAGGCCAGCGCCGACAAGATCGCCGCCGACGAGCAGACCCTGGCCGAAACCGACTACCAGCTCTACGAAGCACTCAACCTGCTCAAGGGCCTGACCATCGCGCGCGGCTACTGAGCTTCGCAGCGGCACACAAAAAAGCCCGGCACCGCCGGGCTTTTTTATGGGAATTGACCATTAACTCCCTGCGCCCTCTCTCCCGCTAGCGGGAGAGCATTTGGCCCTGGGGCCGAACTGACTCAATGTCAGTTCGGCTTGAGCCAAATGCGGAGAGAGGGGGCGAGCGCAGCGAGTGCTTGTTCGCGGCGAGGGAAAAGCTACTCGCTGCGCTCGCCACCCCTCTCCCGCGTTTGGCTTGGGGCGGGACTGACATTGAGTCAGTCCCGCTTAGGCCAAACGCCCTCTCCCACAAGGGGAGAGGGGTTCAAGGCAGGTCAGAGAGTGGCGGTGCGCGACCGCAGCCGCGACAGGAAGCCCATCACCCGGCCGGCGACGCTGGCCTCCTCGGGTGCCGCCCGCGTGGGCAGCTGCACGACATGGCGGGCCGCCAGCTTCGGCGCCGCCTTCAGCGCCCGGTGGTGGCGCAGCGCCGAGGCCAGGTTCATCGCCAGCGGGCCCTTGCGGATCGGCTTGGGCAGCAGGCGGTAGACCTGGCCCTCGTTGATGAGGCCGACCAGGATGCCGATGTCCTGGAACGGGGTGAGCACGATGGTCACTACCTCCGGGTGCTGGGCCTTGAGCGCCTTCAGCGCGCCGGTCAGGCGCTCGCCGCCGACGTCCAGCTCCGAGATGATGACCCCGACCGGCTCGCGCTCCAGCCAGCCGAAGGCCTCGTCAAGGCTGCGCGCCCAGTGCAGCGGCTGGTTGGGGCCGACCATCTCCTGTACCACCCTCGGCACCTCGGCATCGTCGTCGATCACCAGGATGTGCTCGCTGGCCATCGGCGCCACGAAGCTGCCGGTCTCGGTCAGCAGCTGCGCCGGGCTGGGCGCGACCAGGGGCGGCGCCACCAGCACCGGCGCCGGCGGCGCGTCGAAGGAGGCGATGGCGATCTGCGCCGCCTGCGCCACCGTCGCCTTGATCTCGGCGGCGTCCCAGGGCTTGTTGAGGAAGCGGAAGATCTCGCCCTCGTTGACCGAGTCCACCACCGCGTCCAGTTCGGAATAGCCGGTCAGCAGCAGGCGCATGCTGTGCGGGCTCCTTTCGCGCGCCTGCCGCAGCAGGTCGGCGCCGCGCATGATCGGCATCTTCTGGTCGGACACGATCACGTGCACGCGCTCGTTCTCGAGTATGCGCAGCGCCTCGTGGGCGTCGGTGGTGGCGCGCACCTCGTATTGCATCCGGAACAGCATTGCCAGCGAGCGCAGGATGCGCTCCTCGTCATCGACCAGCAGCACGGTCGGCCGGAACAGCGCGCTGCCGGTAGGCAACGACGGCCGGCTCCCCGCCGGGCCCGGGCCATCCTGGTCATAGGGACTGTTCATGCCGCCTCCGCAGTAGCCGTCGCCACCGGCGCGGCGGTCTTCGCCGGCAGCCGCAGGGTGAAGGTGGTGCCGTGCCCGACCGCCGACTGCACGCCCAGGCTGCCGCCGTGCGCCTGGGCGATCTGGAAGCTGATCGACAGGCCCAGGCCGGTGCCCTCGCCCACCGGCTTGGTGGTGAAGAAGGGGTCGAACACCCGGGGCAGGTGCTCCGGCGCGATGCCCTTGCCGTTGTCGGCGACGCTGAGCAGGGCGTGCTCGCCCTCGCCCCAGCTGGTGATGACGATCTCGCCCTGGTCGTGACCGATTGCCTGCGCGGCATTGGTGACGAGGTTGAGCAGCACCTGGTTGATCTGCGAGGCGGCGCCGCGCAGCACCGGCACTTCCGGCGACAGCCGCTTGACCACCTGCACCCGGCCCTTGATGACGCTGTTGGCGATGACCAGGGTCTGCTCGACGCAGTCGTTGAGCCGCACATCGCTGGTCTGGGCCGAATCCAGACGCGAGAAATTGCGCAGGTTGATCACCAGATCCTTGATCTGGTCGACGCCGAACAGGGTGTCGCCGAACAGCGCCTCGGCGTCGCCGATCAGGCCGCTGCCGCGCAATTGCTGATCGAGGAAGCCGACCCGGGCTAGCTTCTCGCCCAGCGCCGCTTCCTCGGTGGCGGGATCGGACAGCATGCGGCCCAGCGCCTCGTGCTCGGCCAGGGCCTCGTTCATCTGCATGAACACGTCCTGCATCATCTCGACGTTGTTGCGGACATAGCCCAGCGGCGTGTTGATCTCGTGCGCGACGCCCGCGACCATCTGGCCCAGCGAGGCCATCTTCTCGCTCTGCACCAGGGCCGCCTGCGAGGACTTGAGCTGGCGGTAGGCCTCGGCGGTGGCACTGGCCTCCTGCGCCAGCCGCAGCTGCATCGCCGACAGCAGGTCCATCACCACGCCCAGGCCGATGTAGCGGCCGTCGTGGGTGATGACGAAGTCCTCGGTGATCGGCGCCGACAGCTGCGCCGACACCGCGCGGGCGGCCTCGTCGAGCGGCGTGCTGTACTCGACCACCAGCGGCGCCTCGTTCATGAAGCGCGCCACCGGCTTGCGGCCGTGGATCTCGCGGCCGAAGCGGGTCAGGAAGATCTCGTTGAAGCGATGGCGGCTGATGGTGCCGACCGGCCGGCCTTCGTCGACCACCGGCAGGCACAGCAGCTGCGCGTAGCCCGGGTCGAGAATGCGGTCGGCCGCATCGTTGACCGTGGTGCTGGAACTGATCGGCTCTACCGTGCGGCGCAGCGCGAGTATCTGCGCCGTCGCGCGCGGCGACGAAGCGTCCATGACGAGGATTCCCGGAAATTGGAAAGCCAGCCTAGGCGGGGCGCGTGACAGCGCCGTTTCCAAACGATGACGGTGCGTTCGCTTTCGGCTCAGCCGCCGAACAGGCGGGCGTGCAGCAGGCCCAGATACTCCTTGAACAGGCCGCGATTGACGTTGAGGGCGTCGGTGCTGGGCAGATAGCGCATGCCCGCTAGCGTCGCCTCGCCGATCTCGATGGGGTCGCAGGCGGCGGGGATGAAGTCGATGCTCAGGCCCTGACGCTCGGCCTCGGCACGGAAGTTCACCAGGGCACGCGGCAGATGCCAGCCAGAGCTGAGCAGCAGCACCCGCCGCGCACCCAGCGCACGCAGCAGCGGCAGGCTGTAGCGCGCGTTCTCACGGGTGGTGCGGCTCTGGATCTCCAGCCGCAACGCGCTGGCCGGCACACCCCATTGCCGCAGCAGCAGGGCACCGTCCTCGGCTTCGGACGGCCGGACCTGGGAGAAGGAGCCGCCGGAGTAGAGGATCAACGGCGCCTTGCCCAGGGTGTACAGGCGCGCCGCCAGCACCAGGCGATCACCGGCGCTGCCGAGATTTGCCTGCGCGCGCCAGCCCGGCACGCTGGGGCCGAGCGCGCCACCCAGCAGCACGATGGCATCGGCGGCCGGCAGCTGCTCGGCCGCGAGCAGGGGCGTCTGGCGCACCAGGGTTTCGCCCAGGCGGTAGGCGGCCCAGGGTGTGCTCCATAGCCAGAGCCAGGCCAGCGCGACCAGCACGATCCAGCGTCGCTTCAGCGCCAGCCCGAGCAAGGCCAGCAGCAGCGCAAAGCCCAGCGGCGTGGCAAAGGCGGTTGCCCACTTCAGTGGCAGCAGGCTGTCCACGGAGTGCTCAGCGGGCGCGCCAGAGGCCGAACACCGACACCGCGCCCAGCAGCCAGCTGCCCCAGGGCAGGCCCCAGAACTGCTGCGAGGACGGCGCATAGCCGTACAGCAGCACGGCGGCGATCAGGGCGCCCACCGCCAGCAGCAGTCGCCGGGTGCGGCGCTGACTGTCGAGCAGTTCGCGGCGCAGCGCCGCGAACTCGCGGTTGGAGACGCCACCGCCGAGCGACTCGCCCTTCTCAAGCCGCTTCAGCGCGTTCTCGGCCAGCAGCGGCAGGGTCTCGGCCAGGGCTGGGGCCTGGCTCTTCAGGCGGTTGAAGGCGGTCGAAGGCGCCAGGCGCTTCTTCATCCAGTCCTCCATGATCGGCTTGGCGGTCTGCCACAGATCGAGGTCGGGATAGAGCTGGCGGCCCAGGCCCTCGACCTGGAGCAGGGTCTTCTGCAGCAGCACCAGCTGCGGCTGCACCTGGTACTTGAAACGGCGTGCGATCTGGAACAGGCGCAACAGGAAGTAGCCGAAGGAGATGTCCTTGATCGGCCGGCCGAAGATCGGCTCGCAGACGGTGCGGATCGCGCTCTCGAAATCCTCGACCCGGGTGCCCTCGGGGATCCAGCCGCTCTCGACATGCAGCTCGGCGATGCGCTTGTAGTCGCGGTTGAAGAAGGCGAGAAAGTTCTCGGCCAGGTAGCGCTGGTCCTGCGCCGTGAGCTGGCCGACGATGCCGAAGTCCAGCGCCAGATAGCTCGGCCGCCGGGGGTTGCTGACATCGACGAAGATGTTGCCGGGGTGCATGTCGGCGTGGAAGAAATTGTCGCGGAACACCTGCTTGAAGAAGATCTCGACGCCACGCCCGGCGAGCACCGAGAAGTCGACGCCGAGCGCGCGGAAGTGGTCCAGCTCGCGCACCGAATGCCCGTACAGGCGCTCCAGGGTCAGCACCTTGCCACGCGTGTAGTCCCAGAACACCAGGGGGTGATAGATCAGCTCGCTGCCCAGCCAGTTGCGGCGCAGCTGGGCGGCATTGGCACCCTCGCGCGCCAGGTCCAGTTCGTCGTAGAGCGTCTTCTCGTACTCGGCGACGATGGCGACCGGCTGCAGGCGCGAGCCTTCCGGATGCAGGCGCTCGACCCAGCCGGCCAGGCTGCGCAGCAGGGCGATGTCCTTGGCGATGAATTTCTCGATCCCCGGCCGGATCACCTTGACGCAGACCTCGATGCCGCCCTCACCCGGCAGTTGCGCGGTATGCACCTGGGCCACCGAGGCCGAGGCCAGCGGCTCGTCGTCGAAGCGGGCGAACAGCTCGGCGATGGGCTTGCCCAGCTCTGCCTCGATCAGCGCCCGCGCCTCGGCGGTCGGGAATGGTGGCACCTGGTCCTGCAGCTTCATCAGCTCGCCGGCGATGTCCGGCGGCAGCACATCCGGCCGCGTCGACAATGCCTGGCCGAACTTGATGAACACCGTGCCGAGTTCCTGCAGCGCCAGCCGCAGGCGCTCGCCGCGCGGGCGCGGGTCACTGGCCGGCTTGCCGTTCCACAGCTCCTGCAGGCGGTAGCGGCGAATGACGGCGTGGATGCGCCAGAGGCGGGAGACGGCGACGATCATGGCGAGGCCGTGCCGGCGCCCTCCAGGCGGCGCAGGCGCGCCTCCAGCCGGTCGGTGCCCTCGCGCAGTACATCAACGGCGTCCATCCATTCCTCGGCGTCGATCCGGCGTGCCAGATCGCGGCTCTCCTCGCGCAGGTATTCGGCGGTGTCGAGGCTCAGGGTGTCGGCGCTGCGGCGGCCCCAGCCCAGCAGGCCGCGCAGTCCGCCGACCAAGCGCTGGGCGGCGCCGTCACCGAGGTAGCGGGCCACCACCTCGGCCGGATCGAAGCCGATGCGTGCCAGCAGGCCGGTGAAGCGGTGCAGCAGCTCGGCGTCGCCCTGCAACTCGACACCCGGCGGCAGCGTGGTCGCGCCACCGGCGACCTGGGCGAGCAAGCGGGACAGCGCAATGGCGCCGCCGCCGAGCTGCACGTCGGCGGCGCGCTCGGCCTCCGGCGCCACCCGCACGCCGTCGGCCAGGCATTCGATGAAGAAGGACCATTCCAGGCCGTCCACCCGCAGCCCCAGCAGCTTGCCCCGCAGGCGCGCGAAGTCGGCCAGCACTTCCGGCTCCAGCCTCAGGGTCCGGTTGAGCGCAACCTCGACAGTGGCGCAGATCAGCGCGGGAGCAGTCACTCGCAGGTCAATCCAGTTTGTAGCCGCGATGCACGGCGACAATGCCGCCGCTGAGGTTGTAGACCTGCACCCGCGACAGGCCGGCGCGCTCCATCATGCCCTTCAGCGTCGCCTGGTCCGGATGCATGCGGATCGATTCGGCGAGGTAGCGGTAGCTGTCGGCGTCGTTGGCGACCAGCCGGCCCATCAGCGGCAGCAGCTTGAAGGAATACTGGTCGTAGAGCTTCGCCAGCGGCGCCAGCAGCGGTTTGGAGAACTCCAGCACCATCAATCGCCCACCGGGCTTGAGCGCGCGGGTCATCGAGCGCAGGGCGGCGTCCTTGTCGGTGACATTGCGCAGGCCGAAACCAATGGTGATGAGGTCGAAGCTGTCGTCGGCGAAGGGAATCTTCTCGGCATTCAGCTGCACCGCCGGCGCCTGCAGCAGGCCCTGGTCGGCCAGCCGCGCACGGCCTTCGCCGAGCATGGCGGCATTGATGTCGGACAGGATGGCGAGGCCCTTGGGGCCGACCGCCTTGGCGAATTCCCGTGTGAGGTCGCCGGTGCCGCCGGCGACGTCGAGCACTTTCTCGCCCGCGCGCACGCCAGCCAGATCCACCACGAAGCGCTTCCACAGCCGGTGCACGCCGAACGACATCAGGTCGTTCATCACGTCGTACTTGGAGGCCACCGAAGTGAACACCCCGGCGACGCGCTTCTGCTTTTCGCCCACCGGCACCTGGGTGTAGCCGAAATGGGTCTGGCCGGCTGGTCGCGGGGCGTCGGGATCGTTGTCGTCGGGACGGCTCACGGCGTAGGCAGGGTGCGGGTGGCGGAGCCGCTATTTTACGGGCGCGCCGCGCCGGCCGTTCAGGAGTTGCAGCGCACCCGCGCAATCGCCGCATGCCAGCCTTCCAGCATCCGCGCCGCCTGGGCCGCCTCCATCAGAGGATCGAAGCGCCGCTCCTGTTCCCATAGCGCGGCAATTTCCTCCAGCGAGCCGTAGACACCAGCCCCCAGCCCGGCCAAAAAGGCCGCGCCCAGGGCCGTGGTCTCGGTGACGCGCGGCCGCAGCACCGGCATCTGCAGGGCGTCGGCCAGGAACTGGGTCAGCCAGTCATTGACCACCATGCCACCATCGACGCGCAGCTCGCTCGGGCGCACGCCGTCGGCGGCCATCGCATCCAGCAAATCCCGGGTCTGGTAGGCAACCGATTCCAGCGCGGCGCGGACGATGTGGGCCAGGCCGGTGTCGCGGGTCAGGCCGAAGATGGCGCCGCGCGCCTGCGGGTCCCACCAGGGCGCGCCCAGGCCGGTGAAGGCAGGCACCAGGTACACGCCCTGGGCATCGGTTATCGAACGCGCCAGCGCCTCGGTGTCGCCGGCCGACTGGATCAGGTGCAGGGCATCGCGCAGCCACTGCACGGCGGCACCGGCGACGAAGATGCTGCCTTCCAGCGCGTAGGTGGGCTGGCCGTTCAGGCGATAAGCCACGGTCGACAGCAGCTTGTGGCGCGAGCGCAGGCACTGGCTGCCGGTGTTGAGCACCAGGAAGCAGCCGGTGCCATAGGTGGACTTGGTCATGCCCGGCGCGAAGCAGGCCTGGCCGACCGTGGCGGCCTGCTGGTCGCCGGCGATGCCACGGATCGGAATCGAGGCGCCGAACAGGGCCGGTTCGGTTTGGCCGAAGTCGGCAGCGCTGTCGCGTACTTCCGGCAGCAACTGGCGCGGCACCTTGAAGAAGCTCAGCAGCTCCTCGTCCCACTGCTGGCGGTGGATGTTGAACAGGGCGGTGCGGCTGGCATTGCTGGCGTCGGTCGCATGCACCTTGCCGCCGGTGAGATTCCACAGCAGCCAGCTGTCGATGGTGCCAAACGCCAGTTCGCCGGCCTCGGCGCGGGCTCGGGCGCCGGCGACGTGGTCGAGCAGCCAGGCAATCTTGGTCGCCGAAAAATAGGGGTCGAGCAACAAGCCGGTCTTTTCCGACAGCCAGTCGCTGCGGTCGGCATGGGCGGCGCAGAAGGCGGCGGTGCGGCGGTCCTGCCAGACGATGGCGGGGGCGATGGGCTGGCCGCTGGCGCGGTCCCAGAGCACCGTGGTCTCGCGCTGGTTGGTGATGCCGAGCGCGGCGATGCCCTGAGCCTCGGTGCCAGCCTGGCGCAAAGCGCCACGCACGCAGGCCAGGGTGTCGGCCCAGATGCGCGTCGCATCGTGCTCCACCCAGCCGTCGCCCGGGTAGGACTGCGGCAGTTCCTGCTGATGCGTGCCGAGCTTGCGACCCTGGCGGTCGAAAACGATGGCGCGGGTCGAGGTGGTGCCCTGATCGATGGCGAGCAGCTGGCTCATCCGTTCTCCTCGCAATGGCTTGCGGCGTGGTTGTGGGCGGGATTTTTGCAGACTTTGCGCTACGGACCGGCGAAGATTGGTGTCGCAGCCTCCGCCAGGCTCTCATCACGCCCCCGGTCACGACGGTCCACGCCCATGAACAGCACCGCCAAGATGCAGACGCTGCCCGACGGCCAGACCGCCTGGCTGCGGTCCTGGGAGCCGGAGCAGCGGCCGCGTGGCGTGGTGCAGATCATCCACGGCATGGCCGAGCACGGCGCCCGCTACGCGCGACTCGCCCATGCCCTGAACGCCAAGGGCTTCGCGGTCTACGCCCAGGATCTGCCGGGCCATGGCCACAGCGCCGGCTCGGTGGCGGCGCTGGGCCATTTCGGCACGCGCGGCGAATGGCGCCTGCCGCTGGCGGCGATCAATGGCGTGCGTGCCCTGATCGAGCAGGAGCAGCCGGGCATCCCGCTGTTCCTGCTCGGCCACAGCATGGGCAGCTTCCTGGCCCAGCACTACCTGGTCGAGCACGGCGAGGGCCTGGCCGGCGCCATCCTCTCCGCCAGCAGCGCCACCATGGGTCCGCTGCGCGGCCTCGGGGAACGCCTGATGCGGCTGGAGGCGCGACTGTTCGGTGCCGGGCACCGCAGCGCCCTGGCCGAGGCGCTGACCTTCAAGGACTTCAACCGCCGCTTCCGCCCCACCCGCACCGGCTCGGACTGGCTGTCACGCGATCCGGCCGAGGTCGATGCCTATGTCGCCGATCCCTACTGCGGTTTCCGCTGCAGTGCCGGCCTCTGGGCCGAACTGCTGCGCGCCGGCGCCGTGCTCACCGAGCCGGCGCGGCTGGTGCGGGTGCCCAAGAATCTGCCGCTGCTGCTGATCGCTGGCAGCGCCGACCCGGTCTGCCAGGGCGGCCGGGGCAGTCATCTGCTGGCCAAGGCCTACCGCGACGCCGGACTGGAATTCGTCGAGATCGAGGTCTACCCCGAAGCCCGCCACGAGCTGCTCAACGAGACCTGCCGTGAGCAGGTGACCCAGGACCTGCTGGAATGGCTGCTGGGACGGGTCGCGCTGAGCCAGGTCGGCATCGACCCCGGCGCCCCGGCCTAGGCCAGCGGCACCTTCAGCTTCATGCCGGCGCGGATGCGGCCGGCGTCCTGCAGGCCGTTCAGCTCCAGCAGATGCCGCACGGTGGTGTCGTAGCGCTTGGCGATCACCGACAGGTTCTGGCCGCTCTTCACCCGGTGGATCTGGGTCTTGAGCTTTTTCGGTGCCTTGACCGGCTTGCTACCGGTGGAGCCCATGGAAATCTCGTGGCGCTCGCTGGCGCGCGCGACCATCACCGGCGCCGCCCCGCCATCGTTGGGCACCTTCAAGGTCTGCCCGGCGCGCAGCTTGCCGTTCTTGATGCCATTGAGGGCGACCAGGGTCTTCTGCGACACCTGGTAGCGCTTGGCGATGCCGCCCAGGGTCTCGCCCTTACCAATCCGATGGCTCAGATAGATGTCGCGCTGGCGGTCGTAGGTCTCGTTGCCGGCGAGTTGCTGGTAGCCGGCGCGGAAGGCGGCGGCCCGGCCCACCGGCACCCGGATGCGGTCGCCGGCCGGCACGTAGAGCCGGCCGTGCTGGACCTCGTCGCGGTAGGAGGGATTCAGCCGCGCGAAGCGCTCCTCGTCGGTGCCTGAGAGCTTCAGCAGGGTGCGCCAGGGCGTGTAGCGCTCGACGGTAACGGTCTCGAACGCCACCGGCGCGTGCCGCTGCACGTCGCCGAAATGCTGGCGCCAGTCGCGCTCGACATCGGTGGCGGCCAGGAATTCCGAATAGAAATTGCGGGAGGCGAAACCGAAGCGCTTGTTGTCGTAGCGGCTCAGCAGGTCGTCCAGGGAATCGCCGCCGGTTTCCGCCAGCGCCCGCTTCAGGCCGCCGCGTCCATAGTTGTAGGCGGTGACCGCCAGCGGCCAGTCCTGCAGCACCCGGTAGTCGTCGCGCAGGTGTTCGGCGGCGGCCTCGGTCGAGGTCCAGGGATCGCGGCGGTCGTCGGCGACATGGTTGAAGCGCATGTACATGCGCGCCGATTCGGGCATGAACTGCCAGAGGCCGGCGGCGGCGACCTTGGAATAGGCATCGACGTTGAAGCTGGATTCCACGAACGGCAGGCGGGTCAGCAGGCGCGGCATGTCGGCGTCGGCGAAGATGCGCTCCATCTCCGGCAGGTACTGGCCGGAGATCGCCATCGCCTCGCGGGTGCGCTCGCGCAAGCCCCGTTGCGCACGGATATTGTCTGCGGCCTCGCGCAGCGCCGAAGGCTCGTTGGCGAACATTGCCGCCAGCCGGCGCGCCTCGTCGTCGAGCACGGCCGGCTGCTCGCGCTGGGTGTAGGCGCGGCGCAGCGCCGACTCGATGCGGCCGCGCACGCGCTTTTCCTCGGCCGACTTCAGGTTGGACAGCTGCACCTTGTTCAGGCGCAGCGCCTCGTCGCGGAAATCCAGCACCTCGTAGACCCGCTCCGGCTTGCGCAGGTCGTGGATCACGCTCTGGTTTTCCGAATACTCGGCGAACACCTTGCGCCAGAAGGCGATATTGCCCTTGAGCACGGCCGGGCGGGGGAAGGCGGCGCGTTCGCGCGCCAACGGATCTTCCGGCTCGCGCGGCTTGGCCGGTGCCGCCGGCGGCAGCGCGGCAGCGGCGGTCGGAGGCGCGGGAGTGGCGACGGGGCTGGGGGCCTCGTAGATCACCGGAACCAGTCGCGGCTCCGTCGCGGGGTCGGCCTGGGTGGAGCAACAACCCAGGGCGAGAAGGGCGGCGGTCAGCGGTCGGTTCAGCGGCATCGGTTCAGACAGTCCTGCGAGGAGTGCACAATCTCGGCGGATGCTAGCCCGAGGACTGTCATCAAGCAATCAAAATTCGTGCCGGACAGCCCGTTGTTGCAAGCTTTCGTACCGAGCCAGCTGTCAGGCTCAAGCCCGATCACCCGCAGGCGCTTCGCCTGCCCCCGCCCTGAAGAGCCCCCCTCATGACCGCCGACCAACTTTGCCTGCTTGCCGCCGGCCTGTTCTTCCTCAGCGGCCTGCTCACCGGCCTTTGGAAATACCGCTGCATGGCGACCTCGCCGGAAGCGAGCGCGCCGGTCTACGTCGATATCGCCCACCGCGCCAGCCTGATGTATTCGTTCGCGGCGATCCTTTTGCGCGAATTCGTGCCCTACTCGCCGCTGGGCCCGACCGGCACGCTGTGGGCAGTCGGGGCGCCGCTGCTGTTCTTCGCCCTGGCGATCTCGACCTATGTGCTGCACGGCATCCTGCGCGACACCGACAACCAGCTGCGCCAGCCGCATCGCCTCGGCCAGGGCACGATCTCCGGACTGCTGATCCACGGCTTCATGGTGCTGCTGGTGATTGCCGAGATCGGCGGCTTCAGCGTGCTGCTCTACGGTTTTCTGCTCAGCGTGTTCTGAACGGATAGGCCAGTTGCGCGCCATAGCCCTGCGGAAAATCCGGCTCGCCGGCGACGCCCAGCTGCGCAGTTTCCCGCGGCGCCACCGCATCCGGCGTCTGCAGGGTGCCCAGCAACCGGTCCCAGAGCGTGGTGAACAGCCCGAAGTTGACGTCGCCGCTGCCGCCGCGCAAATGGTGATGCCGATGCTGCTCGGCGGTCGCCAGCAAGGCCTTGAGTGGGCCGATGCGGAAGTCGGCATTCGAATGTTGCAGCAGCAGCTGCACGGCCACGCAAAAGCCCAGCGCCGCCGCCACTGGCGCCGGGATGCCGAGCAGCCACAGCGGCGCGATGCCGGCACCGGTCTCGATCAGCTGGTGCACCGGGTGCTTCATCAGGCCGTTGAAGCCATACAGCCGCCGCAAGCCGTGATGCACCGCGTGGAAGCGCCACAGCCAGCCGATCCGGTGGCTGGCGTAATGCGCCAGGGTGATGCCGGCGTCCAGCACCAGCACGCTGGCCAGCACTTGCAGGACCAGGGGCCAGTGTGCAGGCCAGAGACTGGGGAAGGGCGCGAACGCGGTGAGCAGCGGCAGCAGCCAGAGCCCGGCATAGTTGAGCGCGGTGTTGACGACGCCGTGCAACAGGTCCTTGAGGCCGTCGCCCTGGTCGCGGTTCCAGGCCGGCTGCCAGGGAATGCGCCGCTCGATCAGCAGCATGCTGGCGATGGCCGCCAGCAGCAGCGCGTAGCGGCTCCAGTCCGGCGCGGCCTGCGCGATCAGCCACAGCGCGAGGCCGTTGAAGCCGAGGAAGAACAGCGGAAAAGTGCCGTAGCGCAGCAACAGCGGCATGGGGATTGCTCCGTTGAGGTCTGCACGCAGGCTAGGCGGGCCGGAGTCGGGGCGCTTGCAGGAACGGGCTGCAATGGCGGCGTCTGAATTCCTGCTGATCCTCGGCACCGACTGCCTGCTCTATCGCGGCCCGCCGGTCGATGGCGCGGCGCATCGCCACCACGCGATCCAGCTGGCGGTCGGCCTGGGCGAGCCGCTGCGGCTGCGCGCGCCGGCCCAGGCCGAGCGGATCGCCGGCGCCGCGCTGATCGACGCCGACGCGCCCCACCAGCTGCTGGGCGGCGCGCCCCAGCTGGCCCTGCTCTACCTGGAGCCGGAAAGCCGCTGGGCCGGCGCGCTGCGCAGCGGCCGCGCGCTGGCGGCGCAGCCGCTGCAAGTCCATCCGGTCTCCGAGTCCTTGCGCGCACGCCTGCGCGGCTTCCAGCCGGAGCAGGATTTTCCGGCGCTGTGCGCCGACTGGCTGACGGAACTGGGCCTGCCGAAGGAGACGATGGCGGTGGCGCCGCTGGATGCGCGGGTCGAACGGGTGATCGCGCATCTGCGCCAGCACCTGGACCAGCGCCACAGCGCTGCCGCGCTGGGCCGCCAGGTGGCGCTGTCGCCGCACCGGCTGATGCACCTGTTCCGCGCCGCCACCGGCCTGCCGCTGCGCCGCTACACGCTCTGGCTGCGACTGCGCGCGGCGGTGGCCGCCGCGCTCCGGGGCGCGACGCTCACCGAGGCCGCCCACCGGGCCGGCTTCAGTGATTCCGCCCATTTCTCGCGCAGCTTCCGCGCCCATTTCGGCCTGCCGCCGCGCTTCCTGTTCGAGCACCGCGACCGGCTGGTGGTGCGCTTCCGGTAAGCTCGGCCGCGAGCCCGTCGAACCGCCCCGCCATGTCCTTGCGCACGCCCTACCCCGCCATCGAGCCCTATCGCGCCCAGCGCCTCAAGGTCTCGGACCTGCACGAGCTCTATGTCGAGGAAAGCGGCAACCCCCTGGGGCGGCCCATCGTCTTCGTGCATGGCGGGCCCGGCGGCGGCACCGAGGGCTGGCAGCGCCAGTTCTTCGACCCCGCCAAGTACCGCATCGTGCTGTTCGACCAGCGCGGCTGCGGCAAGAGCCGGCCGCATGCCGAACTGCGCGAGAACACCACCTGGGACCTGGTGGCGGACATGGAGCGCATCCGCGAGCACCTGGGCATCGAACGCTGGGTGGTGTTCGGCGGCAGCTGGGGCTCGACCCTGGCGCTGGCCTATGCCGAGACTCATCCCGAGCGGGTGCTGGGCCTGATCCTGCGCGGCATCTTCCTGCTGCGCCAGGCAGAGATCGACTGGTTCTACCAGGAAGGTTGCAGCTGGATCTATCCCGACATGTGGGAGCACTACGTCAACGCCATCCCGGAGGCGGAGCGCGGCGATTTGGTGAAGGCCTATTACCAGCGGCTGACCAGCGACGACGCCCTGGTGCGCGCCGCCGCCGCCAAGGCCTGGAGCATCTGGGAAGGTGCCACCAGCAAGCTGATCCAGAGCCCGGACATGATCGCCCGCTACGGCGGCGACGCCTTCGCCGACGCCTTCGCCCGCATCGAATGCCACTACTTCGTCAACAAGGGTTTCTTCGAGCGCGACGACCAGCTGCTGGCCCACGTCGACCGCATCCGCCACATCCCCGGCGTGATCGTGCAGGGCCGCTACGACGTGGTCTGCCCGATGCGTAGCGCCTGGGACCTGCACCGTGCCTGGCCGGAAGCCGACCTCAAGATCATCGGCGACGCCGGCCACGCCGCCAGCGAGAAAGGCATCCTGTCGGCCCTGATCGAGGCCGCCGACCGCTTCGCTGACTGATGTCGCGGGCGCTGCAAACCTGGCAGGGCAGCTGCCACTGCGGCGCGGTGCGCTTTGAGATCGACAGCGACTTTCCCGAGTTGACCACTTGTGACTGCTCGATCTGCCGGCGCCGGAACGCGCTGATGGTGAAGGTGCACGAGAGCCGCTTCCGGCTGCTGGCCGGGGCGGAGCAGCTGCGCAGCTACCGGTTCCATACCCATACCGCCGTCCATCACTTCTGCGGCGTCTGCGGCATCTACCCCTTCCATCGCAAGCGGGTGACGCCGGACTGGTACGGAATCAACGTCCACTGCCTGGAAGGCTTCGACCCGGCCGGCATACCGGTGCGGGCCACGGTCGGGGCCGGCATGCCCTGAGTCGCCTCAGGCAAGGGCAGGGTCGCGAGAAGGTCCAGGCACCCTGGTCTAGTAAGAGCCGTCCCCGCGCGAGGGGACACCGTTGCGGTCGCGGTAGTCGCCATAGGCGGTGCGCGGCGTGGTCAGCTCGCCCCAGAGCCGCCACTGGCTGGCGTCGAGAATGCCCGACACGGTCTGGTCGAAACGGGCCTGGATGCGCATCCGCTCGACACTGAGCTGGCCCCAGCGGGCGATCCAGGCATCGGCGAGCGCGAGGAAGTCCGCCTGCTTGGGGTCGAGCGCGCGGCGCTCGCGCTCCAGCTGCTGCAGCTCCCGCTCCAGCTCGCGGCGGCGATTGGCATCGACGTCGTAGGCGGCTAGCACCCGGGTCTGCTGCTCCTGGCTGGCCTCCACCACCGACAACGCCCGCACCACCGAACGGTCGTTGCTCAGAGTTTCGCCGCCCGGCCGCAGACGCGGGCCGGTGCAGGCCGCGAGGCTCAGGACCAGCAGGGAGGCAAGCAGCGGAGCGCGGAGATTCATGGCGGCGGACAGAGCAGGTCGTGAGGTAGGGATGCGGCAGGCGGGCGAAGAGTCGCCCGCCCGACTCAGACCGGCAAGCCCTCGTCGCGTTTCACCGCCTCCAGCACCAGCGAGGATCGCACGTCACGCACGCCGGGCAGGCCGATCAGCACCTTCATCGAAAACTCGGCGAAGGCCTGCAGGTCGGCGGCCTGTACATGCAGCAGGTAGTCCTGGTCGCCGGTCATCACATAGCAGGCGCGCACCTCCGGCCGGCTACGGATGGCGTCCTGGAAGGCGCGGCTGACCTCGCGCGACTGCCGCTCGATGGCGACCCGCACGAAGGCCTCGACGCTCTGGCCCAGGGCGGCCGCGCTCAGCACGGCGGCGTAGCGCTCGATCACCCCGGCGTCCTCCAACTTCTTCACCCGCCGCTGGCAGGCGGTGGCGGACAGCGCCACCTTGTCGGCCAGCGCCACCACGCTCAGGCGGCCGTCGCGCTGTAACTCGCGGAGGATGCGCAGGTCGGTGCGGTCAAGGTCGGCGCGCATGATTTCTTCGTTGAATCACTGATTGACGGCGGATTGCTGCGCGAGCATCGTTTCCGGCGCCGACATTTGCAAGGAACCGGCGCCGCCTTCGCGCTACAGTGCGGCTCATTACCGCCTTGAGAGGAGGCTGCCGTGAGCAAGAGCAGCAAGTACGTCTCGCGCCTGCCGGACGCGACCGGGCTGGTGCCCTACAGCGCCGAGGAAAACGGCATCTGGGCCGAGCTGTACGCGCGCCAGGAAAAGGCTATCCAGGGCAAGGCCTGCGAGGAATTCCTCTACGGTCTGGAGCAGATCGGCATGCCGAAGGATCGGGTGCCGCAGCTACCGGAAGTGAGCAAGGTGCTGAAGCGCGAGACCGGCTGGGAGGTTGCCTATGTGCCGGCGCTGATCCCCTTCGGCGAGTTCTTCAAGCTGCTAGCCAACAAGCAGTTTCCGGCCGCCACCTTCGTGCGCACCCGCGAGGAGCTGGACTATCTGCAGGAGCCGGACATCTTCCACGAGCTGTTCGGCCACACCCCGCTGCTGACCAACCCCCATTTCGCCGACTTCACCCACCGCTACGGCCAACTGGGCCTGTCGGCGAGCAAGGAAGACCGCGTGTTCCTGGCGCGCATGTACTGGTTCACGGCCGAGTTCGGGCTGATGCAGAAGCCGGGCGAGGCGATGCGGATCTACGGCGGCGGCATCCTCAGCTCCATCGGCGAGACCGAGTACGCCTACCACTCCAACGTCGCGCTGCGAAAGCGATTCGACCTGGTCGACGTGCTGCGCACGCCCTATCGCATCGACATCATGCAGCCGCTGTACTACGTCATCGACGAGTTGGCCGATCTCTCCAAGCTGACCCAGCTCGACCTGATGGCGCAGGTGCAGGAGGCGCGCAGGCTGGGCTTGTTCGAGCCCTTGTTCCCGCCAAAGGCGGGAACCCATGATCATCACGCGCCCAAGCAGCAGCTCGCCGCCTGATCCCGTTTCCCCTTGCCGGACCGCACCATGAGCCACCTCAATCCCCTCGGCACCGAAGGCTTCGAATTCGTCGAGTTCACCGCGCCCAGCGCCGCCGGCATCGCCCAGCTGCACCGGCTGTTCGAGATGATGGGCTTCGTCGCCGTCGCCAAGCACCGCAGCAAGGACGTCACCCTGTTCCGCCAGGGCCAGATCAACTTCCTGGTCAACGGCACGCCCTACACCCACTTCGCGCAGTTCGCCCAGGCCCACGGCCCCAGTGCCTGCGCCATGGGCTGGCGGGTGCAGGACGCGCCGGCCGCCTACGAGCACGCCATCGCCCAGGGCGCGGTGCCCTTCGACGCCAAGCCCGGCTTCATGGAACTGCGCCTGCCCAGCGTCTACGGCATCGGCAACTCGGTGCTCTACTTCGCCGACCGCAAGACCGGCCACGACATCTACGACGTCGACTTCGTGTTCTTCCCCGGGGTGGACAAGCACCCGAAAGGTGTCGGCCTGAGCCTGATCGACCATCTCACCCACAACGTCGAGCGCGGCAACATGGACGTGTGGAGCGGCTTCTACGAGCGCATCGCCAACTTCCGGCAGATCCGTTACTTCGACATCGAAGGCAAGCAGACCGGTCTGTTCAGCAAGGCCATGACCAGCCCCTGCGGCCAGATCCGCATCCCGATCAACGAGAGCGCCGACGACAAGAGCCAGATCGAGGAATTCCTGCGCCAGTACCGTGGCGAGGGCATCCAGCACATCGCACTGTCGACGCCGGACATCTACGCCACCGTTGCTGCGCTCAAGCAGCGCGGCGTGGTGTTCATGGACACGCTCGACACCTACTACGACAAGGTCGATGCCCGGGTGCCGGGCCATGGCGAGAGCCTGGCGCGCTTGAAGGAACTGAAGATCCTGGTCGACGGCGCGCCGGTGGAGGGCATCCTGCTGCAGATCTTCACCAGCACGGTGATCGGCCCGATCTTCTTCGAGATAATCCCGCGCAAGGGCAACGAGGGCTTCGGTGAGGGCAACTTCCTCGCGCTGTTCGAGAGCATCGAGGAAGACCAGATCCGGCGCGGTGTGCTGACCGCCGCCTGAGGAGGCCGCCATGTCGCGCAAATGGATCCACCGCCCCCACATCGAAGGCCTGGCCTCGCGCCAGGCCCATGCCGACCTGCCGCCGGGTACGGTCGAGCGCGAGTTGGGCAAGGAGGGCTTCTTCGGCCCCGCCAGCCACATGATCCATCCGCGTCCGCCCACCGGCTGGACGAGTTGGGAAGGCCCGCTGCGGCCGCGCGCCTTCGATGCGGTGAAGCTGGCCGGTGACGGCCCCTCGCCCTGGGATGCGCACGAGCTGCTGTTCAACGCCCACGTCCGCTTCCGGCAATGGACCTGCGCAGCCTCGATGGACCATCTGGTGCGCAACAGCGACGGCGACGAGCTGCTGTTCCTCCATGCCGGCGCGGCCGAGCTGTATTGCGACTACGGGCACCTGAGCATCAGCGCCGGCGACTATGTGGTGCTGCCGCGCGGCACCATGTGGCGCCTCGACTGCGCAGCGCCGGTGACCCTGCTGCTGATCGAGGCGACTGGCAGCAGCTACCAGCTGCCGGACAAGGGCCTGCTGGGCGAGCACGCCATCTTCGATCCGGCGATGCTCGACATCCCCGCGATTGACGACCAGTTCAAGGCCCAGGCGGCGCAGGCCAGGGAGTGGAAGGTCGTCATCAAGCGCCGCAACGCGCTATCGACGGTCACTTACCCGTTCAACCCGCTCGACGCCCTCGGCTGGCACGGCAATCTGCACCCCGTGCGCATCAACGTGCGTGACATCCGCCCGCTGGTGTCGGCGCGCTACCACCTGCCGCCCTCGGCGCACACGACGTTCGTGGCCAACCGCTTCGTGGTCTGCACCTTCGCGCCGCGCCCCTTCGAGACCGATCCGGGCGCGATCAAGGTGCCGTTCTTCCACAACAACGACGACTACGACGAGGTCCTGTTCTATCACGCCGGCGATTTCTTCAGCCGCGACAACATCCACGCCGGCATGATCACCCTGCACCCCTGCGGCTTCACCCACGGCCCGCACCCGAAGGCGCTAGGCAAGATGCTGGTGCAGCCCAAGGCCGCGACCGATGAATACGCGGTGATGATCGACACCCGCGATGCGCTGGAGATCGGCGCCGCTGCGAGCTCAGTCGAGCAGGCCGACTATCACCAGAGCTGGCGCTCGCCGGACTGATGCCTCCGCTAGGGTCCGACGCAGGACGAGCCGGGCGTCGGCGGCGTCCAGCGCGGATCGTCGATGCGGTAGCGGCGTACCGCCAGGTAGTCCTCGGGATCGCGCAGGTAGTCGAGTTCCGGCGGATGCTCCAGCGACTCGATCTCACCGATCCACTGCGCCTCGTAGCTCGCCGCGCCACCGCCCACCACTGGCGCCCAGGCATCGTGGTGCGAAGGCAGGCTGACTTTCGGGTGCGCGCTGGCGACGTACAGGCGCGGATCGCGCAGGCCATTGAGCGGCTGGTTAAAGCCCACTATGGCACCGACCTGCACATCGACGCATTCGGTGAAGCAGTCGAGCGCGTCCTGCACCTCCTTCCAGCCCGGATTCGGCTCGTTGATCGGGCCGGTGGAGTCGTGCCAGAGCAGGCTGAAGTCGCGGTAGCGCAGCTGATAGGCCCAGGTGCCGCCCTGGGGGTCGTCGAGCGACTCGACGAACCACTGATACTCCTGCGGATCGGTGTTGAGGTGCTGCAGAAAGCTCAGCACATCGACCACCCCGACAAAGGGCACACCCGGATCGGTCGGCTCCGGCGTGGCTGCCGAGTGAATGTGCTGCAGGATCTCGATCTCCGGCAGGTCGGCCCAGAACTTCACGCTCTGGACGGCGCCGGGCGCCGGCGTGCTGGCGGTGCCGGTGACCAGGCAACGAACCTTGCCCTCGTTGCCGTCGCGCGCCGCCTGGGTCTTGGCGGTGGCGCAGATTTCCTCGGAACCGACCACCACCGCGCCGCTGCGGCCGGCGACATAGCCGGCATCGCCGGCGTGATCGAAATGGCCGTGCCCGAAGAACATCGCCTCCGGCGCCAGCTCGGCCAGTTCCTCGCGGCCAATCGGCGCATAGTCGGCGTGGATGCCGACGATCTCCCAGGCGTCGAAGAAGAACAGGTGCCCGCCGAGGCTGGCGACGAAACTCGACACGCCGAACCACCAGAGCTTGGCCTCGGCCGGATCGTCCCAGCCGGTGCCGAGAATGCGCTCGCGCGCTGCGCGCACTTCGGCGCTGATCGCCAGATCGCGGGCTGCCGGCAGGGGCGTCCAGCCGGCAATCGGCGTCGGCGTCTTGCACTTGGCGCGACTGATGGTGTGGTTGCCGCTGCCCGGCGGGGCGGCGCCCGGATCGGACGAGTTGCCGCAAGCAGCAAGCCCGGCGACGGCCAGAGACAACAGAGCCGGCGCGACAACGCGCGGGCACAGGACAGACCACATCGCAATCTCCTCCGGCATGCCCGGCTGACGCGGGCTTGGCCTTAAGCTACCGCAAACCCGAGCGCGGCTCCTTGCCGGCGCGTCCAACCCATAGCAAAGCCTCCGATGAAATTCGCCACCCTCAACAACGGCAGCCGCGACGGTCAGCTGATGCTGGTCAGCCGCGATCTCTCGCGGATGATGCCGATCCCGGACCTGGCCCCGACCCTGCAAGCCCTGCTCGACGACTGGGCGCGGCTGTCGCCGCTCGCGGCCGGACTCTACGAAGCGCTGTGTGCCGGCGAGTACCAGGAAAGCAGCCGGCCATTCCGCGTCGAGCAACTGCTGTCGCCACTGCCGCGCGCCTACCAGTGGGCCGACGGCTCCGCCTACGTCAATCACGTCGAGCTGGTGCGCAAGGCGCGCAAGGCCGAGATGCCGGAGAGCTTCTGGACCGACCCGCTGATGTACCAGGGTGGCAGCGACAGTTTTCTCGCGCCCACCGAACCGATCCGCGTGGCCGGCGAGGACTACGGCATCGACCTGGAAGCCGAGATCGCGGTGGTCACCGGCGACGTCGCCATGGGCATCTCGCCGCTGGCGGCGCGCGGCGCCATCCGCCTGCTGATGCTGGTCAACGATGTCTCGCTGCGCAATCTGATTCCCAACGAGTTGGCCAAGGGCTTTGGCTTTTTCCAGAGCAAGCCCTCCAGCGCCTTCTCGCCGGTGGCGGTGACACCGGACGAGCTGGGCTGCGCCTGGATCGATGCCAAGCTGCACCGGCCCCTGCTGTCCTGGCTCAACGGCCAGCCCTTGGGCCGCCCGGACGCCGGCGTCGACATGACCTTCGACTTCGGTCAGCTCATCGCCCATGCCGCCAAGACCCGGCCCCTGGCGGCCGGCTGCATCATCGGCAGCGGCACGGTCAGCAACCGCGACGACGACGGTGGCCCCGGCCAGCCGGTCGCCGAGGGCGGCCTGGGCTATTCCTGCCTGGCCGAGGTGCGCACGGTCGAGACCCTCGCCCACGGCAAGCCGAGCACGCCGTTCCTGCGCTTCGGCGACACCGTGAAAATCGAAATGCTCGACGCCGAGGGCCGCTCGATCTTCGGCGCCATCGAGCAGCGGGTCGAGCCCTACACCGGCTGAGCCGCTGCCCCGCCCCCGTCCATCGGGGCTCACCGGGGCAGGAGGTTTTATTGTCTTTACGGACCTGGGGCCAGCGCCCAGTATCGGGCTCGTTCTGATCGCCCAAGTGTCCTTGATGCGCGTGCGCCCGCTGTTGCTCCTGTTGCTGCTGGCCCTGGCCGCCGGTCTGCCGGGTCTGGCGCGGGCGCTGCCGCCACCGGACATCGAGGGCTATCGCTTCTACGCCTTCCTCAACATCAACGCCGTGGTCGAGGAGCCGCTGTCGAATCTGGTCCGGCGTGAACTGCCCGAGCACCCGGAACTCTGGCCCCGGATCGAGCACTACGTCCGCGCCGAATTTCCGCAGGCCTTTGCCGCCGGCGGCCGGGGGCTGCTGCGGCGCAATGCCGCCATCCGCCTGCCGCTGTACCGGCTGCCCTCGCAGCAGGCCACGGCGGCGCCACCGCCACCACCGCCGCCCGAGCCGGAAGAAGCCGTCGTCGGCGCCCTGACCGATGCCGACGACGCCGTGCAGCGGCAGAACAGCCGGGGCCGCCGCAGCGACATCCAGGCGATCAACGACATCCACCGGGGCGACACGCTTAGCACCGGCACCCGCACCGCCGCCACGCTGCGCCTGCTCGACGGCACCCTGATCCTGCTGCGGCCGGACTCCAGCGTGCAGATCAAGGATTTCCGCTTCGCCCAGAACGACGGCAATGCCGGCGCGCTCCAACTCGCCCTGCTCAAGGGCTCGATGCGCACGGTCAGCGGCATGATCGCCAAGGACCCCCGCAGCCGCTATCAGATGGAGACTCCGGGCGGCAGCGTCAGCGTGCGCGGCACCGACTACGCGCTGCGCTGGTGCCCGCAGCCCGGCGACTGTCTGCTGGAAGGCGCGGCGGTCGACACCGGCCTGTATGCCGGCGTGCTGGAAGGCGGCATCGACCTGGCAAATGCCCAGGGTGCCAGCCCGGCCAATGCCGGCGAGGTAGTGCGCGTCGCCGAGCCCGGCGCGGCGGCCCAGCCGGCGCCCGAGATGGCAGCGCTGGTGTTCACGCCCGAGGAGCTGCTGCAGCTGCCGCGAGCTGCCAAACCCTGCCAGCGCGGCCCGCGCGACACCGTCGTGTTCGAGGACTGCCGGGCCCGCTAAACTGCCGGCCATGCTCATCCTCCACAGCTACTGGCGCTCCTCGGCCAGCTACCGCGTCCGCATCGCGCTCGCGCTCAAGGGCCTGCCCTACGAGTACCGGCCGGTGCACCTGATCCGCGACGGCGGCGAGCAGCACTCGCCGGAATACCGGGCGCTCAACCCCGAGGGCCGGGTGCCGCTTCTGGTCGATGGCGGGTTCAAGCTCGGTCAGTCGCTGGCGATCCTGCGCTACCTCGACGAGGCCTATCCGGCCATCGCCCTGCAGCCCGCCGACCTGCAACAGCGCGCGCGCGCCTGGCAATTCTGCGAGGCCATCAACGCCGACATGCAGCCCCTGCACAACCTGGGGCCGCTGGGTTATCTCAGCCGCGAGTTCGGCGTCAGCGAGGCACAAAAGGAAGCCTGGATCCGCCACTGGATCGACCGCGGCCTGAGCGCGCTGGAAGCCGAGGTCGCCGACCAGCCGCTGGCGACCGCCGTGTTCGGCGCTACGCCCGGTATCGCCGACTGCTGCCTGGTGCCGCAGGTCTATGCCGCGAAGCGCTTCAAGGCCGACCTCGCGCGCTACCCGTGCCTGGTGGCGCTGTCGGAGCGGCTGGAACAGTTGCCGGCCTTCGTCGCCGCGCATCCTTCGCAGCAACCGGACGCGCAGCCGATTTGAGGTGGGACCGCCGGCGCTTCAGCGACCCACGGAGGCGCTGACGTAGCCGGCAAAGGCCTCCCAGGCAGTCGACAGTCCGCTGCCGACCGCGCGCGCGGTCTCGCGGTCATCGTCCCTTCGAACGGCCAGATCGCGGATCTGCTCGTAACGGATAGTGACCTTTTGGCCATCGCCCCGACCCACGATCTTCTGCTCATCGACCGTGACCAATTTCAGCTCGTAGGTCTTGCCGTTGGCGGCATTGACCCGGACCTCGTCGCCGATCTGCAGTTGCCCGCGCCACTGGCCGCCGTCACCCGGAGGCAGCGGCCGCATCGTGGTGCAGGCAATCAGGCCCAGTCCCGCGAGCGCAGTGATCAGCTTGCGGAACATCGAATTCCCTTGGTTCTTGATTGGGTGACGCGAATCGCCATCAACAACAGCCCTGAGTTAATCGCACTCTCGATCCGACGAAGCTTCCCGGATTGCATCCGGGCTACAACGGAATCCTCAGTCCTCTTCGATGCCCCAGCCGTTCTGGAAGGCGATGATGGCGAACAGCAGCACCGCCCCGACCACGGCAAGGACACCGCCACCCACCGCCGCCGAGGTCTTGAGCGCATTCAGCTTGCGGAGCTCCAGCTGCTGGATCTGCGCATAGCGGATCGTCACCTTCTTGTTGTCGCCGATGCCGACGATCTTCTCGTCATCGACCTCGGTCAGGGTCAGCAGATAGGTCTTGCCGTTGCTCGCGGCGACGCTGACGTCGTCGCCGACATGCACCTGATCCCGCCATTGCCGGTCGCCCGCAGGCAGCGGTCGCAGCGAAGTGCAGGCAACCAAACTCAGTGCCGCGACGGCGGCGACAAGATTGCGAAACATGGTGCGGCTCCCTGAGTTCTTGTATGCCCGGCAACGAGCGTACTCAACGATGCCACACCGCCGGCGTTGACCTGACTCAGCCCGCCGCGCGCTCGATCAGCCGCCGATAAAACTCGGCCATGCGGTCGAGGTTGTCGACCGACAGGCGCTCGTTGGTGCCGTGGATCATGCCCAGCTCGTCGAGCCGCATCCGCACCGGCATGAAGCGATAGACATCCTGGGCGATGCCGCTCATCACCCGGCTGTCGGTGCCGCCCAGCACCAGGGCCGGCGCCACCGGCGCGCCGCTGGCTTCGGCGGCCAGTTCGGCCAGCACCTGCCAGGCCGGCGAGCGGGTGGAGGATACCGGCGAGGGTTCGTTGGGCTGACCTTCCCAGTCCAGTTCGACCGGCAGTTCGTGCACCGCCGCCCGCACCCTCGCCATTACGCCGGCCGCGCTGTCGCGCGGATGGATGCGGAAGTTGATGCGGGCGATGGCGGCCTGGGGCAGCACGTTTTCCTTGGGCGAGCCTTCCAGCATGGTCGGCGCCATCGTCGTGTGCAACAGGGCGGCGCCGGAGGGCGTGGCGGCGATCTGGTTCACCAGCAGGGGCTCGAACAGCCAGGCATTGGCGACCGCCAGCCGGGTGGTGAACGACGCGCGCGGCGCCAGTGCCGCCATCATCTCAGCCGCCGGGCCGGAGTAGTCGAGCGGGAAGGGGCTGCCGGTGATGGCGGTGATCGCCTGCGCCAGCACCGCCACGGCGGTCTCCGGCGGCGGCATCGAGGAATGCCCGCCGGGCGCGCGTGCGGTGAGGCGCAAGGTGGCATAGCCCTTTTCGGCGATGCCGATCAGCGCCACCGGGCCCTGGGTGACCGGGTGGTCCTCGATCACCAGCATGCCCTCGTCGAGCACGAACTCCGGCCGCAGGCCGCGCGCCTTCAGCTGCTCGGCGATGGCGCGCGCGCCGGAGCCCAGCACTTCCTCGTTGTGGCCGAAGGCGAACAGCAGCGTGCGGCCGGGCTGGAAGCCGGCGGCGGCGAGCGACTCAGCCGCTTCCATCAAGGCCACCAGCGAGCCCTTGTCGTCGCTGCTGCCACGGCCCCAGATCCAGCCGTCCTTCACGGTGCCGGCGAACGGCGGCTCGGTCCAGTCACCCTCGGTGCCGGGCGACACCGGCACCACGTCCTGGTGCGCCATCAGCAGGATCGGCGGCTGCTTGGTGTCGCGCCCGGGCCAGGTGTAGAGCAGGCTACGGCCGTCGATCAGCTCACGTTGCATCGCCGCGTGGGCAGCGGGATAGCGCTGTTGCAGCCAGGCGTGCAACTGCTCCCACTCGGCGACCTCGTCCTCGGCCGGATCCTGGTGGGTGATGGTGCGGAAGCGGATCGCCTCGCCCAGGTGCTGCGCGGCGCGGGCGGCGTCGATGGCATCGGCCGTTGCCGCCACCACCGGGCCGGGTGCGGTCTCAGGCCGCAGGCGCGTGGTGCGCCAGAGCATCACCGCCACGACCAGCAGCAGCAGGCCCAGCAGCAGACGGCCCCAGGCCAGGCCTCGCTGCCGCCGGTTCAAGCGCCGGCTCCCGGCACCGTTGCGCGCAGGGCCTTCAGCTCTTCGGCATGGCGCAGGCGCGAGGCGCGGCGGAACTGTGCCTCCTGGTGACGCCGGCGCTCGACCTCGGTCTCGGCCAGCAGGGCCGGCACCGGCCTTGGCGTGCCAGCCGGATCGACCGCGACGAAGGTGAGATAGGCCGACAGGATGTGGCGGCGCGCGGTGTCGCCGATGCACTCCGCTTCGACCCGCACGCCGACCTCCATCGAGGTGGTCCAGGCGCGGTTGACGCTGGCGGCGAACACCAGCACGTCGCCCTTGCGCGCCGGCGCCATGAAGTGCACTGCGTCGACGCTGGCGGTGACGCAGACGCCGCCGGCATGGCGGTCGGCGACCACGGCGGCGATGCGGTCCATCTGCGCCATGATCAGGCCGCCGAACACGGTGTCGTTGGAATTGAGGTCGTTGGGAAACACCATGTAGACCTGTTCGCGCACCGCCGAGGCGGCGGCGGTCCGCGCCGCCGCCGGCTCAGCCACGGGTGGACTCCAGGAACACCCGCCGGCTGCCCGGGGCGCGCCGCACCTGGAAGCGGGCGCCGTCGATGGCGCTGATGCAACCCTGGCCACTCAGGGCCTGGCGCCGGCCCTGGACGCTCTCGCCCTCCAGCCGGTAGTGCAGCAGGCCTGGTCGCGGCAAGCGGATCGGCAGCTCGATGACCGGCGCCGCATCGGTGATCTCGAAGCTGGCGACGCGCTTGCCCTCGATCAGCAGGGACAGGCGTTCGCGCTGCTGGGTCTCGCCCAACTCGTTGTGGATGACGATGGTGAGCGGTTGCGCCGGACCCAGCGTCGGCTCCGGTGCGCGATAGCGGCGGCTGCTGGTGGTGGTGGCCGCAGGCCGACTGGCCTTGGTCGCCGGGGCGGGGGCCGGACTGCCGGCAGGCGGCGGCAGGGTGGCCGCCGGTTTCGACTCGGCCACGACCTCGGCCGCCATCGGCAACTCGCCTTCAATCCCCGGCAAACGCTGGCGGCGGCGCAGCAGCTCCCGCTCCATCGCCAGGGCGGCGGCGGAGACGCCGCCCTCGGTCTCGACACTAGCCGACTTCGGCTTCGGCGCCGGCTTGCCCTCGGCGACCGGCTCCGGGCCGGCGGGCGTCTCGGCAGCTGCGGCCGGCGTGGGGCTCTCTCCCTCCGCCGCCGTGGCATTGGCGGCCTGCTCGGTAGCGGCATCGCCCGGGTCCTGCTGGGGGCTGGCGGGCTGGGCGTTCCAGCTCTTCGGGGCACTGCTCGCCGATTGCAGGCTGCTGGGATGGCTGTAGACCATGAAGGCCACCACTAGCGCCACCAGCCCGATCAGCATCATGCCCAGGCGCCGGGGCGGGGTGAGCGGCGCCTCGCCATTGCCGACACGGCCGACGGCACCGATGTACAGGGCGTAGAAGCCGATCACCAGCAAGACCAGTACGGCTATGAGCGATGTCAACATCTTGTGCCTCCCACCTTTCCCAAGCCTATAGCTTGTGGTTTGGCGGCAAGAGTAGCCCAGCGAGGGCGGTCGCGCCTACGCGCTCAGCGCCGGGCGGCCGAGAGCTGCTCCAGGCTCTCGGCCCAGGTCCGCACCCACAGCGGCAGCTCCGGCGAGGTGCTGATGCTCTGCCCGGTCGCCTCCAGCAGCCGGCGCGGTTCGATGGCGCCCTGCTGGCGGCTCCAGAACATGCCACGGATCACCACCACCCCGGCCAGCTCGCCGCGGCCGTTGAGGATGCGGTGCTCCATGAACGCCCACTTCGCGCCCCAGCCGAGCATGCGGCTCTCGACGCTGAAGCGCTCGAACACGGTCAGCTGCTTGATGAAGCGGCCGGTGGCGTCACCGATGATCGGCAGCCAGCCGTGCTTGAGCGCCGCGCGCAGGCAGCCGGTGCGGGTGAACCAGTCCATGCGGCCCAGATCGGCAAAGGTGAAGACGCGGCCGTTGTTGACGTGACGGTTGAGGTCGAGGTCATTGGGCATCACCCGCGAATGCACCACCGTCGAGTCGAGCACGCCGGCGGACTTGCCGCGCGACTGGAACAACAACACCAGAAACAGACGAAGGAAGAGGCTCATGGCGAGGCCTGGTTAAAAGGAAATCAGTGCGCGCCACCCTCGGCGCTGGCGCCAAGCGGGGCCGGCTTGTCGGCGAAGGGCAGCAGCAGCACCGCGAAGGCGCAGAGCGCGGCCATCATCAACATGGTGTCGTTGAAGCTCATGATCGCGGCCTGCTGCTGCACCAGCCGCGCCATCTGGCCGATCACCGCCGCCTGGGCATCGCTACCCAGCTCGGTTTGCAGATAGGCGGTGCCCTGCTGGAGCAGGTCCTGCACCGGTGCGCGGGCGCTGTTGATGGAATTGGACAGGTGCGAGTAGTGGAACCAGCTGCGGTCGTGCAGCGAGGTGTTGATCAGCGCCAGACCAATCGCGCCGCCGAGATTGCGCATGAGGTTGAACAGGCCGGAGCCGTTCTTGACCTGGTCCGGCGACAGCGTGCCCATGGCCAGGCCGGTCATGGTGATCATGCAGAACATGAAGCCGTGGCCGCGCATCACCTGCGGCCAGAAGAACTGCGCGAAGCCGGAGTCGGCGGTGAGGTGGGCGTTGAGCCAGGTGCCGGCGGCGACCATGGCCAGGCCGTAGGCGAGCAGCAGGCGCAGATCGACCTTGACCGCCAGCTTGCCGACCAGGGGCGCGGTCGAGAACATCGCCACCCCCATCACCATCATGGTCTGGCCGATCTGCAGGCTGTTGAAGCCGCGCACGCCGCCGAGGAAGGTCGGCACCAGGAACACCATGCCGAAGATCATCACGCCGACCACGAAGGCGGAGATCGAGCCGAACACGAAGTTGCGGTTGCGGTAGGTGCGCAGCTCGACGATGGGATGCTCGGCGCTGAAGGCGCGCCAGAAGAACACCAGGGCGCCGGCCAGCATCAGCCAGAACACCCGCAGCACCGTTTCGTCCTCGAACCAGTCGTGGCGCGGGCCCTCGTCGAGCACGTACTCCAGGCTGCCGAGGAAGGCCGCCATGCCGGCCAGGCCGATGAGGTCGATCTTGCGCAGCAGCGACCAGTCGGGCCGGTCGAAGCGCACGTTCTGCCAGACCACCAGCGACAGCAGAGTGCCCGGAATGATGTTGATGAAGAACAGCCAGTGCCAGGAGAACGAGGCGGTGAGATAGCCACCGAGCGTGGGGCCGAGCGCCGGCGCGGTGGTCATCACCAAGCCCACCAGCACGGTCGGCAGCTGGCGCTTTTCGGGCGGGAACAGCAGGAAGATCGCGCCCAGCGTGGTCGGGATCATGCCGCCGCCGAGAAAGCCCTGCAGCACCCGGAACACGATCATGCTCTCGATGTTCCAGGCGAAGGCGCAGAGCAGGCTGGCCAGGGTGAAACCGATGGCGCTGATGACGAAGTAGATGCGCGTCGACATCATCCGCGACAGATAGCCGGACAGCGGAATGGCGATGACTTCGGCGATCAGATAGCTGGTCTGCACCCAGGTCAGCTCGTCGGCGCTGGCTGACAAGCCCGCCTGGATTTCCTTCAGCGAGCTGGCGACGATCTGGATGTCGAGGATCGCCATGAAGTTGCCGAACATCATGGCGATGAAGCCGAACCAGGCGCGGCGGTAGGCGGCCTTGCGTTCCTCCTCGGAGAGCAGCAGTCCGTCGTCGTTCATCGCCGGTCCACCCTGCGCCTAGCCTTGGGGCTTGGTGTCGATTTCCGCTTCGACACTCATGCCCGAGCGCAGCTGCTGCGCCAGCTCCGGCGTCAGTTCCAGCGTCAGCTTCACCGGCACCCGCTGCACGATCTTGGTGAAGTTGCCGGTGGCGTTGTCGGCCGGCAGCAGCGCGAACTCAGCGCCCGAGGCCGGCGATACGCTCTCGACCCGGCCGCTGATCTCGGCGCCCGGGAAGGCATCGACATGCACGCGCGCGGGCTGGCCGACGACGACCTGGGTCAGCTGGGTTTCCTTGAAATTGGCTTCCACCCACACCGGGCCGGCGGACACCAGGGACAGCAGGCGCAGGCCGGCATTGACGCGCTCGCCGAGCTTGGCCGCGAGATTGCCGATCAGGCCGTCCGAGGGCGCGCGCAGCACGGTGGCTTCCAGGTCCAGCGCGGCCAGCTGTTCGGCCGCCTGCGCGGCCTGCAGCTTGGCTTCCAGGCTGGCGCGCTCGGCTTCCAGCGCCCCCACCTGGGTGCGCGCGACCTTCAGGCCGGCGGCGCCACGGCTGACGCCGGCCTGGGCCGACTGGTAGCCGGCGCTGGCGATATCGAGCCGCGCCTGGGTGGCGACGCCGTCCTTCACCAGCGAGTCGGCGCGCTCGTAGTCCTTGCGCACCCGCACCCGGTCGGCTTCGGCGGCGCTGAGGGTGGCGCGCGCCTCGTCGATCATCGCCGCCTGCATTTCCTGCTGACGTGTATTGGCGACCAGGGCCGCCTCGGCCTGAGCGACATTGGCCTGGGCGTTGGCGAGCCGGGCCTGGTAGTCGCGCGGGTCGATGCGCACCAGCACGTCGCCCTTCTTCACCCGCTGGTTCTCGCGCACCGCGACTTCGATGACCTCGCCGGCGATGCGCGGCGTGATCACCGCGATATCGGCGCGCACATAGGCATTGTCGGTGGACTCCAGCCAACGGCCGGTATTCCACCAGTGCAGCCCCCAGGCCACGGCGCCCACGGCGGCGGCACCCAGAACCACGCTGCGAACGATCTTGTTGGCGGCCATCGCGATGCTTCCTTGATAAGCGGTTTGTCGGTGCGTCCGCGCGGCTTGCGGCGGACGGCTTCGATTGATACTGTAACGAACAGTACAGTTCACTTCAAGCCGCGAAAACTGACACCGATGCCGAAGCCCGCCCCGCCCGCCGCAGGTCCTCGCGCGGCCCGTCGCCCGTCGCCAGTGGCCGCGACGGCGCGGCCGAATGCGCGCGGCGAACGCCGGCGCGAGGCCATGCTGAGCGCCGCCCAGGCGGTGTTCCTGGAGCACGGCTACACCGGCGCCTCGCTGGAGGAAGTGATCCAGCGCGTCGGTGGCAGCAAGGCCAGCCTGTACAGCTATTTCGGCAGCAAGGAAGGCCTGTTCGAGCAGATGGTGGTGGCGGGCTGCGAGCGCTTCCTGCGCGATGTCGCCATCCCGACCGCCATCGACGGCGATCTGGAGAGCACGCTGCGCGCCTTCGGCCTGCGCTTCTTCAAGCTGTTCACCGACCCCAGCAAGGTGCGGCTGATGCGCGCCATCATTTCCGAGGCGACCCGCTTTCCGTCGCTGGCGCAGCAGTTCTACGAGAACGGCCCGAGGCGCGCGCGCATCCAGCTCGCCGCCTTCTTCGCGCGCTGCCATGCCGAGGGTCATATGCAGGTCCCGGACCCGGATTTCGCCGCCATCCAGTTCATCACCCTGATGAAGGGACATTGCCAGTTCCGCAGCCTGCTCGGCCTGTCGCCGCTGGCCCTGCCGCTGTCGCCCGAGGCCTTCGTGGCGGAGTCGGTGCGCCTGTTCCTGGGCGGCTGCCTGCTGCCCGCCAACCCCAAGAAACCGGCCCGGAGCCGTACATGACCTCGTTGCGCCGCACCACGTTTTGTCTCGCCGCGCTCGCCCTGTGCGCGGCCTGCGCGCCGGCCCAGGCGCTGAGCCTGCGCGCCGCCGCCACCGCCGCGCTGCATCACGACCCGCGCTTCGACCAGACCGAGGCCGAGATCGACCTGGCTCGCGCCGGCGAATCGGTGGCGCGCGCCACCGACGGCCTGAGCCTGGGCTTCGCCGCCGATATCGGCCGCTCCGACCTGCGCACTGACGCGCCGTTTCCGCAGTCGGGCGTGCGCACGCCCAACAGCCTGGCGCTGGCCGCCAGCCAGCCGCTCTACAACGGCGGCCGGGCCAGCGCGCTGGAGGAAGCCTCCCGGCGCGCGGTCGAGGCGGCGCTCGAAAAGCGGCGCGAAGTGGGCGGCAAGATCATCCTCGCCACCCTCACCGCCTATCTCGACCTGAAGCGCGACCGCGAGACCGCGCGCCTGTCCGAGGTCAACCGCGACACGCTGGAACAGGCCCGCGCCGACGCCGACAAGCGCCTGCAGGCCGGCGAGGCGACGCGCACTGACCTTGCGCTCGCCAATGCCCGCCTGGCCGAGGCGGTCGCCAATGTCGAGCGCAGCAAGGCGCAGCTGCGCGCCTCCGAGATCGCCCTGACCCGGCTGATCGGCCCGCTGCCGGCCGATCTCGACGCCGCCTGGCCCGAGTTCATCGCCACCGCCGCCAGCCGCGAGCAGGCCATCGCCGAGTCCCACAGCGCGCCCGCCGTGCTCTCGGCCCAGCACAGCGGCCGCGCGGCGCAATCGCAGATCCGCGTCGCCGAGGCCGAGCGCCTGCCCAAGCTCTCGCTCGACGCCCGCGCCGGCACCCAGGACAACAGCGACTTCGGCTACGACCGCCTGTCGACCTGGGCGCTGCAGCTGAAGCTGCAGGTGCCGATCCTCACCGGCGGCATGGTCAAGGCGCGCGTCAGCGAAGCCAGTGCCCGCGCCAGCAGCGCCCGCTACGCCGCCGCCGACACCGAGGCCTACTACGCCGAGACCGCCGCCCGCGAATGGGAGCTGCTGAGCGCCTCCGGCCCGGTGATCGCCGCCTTCCAGTCCCAGGTCCAGGCCGCCGATCTGGCGCTCGACGGCGTCCGCAAGGAACTCAAGGTCGGCAGCCGCACCACCCTCGACCTGCTCGACGCCGAACGCGACCTGCTGTCGGCCCAGGTAAACCTGGTCGGCGCCCGGCGCGACCGCGCCGTGACCGCGTTCCGCCTGCTGGCGGCCTGCGGCAAGCTGGAACTCGAGAACGTGCCGGATTGAAAGGGCCGGCGCGGCGCGGGGCTATTGACCGCCAGCCCCGCGCGGAGTGGACTATGCGCCGCCCGGGGCCACAGAGTCCGGCTGGTCCATCAAACATTCCATTACATCGACCGGAAGAAATCACATGATCCCGTTCTCGCTCAAGGTGCTGGTCTACAAGATCTTCCAGTTCCTGCTGAAGATCTCCACCCCGCTGCTGCGCTTCCGCACTCCGCAGATGTTCAGCGGCCCCGGCTCCTCGCTGCAGCTCTGCGAGCACATCGCCAAGACCGGGGTGAAGAACCTGCTGATCGTCACCGACGGCATGCTGGTGAAGCTCGGACTGCTGACGCCGATGCAGGAACGCTTGCAGCAGCTGGGCGTCAGCTACGTGGTCTATGACGGCGTGCTGCCAAACCCGACCATCGAGCAGATCGAGACCGGCCTGAGCATGCTCAAGAAGGAAGGCTGCACCGCCATCCTCGCCATCGGCGGCGGCTCCTCCATCGACGCCGCCAAGGTGATCGCCGCGCGTGCGAAGAACCCGCACAAGATCGTGCACATGGCCGGCCTGATGCGGGTGATCTTCAAGCCCATGCCGCTGTACGCGGTGCCGACCACCGCCGGCACCGGCTCGGAAGTCACCATCGCCGCCGTGGTCAGCGACCCCTCGACCACCCGCAAGTTCGCGATCATGGACCCCTGCCTGGTGCCGCTCGGCGCCGCGCTCGACGGCGCCCTGATGACCGGCCTGCCCGCGCCGATCACCGCTGCCACCGGCATGGACGCGCTGACCCACGCGGTCGAGGCCTACATCAGCCGCAACCGCACCAAGATGACCGATGCGGAAGCGCTGGAAGCGACGCGCCTGATCATGCAGAACCTGCCGACGGCGGTGCACGACGGCAAGAACATCGAAGCGCGCCAGAACATGGCGCTGGCCTCGTTCAAGGCCGGTGTCGCCTTCACCACCGCCGGCGTCGGCTATGTGCATGCCATCGCCCACAACTTCGGCGCCTATTACCACCTGCCACACGGCCTCGCCAACGCCATCGTGCTGCCACGGGTACTGGACTTCTCGAAGCCGGATTGCATCGAGCGGCTGGCGACGCTGGCCGAGGTCAGCGGCCTGAAGCAGGGTGGCGAGAGCGCGGCGCAGCTGGCCGACAAATTCATCGCCCACGTCCGCAAGCTCAATGCCGAGTTCGGCATTCCGACCCAGGTCGACAAGCTGAAGGAAAGCGACATCCCCGCCATCACCGACAAGGCCATGGCCGAAGCGCACTGGACCTACGCCGTGCCGCGCTACATGGACAAGCCGGAGTTTGAGGGCTTCATGCGCGGCATGCTGCCGGCGGCGGCTTGAGTGCCGGCCGCATCCGCCGCCCCAGCTTTTTTAAGCTGACTGCGCAACTGCCTATCGCAGATCGGCGAAGGTTGCGATATCCAAACCATTCCAAGCTCAGGCTGGTGAACACCGTGCGTGACCTACTGAATCTCCGGACGACCGGAAAGCTCCTTTGCCTTGCCTTGGGCATGGGCCCCATCGTCCTTGCCTTCGCAGACCCGGCGGTCGTGGAAACGCTCTACGAGTTCTCGGTCCCCGAGGGCTCGAATCCGTTCTCCCCGCCGGTCCTGGGGAGCGACGGCCATTACTACGGCACCAGTCGGCACGGCGGCGCCCAAGGCTGCGGCGCCGTGTATCGACTGACTTCCGGCGGCGAGATCCATCCGGTCGTTGCATTCGACTGCCTGAAGGCGGCGGCGCCGGATGCGGCCCTGGTGGAAGCAGCATCCGGTGATTTTTTTGGTACCGGAAACGCCGGCGGTACAGACGATGCGGGCACCGTGTTCCGACTGACGAAGCAGGGAACACTGACCCGCCTGCACTCGTTCTCCGGACCCGACGGCGCGCTGCCCACGGGACCGCTGATACTTGCTGCGGACGGCAGCCTCTACGGCACCACGGGTAACGGCGGTCAGGCGGGCCTGGGCACGCTGTACCGGATCGACGCTGGGGGGCAGTTCAGCGTCCTGCATCACTTCACTGCGGATGACGGTGGCGGCCGCCCGCTGCACGGCCTCGTCGCATTGAGCGATGGCTCCCTGATCGGATCGACGACCGGTGAATCCGGAACACTGTTCCGGCTGAGCAATGCGGGATTCGAGAGCCTGCTGACTCTGGAAGAGGGCCAGCCGAGTACCGATCTGGTGATCGGCGCCGACGGCCGCGTCTACGGCGGGATCAGCCTCAACGGCAGCAGCGCGGGCGCGGTATTCGCCTACGCGGTCGACACCCGCCAATATTCGCAACTGACCACGGCCGGAGAACTGGAGGACATCAGAGACCTGCTCGCCCTGCCCGAAGGCGGCTTCCTGGCGGTGAGTCCGGAGCGGCTCTCGCGGATTTCGGCCGCTGGCGCCGTGACAACGATACAGGCCTTCACCGGCGAAGATGGCTTCGAACCCCGCATCGGTTCCGACGGCGCCGGCAATGCGCTCGTCAGCAATGCCAGCAACACCGTCGACGGCCTCGGTTCGCTCTGGAAGTTCACGGCCCCCGGGGATCTCCACCTGATCCACAGCTTTCGTCCGCCGGCCGGCTATCTGCCGCAGGCCTTGACGATCGCTCCGGATGCCCGGCTGTACGGCGTCACCCAAGGCAAGGCCGGAGGGCAGACGCTGTTCACGATGGTGGCGGGCGGTTCGCCGACGGTCCTGCATCGCTTCTCGGAATCCAGCGGAACCGATCCCAATCCGCTCACCCTGGGGACCGATGGCGCGCTCTGGGGCACCGCCCGCTCCGGCGGCGACTTCGGACAGGGCAGCTTCTTCCGGTTCGATCCGACGGCCAGCCTGCAAGTCGTCCACCATTTCTCGACGGGCTCACCCGGAGAACTCACCCGTCGTGGAGACGGCAGTTTCTTCAGCCTGGTCGGCCCGAATGCCGTGCGGATCGATCCCGATGGTCGGCTCACCACCGTGGGCCGTTTCGACGGCAGTACCAGCCTGGGCACCGAACCGCAGGGACCGATCCATCGCACGGCCGCCGGCCTGTACTACGGCCTGACCTCGTCCGGTGGCGAGAACAACCGCGGCACGCTGTTCCGCCTAAGCGCCACCAGTGCTCAGACCGTCTTCTCCTTCCCCGACGATCCGCTGGGAATCGTGCCGGTCGGCGGCATCGCATCCAATGCCCAGGGCGATCTGCTGTTCGCCCTGTCATCTCGCGCCGGGCTGGGAAAGCTGGACAGCGCGCTCGCCTACCAGACCATTCCCGGCTCCGACGATCCACAGACTCCGTTGGCGCTAGGCAGTGACGGCCATTTCTACGGCGTGAGCCGCTACGACGGCGCGAACTTGAGCGGCAGCTATTTCCGGCTGGCCGCCGACGGAACCCGCACCGTACTGGCCGACTTTTCTGCCGATGCGATCACCGACGCCCTGCGCCTGGTCGCTGGTCCTGATGGCGCCTTCTACGGCGCCGCCCGGTTCGGCGGCGCCAGCGACATCGGATCGGTGCTGCGCTTCCTCGGCCCGGCGCAGGCGCCTGGCAACCTGACGGCCTCGCGGACCTCGTCGAGCAGCGCGACGCTCAGCTGGAGCGCGGGCCTGCAGGCATCGAGCTACCGCCTGTACGTTAGTCAGACCTCGGGGCAACCGGGTAACGAAGCCGCGCAATCAGGCATCACCGGCACCGAGGCTGCGGTCGACAATCTCGTACCCGGCCAGGCCTATTACTTCACCGTGGTCTCGGTCAATGCGATCAGCGAGAGCCCGGCCTCGGCCGAAGCCGCGTTGCCGGCGTCGAATGCCCAACTGCAGCTGACCGCCACGCCCGGTGAGATCGATCCGGGCCAGTCCTCGACGCTGGAATGGAGCAGCTCGGACACCAGCAGTTGCACGGCGAGCGATGCCTGGAGCGGCAGCCGCCCTCTCAACGGCACCGAAACCGTGTCGCCCGACGACGCCGGCATCGCCCGTTACACGCTGAGTTGCACCGATGGCTCGGCCACGGTGACCGCGACGGCCGAAGTGCTGGTACATGCCGTCTATGCGCTGGAAGCCTCGGTTCCGGCTCTGGGCTTCGGCGACCAACCGGTCGGCAGCGCGAGCCCTAACCGGGGCCTGCAGCTCAACAACACCGGCAACGCACCGCTGACCATCACCGGCCTGAGCGTCGGCGGCGATCATCCTGCCGATTTCTCGCTGGTCGTCGACGGCTGCTCGAATCGGCGCTTGCAGGCGGGCGATGCCTGTGCCCTCAGCTTCGCGTTCCGGCCCGAGGCCTCCGGCGATCGGACAGCGGTGGAGCGGATCGTCACCGACCAGTCTGGAGTCGTCGCCGAATTCGGGCTGAGCGGCCGTGGGACCCAGGCGGTCGCCACGCTGACCCCCAGCAGCTTCGGCTTCGGTGAAGTCGCCGTGGGCGCGCGGTCCGCGAGCCAGTCGTTCGATCTGGTCAATTCCGGCAACAGCGCAATGACGATCCAGCTCGTCAGCCTGCCGTCCGGTTTCGTCCAGACCAACGACTGCCCGGCCTCGCTGGCCGCTAAGGCCCGCTGCCAGATCGCCGTCCGGTTCGCACCGGCCGGCGCCGCCTCGTACACGGGGGTCCTGAAAGTCACCACCAGTGCCGCCAACAGCCCCAGCACCGCCACGCTGACCGGCGTTGGCGTCGCCCCGGCCGAGCATCCCTCGGCGACGGCTGCGGATCCCAACGGCCAGCCGGTGACGCTGGAACTGCTGTCGCCCAGCGGCGGTGCCATCGACAGCTTTAGTGCGGCCACACGGCCCAGCTTCGCTCCGACCGGCTACGACTACCTCGGCTTCTATTCGTTCTCGCTGTCCGGCCTGACGGCGGGCGCCAGCGTGACGGTTCGCCTGACACTGCCCACCGGCTCCGTGTTCGACAGCTACATCAAATGCTCCAGCTCGGCTTGCGCGCCGTATCCGTCCGTGAGCATCAGTGGCAACCAGCTGAGCCTGATGCTGACCGACGGTGGCGCCGGCGACAGCGATGGCGTGGTCAACGGCCGGATCTCCGATCCGGGATCTCCCGCCCGGACGGTGCCGGCTCCCTTGGAAGGAGAGGGCGGCGGCGGACTGTCGCCGCAGCTGCTGGCGGGATTGCTGCTGACGGCGATTGCGCTTCGGCGGCGGCTGAGCCGGAGCTGATCGTGCTGGTGGTCTACGGCATCAAGAACTGCGACACCGTCCAGCGCGCGCGCCAGCGCCTGGACGAGGCCGGCATCGCCTATCGCTTCCATGACTTCAAGGCGGAAGGCTTGAGCGCCGCCACGGCGCAGCGCTGGATCGATGCGCTCGGCGTCGATGTGGTGGTGAATCGCAAGGGCACGACCTGGCGCAAGCTCGATGCGGCGACGCAGGCCGGGCTGACAGCCGCGAACGCGGCGGCCCTGCTGGCGCGCGAGCCTTCGTTGGTGAAACGGCCGGTGTTCGCGACGCCCGACGGGCGCCTGCTGATCGGCTTTGCCAAGGGCCAGGAAGCAGCGCTGATCGCTCAGCTGCGCTGAGTTGCCGCCGCGCTCGCCAGCGCCTGCAGGTAGGCGACGAAATCCGGGTCCTCGCCGCCCAGCAGGTTGGGCAGCGCCGCGCGAAACTCGGGGCGCGCACACCATTCGCGCATGTAGTCCTCCCACGAAGCCCAGCGCCGCTGCTGCATGGCACTCATGTCGTCCTCGTAGAGCAAGAGGTAGGAGCGCTCCAGCAGCGAGATCAGCATGTTGAAGATGATCAGCCGCCGCTCCTTCTGCTCGGCGCTCAAGTCACCGGACTGCTCCAGTGAGAACAGGCGCAGGTCCGGGTGCTCCAGGGTCACTCGCAGGAAGTCCTGGTAGTTGTCGGAGAGCAACTGATAGACCTCTTCCTCCTCGTTGTTGCGCTCCTTGCGCTGCTCGTAGACGAACACCCCGATCGCCAGCGGAAGGCCGACCACGGTGACGACGTAGCTCAGCAGTTCCCAGGTTTCGAGGTCCATGCGGGCAGCGTATGCCCGTCAGGTGACTGTGCCAATTCGGGCGGGCTGTTGCTTGTAACCTCGGAGGCTGCGGTTGGGCGGATTGCTGGATTAATGCCAATGACCTCAGCTGACCTTTTTGCGAGGCTCTTGGACTCGCAGCGCATCGACGACCAGGCGAAACGCCGGTGAGTTTTGCCGCCGCTTGGGGAAGTAGAGGTGGTAGCCCTCAAATACCGGGCTCCAGTCATCCAGCACGCGGACGAGCTGGGTGCTGGCTAGATAGGGCCGGGCCAGGTCTTCAGGGATGAAGATCAGCCCGAATCCATCCAGCGCCGCCTGCACCATTTGCGACAGGGTATTGAAGACCAGGTACCCCTCAACCCGGACGCTGAATTCGCTTCGCCCCTTCTTGAAGGGCCAGGTGTAGAGCGCGCCGTGCGTCGGTAGGCGAAGCACGATGCAGCGATGGTGGAGCAGATCTTTCGGCAGTTTCGGCCGTGGGTGCTTGGCGAAATACGAAGGTGCCGCCACCACGGTCATCTGCATGTCCTGGCCGATGCGCACTGCCACCATGCCATCCGCCACCTGATTGCCCAACCGCACACCGGCGTGAAATCCCTCTGCGACCAGGTCTTTCAGGCCGTAGTCCGCACTGATTTCGAGATGGATGTCCGGGTGGCTGGCCAGCAACCCCTTGAGGCCAGGCCAGAGGATGGTTTCTGCCGCGTGCTCGACTGTGGTGATGCGGATGGTGCCCGCCGGCTTGTCGCGCAACTCGGTCAGCGCCAGCAGCTCCGCTTCGATCTCCTCGAAGTGCGGCCCCACGCTGCGCAGTAGGCGCTCGCCTGCTTCGGTGGGTGCGACGCTGCGCGTGGTGCGGGTCAGCAGACGCATGCCCATACGCGCTTCCAGGCCCCGGACGGTGTGGCTGAGTGCGGACTGCGACATGCCGAGCTTGGCGGCTGCGCGCGTGAAGCTGCGCTCCCTCGCCACGGCGAGAAAGGCCAGCAGATGCTTGATGTCGGCTCTTTCCATTGATGCACAAATCTCATGACTCTATTCGGACTATACCCATTTATCGGCTGAGTTCGTGTCGCCACACTGCCGTCACTGAAACAACAGGCAGTGAGGCTCGTCATGACGGAACAAAAGGTTTGGCTCATCACTGGCGCGGGACGTGGCTTGGGCGCAGACATCGCCAAGGCCGCCCTCGCCGCCGGTCACGCGGTAGTTGCCACGGGCCGCAACCCGGCAAAAATCAGCGCGGCGCTTGGCGATCACGACCATCTCATGGTCGTGAAGCTGGACGTCACCAGTGCTACAGATGCTGCGGCAGCGGTCGAGGCCACCGTGCAGCACTTTGGTCGCATTGATGTGGTGGTCAACAACGCAGGCCACTTCGTTGCGGGCATCTTCGAGGAACTCTCGACTGAGCAGGTTCGGCTTCAGCTCGAGACCCTGCTGTTCGGCCCGATGAACATCGCGCGCGCCGTGTTGCCGGTGATGCGCCGACAGCGCAGCGGCCTGCTGCTGACGATTTCGTCCACCGCAGGCATCGTCGGCGGCGCCTTCTGCACGGCGTATGCCGCTGCGAAGTTCGGCCTCGAAGGGTGGATGGAGTCCCTGGCACCAGAGGTCGCGCCATTCGGCATCCAGACCTTGCTGGTGGAACCCGGCTTCTTCCGCACCGAGCTGCTGAGTGCGGCCTCCACCAGCTTCGCCCACATCGCCATCGACGACTACGCCGAGCGCACGCGGCAGACGGTGGCGGCCTTCGCCAGCATGAACGGCCAGCAAGGCGGCGACCCCGCGAAGCTGGCCAACGCGCTCGTCACGCTCGCGGCACTGCCAGAGCCGCCGACGCGCTTCATCGCGGGTGCCGATGCGATGCAGGCCATCGAGGCCAAGGCCAATGCACTGCTCGCGCAGGTGCAGGCCCATCGCGCGCTATCCGCTTCACTCGCACATTCCTGATTTTCTCCCGCAACACACCTAAGGACGGAACGATCATGAACCAGATTGATTTCGATGCTTCGATCTCGAACGACCACGAGCCAATGCGGGTTAATCGCCGCGAAGTGCTGACCGGCATTGCGGCTGTTTCTGCCGGGCTCATGCTCAGCCCTTTTGCCAGGGCCGCGTCATCCGGCACCCCAAAGAGTGGCAAACCCAAACTCGGTCGCGGCGGCGACATGAAGACCCGCAAGCTGGGCTTGCTCGAAGTCTCAGAACTCGGCGCTGGCTGCATGAGCATCAGCGCCAACTACGGCCCACCGGCGGATCGCCAGCAGGGCATCCGCGTCATCCGCAAAGCCCACGACGGTGGCGTGACCTTTTTCGATACGGCTGAGGTCTACGGCCCCTACACCAACGAAGACTTGGTGGGTGAAGCCCTGGCCCCCATCCGCAACCGGGTGGCCATCGCCACCAAGTTCGGCTTCAACCTCGAAGCGGGTGGCCTCATCAGCAGACCTGCGCACATCAAGAAGTCGGTCGAGGGTTCGCTCAAGCGCCTGCGCACGGATCGCATCGACCTCTGCTACCAGCATCGCGTCGATCCCAGCGTGCCGATCGAAGACGTGGCGGGTGCTGTGAAAGACCTGATCCAGCAAGGCAAGGTGCTGCACTTCGGCCTGTCGGAGGCCAGCGCCGCCACCATTCGCCGTGCTCATGCGGTGCAGGCCGTCTCGGCCGTGCAAACCGAGTATTCGCTGATGGAGCGCAGCCCGGAGCGCAACGGCGTGCTGGCCACCTGCGAAGCACTGGGAATCGGATTCGTGCCCTGGGGGCCGGTCGGCATGGGTTATCTCACCGGCAAGCTGAGCCCGCGCATGAAGCTCGACCCGAAGACCGATCTGCGCAGCGGGTTTGATCGCTTCACCGCAGAGAACCTGGCGGCGAACCAGCCGATTCTGGATGTATTGGCGCGCTTCGCCACGCAGAAGAACGCGACGCTCGCGCAAATCTCGCTGGCCTGGCTGCTGGCGCAAAAGCCCTGGATCGTCCCGATCCCCGGCACCCGCAACGCCGATCACTTGCAGGAAAACCTGCAAGGGGCCGCAGTGCAGCTGACGCCAGCAGAATTGGTCGAGATCAATGCGACGCTCTCGACCCTCACGGTGCACGGGGGGCGCATGAATGCCGAGCAGATGAAGATCGTTGACCAGACCGCCTGAGGTTTTTCTGATCCCTCGATTTACACCACCGATGCCGCCGCTCTGAAAGCGGCATCTCCCCCTTAAGGAATAACCATGAAATACATCTCGATAGGCGGAATCGAAGTTTCACGCATCGGCCTCGGCGCGATGTCGATGACCAGCTATTACAACATTGGTGAAGGTAGCGAGTCCGAGTCCATACATTGCATCCATCGTGCGCTCGACCTGGGCGTAACGCACATCGACACCGCTGAAATCTATGGCCCGTATACCAACGAAGAACTGGTCGGCAAGGCACTCAAAGGGCGTCGGGACAAGGTGGTGCTGGCGACGAAGTTCGGCTTGGTCTCGCACGCTACTGGCGGCCCCGGTGTACTCAATAGCCGCCCTGACAACATTCGCACTGCGGTCGAAGGCTCGCTGAAGCGACTCGGCACAGACCATATTGATCTGTACTACCAGCACCGCGTCGATACCAATACGCCCATCGAAGACACAATTGGCGCTTTGGCGGAATTGGTGAAGGCAGGCAAGATTCGCTATATCGGTCTGTCAGAAGCCGGCCCCGCCACCATTCGCCGCGCCCATGCTGTTCACCCGATCACGGCCCTGCAAACCGAGTATTCGCTCTGGTCTCGTGACCCTGAGGCCACGCTGCTGCCGCTGCTGCGCGAGCTGGGCATCGGCTTCGTTCCTTACTCGCCGCTCGGACACGGGTTCCTGACTGGCCAACTTCAATCACCGGAGCAACTTGCCGACGATGACTGGCGCAAGACCAATCCGCGCTTCACGCCCGATAACTTCAAAAAGAACCTGCTCATCGTCGAAGCCGTGAAAGCGGTGGCGAGCGAAGTCGACGCGACGCCGGCTCAGGTTGCTCTCGCCTGGTTGCTCGCGCAAGGCGACGACATCGCACCGATCCCCGGCACCAAACGGGTGGCGCGCGTCGAGGAAAACACGGCTGCCGACAGCATCAGGCTGAGCACTGCCCAAATCAATCAACTCAACAATCTCGTGCCAGCAGCCGGGGCGCGACACGACGAGGGCAATATGGCGGTCGTGGATCGCTGAAGTCAGGCACTTCTAATCGGCTCTTGAGTGGCTGCTGTTGGCACCCACCAGCCATCTGCGTTCCGCCGCAAACAGCATCCCCTCGCCTACCCCCGCTTCCAGCTCACCTCACCCGCCTCGCCACGCGCCAGCACGCGGCAGCAGACGAACAGCAGATCGGATAGGCGGTTGGTGTAGTGCAGGCCGTGGATGTTCACTGGCTCCTGCGCGTTCAGCACCCACAGCGCGCGCTCGACGCGCCGCGCGACGGCGCGGGCCAGATGCGCGCGCGCGGCGGCTTCGCCACCGCCGGGCAGCACGAACTCCTTCAGGGGCGGCAGGCTCTCGTTGAGATCGACCAGGGCCTGATCCAGACGCACGACATGGGCTTCGGTGATCAGCGCGGCGGGCGGCATCGACAGCTCGCCGCCGAGATTGAACAGCTCGTGCTGGCAGGGCGAGAGCGCGGCACGCACGGGCTCCGGCAGCTCGACCACCAGCAGCAGGCCCAGGCAGCAGTTCAGCTCATCGACATGGCCCATCGCGTCCACGCGCGCATGGGTCTTGGAAATACGGTCGCCAGTGGCGAGGCCGGTTTCGCCGGCATCGCCGGTGCGGGTGACGATCTTGGAGAGGCGGTGGCCCATAGGCTGGCTGAATGGAATAGCGGGTTATGGCTGGCCGTGACAATGGCGTTTCAACCCGCGATCTGCAAGCGGCTGCTTGAACCCCTCGCCCCTTGTGGGAGAGCGTTTGGCTCAAGCCGAACTGACATCGAGTCAGTTCGGCCCTGGGGCCAAACGCTCTCCCACGAGGGGAGAGAGGGTTTCACGACAGCGGATTAGAAGCTCCAGCGCAGCGTGCCGTAGGCAGCGCGGCCGGTTTGGCGGTAGCCGTAGACGGTCGCGTAGTCCTTGTCGAGCAGGTTCTCGACCTTGGCCGACAGGCTGAGCTGGTAGGGCAGCTTCAGTTCGCCGGTGAGGTTCACCAGCGCGTAGCCGCCGTTCTTCACCGGAATCCTTGCGAAGGTGTTGGGATCGAAAGTGACGTCGTCGCGATCACCGACGCCCTGCAGGTTGAGGCCGATGCGGTGCTCGCCGATGCGACGGGTCAGGTTGGCGGTCACCGACTTGCTGGAGCGGCGCAGCAGACGCTCGCCGGTGGTTTCGTCCTTGGGCTTCTGCAGCGAGCCGTTCAGGCCCAGGGCCCAGTCACCGAGCGCGAGCTGGTAGTCGAGCTCGACGCCGGAGATTTTCGCCTTGTTGATGTTGACCGGGCGGCTGTTGAAGTTGGCGTCGGTCTCGTAGGCGATCAGATTCTTGATCTTGTTCTCGAAGGCATGCAGCGCCAGGGTCTGGTGCGGGCCCAGGCGGGCCTTGAGGCTGGCTTCGAGATTGCGCGAGGTCTCGGGGTCGAGATCGGGATTGGCGAAGGAGCCGAAGGCGGGAAACTCCAGGAAGCGCTCAGAGGCATCCGGCGCGCGGAAGGCGGTGCCGTAGCCGATCCCGGCGGTGATGTCGCGGGTGAGGTCGTAGCCCAGGTCGATGGCGCCGGTGGTGTGGCCACCGAAGCTGTCGTGGTCGGTGTGGCGCAGCGCGCCGAGCGCGTTGAAGGCGCCGAGGCGCAGCGCATTCTGCACGAAGGCGGCCTTGCTGGCGGTGGATTCGTCGAAGCTCGAATCGGAGACGCTGGCCTCGGTGTCCTCGTCGATGTAGTTCAGGCCGGCGGTGATCTTGTTGGCGCCGAGATCGATGTCGTTCTGCCAATCGAGCGCGCGGCGCTCGGTGTGGTAGTAGTCGGGCACGGTGCCGAAGCCGATTTGCTGCTCGTCGCGGCTGTCGCCGCCGAGCTGGAGCGCCAGGGTGCTGGTCCAGTTGGCGAGCAGGGGCCGCGCCCAGGCCAGACGGCTGGTGCGGCGGCTGAAGTCGTATGCCTTGGGCTCGGTATCAAAGGCCGAGTTCACATACTCGGTGCTGCCGTCGGCCTGCAGGTGGCTGAGACTGAAGCGGTTCTGGTCGATCTGCAGGTCACCACTCAGGGTCGCCGCCAGATTTTCGTGGCCGGCCTTGAGCGCCGAGTCGGTGCGCGGCGCATAACCGTCGCTGTCCTGCTGTTCCAGCGTCAGCGACAGGCCAGCCTGGGCATTGCGGTAGCCGAGCCGGCCGGTGTAGTCCTGGCTGTCATAGCGGCCGGCACGAGCCATCAGCTCGCCGTGGAAGCCCTGCTGGGCCTGCGCGCGGGTGATGATGTTGATGACGCCGCCGAGGGCATCGGCACCCCACTGCGCGGAGCGCGGGCCCTTGACGATCTCGATGCGTTCGATGGATTCGAGCGGCAGATCCTCGATGGAGGTCAGGCTGTTGATGCCATCGCGATACCGTACGCCGTCGATGAGCACCAGGCTGTGCTTGGCGCCGGCGCCCCGGATACCGACCGACAGCGGCGACTGGCCGGGGCCGCCGCTACGGATCACGTCGATGCCGGCCACCAGCGACAGCGCGTCGCCCAGATCGGCGCCCTGCAGCAGGCTCAGCTGCTCGCGGTCGATGACGGTGACGGCGGCGTTGACGGTCGAGACCAGCGCCGGCGTGCGGGTGGCGGTGACGACGACCGGATCGAGCGGCGTTGGCGCCGGTTCGGCGGCGAACACGGTGGTCGGGACAACAGTCGTTGCGAAAAGGACAGCGGCAAGCGCCGCGATGGGGTGCTTCTTCATGATGGCAATCGTCTCCCGGCCTTGCGTCCCCGCAGAGGCCTGATGGTGGGTGTGTCGAACCCGAGGGAGAGCGATCTACGCGACGAGGCACGGCAAACGGGCCCCGCCCGCTTCGCCCACCGCGAATCCGTGCTGGCTCGATGGCCGGTCTCCGGACTCGCAGGCCGAGTGTCCATACCGCTGGACCCTCCGCGATCCCCGCCTTCCCAACGCCTGCGGCGTCAGTGGCACCAAAGAAGATCGCTTGTTCCTGCTTACCGTTGCGGGGGCAGCGCCGGTGTCGCACCGGCTTCCCGTTTAACCCGGATCGCGATGGGCATCGCGACGCCGGGCACCGTCAAGCGCGCGCACTGTAGGGGCGGCGCTGCGGCAACGCAAACCTCCAAATGGCTTAGGCCGGTAAGCTATGCGCCCCTTCTGATCCAGCGCCCAGCCGATGAGCCCCTTCCTCGCCGCCGCCCTCGAAGCCGCCCGTGCCGCCGACACCGTGGTACGCGCGCACTACCGCAAGAATTTCGAAGTGCGCATCAAGGCCGATGCCTCGCCGGTGACCGAGGTAGACGAGGCCGCCGAGGCCGCCATCAAAGGTGTACTGCTGAAGCACTTCCCGCAGCACGGCTTCTTCGGTGAAGAGAGTGGACAAGACCGCATCAACGCCGAATACCTCTGGCTGGTCGATCCCATCGACGGCACCAAGTCCTTCGTGCGCGGCTACCCGATGTTCTCGACCCAGATCGCGCTCATGCATCGCGGCGAGCTGATCCTGGGCGTGTCGAGCGCGCCCTGCTGGAACGGCGGCGCCGGCGAGACGCTGTACGCGGAGCGTGGCCAAGGCGCCTTCCTGCTCGGCGACAACGGCCCTGAAAAGCTGCAGGTCAGCAGCATCGACTCGCTGCCGAAGGCGACGCTCTCGCTCGGCAACCTCGCCAAGCTCGCGGCCTCGCCGAGCTGGGCCAGGCTGGGCGCGGTGATCCCGCAGCTGCACCGCATTCGTGGCTACGCCGATTTCCTGCACTACCACCTGCTGGCGACCGGTCGCATCGACGCGGTGGTGGAGACCAACGTCAACATCCTCGACATCGCCGCCCTCGTCGTGATCGTGCGCGAGGCCGGCGGCGATTTCAGCGAGCTGGATGGCGCGCCGATCACGCTCGCGACCACCAGCGTGCTCGCCAGCAACGGCAAGCTGTCGGCGATCCTCAAACCGGCGCTGGCATACACCGCGTAGGGCCCGCTACGGCGCATGGAATGCGCCCTACCACGGAGCAGCCGGCCACGAGGCCGGTGCTAAGCTGCCGGGCATCCCTCCTCTGGGTGTCCGCATGCCGTCGACTCGATTGCTCTGGGCCTTGTTGCCGTGCCTGCTGGCGGCGCCGGTCGCTGCGGCGGAGCGCTACAGCCGTGAGCAGCTCGAACGCCAGCTGAGTGGCGCGGAATCACAGCAGGCCCGTCAGGCGCTGGCGCGGCTTGAACCCGCGCAATTGCTCCCCTTGATCCAGCAGACCCTGGCTCGGATCGACCGCGATCCGGTGCCGGCCGAAGCCCTGCTGCATCGGACCCTGCTGAGACTGCGCGAGCCGGGCGCGCCGCACGACGCCAGCGGCGAGAAGCTGCTGCGCTCCCTGCTCGGCTACCAGCCCCAGGTGCTGGTGCCGCCGGCCGATCCCGACCACGGCCGTGGCCTCTGGGTGCCGGCCTACGACCTCGCCGCGACCGCGCGCGGCACGCTGGCGATCTGGCAGCGACAGGATCAGGAACAGGCCGCGCGCGGCGCCCTGTTGTCACGCGACGCCGCCGCCTTGCGCTCGATGCAGGGCGCGGTGCTGGCGACGGTCTTCGGCGCAGCCTCGCGCGGCCAGCTACAGGCGCTGGCCAGTAGCGGCCCCTGGCCCAGCGCGGCGCTGGCGGTGCTGGCCACCCGGCTCGGCGATGAAGGCCTGGCGACCACGCTGCTGGCGCAGGCCAGCGACGCCGAACTGCTGGATGCCATCAAGCCACTGGCCTCGGCGCTGACAGCCGCGGAGGCGCAAGGCTGGCTGCAACAGCTGGTCGAGCAGCGCCCCGCGCTCGCCTCGGCCGCCTTGCTGGCAATGGGTCGCCTGCTGCCCCAGCAGTCGCAGGACTATCTGCTGGCCCAACTCGACCATCCGGATCGCGGCAGCTCCAGCGCGCAGGCGCTGGCGGGCGCGGCGACTCCGGCGGTGCGCGCGGCACTGGCCGACATTCTCGACACGGCGCCGGACGGCCCGCGCCTGCGTCGCGCCCTGCTGGCCCTGCACTGGATGGATGACGCGGCCGCCCGCAGCAGTCTGCAGGCCTTCGTCGTCGCCCAGGCGCGCCCCGCGCAGCTGCGCAGCGAGGTGGCGGCATGGCTGCGCTGAAGCCGCTGCGACTGGCCCTGCTCGCCGCCGGCCTGCCCTTGGTGGCGGCGCAGGCGGCGGAGCTGCGGTTCACGCAGAACACCAGCGCTGCCACCTCGATCGCCCTGGGCTATCCGGTGCCCTTGCCGGTTGATTCGCAGACCCCGGTCGATGGCTTCCGCGGCTATGCCGCGCTGGAGGCGCGCCTGCAGGACCTCGCGCTCGGCAGCGACTACCTGAGCCGCCAGAGCCTGGGCAACAGCTTTCGCGGCCGCGCCATTCCGATCTATCTCGCCAGTGACGACGACGCGCTTACCGCCGAGGGTTTTCCCGAGCCGGCCGCCCTGCTCAACGGCGGCATCCACGCCCGCGAATGGGCGAGCCCGGAAGTCGTCACCGGCATCGTCGAGCGGCTGTCGGACAAGGCCAGCACGCCCGGCCTGGAGCGCTACCTGCTGGAGAACCTGAAGCTGCTGGTGATCCCGGTGCTGAATGTGGACGGCTTCCTGCAGACCCAGCGCTATCCAGATCGCAGCCTGCAAACCGAATTCGCCGGCGATCCGCAGAATGAGAACTACCCGCGCGACGGCCGCATGCAGCGCAAGAACATGCGCGACAAGGACGAGCTCCTGTGCGCGGCGGACGACCCCGGCTGCGCCGTGCGCGACGGCATGGCCGGCGTCGACCTCAACCGCAACAACACGCCCTTCCGGGCGAGCAGCACCCAATCGAGCGGCAACCCCGCCTCGCTGGTCTACCACGGCACCGCCGCCGCCTCGGAGCCCGAGGTGCAGGCCCTGCAGGCCGCCGCCGCGCTGGGGCCGGCGGCGCGCTTGCGGATGTACATCGACTTCCACTCCTTCAGCCGCATCTACTTCGGGGCCGATACCGGCAATGCCCGGCGCGACGCCTTGCAGCGCAGCCTCGCCACCGCCATGCGCGCGGTGAACGGCAATGCCTATGGCTATGACCCGACTCCGCCCGGGGTCGGCATCGGCAGCACCGACGAGCACTTTGCGTACACGCACCAGATCCCGGCCTATACGCTGGAGATCGAACCCGGCCCGAATGGGTCTAGCCAGTACGGCGGCTTCGGCTACAGCCACGACGGCTTCGTGCTGCCCGCCAGCGAGATCGCGCGGGTGCGCGGTGAACTGGCCGACGCCACCCTGCTGGGCCTCTACCGCCAGGCCGGCCCGCCGAGCCTGCGCGCGGTGGAGATCCGCGAACGCGACAGCGGCACGCCGGTGTTCGAGGCGCGGTGGCAGCAGAGCGATGCCGGCCATCGTCAGCTGCTGGTGACGACTCGCGCGCCGCTGCGCGCCGAGGTCGATTACCGACTGTGGCTCGCCTTCAACAAGCCGATGCGGGCACGCGACGGCGGCGGCGCCGTCGCCAACTACCGGGGTCAGTCGGTGGCGCTGGCGCCGAGCATCCGGGTGGAGGGCCTGGACCGCGCCGGCGCCAGTTTCAGCCAGACCCTGAGTGCGCCGGTCACCGGCTGGCGCAGCAGCGTCGGCGCCGTGCCTGCGGCGCTGCACTATGGCGACGATGCCTACCTCACCGAGTTCCGGCTACCAACCGCGACCCCGCTGGCCGGCGCCCGGCGCATCAACCTCCGGCTCGATGTCGCCGATCTCTCCGGCCAGCGGCTCGACGCCGACCCGGCCAGCGCCGTCGACTGGAGCGGCGGCGCCTGGAGCGGCTACCAGGGCAGCGATGGCAGCGCCGGCGATGTCGGCGGCGAGGACCGCAGCCTGCGCTTGGTGGATGACGGCAGCCCACTGTTCGGCGCTGGTGCTGACAGCGGCCCGTCGGGCGGCGGCGGCGCACCTTCGCTACCCGCCCTGCTGGGGCTCGCCCTCGCCGGGTGGGCAAGGCGCGGGTGGGGCGCCCGGCGCTGAGCGTTGCTAGGCTCCGTCCCGAACCACGGGAGGAGACCCATGAGTACCAGCAGCAGCGCCTTCGACTATCGCGGCAAGACTGTCTTCATCGCCGGCGGCACCAGCGGCATCAACTTCGGCATCGCCCAGGGCTTTGCCCGCGCCGGCGCCAGGCTCGCGGTGCTGTCGCGCTCGCAGGACAAGGTCGACGCCGCCGTCGCGTCCTTGAAGGAGCTGGGCGGCGAGGTGCGCGGCTACGCCGCCGACGTCCGCGACTACGAGGCGGTGGAGACCGCGCTGAAGGCAGCGGCAGCCGAACTGGGCCTGATCGACGTGCTGATCTCGGGTGCTGCCGGCAACTTCCCGGCCCCGGCCCTGGGCATGTCCGCCAAGGGCTTCAAGACCGTGATCGACATCGATCTGCTGGGCAGCTTCCACGTGCTGCGCGCCGGCTACGCGCTGCTGAACAAGCCGGGCGCGGCGGTCATCAACATCTCGGCGCCGCAGGCCTACAACGCCATGGAATTCCAGATGCACGTCTGCGCCGCCAAGGCCGGCGTCGACATGCTCACCCGCGTCGCCGCCATCGAATGGGGCGCGGCCGGGGTGCGGGTCAATTCGGTGGTGCCGGGTCCGATCGCCAACACCGAGGGCATGCGGCGGCTGGCGCCGACGCCCGAGACCGAAGCCCTGGTGCGCGGCAGCGTGCCGATGGGCTGCTTCGGCGAGGTGGAGGACATCGCCAACTGCTGTCTCTGGCTCGCCTCGCCGATGGCGCGCTATGTCAGCGGCGCGGTGATCCCGGTCGACGGCGGCTGGAGCCTGGGAGGCACCAGCATCACCGCCGGCGGCATGAAACAGGCACTGCTCGCGCCCTAGGCGCTGACGCCGGCCGGGGCTTCCGCCACCACCGCTTCGGCCATCAGGCCCTTCTGGCCATGGACCAGGTTGAAGCTCACCGCCTGGCCCTCGTGCAGGGTGCGGAAGCCCTCACCCTGGATCTGCTGGAAGTGCACGAAGACATCTTCCTCACCCGCGCTGCGGCGGATGAAGCCGAAGCCCTTGGCATTGTCGAACCACTTGACGGTACCGCTGACCCGTGAAGCCATAGCAAGCCCTCTCCCCGAAACCACAGCCCGGATGCCACGCCGCGCCAACACTCCCCGTGTCCGCGCCGCTGCCGGTAATTTAGTAGGTCCGCCTAGTACTTGGAAATGCCGGGTGCGATCAGCCGTCCGGGCAGGTCCGCCTCCCAATTCAGCGGCCTATCAGCGCGCTTGCCCGTATCATGCGCCCTGCCTTGCCATCGGAGAAAACCATGCGCCTGCGTCCCGTCCTCGCCCTGCTCGCGGTCAGCCTGCTGGCGGCGGCCTGCGCCACCTCGCCGCTCGGGCGCCGGCAGCTGATGCTGGTATCGGGCGCGCAGGTGACCGAGATGGGCATCGCCTCCTACAAGGACATGCAGAAGAAGACGCCGGCGACCAAGGACCCGCGCACCAGCGGCTACGTCAACTGCGTCGCGCGCGCCATCACCGCCGAGGTCGGCGGCAGCCAGCAGTGGGAGGTGACGGTGTTCGAGTCCAAGGACATCAATGCCTTCGCCCTGCCCGGCGGCAAGATCGGCGTCTACACCGGCCTGCTGAGGGCGGCGACCAACCAGGACCAGCTGGGCGCGGTGATCGGCCACGAGGTGGCGCACGTGCTCGCCAACCACTCGGCCGAGCGGATGTCGGATTCCATGGCCGCCGGTCTCGGCGCCCAGGTGGCGAGCATCGCCACCGGCGTCGACGCGCAGCTGTTCGAGATGGCCGGCAATGTCTTCTTCGTGCTGCCGTTCTCGCGCACCCACGAGTCCGAAGCCGACCTGCTGGGCCTGGACCTGATGGCGAAGGCCGGCTTCGACCCGCGCCAGTCGATTCCGCTGTGGCAGAACATGGCGCGGCAGGGCGGCAACAAGCCGGCCGAGTTCATGTCCACCCACCCCTCGGACGAGACCCGCATCCGCCAGCTGTCGGAGCGGCTCAATATCGCCATGCCGATCTACGAGCAGGCGAAGGCGGCCGGCAAGCGCCCGCAGTGCTCGCTGTAGCACGGCCCCCTAAACGCAGTTAGCACCCATGTATCAAGAGCAGCGCAGTACCTTCATCGATCAACTGGAATCGCAGTTGAAGCCGCACGGCTTCTGGGTAACTGAACGGCTGGAATTCTGGCTTTTCAATATTCGAATGCTTTTTGTACCTGGCGCCTATACAGAGACAGTTAGCACCTGTTCTGAGTACATCGACGACATCTTGAAGGATGAAACAAATCTTTCGTCAGCACTGGCGGCCCGAGTCCAAGACTTTGCCGCCATGGCAAAGCGTGTTGGCGGTAGCGCAGCAACGCCAGAACAAGCTGCTGAGGCGGTGACATGCTTGATGCACGTGGTGTTTTGTCGCAATGGGTGCTAACAACAGGCAGGGGGACGTCCTCGCCTTCGGCGAGGCCGCCCCTGAACCTGGGCGTTATGCCGGAACCGGCACGCCATTCGGCTGGGTATCGGCCAGCTCGGACAATTCGGGCGCGCTGAAATGGCAGGCGGCGTAGTGGTCGAGGCCATCGCCAGTGCGGCGTAGCGCCGGGGTGACGCGGCCGCAGTAGTCGTCGGCGATCGGGCAGCGGCTGCGGAAGGCGCAGCCCAGCATCGGCAGCGCCGGATCGGGCGTCTCGCCCTCGCTGCCCTCGGCGGCGGGCAGGCCCTGACCGGGCACGGCGCGGATCAGCGCCTGGGTATAGGGGTGCACCGGGCGCGCGAACAGCGGCTCCCGGCTGCCCTGCTCCATCACCCGTCCGGCATACATCACCAGTACCCGCTGGCAGAGCTGGCGGACGATGGCTAGATCGTGGGCGATGAACAGGATGGCGAGATTGCGCTCGCGCTGCAGCTCGGCCAGCAGGTTGATGATCTGCGCCTGGATCGAGACATCCAGCGCCGACACCGGCTCGTCGCAGATCAGCAGCTGAGGCCCCACCACCAGGGCCCGCGCCAGACCGACGCGCTGGCACTGGCCGCCGGAGAGTTCCTTCGGCCGGCTGCGCAGCAGGGCCGGCTCCAGGCCGACCCGCTCCAGGATGGCGGCGACCCGGCGGCCACGCTCGGCCGGGTCCAGCTCCGGCAGCAGGGCAATCAGCGGTTGTTCGATGATCTTGGCGACCGTGTGGCGCGGATTGAGGCTGGCGAGCGGGTCCTGGAACACCAGCTGGATGTCGCGGCGCAGCAGGCGCCAGTCCTTCTTGCCGAGCCGGGCCAGGTCGCGGCCCCGGAAGTGCACGGCGCCGCCGCTGATCGGCTGCAGGCCGGCCAGGGCACGCGCCAGCGAGGACTTGCCGCAGCCGGACTCGCCGACCACGCCCAGGGTTTCCCCGGCGTCGAGATTGAAATTGATGCCGTCCACCGCCCGCGCCTGCAGCTTCGGGCGCCAGGGCAGCCAGCGCGGCAGCGGGTAATGGACGGAGAGCCGGCGGACGGCCAGCAGGGGTGACTCGGACATGCGGGCATTTTCGCACAGGCCGCGGCCCGCGCCTTGCGCCGGCGGTCTCAGGGGGCGGGTTGTGCCCACCCCATGGGACGGCAATCACTCAAGCAGCGAGCGCAGCATCCAGGCGGTCTTCTCATGCACCTGCAGGCGCTGGGTCAGCAGGTCGGCGGTCGGCTCGTCGCGGGCCTTGTCGGCGAGCGGAAACACCGAGCGCGCGGTCTTGGCGCAGGCCTCGTGGGCCTCGACCAGCAGGCGCACCATGCTCATGGCCTCGGGCACGCCCTCGGTTTCCTTGATCGAGGACAGCTTGACGTACTGGCCGTAGGTGCCGGGCGCCGGGAAGCCCAGGGCGCGGATGCGCTCGGCCACCAGGTCCACCGCCAGCGCCGACTCGGTGTAGTGGGTTTCAAACATGAGATGCAGGGTGTTGAACATCGGACCCGTGACATTCCAGTGGAAGTTGTGGGTCTTGAGGTAGAGCGTGTACTCGTCGGCCAGCAGGCGCGACAGGCCGTCGGCGATGGCCTTGCGCGGGCCTTCGGCGATGCCGATGTCGATCTTCGGCGTCTTCGGCGCGGTCTTGGCCTTGTCCTTCTTGCTCATCGGGGAACTCCGTGTCGGTCGCGAGCCGAAAGTATGGCGTGCGAGGGGTTAACTGGCGCTGATCGCCCGCACTTCAAGCACTCGCCAGCTTGGTCTTGCGGTAGTAGGTGAAGATGTCGTTGAGGTTGCGCTTGGGCTTCCAGCCGAAGGTTTCCTGGAACAGCTTGCCGTCGAGGATCACCGGGTACTTGAAGTAGTTGATCAGGTAGGGCGGAAAGAAGGCGCCCCAGTTGAGCAGGCTCGACATGATCTTCGGAATCACCGGCGGAATACCCGGCACCGGCAGCTTGCGGCAGCCGCATTCCTCGACCGCGCGCTGGTAGGGAATGTAGTCGTCGGGCGCGACGTTGTAGATGCCCGGCTTGTTCTTCTCGAAGGCCAGCACCAGGGCGTCGGCCATGTCGTCGACATGCAGGAACTGCATCATCGGCGAGAAGCCCAGCAGCACCGGGGTGTAGGTGTGCGAGAGCAGCAGGCTCATGGAATTGCGCACCCCCGGACCGAGCACATTGCAGGGCCGCAGGATGGTGATGTTGAGCTCCGGGTGCTTCCAGAGATAGATGTTGGCGAGCGATTCCAGCTCCACCGAATCGACCAGGTCCATGGTCACCTCGCTGGCCTTCAGCGGGTGGTCCTCGTCGAGCAGCGCCGGGTTGTAGGCGGAGGCGCCATAGACGTAGTAGGTGGAATGGATCAGCACCTGGCCGACGCCGTACTTCTTGCACAGCTCCAGCAGCTTCTTGGCGCCGAGCACGTTGGCGTTGTAGCGGCGGTCGCGCGAGGACTCGTGCGCGAAGATGCGGCCGATGTGCAGCACCGCGTCGATCTTGTGGTTGAGGAAGATGTCCTCGAAGCCGCGCTTCTCCATCTCCACCTTGTAGCTGGGGATGCCGGCGTCGGTCTCGACCTTGCGGCGGAAGTCCACCGCGACCACGTTGTAGCGGCCGTGCAGGCGGGCGATCACCCGCTTGGCCAGCGCCCCGGCGGCGCCGGTGACCAGTACCGTTTTCTTGCCGTCTTCGGCGGCGGGTCCGGCCTTCTTCTTCTCGACAACCATGCGGCCTCTCTCCTTGTTCCAGTCTGGTGCCAGCGTCAATAAATGCTGGTGCGTTCCTTCAAACCCTTGTCGATCAAGCGGCGAATTTCGTCCTTGACCTGCTCGACCCGCTGGGTGACCTCGTCCTCGGTCTTCACCGGCGGAAAATGCAGCGGCGGCCCGAAGTTGAGGATGACCTTGGCCGGCAGGGGAAACAGTGACGGCACGATGGGCGCGTAGGGGATGCCCAGCAGCTTGGCCAGTGGCGCGATGTTGGCGATAGCGGGCATGGTTTCCTCGCAGCCGACCACGCCGCAGGGGACGATGGGCGTGCGGTTGTTCATCGCCAGGTGCATGAAGCCGTTGCCGAAGCGCTGCAGCTTGTAGCGGTCCTTGTAGAGCTTGCCGGAACCGCGCACGCCCTCGGGGAAGACGATGATCGCCTCGTCGGCCTCCAGCATCTTGTTGCAGTTAACCGGGTCGCCGATCACCCCGCCCCAGGAGTTCATCAGGTTGCCGAGCCAGGGCACGGTCGGGAAGAAGCGCTCGATCATCGCCCGCGCCGCGCGCGGTCCCTTGGGATTGGTGGCGGTGGCAATGCCGATCAGCACGCCATCCATCGGCAGCTGGCCGGAATGGTTGGGGACGATCAGCACCCGTCCGTTCTTGGGGATGTGTTCCAGGCCATGCACCTGGACCCGGAAGTAATGATCGTAGAGCAGCTTGAAGGTGGCCAGCCCGAGCTTGAAGGAATCCTCGTTGTAGCCCCAGGCGTCGAAGCCGAAGCTGCCCACCGGCTTGGGAATCTTGGCGACCAGGGCCTCGATCTCCGGCGTTACCAGGCGTTGCAGCAGCTCTTCCTTGGCGCTGAAGTTCCGCAGCAGGCTGATGACTTCTTGGATCTGCATGTTTTTATATGTGGCTTGGTAGCCACGCTCCCCTTGCCTAAACGCCGGACCGATTATTCAGGTCGTACCTGAACAAGGCAATAACAGGTTTGCCGCCAAGCCGTTGACGACGGGACGTTCAGATCAGACCTCGGCGAGCAGCTCCTCGCGCTCATGCCGCTGCGCCTCCCACAGCCTGGCGTAGGCGCCGCCCTGGGCCAGCAGCTGCGGATGGCTGCCCTGCTCCACCACCCGCCCCTGGTCCAGCACCACGATGCGGTCGGCATGCACCACCGTCGACAGCCGATGCGCGATCACCAGCACCGTGCGATGCGCCGCCGCCTCGCGCAGGGCGGCGAGGATGCCGCGCTCGGCGACCGTATCGAGCGAGGAGGTGGCCTCGTCGAAGATCAGCACCGGTGGGTTCTTCAGCAGCACCCGGGCAATGGCGACCCGCTGCTTCTCGCCGCCGGACAGCTTCAGGCCACGCTCGCCGACCGGGGTGTCGAGCCCCTGCGGCAGGCGCGCCACGAATTCCGCCAGCTGCGACTGCCGCAACGCCTGCCCGACCTCGGCGAGGCTGGCATCCGGGCAGCCGTAGCGCAGGTTTTCCAGCAGCGAGTCGTTGAACAGCACCACGTCCTGCGGCACTACGCCGAGCGCGCCCCGCAGCTGCTCCAGCGGCAGCTCGCGCAGGTCCACCCCGCCCAGGCGCACCGCGCCCTGCTGCGGGTCGTAGAAGCGGAACAGCAGCCGCGCCAGGGTGGACTTGCCGGCGCCGCTGGCGCCGACCACGGCGACCGTGTGCCCGGCCGGAATCTCGAAATCGACGCTGCGCAGAATGTTCCGGTCCGGGCGGTAGCTGAAGCCGACGTGGTCAAAGGCCACGGTCAGCGGTCCGGGCGGCAGCGCGGTCGGTCGGGCCGGCTCGACGACGCGCGGAACCAGGGCCTGCAGGCGGAACAGCTTGCCCATGTCGGTCAGGGCACGGCGGATCTCGCGGTAGACGAAGCCCAGCACATTGAGCGGCAGGAACAGCTGGGTCATGAAGGCATTGACCGCCACGAAATCACCCAGCGTCATCTGGCCCGCGCCGACCCGCTGCGCCGCCAGCGTGGTCATCGCGGTCAGGCCGGCGGCGATGATGAAGGCCTGGCCGGCATTGAGCATGGCCAGGGTGCCTCGGCTCTTGCCGGCGGCGCGTTCATAGCTTTCCAGCGCGCGATCGTAACGCTTCGATTCCAGCCGCTCGGCGCCGAAATACTTCACCGTCTCGAAGTTGAGCAGGCTGTCGAGCGCGCGGGCATTGGCCTGGCTGTCGCGCTCGTTGGCCTCGCGCACATAGCGGGTGCGCCAGTCGGTGATCAGCACCGACCAGGCGACGTAGGCCACCACCGCGACCAGGGCGACCAGGGCGAAGCTCAGCTCGTAGACGCGCCAGAGCACTGCCATCACCAGCGCCAGTTCCAGGATCGTGGGCAGGATGGTGAACAGCGCGAAGCGCAGCAGAAAACCTATCCCCTCGACGCCGCGCTCGATGTCGCGCGCCAGCGCGCCGCTACGCCGTGACAGGTGGAACTCAAGATCCAGCCGGTGCAGATGCTCGAACACCTGCAGGCCGGCACGGCGCATGGCGCGCTCGGAGACCCGGCCGAACACCACGTCGCGCAATTCGCCGAACAGCACGTTGACGAAACGCAGCGCGCCGTAGCCGAACAGCAGGGCCAGGGGCAGCGCCAGCGCCGCCCCGCGCTGCGCATCGAGGGTGTCGACCAGTTGCTTGAGCAGCAGCGGCAGGCCGACCGCCGCCAGCTTGGCGGCGACCAGCATCGCCGCGGCGAAGCTGACGTGGACCGGGAACGCGCGCAGCGAGGGCCAGAGCGCGCGCAGCGCCTGCGCCAGCGGCACCGGCGGATCGGCAGGGAGTTCGGAGGCCGGCTCGGCCGGTGGCAGGGGTTTCATCGCGGAGTGGGGACCGGCACCGGGGCAGTGCCGCTACTCCGCAGGTTTGGGCTCGCGGGCCGCCGCTTCAAGAGTGCGGCGGGCGCCCGCGAGTGCGGGCGGTTCAGGCCGCCTTCTGCAGCGGCGCGCCGGCGGCGGCCAGGCGCTGGAACACCTGCTTGAGGCTGGCCGGTGCGGCGGCGCCGGCGGAACTGGGCTGCTGGGCCGGGGGCTTGCTCTGATTCATGGCGATCTCCTCTAGGACGAGCGGAATATATTCCCAGCAAAAACATTGCACAAGAGCCGGTTCTTAAAGTAACACCCTAATTGTTGGTGGCGCCCGCAGGAACGGCGGCCAGCCCGGCCTCGGAAAACGGGGGAATGCGGGATGGCTCAGCGGCTCTCTTCGAGCACGATCTTCCAGCTGCCGTCGGTCTGGCGCTTCCAGTACTGCTGCTTGCGGCTGCTGACCGCGAAGTTGTCGCTCTGGTAGTCCTGGACGAATTGCGCCAGCACCAGATTGTCCTCGCCGGGATAGCGGAACAACTCCAGCTCGCGCAGCTTGACCGCGATGCGCTTCTTGGCGGCGTTGACCCGGCGCTTGTGGGCGGCGAAGGCGCTGCGGTCCATGCCGTCGGTGCTGAAGTTGGCGGCGTAATAGCCGAGATAGCTCTCGGTATCGCGCGCCGACCAGCGCTCGCGCCAGGCTTCGATTTGCTTCAGCAGCGGGTCGCGCTGGGCGGCGAGCTTGCCCGGCTCCTGCCAGTCGACGCTGTCGGCCAGCACCACCGGCGTGTCGCCGGCGCTGAGGTAGGGCTTGAGCGCGAGCAGATCGTCATTAGCCATGGTCACGCAGCCTTCGCTGGAGCGTGGCGCCCGCGAATATGTATCGCGCGGCACGCCGTGCAGCCAGATGCCGGAACCGGAGCGGCCCAGCTTCTGGTCCCAGCGGTTGGGATAGCTGAGCGGGAAGGCGCCGGCACCGTACATCTCGGGCAGGCCGTCGTCCTTGAGGAAGCCGTTGATGGTGTAGATGCCGATCGGCGTGCGCAGGTCGCCCTTGCTGCTCTTGCCGGCGCCGTTGCGGCCCATCGCCGCGTAGTGCTGGCGCACGATGCGCAGACGGCCGGCGGTGTTCTCGAACAGATAGAGACGGGCCTTGGACAGGTCCACCACCATCACGTGCTTGCGGCCGCCGGCCAGCTGCAGCAACAGCGAGGGCAGGCTGCTGGCTGGCGCGGCTGGCGGCGCCAGGCGCAGCTGCGCCTCTTCCAGCAGATCCTTCAGATGCGGGTTCTGGCTGTCGGCGCTGGCGCTGGCGCCACGCGCGCCCGAGCGCGCCGCCAGCAGCTCGCCGTAGATCAGCTGCGCCAGACGGAAGTTGGGTTCCTGCTGGACCAGCTTCTCGACCAACTGGAAGCCCTCGCTGCCGCGCCCGGCACGCAGCTGGTCCACGGCCGACTGCAGCTGCTGCTCCGGCGAGATGCTGGCGCCAAGTCCAAACGGCAACGCCGCGCCCGCAATAACGAGCGCCAGGGTACGAATGAGCCGCATCGGGGACAGAAGATTCCGGAACTGCAACCTAACGAATGTACTCGCGGACGATCTTCCAGCCACCGTCCGTGGCACGCAGTTCCAGGGTCTTGTTGACCTGGTCCGAGAAGCTGTCGGACTGGTAATCCTGGGTGAAGTTGACGCGCACGCGGTCGGCGCCGATGCGGGTGATTTCCGGGTTCAGCGCCCGCACCGCGATGCGGCTGGGACGGCTGATGCGATCCCGGCGCTGCTGTTCCCAGCTGGCGCGCGTGAGGCCACCTTCCGGCATGAAGTCGCTGGCGTACTGGGCGATATAGCCGCTGGCGTCCTTGCTCGACCAGGCCTTGGCCCAGGCCAGCAGGGTGGTGTTGACGCCGTTGGCATCGATGCCCGGCTCGGCGCTGGCGGCCGCGGGGCTGCTGCTCGCGGCCGGAGCGGCGGTAACCGGCGCCACCGGCGGCGGCAGCGGCCGCTGGGCCACGGCCGGCGCGGCCGGGGCGATGGCCGGGGTCGAACCGCTGAGGCCGGTGTCGAGCTGGTTGACCAGATTGAGCTTGTAGCGGACGGTCTGGTTGGCCTGGTCCAGCATCAGCGCGCGGTTATAGGCGGCGCCGGCCAGGGCGGCGTAGATGTCGCCCAGGTTCTCGTGCGCGGTGGAATAGGCCGGGTGGGTGGCGAGCGCCGCTTCCAGCGCGTCGCGGGCCTTCTCGTAATCGCCCTGCTGGGCGTAGAGCACGGCCAGGTTGTTGTAGGGCTCGGGCAGCTGCGGGTAGTCGCGGGTCAGGTCGGCGAAGGCCTTGAGCGCGTCCTCGGTCTTGTTCAGCTTGACCAGCACCAGACCCCGGGTGAAGCGGCCTTCGGCGTCCTGCGGCGAACCGGCCAGGTGCTTGTCGAGCGTCTTCAGCGCGCCCTGCAGGTCGCCGCTGTTGAGCTGGGCCTGGGCCTGCTCGACCGGAGTGGCGGCGGAAACGATGGGGGCAAACGCGGCCGCGGCGGCAACGATTGCGAGGCGGAAGAAAGTGCGATTCACGCCGAAACCTCAGTAGTACTGGCCTTTTATTAGGCCGGAACTATAAGTCATTTGCCCGGCCCGAGACACGAACCGGGGCAATATTCAAGCGTAAATATCGGGCTCGCCCGGCGGCAGCTGCTTGAAGCGCCGGTGTACCCAGAAATACTCGGCGGGAGCATGGGCGCGGATGCCGGCTTCCAGCACCGCGTTGATCCGCGCCGCGTCGGCGGTCTCGTCCGGCCCCGGAAACGCCGCCAGCGGCGGCTCGATCACCACCTTCCATCGCGCCCCGCCCTGGTAGGCCGGGAAATAAGGCAGCACTGCCGCCCGGCCCATCTGCGCCAGCTTGCTGGTGGCGACGATGGTGGCCACCTTCTTGCCGAAGAAGGGCACGTAGACGCTGATCCGGGGGTCCAGTGTCTGGTCCGGCGCGTACCAGACCGCCGCCCCGCCGCGCAGGGCCTTCACCAGCGTGCGCAACTCGTCGCGCGGCAGGGCCGGCAGCCGCGAACGTCGCTCGCGCCAGCGGTGCATGAAGTAGTCCATCAGCCCGTTCTCGTAGGGCCGGTACATGGCGTGGAAATCGACCCCGGCCAGGCAGAGGAAGCGCGCGCCCAGCTCCAGGGTGGTGAAGTGGCCGGTGAGCAGCAGCGCGCCCTGGCCACGCGCCTGCAACTGCTGCCAATGCTCGATGCCCTCGACCGTGCCGAGCCCGCGCAGCCGCCAGTCCGGACTCCACCAGGCCAAGGCCGCTTCGAACAGGCCCCGGCCCAGCGCGGCAAAATGGGCGTCGACCAGGGCTTCGCGCGCGGCCTCGTCGCGCTCCGGGTAGGCGACCCGCAGGTTGGCGCGGACGATGCGGCGGCGCGACTGCACAAGGCGGCCAAGACCACGACCGAGCCACTCGCCGAGCGCCAGCTGCACGCGGATCGGCAGCAGATGCAGCAGGCGCATCAGGCCCAGCCCGAACCACACCGCCCAGTAGCGGGGTCCGAGGTAGGCGGCGCGGAAGGGCGGTGCGTGCATGCGGCCGGCATTGTAGTCGCCGGGCTCTGCAGCGCCGACAATGCGCCATGCGTAGCCTCTACACCCTGCTGCTGACCCTGCTGACCCCGCTGATCGTGCTGCGCCTGTGGTTGAAGGGCCGCGAGCTGCCGGCCTATCGCCAGCGCATCGGCGAGCGCTTCGGCCGCGTGCCTGCGGCGCCCGAGGGGGTGGCGGTCTGGGTGCACGCGGTCAGCGTCGGCGAATCGCTGGCGGCGCTGCCGTTGATCCAGGCCCTGGTGGCGGAACACGGCGAGCGCCGGGTCTGGGTCACCACCACCACGCCAACCGGCAGCGAACGGGTGCTCGCCGCGCTCGGCGACCGCGTGCGACACAGCTACGCGCCCTACGATCTGCCGACCGTGGTGGCGCGCTTCCTCGACCGGGCGCGGCCAGGCAAGGTCGTGGTGATGGAAACCGAGCTGTGGCCCAATTTGTTCGGCGCCTGCGCCAAGCGTGGCATTCCCATCCTGATCGCCAACGCCAGGCTGTCACCGCGCTCGTTCAAGGGCTATGGCCGGGTCGCCGGCTTCACCCGCGCGACGCTGGGCGATACCGCCCACATCGCGGCCCAGAGTCCGCTCGATGCCGAACGCTTCCAGGCGCTCGGCGCACCCCGGGTCAGCGTCGCCGGCAATCTCAAGTTCGACCTCGCCATCCCGGAGCTGCAACTGGCGCGCGGCCAGCGCATCCGCACGCTGCTGGGTGCAGGCCGGCCGGTATGGGTCGCCGCCAGCACCCACGAGGGCGAGGACGAGATCGCCCTCGCCGCGCATTTGCAGGTGCTGAAACGGCTGCCGGAGGCGCTGCTGATCCTGGTGCCGCGTCACCCGCAGCGCTTCGACGCGGTAGCGAAGCTGGTCGGGCGATTCGGTCTGAGCCTGCAGCGGCGCAGCGAACTGGACTTTCCGCAGGAGCCCCGCCCGTCTCCCGTCTCCCATCTCCCGTCTCCCGTGCTTCTGGGCGACAGCATGGGCGAGATGTTGGCCTATCTCGAAGCCAGTGACCTCGCCTTCGTCGGTGGCAGCTTCGTGCCAGTCGGCGGCCACAACATCCTGGAGCCGGCCGCGCTCGGCAAGCCGGTGCTGTTCGGACCACAGATGCACAACTTCCTGCCGGCACGCGAACTGCTGCTGGGCTGCGAGGCGGCGCAGGAACTGGCCGAGCCCGGCGCGCTTGGCGAGGCCGTGCTGCAGTTGCTAGCCCACCCGGCACAGCGGCAGGCCATGGGCGAAGCCGGCCGTGCCGCCATCGCCGCCAATCGCGGCGCGCTGGAGCGTCTGCTGCAGTTGATCGCAGCCGCATGAGCGAGCTAGTCGTCCTCAGCGACGCCGGCCTCTACTGCCCGGCCGGCGATTTCCACATCGACCCCAGCCGCAAGGTGGCGCGCGCGGTGGTCACCCATGCCCACGCCGACCACGCGCGACCCGGCATGGGCCAGTACTGGGCGGCACGAGCCGGTGCGGGCCTGCTGAAGATCCGTCTCGGCCGCGACGCGCCGCTGAGCTCGCTGGCCTATGGCGAGCGCACTCGGATCGGCGCGGCGACGGTGAGCCTGCACCCGGCCGGCCATGTGCTCGGCAGCGCCCAGGTGCGGATCGAGGTCGATGGCGCGGCCTGGGTGGTGAGCGGCGACTACAAGCGCTGCCCCGATCCGAGCTGCGCGCCGTTCGAGCCGGTGGCCTGCGACACCTTCGTCACCGAGGCGACCTTCGCGCAGCCGCATTTCCAGTGGCAGCCGCCGGCCGTCGTCGTCGCCGACATCCTGCGCTGGTGGCAGCAGTGCAAGACCGAGGGCAAGGCCGCCGTGCTGTTCGCCTATGCGCTCGGCAAGGCCCAGCGCATCCTCGCCGAGCTGGCCGCGCACAGCGACGAGACCGTGCTGCTGCACGCGGCGATGACGCCCTTGGTGAAGGCCTACCGCCAAGCCGGCGTGCGCATGTTGCCCACCGAGCCGGTCGGCGACCGCCCCAAAGGCACCAGCTTCGCCGGCCGCCTGGTGCTGGCACCGCCGGGCGCCGGCGGCACGCCCTGGATGCGCCGCTTCGCGCCCTACGACACCGGTTTCGCCAGCGGCTGGATGCAGCTCGAAGGCACCCGCCGCCGCGCCGCCTACCAGCGCGGCTTCGCGCTCAGCGATCACAGTGACTGGCCAGGCCTGATCCGCAGCATCGAAGAGAGCGGCGCCCGGCGGGTGCTGGCCATGCATGGCCAGACCCAGACCCTGATCGACTACCTGCGCGGTCGCGGCATCGAGGCCGCGCCGCTGCAGGCCGTGGGCGATCACGCACCGGCCACCTCGGCCTGAAGCTGGTTATCCGCGAGCGCTCAGCCCGGCCGGTACTGCTGCAACTCGATCTTCATCGCCCGCTGCACCGAGGGCCGCGATTGCAGGCGCGTGTACAGGGCGGCGAGCTTGGGCCAGTCGTCGAGCCGCACCCGCAGGTGCCGCACCCAGGTCAGCATGGGCACCAGATAGGCGTCGGCAACCGTGAAGCGCGGGCCGGCGAGATAGCTGTCCTCGCCTTCGAGCTGTGCCTCCAGATAGTCGAGGCGCGGGCGCAGCAGTTCGGCGAGATGCGCGGCGTAGGCCTCGGCGGGCAGTGGCGTGCTCTTCGCTGTCAGCCAGGGGCCCAGCACGCGCGCATGCAGCTCGGTGGCGATGAAGCTGAGCAGCTCCAAAACCTGATCGCGAGCGCCCGTGCCGGCAGCGGGAGCCAGTTGGCCCGGCGCGGCGCGGTCGGCAATCGCCAGCAACACCGCGACGTTCTCGGTCAGGGTATAGCCCTCGTCCAGCGAAAGCGCGGGCACCATGCCCTTGGGATTGATGGCGCGGTAGTCGCGACCGTCGGCGGTGCGCTGGGCCTTGAGGTCGACCCAGTGCAGGTCGAAGGCCTGCCCGGATTCGATCAGGCTGATGTGGGAAGCGAGCGAACAGGCGAGTGGATTGGCATAGAGCTGCATGGGGTTCTCCTCATCTCGGGCAATGGAAAAGGCCGGCGGGCGATGCCGCCGGCCAAGGGCTGAGCTATTCGACGTCGCTGGCAGTGGCGGCGAGCCGCACCTGCCGGCGCAGCCAGTCGATGGCGGTGGCGACGGTTTCCGGATCGCGCTCGGGCAGCAGGCCACGCTGGTTGTCGCCGACGAAGTGAAAGCTCTGGGTGCTCAGGCCGGCGATGGCGGCCTGGCGGCTCTGCCAGCTCACGTCGAGCAGCTGGCCGCGCGCCGACTCGGCGGGGACGGTCGAGGACACTACGGCGAGCAGCAGGTCGTCTGGCAGCTCACGCGGGGCGCTCAGCCCCGACACATCAACCAGGGCCAGGCCGAGCACCTCTTGCGGGTAGCGCGCCGCGAAGGCGGCAGCACGCGGGCCGCCGAGGCCGTGCACCACACGCAGGTAGGGCGGACGCTCACCAGCCTGTTGCAGCGCGGCGTGCAAGGCGACCGCGTCGCTGTCCGGAATGGCCGGCGCACCGACGTTCCAGACACAGACCCGGCTCTGCGTGCTCAGCAGCGGCACCACCCGGTTCCACAGCCCCAGCGACTCGCCACTGGTATCGAACACTACAGTCGGCGCTTCGCTGCCGACGCAGCGCAGCGAGGGTCGCGGCCAAGCCGAGCCGGGGCCGGTGCTGCGCAGCGGCGCAACTGAGGCATCCGAGTGGGGGGCCGCCGAGGCCGGCAGCGCGGCGGCGGCGAGAGCAGCGGCCACCAGGGCCGAGGACAGCAGGGTGGAGATGTTCATGGCGTAGCCTCCTGGCATACGGTCACGGAGAAATCCGTGGTGTTACCATGCGGTCACATACCAATCGGTATCAAACACCTGTAAGGTAGTTGCCGGAAGGTCGGCGCCAGCCAGACTGGGCCGATCCCGCCCGACCAGCCCTGAGGAGGTCCCCATGCCTACTGCCGCTGCCCTTGCCACCGCGCCCAGCCCCCTGCGCGCCGACCGCCCCGCCTTCGCCCAACAGCTGGCGCGCTGGCGCAACGCCCGAAAAATCTCGCAGATGCAGCTGGCCATGGCCTGCGAAATTTCTCAGAAGCACCTGGCCTATCTGGAAGTCGGCCGCACCCGCCCGAGCCGGGCGATGGTGCTGACCCTGGGCGCGGTGCTGGACCTGCCGCTGTACGAGCGCAACGGCCTGCTCACCGCCGCCGGCTTCGCGCCGGTCTACCCCACCCGCACGCTCGACGACCCGGCCATGCGCGCCGTCTACGAGGCGGTGGAGATGATGTTGCGCTACCACGAGCCCAACCCGGCGCTGGTGATGGATCGCGACTGGAACATCCTGCGCCAGAACATCGCGATGAAGCGCCTGATGCGGCGGCTGATTGGCAGCCGCGCCGAGGATTACCGGCGCGAGCTGGGCCGCGAGCGCGGCAACAACATCCTGCATTCGATGCTGCACCCGCAGGGCCTGCGCCCCTGCATCGCCAACTGGCACGAGGCCGCGCCCCTGGTGCTGGCGCGGGTGCGCCGCGAGGAAGCCGCCACCGGCCGCGAGTCGCTGGGCCGGCTGGTCGCGCAGCTGGTCGAGTATCCGGGCGTCAGCGCGCTGCTGCGCGAGCCCGCACCGGGCGAGGTGTTGCCGCCGGTGGTGGCGCTCGACTATGCCGCGCCGGAAGGCGATTTCCGGGTGCGGCTGTTCACTCTCTGCTCCACCTTCGGCACCCCGCAGGATGTCACCACCGACGAACTGCGGGTGGAAAGCTCCTTCCCGGCCGACGCGGCCAGCGCCGAGGCGTTGCGGCGGCTGGCGGCGGAAACGGTCTGATCTCGTAGGCGAATATCGAAACCTCGGCGCTTTGTTTCCCCTCCCCCTTGCGGGGAGGGACTAAGGGAAGGGGGCGCTTCGAAGCGAAGGGCGCACTTGTTGGCGAGCGCCCCCTCCCCTAACCCCTCCCCGCAAGGGGGAGGGGAACTCGTACCTCTATTGCGTGCTCACCAAGGCGAGGAATTCCGCCAACCGATAGCTCGGCACCTCCGGCTGGAAGTCATCCTCGACGGCGCCATCCCAGCCGAGAAACGCATTGACATAGCCGGCCGCGAACGCACCCTGCCCCTGGCGCAGCTCGGCCTGGCTGCCGCACCAGCGCAGGCACACCCAGGGCCGCAGCTTGGCGGCGAGCGCGAGGATGCGGCTGGGATCGGCCACGCCGCGCGCATCGAGTTCGTCGGCAGCCACCCGCAGCAGGATACCCAGACCGTGGCCGGCCTCGGAGAAGCGCAGCACCTGCGCTGGAATCTCCCGCGCCAGCCGGCGCAGCAACAGCGCCGGCGTCTCGGCCCAACACCAGTGCAGGGTCTGGTTCTGGCCCACCGCCCAAGCGACGCCGACCGGCTCGCCGGCACTGGCGGCGGGGCGCGCGTCTGCAATACGACGGGGCAGCAGCAGCTCCGGTCGCGGCATCGTCCGCCGACTGCGCAAGTCGGTCGGGCGGAAGCTGGGGAGCAATTCGGGTAGGCGGATGGCAAGGGCAGACATGGCGGCGATCTCGGGGTGGCTGGGCGTGCCGCTAGACTGGCGAGGCTGCATCTCAGCCCGTGAGACGCAAGCCGCCACCGGTCGGCCACCGGCGCTTCGAAACCACTCCGAACCACGATGGAACGCGGCGAGCGCTTTCACGAAATCCACCGCCTGCTGAAGGCCGGCGGCTGCGTGCCAACGCAGCGCTTCCTCGACCAGCTGGAAGTCTCGCGCGCCACCTTCATGCGCGACATCGAATACCTGCGCGACCGCCATCGTGCGCCCATCGAGTACGACAAAGCCGAGAACGGCTATCGCTATGTCGCCGGCGGCAGCGGCTTCGAGTTGCCGGGCCTGTGGTTTTCCGCCGAGGAACTGCACGCCCTGCTGACCATGCATACCCTGCTGGAGCAGATGGGCTCCGGCCTGTTGGCGGAGTCGGTGGCGGCACTGCGCGGCAAGCTGGAGCAGCTGCTCGGTGATTCCTCGACTGCCTTCACCGAGCTGCGCAAGCGGGTGCGCATCCTCACCCCCGGCCAGCGGATCGCCGCCAGCGAGTCCTTCGCTCCCATTGCCAAGGCCCTGGTCGAACGCCGGCAGGCGCAGGTGCGCTATTGGGCGCGCAGCACCGACGAGACCACCGAGCGCGCCATCTCGCCGCAGCGACTGATTCACTATCGCGGCAACTGGTATGTCGATGCCTGGTGCCATCTGCGCGGCGGGCCGCGCAGCTTCGCAGTCGACGGCCTGCGCGAGGTGCGGCTGCTGGATGCGCCCTGCCACGAAGTGGGCGACAAGCAACTCACCGCCGCGCTCGGCTCCAGCTACGGCATCTTCGGCGCCCGGGAGCGGCGCTGGGCCGAGTTGCGCTTCACGGTCGAGCGCAGTCGCTGGGTTCGTGACGAGGTCTGGCACCCGGAGCAAAGCCTGCGCCTGGGCAAGGACGGCCGCATCAGCCTGCGCGTGCCCTACTCCTCGGCGGTCGAGCTGCAGATGGAAATCCTCAAGCTCGGCGCCGATGTCGAGGTGCTGGATCCGCCCGAGCTGAGGGCGGCCGTGATCGCGGCGGCGCGGGCGCTGCTCGGCCAGTACGGCACCACCGGCGGATGATCGGCCGGGGCCGTCTCACCGCCTGAGACGGTGCCGCCACAGCATGGCGCTCCCGAACCCAAGCCGGAGATCGCCATGTCCCTGTCTGCCGACCCCCTCCTGCTCAGCCTGCACGCGCGGGTGCGTATGCAGCAGCGCGGCCTGCCGGCCGCCGCGCTGGCCCTGATCCGCCGCTACGGCCGCCGTCAGCACGATCACCAGGGCTGCGCCCTGGTCTACCTGGACCGGCGTGGCCGCGAGGCGATCCGGCGCCATGAAGGCGAGCGCACCTATCGCGCCTACGAGAAGGCCTGGGATGCCTACCTGCTGGAGCGGGTCGGTGGCGCGGTGCTCACGACCGGGCACCGCACCCGCCGCTTCCGGCTGGAGTGAGTCGAAGACTCAGCCGCAGAACTCGTAGATCTTGAAACTCGGACTGTCTTCCAGGCTGGCCGGGCGGCTCAGCTCCAGCGAGAACTGCACTGCGTCGTAGGCTTTTGTGGTTGGATAGGCGAACAGTCGATCCTGGGTCGATGCAGCGGTGCTGGCGATCGGGCCGTCGCTGAAGCTTTCCTGA
>JAUYNO010000081.1 GCA_030696045.1 Stagnimonas sp. | reverse complement strand
CCTCGGGGCGCGGCATGCCGAAGTTGCGGTGCACCCGCTCCTTGGCATCGCGGCCCTTCTGCTGGCCGATCACCACGCAGGCGCGACCGTCGAGACGGGCGACACCAGCGACGATGGCCGGGTCGTCGGAATAGTGGCGGTCGCCGTGCAGCTCTTCCCACTCGGTGAAGATGCCATTGATGTAGTCGAGCGCGTAGGGGCGCTGCGGGTGGCGGGCCAATTGCGCGACCTGCCAGGGCGTAAGATTGCTGAAGATCTGCTCGGTGAGCTGGACGATCTTGCCTTCCAGCGCCGCGATCTCGGCGGTGAGGTTGACCTCGCTGCCCTGGGTCGCGAACCGAAGTTCTTCGATCTTCTGCTGCAGGTCCGCAATCGGCTGTTCGAAATCGAGATAGTTCAGGTTCATTCGTCGTCTCCACCGCCTCCGGCGAACGCGCGATCAAAGCGGCGTTCCTGCACCGGGGGCTGATACCGTCGGTATTGCACTTTAACGCAATCGCCCGGAAGGAATTGTTGCAATGCCGCAAGGCTATTCGTATCGACCTTCAGGCGCCAGTCCGGCGGGAATTCCAGCACCGCGGTGGCCGAAACTCCCAGGTACTCGACCGTTACCGGCACCCCCACGGGGTCCTTGTAGGGCAGCAACAGGGCTTTCAGGGCCAGCACTTCGGCCGCCGGCCGGCGCAGCCAGCGCAGGCTGATGCGCTGGGCGTACTCGTTCATGACGGTCCCCGGCGCGAAAAAGTCCGGATTGAAAAGCCGGGGCTCGGACTCCCGGCCCTCGCGAGGTTGCGAGCGGCCCAGCTCACCCAGCACGAACACCAGGGTGTCGGCCTTGATGAAGGGGGCAAATTTCGGCCACTTGTCGGCATCGATCCAGGTCGCAAGGCTGCCGCCGGCATCGGACAGCGTCAGCTTGTAGCTGGCGCGACCACCTTCTTCCTTGGGCTTGAAGAAGCGGATGTCGTCGACCCAGGCGGCGAACAGATGCTTGGTACGCGGCTGCCACTTGGGCTTGCCGTCGGCACCCACCGGCGCTGGCGGCGGCAGGTTGGCGAGCATCTCGCCCAGCTTGCCGGAGCAGACCTGGTCGATCAGCTCCTTCGAGGTCTCCATCGGGTGACCGGACAGATAGAAGCCGAGCGTTTCGATCTCGCGCTGCAGACGCTCGCCCAGATTCCATTCCATGACCTGGTCGGCCTGCACCCGCTCGCTGATCTTGGGTTGCGACGAACCCAGCCCGAACAGCTCGTTCTGGCCGCTGCTGGCCGAGGCCGCCGCCCGCTCCGCCAGCTGCAGGGCCTTGGGCAGGGTCTTCATCAGCGAGGCGCGGTTGAGCCCGAGGCTATCGAGCGCACCCGAGAAGATCAGCGCCTCCATCACCTTCTTGTTGCAGCGCCGGGTGTCGATGCGGCGGCAGAAATCGAACAGGTCGACGAACGGACCGTGCGCGTCGCGCTCGGCGACGATGCCCTCGACGGCACCCTCGCCCACCCCCTTGATGGCGCCGAGGCCGTGACGCACCGAGCGCGGCCCGGGCACGGTGAAGCGATAGCGCGACTGGTTGACGTCCGGCGGCAGCACTTTCAGCCCCATGCGAATGGCCTCGTCACGGAAGCCGACGATGGCTTCCGTGTGCGCCATTTCGCAGGACATCACCGCCGCCATGAACTCGGCCGGATGATGGGTCTTGAGCCAGGCGGTCTGGTAACTGACCAGTGCATAGGCGGCGGCGTGCGACTTGTTGAAGCCGTAGTCCGCGAACTTCGCCATCAGGTCGAATACCTTGGTCGCCACCTCGGTATCGACGCCACGGCCGATGGCGCCGGTGGTGAAGATCTCGCGTTGTTTCTCCATCTCCGCCTTGATCTTCTTGCCCATGGCGCGGCGCAAGAGGTCGGCACCACCCAGGCTGTAGCCGGCCAGGCGCTGCGACATCTGCATCACCTGTTCCTGGTAGACGAAGATGCCGTAGGTGGGCTTGAGCACCGGCTCCATTTCCGGATGCAGGTACTCGACCTTGATCTCGCCGCGCTTGCGCTTGCAGAACTCCGGGATGTTCTCCATCGGTCCCGGGCGGTAGAGCGACACCAGGGCGATGATGTCCTCGAAGCAGTCCGGCTTGAGGTCAAGACTGGCCTTCTGCATGCCCGGTGATTCCATCTGGAACACCGCGCCGCACTGGCCCTTCTGATAGACCTCCCGATAGGTCTTGGCGTCGTCGAGCGGCAGGCTCAGCACGTCGATCTTCGGCTGGCCGCGCAGGGCGATGTTGTTGACCGCCTCCTCGATGATGGTCAGCGTCTTCAGCCCCAGGAAGTCGAACTTCACCAGGCCAATCGTTTCGAGGTCCTTCATGTCGAACTGCGTGCGAACGCCGCTGCCGTCGGATTCGCAGTACAGCGGTGTGTAGCAGGACAGCGGCCGGGGCGCGATCACCACGCCGCCGGCATGCACGCCGACGCCGCGGGTGACGCCTTCCAGGGCCAGCGCCATGTCGAGTACCGCGCGGCTGTCCTCCTCTTCCTCGTACGCCTTTTTTAGCTCCGGGTTCTCCTCGATGGCGTCCGCCAGCGTAGTGCCGGGCAGACCCGGAATGAGCTTGGCCAGCCGATCTCCGAAACCAAAGCCATGGCCCATGATGCGGGTGACATCGCGCACCACGCCGCGCGCCGCCATGGTCGCGTAGGTGACGATCTGGCCGACGTAGTCGCGGCCGAACTTGTCGGCGACGTACTGGATCACCCGGTCGCGGTTGTCCATGCAGAAATCGACGTCGAAGTCGGGCATGGAGACGCGCTCGGGATTCAGGAAGCGCTCGAACAGCAGGTCGTAGGGCAGCGGATCGAGATCGGTTATCTTGAGCGAGTAGGCGACCAGGGAGCCGGCGCCCGAACCGCGTCCCGGCCCTACCGGACAGCCGTGGTCCTTGGCCCATTGGATGAAGTCCGACACGGTCAGGAAGTAACCGGCGAAGCCCATCTTCTTGATGATGCCGATCTCGAAATCGAGGCGGTCGCGGTACTCCTGCAGCGGTCGCGCCGGTTTGATCTGGCTCAGGCGCCATTCGAGGCCGGCCTTCGCCTCCTGCTCCAGGAAGCTGTCCGGCGTGTGCTCGGCCGGCACCGGGAAGTTGGGCAGGTGGTAGGTGCCGAACTTGAGCGTCAGCGTGCAACGCCGGGCGATCTCGAGCGTGTTCTCGACCGCTTCCGGCAGGTCGGCGAACAGCGCCCGCATTTCCTCCGCCGACTTCAGATACTGCTCGGGCGTGGTGTCCTTGGGACGCTTGTCATCGGCCAGCATGCGGCCGGTGGCGATGCAGACACGCGCCTCGTGGGCGTCGAATTCATCCCGCCGCAGAAAGCGCACGTCATTGGTCGCCACCAGCGGCAGCCCGCAGTGACGGGCGTAGAGCGCCGCGATCTCGACCCAGTCTTCCTCGCCCGGCCGGCCGCAACGGCTCACTTCCAGGTACAGGCGTTCCGGGAACAGGGCCTGCCATTCGGCGCGGATGGTCTCGGCCAGTTCCAGCGCATCGGCCAGCAGCGCCCGGGCCAGGCTGCCGTCGCGGCCGGTCAAGGCGATCAGGCCACCGCTGCGCTCGCGCAGCCAGTCGCGCCGGATCACCGCACCCTCGCGTTGCTGGCCCTCGGCATAGGCGCGCGACAACAGCGCCGCGAGATTGAGGTAACCGGCCTCGTTCTGCACCAACAGGGTCAGGCGCTCGGCGCCCTCGTCCTTGCCTCGTTCCTCGATCAGCACATCGGCGCCGGCCACCGGCTTGACGCCCGCACTCTCGGCTGCCTTGTAGAACTTCACCATCGCAAAAAGATTGTTGCGGTCGGTGACCGCCAGCGCTGGCAGCTTCAGCTCCTTCGCCGCCGAGGTCAGCGTCGCACCCTGGCCACCCCCCTTGCGCTTGGGCGGCTCGACCCGAACGATGCTGTCGGTGAGCGAGTACTCGGTATGGACGCGGAGGTGGACGAAACTCATGCAGCCGCCTCCTCCAGCGCCAGCACGGTCTGCGCGCAGGGCGCGAAGCTCATGCGGTGCTCGGCACAGGGGCCGAGGCGACGCAGCGCGGCGAGATGCACGGCAGTGCCATAGCCCTTGTGGAGCGCGAAGCCGTAGCCCGGATACAGTCGATCCAGTTCCCGCAAATGACGATCACGAGCGACCTTCGCGAGGATGCTGGCCGCCATGATCTCGGCATGGATAGCATCGCCACCGATGACCAGTTCGGTCGGCAGGTCCAGCCGCGGGTTCTGGTTGCCGTCGACCCGGCAACGCGTCGGCACCAGGCCCAAGCCGGCAATCGCACGGCGCATCGCCAGGAAATTCGCCTGCAGGATGTTGTGTCGGTCGATCTCTTCGACGCTCGCCGTGCCAATCGCCCAGGCCAGCGCCCGCGACTGAATCTGCGGGAACAGCTTTTCACGCGCGGCGGGCGACAACTGCTTGGAGTCATTGAGCCCGCGCAGGCCGTGATCGGCCGGCAGGACGACCGCTGCCGCGTAGACCGGGCCCGCCAGGCAGCCGCGCCCTGCCTCGTCCACGCCTGCGATCAGTTCGTACATGGAGCTAGGGTGCCCGGAACCGGCTTGCTTGGGGAGTCTTGACTTGCCGGCGAGGCTGAATCAGTTGCCCAGCAAGTCCGAAATCGCTTGTGCTGCCAGCATTCCCGCGTCGCGCTTCAATTCCTGACGAACCGCCGAGAACGCAGCCGTCTGCGCGTTTCGCGCAGCCGGATCGACCAGCAGCGGTCGCAGCGCCGCAACCAGATTCTCAGGCGTGCAGTCTTCCTGCAGGCATTCGGTCACCACCGGCCGTTCACACAGCAGGTTCGGCAGGCTGGCGTGATGGATCTTGACCAGCCGCCGCAGCAACCAGGCGGTGAATGGCGCGACTCGATAGCCCGCAACCATGGCCCGGCCCAGCAGCAGGCATTCCAGGGTGGCGGTGCCGCTGGCCAGCAGCACCGCGTCGGCCGCCTGCATGGCATGACGCGACTGGCCGTCGAGCAGGGTCCAGCGGAGCCCCGGTGCGTGCTCGCGTAGCGCGGCCTCCATCAGCGGCCGCAGGCTGGGCTTGGCGACGGGAGTGACAAATTGCAGATCCGGAAATTCGACCGCCAGACGCGCGGCTGCCTGGGCGTAGGGAACCGCCAGGCGGCCGACCTCGCCACCCCGACTGCCCGGCAGTACCGCCAACGTCGGCCGCTCCGGCAGGCCCAGGGCGGCGCGGCCGGCGGCGGGACTCAGCGTATCGTCGAGCTGGTCCGCCAGCGGATGCCCAACGTAGGCGGCGCGCACCGAATGCTTCGCGTAGAAGGCCGGCTCGAAGGGAAACAGGCAGAGCATCAGATCGACCGATTTCGCGATGCCGTGCACCCGCCCCTCGCGCCAGGCCCAGACGCTGGGGCTGACCATGTGCACGGTCTTCAGGCCCCGCTCGCGCAGGCGCCGCTCCAGGCCGAGATTGAAGTCGGGCGCGTCGATGCCGATCAGCACCTCCGGCCGCTCGCGGGCATAGCGCTCGACCAGCGCGGCGCGCAGCCGCATCAGGCGCGGAATCGCCGGCAGCACCTCGGCAATCCCCATCAGCGACAGCGCCTCGATACTGCCCACCGACTCGCAGCCCTCCGCCAGCATGCGCGGACCGGTCAGGCCGCTGAAGCGGGCCTGGGGATACCGCTGGCGCAGGGCGCGGATCAAGGCTGCGCCGAGGATGTCGCCGGAGAGTTCGCCGGCGATGAGGGCGAAGTGGGGGGCTTCGTTAGCCAAAGCAGGCCGTCCATGGCGCGACTTCAGCGCACCACGCTAACCCCGCCCCGCACATCCATGTGCGGGCGTTCGCCGGGCGAACAGCCACTGGCTGTTCGCTACCGCCCCGGCTCACCCTCTCGCCAAGGGCCGCTTGCCCGAGTTGATGAACTCGGACATCAGCCGCACGTGCTCGGAGTGCTCGGCCATCTGCGCCAACTCCGCCTTGACCTCGGCCATCACCTTGCCGGAGCGGTAGATCAGTTTGAAGGCCTCTTCGATCGGCTCGATCTGCTCGGCGCTGAAGCCGCGCCGGCGCAGGCCCTCCTTGTTGATGGCGCGGGCGTCGGCGGGCGTGCCCTGCACCATCACGAACGGCGGCACGTCGCCCGACAGGCCGGCGCCGTAGGCGGTGAAGGCATGCGGCCCGATGCGGCAGAACTGGTAGACCAGGGTGTAGCCGCCGAGGATCACCCAGTCGCCGATCTCGACATGGCCGGCGAGGCTGGCGTTGTTGGCAAAGATGGTGTCGCTGCCGATCAGGCAGTCGTGAGCGACGTGGCAGTAATTCATGATCAGGTTGCGATCACCGATGCGGGTCTCGCCGCGCTTGGTGTCGTACTCCTTCATGGTGCCGCGCTGGATGCTGACGTACTCGCGGATGATGTTGTCGTCGCCGATTACCGTGCTGGTGGGCTGATCTTCGGTGGCGGTCTTGTCCTGCGACAGCTCGCCGACGCTGGCGAACTGGTAGACCTTGTTGCGCTGACCCAGCTTCAGGGGTCCGCTGAGCACCACATGCGGGCCAATCCAGCTGCCCTCACCGATCTCGACCCCGGCACCGATGATCGAGTAGGGACCCACCTGCACCGATTCGTGCAGCTCGGCCCTGGGATCGATGATGGCCGTCGGGTGTATGCGTACCGCCTCGCTCATTCCGCCTTCTCCGCAGCCACGAAGGTCCGGTTGTCGTCCGGGTGCTTGAGCACGCAGGTCATCAGTGCCTCGCAGGCCAGCTCGCCATCGACGCTTGCCTGCGTTTTGAATTTCCAGACGTGGCGCTTCTGCTTGTCGAGCGCGACGCTGAGCAGCAGCTGGTCGCCGGGGATCACCGGCCGCTTGAAACGGGCCTCGTCGATGCCGGCGAAATAGAGGATGAAGCCGGACTCCGGACGCACGCCGCTGTCGAGCACCGCCAGCAGGCCGCAGGCCTGGGCCAGGGCTTCCAGCATCAGCACGCCCGGCATGGTCGGCAGCTCGGGAAAATGGCCTGGGAAGAAGGGCTCATTGAAGGTGACGTTCTTGATCGCCGTCAGGGTCTTCTGTTTTTCGTAACTGGTAATGCGGTCCACCAGCAGAAAGGGATAGCGGTGCGTCAGCAGCCGCATGATTTCGCGGATATCGAAAGTGGTCTTGCTCATCTTCGTTCTAGTTGTCGTTTCCTGATTCGGGTTCGGCGCTCTCCTGCGCCTTTACGTCCAGCAACTGCTCCAGATGCTTCACGCGCTCCATCAACTTGTCCAGCCGCCGGATGCGCGCCACGGTCTTGCGCCATTCGCGGGCCGGCGCATGCGGCAGGCCCGAGCCATAGACGCCAGCCTCGCTGATCGAGCCGGTCACCATCGTCCGTCCCAACAGGATCACGTCGTCGGCAATGTGCAGATGTCCGCCGATGTTGACGGCGCCACCGACCAGGCAGCGCCTGCCAATGGTGGTGGAACCGGCAAGGCCCGCCGACCCGGCAATGGCGGTGTGCTCGCCGATCACGCAGTTGTGGGCAATCTGGATCTGGTTATCGAGTCGCACGCCATTGCCGATCAGGGTATCGCCCAGCGCGCCGCGGTCGATGGTAGTGCTGGCGCCGACCTCGACATCGTCACCGATCACCACGGTGCCGAGCTGCGGCATTTCCTCCCAGGAACCGTCGGGCAGGCGGACATTGCCGAAGCCGCGCGCGCCGATCACGGCACCGGGCTGGATCAGCGCGCGTGCGCCGATGCGCACCCGCTCGCAGATGGTCACCGCAGCTTCCAGCCGCGAGCCGGCCCCCAGGCTGGAGCCGGTCCGCAGGATGCAGCCCGGTCCGATGTAGCAGCCCTCGGCCACCGTCACTCCGGCCTCGATCACGGTACGCGGACCGACGTGGACACCATCACCCAGCTGCGCAGAGGCATCGATGCTGGCGCTGGCATCGACGCCGGGCCGGAAAACCCGCGAGCCATCAAACAGCCGCGCAATGCGGGCAAACGCCAGACTCGGATCACGCGCCACCAGGCCCGGGGTAGTGAGCGCTGATGCGTCGCGCTTTCCCACCACCACGGCGGCGCGGGTACTGACCAGGAGGTTGCGGTACTGCGGACTGGACAGGAAGCCCAGCTTGCCGGGCTCGCCGGGGCTCAGTTCACAAAGACCGGTGATGGCGGTAGCGCCATCACCCACCAGCTCCAGGTCGAAGCGGGTGGCGAGTTCGGACAGGGTCAGGACAGTCATGGCGCGCACCTTACCGGCTGCGAAGCGGCGGCGCTAACCTTGCGTGCGGCTGCACGTCAGCCCAGCAGGGCGGCGATCTTCGCCGCATCCGGCTGCTCGATCACGCCGCGCTCGCAGACGATGGCGTCGATCAGGGCCGCAGGCGTCACATCGAACACCGGGTTGTAGGCGGCGTAGCCCCCCGGTGCGATGGCGGTACCCCGGAACTCGGTCAGCTCGCGCGCCGAGCGCTCCTCGATGGGGATCGCCCCGCCGTTCGGGCAGCTGAGATCGAACGTGCCACTCGGCGCCACCACCATGAACTTCACCCCATGCGCCCTGGCGGCCAGGGCCAGCGCATAGGTACCGATCTTGTTGGCGGTGTCGCCGTTGGCGGCGATGCGGTCGGCGCCGACGATCACCCAGTCGATCGACTCCGAACTCATCAGGTGCGCCGCCGCGCCATCGGCCAGCAGCTTGCCGGGGATGCCTTCCTGCGCCAGTTCGAACGCGGTAAGCCGCGCGCCCTGTAGCCAGGGGCGGGTCTCGGTGTTGTAGGCCAGCTTCAGCCTGCCGGCGGCATGGGCCGAGCGGATCACACCCAGGGCGGTGCCGTGGCCGCCGGTGGCCAGCGCACCGGTGTTGCAGTGGGTTATCACCGTCGCCGCCAGGGGCAGCAGGGCAGCGCCCAGTTCGCCCATGCGCAGGTTCTGGGCCAGATCCTCGGCGTGGATGGCGGTCGCCTCCGCCAGCAAGCTGGCGGCGTCGCGCGGCTGGACCCGGCGCATGCGCTCCAGCGCCCAGCGCAGGTTCACGGCCGTCGGCCGTGACTCGGCCAGCACCCGCTCGGCGGAGTCGTAGTCCAGGCCCTGCTGGGCGTCCAGCACCAGACCGTAGGCGGCAGCAATGCCGATGGCCGGGGCGCCACGCACCGCCATGTCGTGGATGCCCTTCGCCACCTCGGCGGCGCTGTGACAATCGAGCATCACCACCGCGTGCGGCAAAACCCGCTGATCGAGCAATTGCAGGCGGTCTTTGGCCCAGACGATGGGCTGCACGACAGATGACATGGAGCTTGGCCTTAAAATGGCGGCAATGAGAGGGCGCGGATTGTCGGTCATCCGCCTCGCGCCGTCATGACATCTACGAACCCAACCGCGCCGCCATGCAGCCGCAGACCATCGACCTGCTCGTCCTCCCCCGCTGGCTGCTGCCCATCGAGCCCGCCGGCCTGGTGTTGGAACAGCACGCGCTCGCGGTTCACCAGGGCAAGATCCTGGCCCTGCTGCCGGCCGCCGAGGCGGCGCAGCGCTACACCGCGACCGAGACCCTGCGTCTGGACCGCCACGCCGTCATGCCCGGCCTGGTCAATGCCCACACGCACGCGGCAATGTCGCTGCTGCGCGGCATCGCCGACGACCTGCCGCTGATGACCTGGCTGCAGGAGCACATCTGGCCGGCCGAGAGCGCGCACGTGTCGCCGGCCTTCTGCCGCGATGGGGTGTCGCTGGCGGCCGCCGAGCTGATCCGGGGCGGCGTCACCTGCGCCAACGACATGTATTTCTTCCCGGATGCCAGCGCCGAGGCCTTCGCCGCCGCCGGCATGCGCGCGGTCGCCAACCTGATCGTGCTGGACTTCCCCACCGCCTGGGCCGCCAACGCCGACGAGTACATCCACAAGGGCCTGGAGCTGCACGACGCGCTCAAGGGCGACAGCAAATACGGTGGGCTGATCACCACAATGTTCGGCCCGCACGCGCCCTACACGGTGAGCGATGCGCCGCTGACCAAGATCCGCGCCTACGCCAACGAGCTGGGCATCGGCATCCACATGCACGTGCACGAGACTGCTGGCGAGGTGGCGATGGCGGTGCAGGCCACCGGCAAGCGCCCCTGGCAGCGGCTAAAGGAGCTGGACCTGCTCGGCCCCGACTTCCTCGCCGTGCACATGACCCAGCTGACCGAGGCAGAGATCGCCGAGGCCGCCGAATTCGGCGTCCACGTCGCCCACTGCCCGGAGAGCAATCTCAAGCTCGCCAGCGGCTTCTGCCCGGTCGCCCGGCTGCTCAAGGCCGGAGTCAACGTCGCGCTCGGCACCGATGGCGCCGCCAGCAACAACGACCTCGACCTGTTCGGCGAGCTGAAGACCGCCGCCCTGCTGGCCAAGGCGGTGGCCGGCGACGCCGAGGCCCTGCCGGCCGCGCAGGCCCTGCAGATGGCCACCCTCAATGGTGCGAAGGCGCTGGGCCTGGACGAGCGCATCGGCTCACTGCTGCCCGGCAAGCAGGCCGACTTCATCGCCGTCGATCTCGACGCGCTCAACACCCAGCCGGTCTACCACCTGCTGTCGCAGTTGGCCTATGCCGTCAACAGCCGCCAGGTGACCGATGTCTACGTCGCCGGCAGGGCGCTGCTGCGCGGCGGCCTGCTGACCACCCTGGACGAAGCGGCCCTGCGCGCCCGGGCGCGCGAGTGGGCGGCCAAGCTGCGGCCATGAGCGGTGGCGCCCCACAGTTCGCGAAGCTGCCCAAGCCGCCCTACTACGCGGTGATCTTCAGCGCCCTGCGCACACCGGGCGACGGCCAAAACTATGGCGCGACCGCAGCGCGCATGGTGGAACTGGCGCAACAGCAGCCCGGCTATCTCGGCATCGAGAGCACGCGCGGGGAGGACGGCTTCGGCATCACCGTCTCCTACTGGGACAGCGAGGCCGCGATCCTGGCCTGGAAGCAGCAACTGGATCACAGCGAGGCCCGCCGCCAGGGCCGCGAGCGCTGGTACCAGCACTATGAATTGCGCGTCGCGAAAGTCGAACGCGCTTACGGAATGCCATGAGCAGTCTCAACGTCGATCCAGGCGAAATCGCCAATTTCCAGAAACAGGCCGCGACCTGGTGGGACCCCAAGGGGCCGATGCGCGCCCTGCACCATATAAATCCGCCAAGGGTCGCCTACATCGAAAAATGCGCGGGCGGCCTGAAGGGCAAGCACGCGCTCGACGTCGGCTGCGGCGGCGGCCTGCTGACCGAGGCGCTGGCGGCGCGCGGCGCTGAGGTGACTGGCATCGACCTCGCCGACGAGGCGCTGGAAGTCGCGCGTCTGCACGGCCTCGAATCCGGTGTCAAAGCGGCTTACCGCTCGATCAGCGCCGAAGCGCTCGCCGCCGAAGCGCCCGCGAGCTACGACCTGGTCTGCTGCCTGGAGATGCTCGAGCACGTGCCCGATCCGGCCAGCGTGCTGCGAGCCATAGCGACCCTCGTGAGGCCCGGCGGCACCGTGGTGCTCTCGACCATCAACCGCAACCCCAAGGCCTTCGCGCTGGCGGTGCTGGGCGCCGAGTACCTGCTGAACCTGGTGCCGCGCGGCACCCACGACTACAGCAAGTTCATCCGGCCTTCCGAACTCACCGCCTGGGCCCGCGCCGCCGGCCTGGAGCCGCTCGAGATCAAGGGCCTGAGCTACAACCCGCTGAGCCAGCAGGGCCGCATCGGCAGCGACATCGACGTCAACTACTTCCTGCACTGCCGCAAGCCCGAATGAGCCTTCCCCGTCCCCTCGGCGTGCTGTTCGATCTCGACGGCACCCTGGTCGATACCGCGCCCGACCTGGGCGCCGCCGCCAACCATGTGCGCGAATCGCTGGGACTGGCGCCGCTGCCGCTGGCCGGCTACCGCCCGGCGGCTTCGGCCGGCGCGCGGGGCCTGCTCGGCATGGCGCTGGGCATCACGCCCGAGCACGCCGACTTCCCGCGCCACCGCGATGCCTTCCTCGCCCACTACGCCCTGCACCTGGCCGACCACTCGTCGCTGTTCGAGGGTTTCGAGCAGGTGCTGGCCGGCTTCGAGGCACAGGGCATCCGCTGGGGCGTAATGACCAACAAGCCCAAGCGCTACACCGAGGCGCTGATGGCGGCACTGGGGCTGGATGCGAGGGCCGCTGCCGTGGTCAGTGCCGACGAGGTTCCGAATGCCAAGCCGGCGCCGGACGGCCTGCTGCTCGCCTGCCAGCGCGCCGGCCTCAATTCTGCGGACTGCTGGTACGTCGGTGACGACCTGCGCGACATCGTCGCCGGCCGCGCCGCCGGCATGCGCACTGTCGCCGCTGGCTGGGGCTACGAGGGTCCGCACCCCATCCACACCTGGCAGGCCGACCTCACTATCGCCCGCCCGCTCGACCTGCTGGACCTGATTCGATGACCGCTATTCCTGCTGACTACCAGCCGTCTGCCGGCAGCCTGAAAGACCGGGTGATCCTGATCACGGGCGCCGGCGACGGCCTGGGCAAGGCCACCGCCATCGAGGCCGCGAAGGCCGGCGCCACCGTGATCCTGCTCGGCCGCACCATCAAGAAGCTGGAAGCGACCTACGACGCCATCGAGAAAGCCGGCGGCCCGCAGCCGGGCATCGTGCCGCTGAACTTGAATGGCGCCACCTGGAACGATCACCTCAGCGTCGCCGAAACCCTGGAGAAGGAATTCGGCCGCCTTGACGGCCTGGTGCATTGCGCCGCCCACTTCCTGGGCTTTTCCCGGCTCGCCGAGCCGGCGCCCAAGGACTGGATGGACGGCGTGCAGACCAATCTCACCGCCGCCTACGTGCTGACCCGCAGCTGCCTGCCGCTGCTGGAGAAGTCCGCCGACGCCAGCATCGTCTTCGTCGCCGACAGCGGCGGGCGGACGCCCAAGCCCTATCACGGCGTCTACGGCATCACCAAGGCAGCGCTGGAGGCGATGTCGGCGACCTGGGCCCAGGAATGCGCGCTCAGCCAGCCGCAGCTGCGCTTCAACAGTTTCTATCCGGGGCCGATGCGCACCGCGATCCGGGTCAAGGGCTATGCCGGTGAAGGCGTGCAGGAAACGCCGGCTCCCGATGCCGCCGCGCGGCGGCTGGTCTGGCTGCTGTCGGCCGAGAGCCGTGGCCTCAGCGGCCAGGCGCTCTAGGGCCTGAACCCTTCGGTAGCAGCAATACCTCCGCCCTAGGGGCGACCTGCGCGCTGCGGCTTCAGTCCTACCGTCTCGGGTTTGGCAGGCGGTGGCGAAACCCGGCCGCCGCGTAGCGTCGACAGACGTCCCGCCGCGCCATTGATGCAGCGCAGCCCCGCGGCGGCCCAGCGGCGTGCTGCCGCATAGGGCGGCGATACCCGGTCGAAACGGGCCTGCACATACTCGTACAGGCGCAGGTCGAGCTGGTTCTCGGCCAGGATCGCCGCACGTGCCGCCGCATCGATCAGACGGGTGCTGGCGCGCTCGCTGACATTGCGCTTCTGATAGCGCAGATTCAGCCAGCCCAGATTCAGGCCGAGCTGGATCAGGCTCTCGTCGAAGCGTTCCATCAGGCCGACCCAGACAAAGTGCTGCTCGATGTTGGCGATGGCGCGCGTCAGATCCGACTCACCGAGTTCGCGATCGTCCCAGACGCCCGCCAGCAGTCGGGTCTGGCCGTTGTTGAGCTCCGGGAACATGCGGCTGCCGGCGTACTGCGCCAGCGTGTAGCCACTCTGCCGCAGGGGCGCATGCATGGCATGGCTGGGACTGTTCTGGATGTAGTTGTAATGCGAGGCAATGCGGCCGACCGGATGCCGGATCATGGCGACGTAGCGAGCGCCGGGCGCCAGGTGCTCGTGCAGGCCGAAGGACTGGTGGCCCTTGAGCAGGCGGACCGCCGCCGCCTGCGCCGGCGGCAGCGCCTTCAGGCGGGCAACGCCGCCCGGAATATCGGCGCCTTTGATGGCGTAGGTCTGGCCCCCGGTGTGGTGCCGGCTGATGACCGCCGACAGCGTGGTGCCACCGGTTTTCGGGATATGCAGGAAGATCAGCGGGCGGGCGGCAGTGGCCATGGGCAGCTTCGGGCGAGTGGACCAGAGGGCAGCCAGGGCTACCCTTCGTCCCGAGACCGGAACGGGCTATCTCGATAGACCCGAACTGATCGTCAGTTAACCTCGCAACGGCCCACACCGACGACGGTTTACAGCGGCGCCGAAAAGAATCCGCCGCCGCCAACCCTTTCCGCGTCAGATCCGGCGGCTTCTACTTGTCCTTGTCCTCGTCCTTCGGGCGCCGCAATGCCAGCTTGGGCTTGCCATTGCCGCTGACCGCCTTGCCGTCCCGCACGGCATAGCGCTGGCCCGGCTTGGCGCCACCGCGTGCCGGCGCCGGCTTGGCGCCGGCACGATAGGCCGGGCGCTCGGACGCCGCCGGCTTCGAACCGTAGGGCTTGCGCTCCGCCGACGGTCGCGGCGCTGCCTCCTCGCGCCGCACGCGCGGTTTGAAGCTCGGCCGCTCGCCCGCCTCCCGGGCCGGGGCCGGACGCTCACCCCAGGGTTTCTTGGCAAAGGCCGGACGCTCAGCAGCGCCGCCCTCACGCACGGAACGCGCCTTGTAAGCCGGCCGCTCACCCCCGGCCGCGCGCTCGCCGTAAGGCTTCTTCGGGTAGGCCGGCCGCGCACCCGCCTCGCCAGTCACGGTGCGTGGCTGATAGGCCGGGCGCTCGCCCGAGCCGCTGCGCACCGGACGCTCGCCGTAGGGTTTCTTGGCATAGGCCGGACGCGTGGCGGCGCCGTTCTCGCGCGCCGGTCGCGGCTGGTAGGCCGGGCGCCCGGTGCCGGCAGCGCCGGTCGGAGCGGCGCCAAACGGCTTCTTGGCGTAGGCCGGGCGACTGGCGCCCTCCTCGCGCGCGGCGCGCGGCTTGAAAGCGGGGCGCTCGGGACTGGCAGCACGCTCACCGTAGGGGCGCTTGCCGGCCGGCGGCCGCGCGGCGCCGGGGGCTTCGCGCTCCGGCTTGGCCCGCGCGGCGTAAGGACGCCCTTCGGCGCCCGCGCGGCCCCGCGGCGGCGGGGCGGTATCGCCACGCTCGGCATAGCTGCGCTCGGACTTGGCCCCGAAGCCCCGGGCCTTGAACTGCTCCGGCTCGCCGCCGGCTGCCGCCGCCGGCTTCTTGCCCCAGGGCGTCGGCTTGCCGGCCGCTGCGGGGGCGGCCGCGCGCGGGGGCCGCATCGGCACGCCCGGGCGATCACGCTCGAAACGCTCGTTGCGCTCGACCAGCTTGCGCTCGTCGCGGTCGGCACGGCTCCAGCCCTCGGCACCGGAGCGGAATTTCTCCGGCGGGCCGGCCTTGACCAGCGGCTTGGCCGCCGACGAAAACTCGCTCTTGGCCCGGTGCGATTCACGCACCCGCTCCGGCAGCGCCTCGCGATGATCGAGGCTGACCGCGTCGAGCAGCTTGGCGATCTCGTCCTTGGTGGCTTCGCGGTAGCTGCCGCTCTTGATGCCGCGCCCCAGCTTGATCGGCCCGTAGGCGGTGCGGATCAGCCGGTTGACGCTGAGGCCCTGGGACTCGAACAGGCGCCGCACCTCGCGATGGCGACCTTCGGCGATGGTGACGATGAACCAATGGTTGGCGCGACCACCACCACCCTCGCCGTCCGACTCGTCGTCCTCGACCTCGTTGTCACCGAAGCGGATCGACTCGAAGTGCGCCGGGCCGTCTTCGAGCTGGACCCCCGCCTGCAACCGCTGCATGAAGCCTTCCGGCAGCTCGCCGAGCGCGCGTACCGCGTACTCGCGGCGCTGCTCGAAGCTGGGGTGCATGAGCCGCCGCGCCAGCTCGCCGTGATTGGTCATCAGCAGCAGGCCGGAGGTGTTGACGTCGAGCCGGCCGACCGCGATCCAGCGCCCGGTTTCGAGTTCCGGCAGCTTGCGGAACACGGTACGACGGCCTTCCGGGTCGTCGCGGGTGACCATTTCGCCGGTGCGCTTCTTGTAGATCAGCACCTTCAGGGGCTCGTTGCCGCCCTTCAGCGACAGCCGCTTGCCGTCGAGCTTGACGGCGTCGGTCTCGTCGATCTTCTGGCCGATCTCGGCCGGCTCGCCATTGACCATCAGGCGGCCCTCGACGATCCAGTCCTCGACCTCCCGGCGCGAGCCGTAGCCAAGATTGGACAGGAATTTCTGGATGCGTTCGGACATGGGACGGCTCGGTCGTGGCGCCTCACGGCGCGAAAGGAAACCGGCCCGGTGAGCGGGTCGGTGGTACGGCAATCAGTGAATCCTGGCGTCCGTCGGCAGCTCGGCTTCCAGCACCGGGGGCGCTTCGGCTTCCGCCTCGGCCACCGGCAGTTCCACCGGCTGACCGGCGAGACGGCTGAGAGCGGCTTCCAGCTGCTCCATGTCCTTGATCTCCGGCAGCGAGGGCAGCTGGTCCAGCGAGCGCAGGCCAAGATCGTCCAGCAACTGCGGCGCGGTGCCGAACAGGCTCGGGCGCCCGGGGGTCTCGCGCACGCCGACCTCGCGGATCCAGCCGCGCTCGATCAGGGTCTTGAGGATGTTGGGCGACACCGCGACGCCGCGAATCTCCTCGATCTCGCCACGGGTGATCGGCTGCCGGTAGCAGATCAGCGCCAGGGTTTCGAGCAGGGCGCGGGTGAGCTTGGGCGGCTTTTCCTGCCAGAGCCGGGCGACCACTTCGGCGTAGTCGGCCTTGACCTGGATGCGCCAGCCGCTGGCAACCTCGCGCAGCTCGGCGGCACCGTCGAGCAGACGCTGTTCCAGCCGCTCCAGCGCCAGCCGCAGTTCGCGGCGGCCGATGGGGGCGTCCGGCGCCAGCAGCTTCACCAGCTGCTCCAGGCTCAGCGGCTGGTCGGCCGCCAGCAGCAGGGCTTCGACCAGGCGCGACAGACGCTCCAGATCGTGGGTCGGGGCGGCCTGGGTTTCAGATGCGTCGGCCGCTTCGAGCTGGGGCTGATCTTCGGTTTCGTTCATTCGTAACTCGCCTCTTCAGTCCACTCGCCGTCCGCGTCCATGCCCTCGCGCGGATGGCCGACGTCGATCAGCACCGGCGCGAAGGGGGCATCCTGCACCAGGTCGATCAGCGCCAGCTTGGTCAGCTCCAGGATCGCCAGCAGCACCACCACCACGCCGGCCTTGCCCTCGGCCAGGTCAACCAGGTCGACCAGCTCGCAGGCACCGTTCAGTTTCACATGCTCCAGCACCCGGCTCATGCGCTCCCGCAGCGATAGCGGCTCGCGCGCGATCTGGTGCCGGCTGAACAGCTCGGCGCGCTGGATCACCTCGCGCAGCGCCAGCATCAGGTCGCGCAGCTGCGGCACCGGCAGCGAGCGCTCCAGCCTGATCTCCTCGGGCTTGGCCGAGGCCAGATGCCAGTCGCGGCCGAGACGCGGCAGACCATCGAGGCTCTCGGCGGCGGTCTTGAAGCGTTCGTACTCCTGCAGCCGGCGCACCAGCTCCATGCGCGGGTCTTCGCCGCTCTCGACCTCGGCCACCGGCTTGGGCAGCAGCATGCGCGACTTGATCTCGGCCAGCAGCGCGGCCATCACCAGGTACTCGGCCGCCAGTTCCAGGCGCAGGCTCTGCATCAGCGCGATGTACTGCACGTACTGCTTGGTGATCGCCAGCACCGGAATGTCGAGGATGTCGAGATTCTGCCGGCGGATCAGGTACAGCAGGAGATCGAGCGGGCCTTCGAAGGCCTCCAGTACCACCTCCAGCGCATCCGGCGGGATGTAGAGATCGTCCGGCATCTTGTCCAGCAGCTGGCCATGCACCCGGACCGGGTGCGCGGCGAGCGCCGGATCGGCGGGCAGCTCGGCGAGGCTGGACTCGATCTCGCTCATTCCGGTATGAACCCGAGTACCTCGTGCACCTGCCGCAGCGTCGCATCGGCCTGTGCCGAGGCGGCATCGGCGCCGGCGCGCAGCACCTGGCGGAGACCCTCGACGTCCTCGCGGATCGCGGCGTAATGCGCCTGGATCGGCCGCAGGCATTCGACCACCGCCTCGGCGACTTCGGCCTTGAAGTGGCCATAGCCCTTGCCGACATAGCGCTGCTCGATGCTGTCGAAGCTCTCGCCCTTGATCGCCCCCAGGATGGACATCAGGTTGGAGACGCCGGGCTTGCCGGCAATATCGAACTTGATCTCGCTGCCGAGATCGGTAACCGCGCGCTTGATCTTGCGGGTGACCACGTCCGGCGCATCCAGCAGATAAATGGCATCGGTCTCGGCCTCGCCCGACTTGCTCATCTTCGAGTTCGGGTCCTGCAGGCCCATGATGCGCGCGCCCACCGGCGGGATCATCGGCTCTGGGATGGTGAAGACCTTGCCGTACAGGCCGTTGAAGCGCTGGGCAACGTCACGGGTCAGCTCCAGATGCTGCTTCTGGTCATCACCGACCGGCACCTGCTGCGCCTGGTAGAGCAGGATGTCGGCCGCCATCAGCACCGGATAGTCGAACAGGCCGGCATTGATGTTGTCGGCATGCTTGGCCGACTTGTCCTTGAACTGGGTCATGCGGTTGAGCTCGCCCATCTGCGTGTAGCAGTTGAGGATCCAGCCCAGGCGGGCGTGGGCATGCACATGGCTCTGCACGAACAGGGTGTTCCTGGCCGGGTCGAGGCCACAGGCGATGTAGAGCGCCAGGAATTCGTGGCAGCGCTCGCGCAGCACGGCCGGGTCCTGCCGCACGGTGATCGCGTGCAGGTCCACCAGCATGTAGTAGCAGCTATAGCGCTCGGACAGTGGCACCCAGTTCTTCAGGGCACCCAGGTAGTTGCCGATGGTGAGCTTGCCGGAGGGCTGAATGCCCGAGAGGACGATGGGCTTTGCGTTGGCCATGAGGAAAGTCTTTAGACCTGGATGCCGAACAGGCCCAGGATCAGTTGCTGGCTCAGACCCACCAGCGGGCCGAGGATCTTGCTGAGGATGCCGGTCGCCATCAGCACGATGAGGATCACCATGCCATAGGGCTCGATCTTCGACAGCGCGATGGCCTGGCGCATCGGCAGCAGGCCCACCGCGACCCGGCCACCGTCGAGCGGCGGCATCGGCAGCAGGTTGAGCACCATCAGCACCAGATTGATGCTGATGCCGGCGACGCTCATCTGGGCGACGCCCAACCACAGCCCACCGCTGAGGTCCTGGCCGACCGCGAGTTTCAGCAGCAGCGCCCAGCCCAGGGCCATCACCAGATTCACCGCCGGGCCGGCGATGGCGACGATGGCCATGTCGCGCTTGGGGTTCTTGAGATTGCGGTAGTTGACCGGCACCGCCTTGGCCCAGCCGAACAGGAAGCCGCCCAGCAGCAACAGGATGGCGGGCACCAGGATGGTCCCGACCGGGTCGACGTGCTTGATGGGATTCAGTGACAGCCGCCCCTGCGCCGCCGCCGTGTTGTCGCCCAGCTCGCGGGCGACATAGCCATGCGCCACCTCGTGCAGGGTGATCGCGAACAGCACGGGAAGCGCCCAGACGGCCAGCTTCTGGGCGAGGATTAGGAGATCAGGCATGGCGGACATTATACCTGCCGCCTCTTGCGTCCCTCTGTAGGAGGGGGCTCGCCCCCGACCCCTCGGCCCAATGGCGTAGCGAACAGCTCGCGGGCAAGCCCGCTCCTACGAAAGCCCGAGCATGGAGACGTCGCCGCGCCCCTGACGCACCAGCACCGCCGCATCACCGGACAGATCGATCACCGTGGTCGGCTCCAGACCGCAGTTGCCGGCGTCCAGCACCAGATCGACGGAGTGCAGCAGCTGCTTCTCGGCATCCTGCGGCTCGCTGACCGGCTGCTCCTCGCCCGGAAACTGCAGGGTGCAGGAAATCAGCGGCCCGCCCAGCGCCTCCAGCAGGGCCTGCGCCACCACATGCTCGGGGATGCGGATGCCGATGGTCTTGCGCTTCTCGTGGCTAAGCCGCTTGGGCAGATCCTTGGAGGCCGGCAGGATGAAGGTGTAGGGCCCTGGCGTGAGCAGCTTGAGGATGCGGAACTGCCAGTTGTCGACCTTGGCGTAGTGCGCGATCTCGGACAGATCACGACAGACCAGGGTGAATTGATGGTGCTTGTCGAAGTCGCGGATGCGGCGCAGGCGCTCCGCCGCCGCCTTGTCGTCGAGCTGGCAGCCAAGGGCGTAGCAGGAGTCGGTGGGATAGGCGATCACCGCGCCCTGACGCAGTTGCTCGGCCGCCTGCGCCAGCAGGCGCTTTTGCGGGTTGATCGGGTGCAGTTCGATGAATTCGGCGGGCATCCGCCATTGTAGGCCCAGCTACTGGGCCTACCTATAATGCGCGGATGAAATCCCTGCTCGACCTGCTGCCCCTGATCGCCATCGGCGCCGGCTATTACTTCGGCGACATCTACGTCGCCACCGTTGCCCTGATCGTCTCGACCTTCGTCGCCCTGCTGGGCCACTGGCTGATCGACCGTCGCTGGCACAAGCCGCACCTGGTCGCCACCATCGCGTCAGTAGTGCTGGGTGGCATCACCCTCGCCCTGCACGATCCGGCCTTCATCAAGCTCAAGCCCAGCCTGGTCTATGGCGTGTTCGCCCTGGCGCTGCTGCTCAGCCACCTCATCGGCGACCGGGTGCTGATGCAGCGCATTCCGCAGAAGGCCCTGGTGATGCCGGATGCGGTCTGGAAGCGCGTCAACCTGGCCTGGGCGGTGTTCTTCATTGGTTGCGCCGCGCTGAACTGGTACGTCGCCCACCATTTCGAGGAAGCCACATGGATCAAGGTAAAGATGTTCGGCTTCTCGGTGCTGATGCTGCTGTTCATGCTCGCGCACCTGCCCTTCCTGAGCCGCTACGTGGTGCAGGACGAGGCGGAGAAGAAGTAGTGCTCTACCTGATCCTCGGCCACGACGCCGCCGACGCCCTGCCGCGCCGCAAGGCCGCGCGCCCGGCCCATCTGGAGCGCCTGCGCGCGCTGCAGGCCGAAGGTCGGCTGGTGCTTGCGGGGCCGCGTCCGAAAGTCGACGCGAACAGTCCGACCGAGGCCGGCTGCCACGGCAGCCTGATCGTCGCCGAGTTCGCCAGCCTGGCCGAGGCCGAAGCCTGGGCTGCCGCCGATCCCTATAGCACCGAGGGCGTGTTCGAGCGGGTCGAGGTGCAGCCTTTCATCAAGGGCTTTCCGGAGTGAGCAACAGCGAGCGCATCGCCCGCATCCGCGCTGCCCTGCTCGACCGCTTCACGGACGCCGACATCCTCATTGAGGACGAAAGCCATCTGCATGCCGGTCATGCGGGTGCGGCCAGCGGCCACGGGCATTTCCGGTTGCGGATCGTCTCCGCGAGCTTTGCAGGGCTGGCGCCCATCGCCCGCCACCGTGCGGTTTATGCGGCGCTGGGCGAGCTGATGAAAACCGACATCCACGCGCTGAGCATCGACGCCCAGCCACCGGCCTAGCTGCTCATCAGAGCTGCGGACCCTGCTCCAGCAATTGCAGCAGTGCGTCCCAGCCCAGCACCGCAACGCCGAGCTTCTCGGCCTTGGCCAATTTGGAGCCGGCGGCCTCGCCCGCCACCAGGAAATCGGTCTTGGCCGACACCGAGCCGGTGAGCTTGCCACCCGCCGCTTCGATGCGCGCACCGACCGCATCGCGCGACTCCGGCAGCGTGCCGGTAATGACGAAGGTCTTGCCGGACAAAGGGCCTTCGATCACGACGGCTGCTTGCTCCGACCACTCGATACCGACCGCACGCAGTTCGGCGAGCAAGTCGAGGTGGTGGGGATCGGTGAACCAGCGCGCCAGCTGAGCAGCGACTTCCGGCCCTACATCGGGCACGGCCTGCAGCAGCGGGAAACGATCTTTCTTTTTTTCAGCTTCGGCAGTGGGTGCGTCTGACTGCGCGGCCTCGATCAGCGCTTTGAGCGAAACGAAGTGCCTGGCCAGTGCCTCTGCGGTGGACTCGCCAACGTCGCGAATGCCGAGCGCGAACAGGAAACGCGGCAGCGTTGTTGCCTTGGCTTTCGTCGCCGCATCGACGACGTTCTGGGCCGACTTCTCGGCCATGCGCTCCAGTCCAGCCAGAGCCGCGGCGTCCAGCTTGAACAGATCGACCGGCGAGCTGACCAGCTTGCGCTCGATCAGCTGGGTGATGAGCTTTTCGCCATAGCCTTCCATGTCCATCGCCCGCCGACCAACGAAGTGCAGCAGGCCTGCGTGCAGCTGGGCGCGACAGGTGAGGCCACCGGTGCAGCGGGCGACCGCTTCGCCCTCCTCCCGAGCCACTGGCGAACCGCAAACGGGGCACTGCGCCGGCAAGACCACTACACGGGCGTCGGCCGGACGCTTCTCCGGCAGGCTGCGCGCCACTTCCGGGATCACGTCGCCGGCGCGGCGGACGATGACCGCGTCGCCGATGCGAACGTCCTTGCGCGCCACCTCGTCCAGGTTGTGCAGGGTGGCGTTGCTGACCGTGGCGCCGCCGACGAACACCGGCTTCAGCCGCGCCACCGGTGTCACCGCGCCGGTGCGGCCGATCTGGAATTCGACATCGAGCAGGACCGTCTCGGCTTCCTCCGCCGGGAACTTGTGCGCGACCGCCCAGCGCGGCGCGCGCGACACACTGCCCAGCTCCTCGCGCCCGGCCAGATCGTTGAGCTTGTAGACCACGCCATCGATGTCGAACGGCAGGCTGGCCCGCCGCGCCTGCATGGCGAGGTAGTACTGCCAGCAGCCCGGCGCGCCGGCGACCCGTTCGATCAAGTCCGAAACCGGTAGTCCGAAAGCCTGGAACTGTTGCAGCACCTGCCAATGCTGGCGCGGCAGTGTGAGACCTTCACTGACTCCGAGCGCATAGGCGTAGAACGCCAGCGGCCGGCCGGCGGTGATCTTCGGGTCCAGCTGGCGCAGTGCGCCGGCGGCGGCGTTGCGCGGATTGACGAAGGTCTTCTGCCCCTTGGCCTCCATCTCGGCGTTCAGACGGCGGAAGTCGGCCAGCGGGTAATACACCTCGCCCCGCACCTCCAGCAGGGGCGGCGGTTCGCCCCGCAGGCGCAGTGGGATGCGGCGGATGGTGCGCAGGTTCTCGGTGATGTCCTCACCGGTCGTGCCGTCGCCGCGGGTCGCGCCGCGCACCAGCAGGCCCTGCTCGTAGATCAGTGAGACGGCCAGGCCATCCAGCTTGGGTTCGGCGACGTATTCGACCTCGGCACTCGGGAGATCGCCCGACGCCGGCAACCCGAGCCCTTCGCGCACGCGGCGATCGAAGTCGCGCAACTCCTGCTCGCTGAAGGCGTTGTTGAGCGACTGCATTGGCAGCCGGTGGCGGACTTCGGCGAATGCCTTCACGGCCGCGCCGCCGACACGCTGGGTCGGCGAGTCCGCCGTCAGCAGTTCCGGATGCGCGGCTTCCAGTGCCTGCAGCTCGCGGAACAGTAGGTCGTACTCGGCATCCGAGACCGTCGGATCGTCGAGGACGTAGTAGCGGTGGTTGTGCTCGTGCAGCTGCGCCCGTAGCTGATCGGTGCGGGCGCGGGCCTCGTCCAGCCTCACGTCAAGCCGTTGGATGTTGACGCGCCCAATGCTCGACATCGTGCTCGAGCTTGAGCAGCGATTCCGGCGTGAGCGGCTTGCGGCGCATGTCGTAGACCTCGGCGTTGAGCGCCTGCGCCAGGCCCTGCGCGGCCTGCATCATCTCGCGGAACGCGGTCACCGGTGGCACCGGGCCAGGCAACACCATGAACATCGACAGGCCGGGCGTGCTGAAACCAGCCGCCACCGAAGGGTCGAGATAGCCGGGCTTGAGCAGGCTGGCGACGCTGAACACCGGCTCGCCACCGGCCAGGCGGTGATAGATGTGCTTGTCGCCGAATTCCAGCCCCTGCGCCTTGAGCGCCGCGTGGATCTTGGGGCCGTTGATGTGGGTGCCGTCGCGCTCGGCGATCAGCAGGGCGACGATTTTCTGCTGGACCGGGTTGCGTGCCGCCTGCGAGGCGGTCGGGGCATCGCCCAGCCGGGGCGCCACCTTGCGCGGCCGGCCGACACCGAACTCGTCGAACTGCCCGGTGCTGCTGAACATGTCGAGCTGGGCATCGGTGGCCCGGCGCGGCAGGCCCAGGGCGGGCTCGCCGCCGCCACCGGCCTGCCAGCCCCGCAGTCCATCGCCCTTGCGGCGCGACGCCCACCAGACCGCGACGGCGGCCCCGATTCCAACAATCAGCAATGCCCACTGCAGTGGTGTCATCGAGCGTTCTCTTGCGGCAACTCGGTGCCGGTCAACTCCACCGCCTGCGCGACGTCCACGCTCACCAGACGCGACACGCCCGGCTCCTGCATGGTCACGCCGTGCAGCTGGTTGGCCAGCTCCATGGTGATCTTGTTATGGGTAATGATAATGAATTGAACGCCTTGGGACATTTCCCGGACGATCTCGCAGAAGCGGCCGACATTGGCGTCGTCGAGCGGCGCATCGACCTCGTCCATCAGGCAGAACGGCGCCGGGTTGAGCTGGAACAGCGCCAGCAGCAGCGCCACCGCGGTCATCGCCTTCTCACCACCCGATAACAACTGAATCGTCGAGTTGCGCTTGCCCGGCGGCCGCGCCATCACCCGCACTCCCGTATCCAGCAAATTGTCGCCAGTCAGCTCCAGATAGGCCTCGCCACCACCAAAGAGTTTGGGGAAGCGGTCCATGAACACGGTGTTGACGGTGTCGAAGGTCTGCTTGAACAGGTCGCGGGTCTCGGCGTCGATCTGCCGCATCGCCTCTTCCAGCGTGTCGAGCGCGCCGGTGAGATCGCCGTTCTGTTCGTCGAGGTAGTTGGCGCGCTGCTGCGCCTCCTCCAGCTCCTGGATCGCCGCGAGGTTGATCGCCCCCAGGCGATCGATCCGGCGCAGCATGGAGGCCAGCTTCTCTTCCCAGGCCTCGGCAGCGGCGTCCGCCGGCAAGCCCGCGCGCAGGCCCTCCAGCTCGAAGCCGGTTTCGCCGACCTGCTCCAGCAGCCCGGCCTCGCGGGCCTTGTCGCCTTCGGCGTCCAGCCGCGAGGCCTGCAAGGCCTCACGGGCAGCGTCCTGGGCGAACTCGGCGCCGCGCGCGGCCTCCTGGGCCTGGCTGAGCGCCACTTCGGTGGCACCCAGCCGCTCGCGGGCCAGACGCAGCTGTTCGCGCCGGGCGGCGACGGCGGCGCGGGCGCCCTCGACCTCGCTGGCGGTCTCGGTGACCGGCGCATCCAGCTCGCCCGCCTGCGCCTCGTGCTCGGCCTTGGCCTGCGCCTGCGCCGCGACCCGCGCGGCGAGATCCTGCAAGCCCTGCTGCAAGGCGGTGACCGCGCTCTTCTGGCCGGCCAGCCGCAGCTGCACGGCATTGCGCGCCTGCGCGGCCTGGGTCAGCACCGCCCGCACCCGATTGACCTGATCGCGCGCCCGCGCTTGCGACTGCTGCAATTCGACCCGCTCCTGGCGCAGCCGCGCGGCGGTGGCTTCCAGCTGCACCAGCTGCTCGCGCGACGCCGCCAGCTCCTGCGTCTGCTGCGCCTGCTGGGCGTTCAGGGTCTGCAATTCCTGGCTCAGCGCCGCCAGCCGGGACTGCACCTGCTCCAGCCGTACCTGCTGCGCCTGGCGGAAGGCCTGACGCTGCGAAGCCCGCTGGCGCCGCTGCTCGACCTTGGCGGCCTGCTCGCGGCGCTCGGCCTCCAGCGCCTGCGCCTGGCTGCGCAGGGCATTGAGGGTCTGTTCCTGCTCCGCGACCCGGCTAGCCAGCGCGTCCACCTGGGCCTTGAGCTGCTTGAGCAGCTGGGCGCGCGCCAGCACGCCACTTTGGGCATCGCCGGTCTTGGGATGGCGCACCCAGCCGCGACCCCGCCAGACGCCGTCCGGAGTCACCACCGACTCGCCGGCCAGCAAGGTTTCGGCGCGGCCGCGCGCGGCCTCGGCGGTCGGGGCGACGAACACGCCGTGCAGGAACTCCAGCACCGCCGCCGGGCCGCGCAGGTGGTGCGAAAGCCGGTCGGCATCGCCCGGCGGCACGCCGGGAGTGGCGTCGAGCAGGGCGATGCCGGCCTTGGGTGCGCCGGTCGGATCGGCATAGGTCGGCGTCAGCGGCGCCTGCAGCAGGCCGCCGAGCACATGCTCGACCGCCGCTTCCCAGCCGCCGTCCACCGACAGCTGGGCCGCCAGGCGCGGCGCCTCGCTGAGCCCCTGCGCACGCAACCACTGGTTCAGCTCGGCGTCGTCCTGGCGCATCGCCGCCTGCTGCAGGGTTTCCAGCGAGGCCAGACGGCCACGCGCGGACTGCAGCGACTGCCGGTCCTCGTGCAGATTCTTTTCCAGCGCCGCGCGGGCATCGCGTTGGCCGGTCAGCTCCTGGTCGACCTGCTGCAGCCGCGCCGTGGCTTCCGCCAGCTCGGTCTGCAGGCTCGACAGCTCGGTATCGCAATCGCTGAGGCTGGTCTGGATCGGCGCGACATCGAGCGTGGCCTGTTCGCCGCCCAGGCGCTTGATGCGCTCGTCCAGCATCAGCCGCGCGCGATCGAGCTGCTGCACCCGCACGCGCTCGGCCTCGACCTGGCTCAGCGGCGCCTCGGCACGCGCCAGATGCTCGTTCCATTTCTGCTGCTCGGACTGCGCCTCGGCCTCGGCCTTGCTGACCGCCGCCAGGGCGTCGCCCTCGGCAGTCTCGGCCGCCTGCACCTGCTGCTCCAGCGCCGCCACATCGGCATTCAGCGACAGCAGGCGCTGCTGCTCGCGCTGCTCGCGCTGCTGCAGCTCGGCGAGCTGGCGGCTGAGCTGCTCCAGCTCGCGCGCCTTCAGGCTCTGCAGCTCGCGCGCGTGCTTGAGCGCCTGCTCCTGGCGCGCCAGCGCGGCTTCGGCCTCGTAGACCTGGGCCTGCTCGGCGTTGAGCTTCTCCTGTTCGGCCTTGAACGCGGCCTCGGCGTTCTGGCGGGCGGCGTAGCTGTCGACGACGGCCCGCTTGGCAGCCTCGAACGCGGCCTCCTCGGCCGCGATCTTGGTCAGGGTAGCGCTGCGCTGCTGCTCCAGCGCCGCCAGCCGCAGCACCAGGATCTCAGCGCGAAGTTGTCGCTCCTGCGCCTTGAATTCCTTGAACTTCTCGGCGTTGGCGGCCTGCTTGCCAAGCGCTTCCAGGCGGGCGCCCAGCTCGCCGCGCAGATCACCCAGGCGAGCCAGGTTCTCGCGGGTCTGCTTGATCCGCGACTCGGTCTCGCGCCGGCGCTCCTTGTACTTGCTGATGCCGGCGGCCTCTTCCAGCCACTGGCGCAGTTCGTCCGGCTTGGCCTCGACCATGCGGCTGACCATGCCCTGCTCGATGATCGCGTACTGGTTCTTGCCGCCCAGGCCGGTGCCCAGGAACAGGTCGGTGACATCCCGCTTCAGGCACTTCTTGCCGTTGAGGTAGTACTGCGAGTTGCCGTCGCGGGTCAGCTCGCGCTTCACCGAAATGTCGGTGTAGGCAGCGTAGGGGCCGACGATCTGCTGGTCGGAATTGTCGAAGACGAGTTCCACCGAGGCGCGGCCGACCGGCTTGCGCGACTTGGAGCCGTTGAAGATCACGTCCTCGGAATCGGCGCCGCGCAGGTTCTTGATGCTGGTCTCGCCCAGCACCCAGCGCACGGCGTCGATCAGGTTGGACTTGCCGCAGCCATTGGGGCCGACCACGCCGGTCAGATTGGACGGCAGCGGCAGCGAGGTCGGATCGACAAAAGATTTGAAGCCCGCGAGCTTGATGGCGGTGAGGCGCATTGACTGATCGAGTGAGCCGCGTGCTCGCGGTCTTGGTAAGCGGACGAAACCGTAGTGTAATTCAGCCCACTACTCCACCGAAGTCTTTGTGATGTCCACCCAGCCCTCGAAGTCCCTCGAAACCTTTCCCAACCCGAACCCCGGGAGGGACTTCGTCATCCGCATGCGGATGCCCGAGTTCACCTGCCTCTGCCCCAAGACCGGCCAGCCGGACTTCGCGACCCTGTACCTGGAGTACATCCCGGACCAGCTCTGCGTGGAACTGAAGGCGCTCAAGCTCTATCTCTGGAGCTACCGCAACGAGGGCAAGTTCCACGAGGCGGTGACCAACCAGCTGCTGGACGATCTGGTGGCCGCCACCCAGCCCAAGTTCATGCGCCTGACCGCCGACTGGTATGTGCGCGGCGGCATCTACACCCACGTCAGCGTCGAACATCGCCAGCCCGGCTACACGCCGTCCTTCGCCGACCCCAGCGGCCTGCCGCCGCCGAAATGGGAGGGTTACCAGAACCACTGAGTTATCAACGGACACAAAAAAGCCCGCTTTCGCGGGCTATTTTGTGGGTATAGGTTGGTCGGCGCGAGAGGATTTGAAGGCGCGGCGCCGCCCCACCCGTTCCCCATCCCCGGCCGGATCTACTGGCCGCACCACCGCCGGAAGGCCCGGCCGACCCCAGCCGAGAAGCCAGCCGAACGCTACCGCCCAATGACCGCCTGACGGCAGGATGCGCGCCCGCGCCAGGGAGGCGCGCTAACAGGGAGGGGATGATGACGACGTGGGGAGAGGCTGCCGACCGGTGGCTAGAGGTGAATCCGCAGCTGAGCAAGGCCTGGCGGGTGAAGATGGCCCAGTACATCGGCCGGCTGCGACGCTGGATCGGGGATCTGCCGGTTGACCAGGTGCACGCCGGCCAGCTGCAGCAGGCCAGGGCCAAGCTGCTGGCCATGGACATCAAGCCGGTGACGGTGAACCACTACATGGCCTGCGCCCTGACGGTGCTGCGGTCGGCGGTGGACTTCGGCGAGATCTCGCGGGTGCCGAGGATCCGCAAGCTGCGGACAGAGACCCGGGAACGCTGGCTGGAGCCGGAGGAGGCGCAGCGCCTGCTCGCCGCCCTACCCGACTACATGCGCCAGATGGCTCTGTTCGCGCTGGAGACGGGCCTGCGGCGCGGCAACGTGTGCCGGCTGCGCTGGGAGCACGTCAACTGGTCACGCAGCCTGGTGGCCCTGCCATCGAGCCTGATGAAGAACCGCCGGCCGCTGTGGATCCCGCTGTCACCTGGTGCGCTGGCGGTCCTGCAGGCGCAGCGTGGCCAGCATGACGAGTGGGTGTTCACCTGGCGCGGGGCGCCGCTGGCGGTGCGCCTGCCCCGCACCTGGTCGCGGGCGCTGGCCACCGCCGGCCTGCAGGATCTCCGATGGCACGATCTGCGGCACACGTGGGCGAGCTGGCAGACGCAGGACGGCGTGCCCGACAACGCCCTGCAGACGCTCGGCGGCTGGGAGTGCCCGGCGATGGTGAAGCGCTACGCCCACCACTCGGTTGAGCATCTGCGGCCGTGGGTGCAGCGGCAGCGGCGGTTGCAGCTGCCGATGGCGGCCTAGTCCCTGCAGGCAAGGGGCACGGTGGAGATCTCGCGCTTGTCCCTTTCACCTGGTCGACCAGGTCGAAGGGACTAAGGCGTAGATCCGCAGCGTGTCCCTTCGAGGATCTCAGAAGAATTCAGCGGGCAGATTGAAACGGCGCACTATGCCCTTCAGGTACACCGGATTGATCTCGTCCCCATCGCTGTGCGCCGGGATCGGGTACGACGCTGGGGATCCGAGAACATCAGGGTGATAGATCATGCGGTGCGACCCTTTCCCGCGCTCTCGCCACTCCTGGAACCGCTTGTCGTAAGCCTTCAGGAGCCGCAGGACTTCACGATATTTGTACCTCTTACGCGGCATGGTGCCGCTGGTAGGGCTTGTGGCTGCGCTTCAGGTGCTGGGAGATTAACCCTTGATCGACGGGCATCGAATCAACATGAACATCGTCATCGTTGCTCGGCTGGCCGGTCACCATCGCGCTCAGCAAGCGGCGGCGGTGCTCGTGGAACAGTTCCCAGTAGTAGGGCTCTGCATGCCGGAAAATGAGGGCCGGCTCCTTTTTTTGAACAGCGAACGCGACCTGATGGATAAACATCTCGCGAACGGTGCCGAGCGATTCATCCCGGGTGGCGCCTACAGCCTGGAGGTCCATTTCCAGAACCGTCGAAATCCACTCTTTACCCTGACGCATGGTGACGATGTTCACCGTGATCTTCGGGTACGGCCAATCTGGCGGGGCACGCAAGGTGACCGCAAGATCAGGGGTCTTTTTCATTTCTGGGGAACCGGGAGGCAAATCATCGGTTGCGCGATGTTACTACACCGTGTGTGCAGTTCTGCACCGCCTGCCGGCCTTCTGCCACCACTAGACCCGGCGCGGTCTAGGAATATGCCGCCGGTCCAGCTGGCCAGTCTCCCGGACTTCATCCAGGCGAAGCACCTTGGATTCCGCGATGCCGAGCCGCTCGACGATCCGGCTGACTTTTTCGTCCAGCGTGCCGATCCCACCACGCAGCTCGCGGACGCTGGCCATGATCTGGTGACCAATGAAGGCCAGCAGGCCGACGATCACCGTCAACCCGAACAAAACCAGTTCCAGCGGCACGCTCACGGCGCCGGCGGCGCGCTGGGGCCTTCGCGCAGGGCCACGGCGGCCGCTGCGGCGACGCCGGCGAGGGCGCCCAGCACCGGGGCCACCGGAGCGGCGGGCGGGATGGTCAGCACCAGGCCGGCGAGCGAGGTCAGTATCCCCGACACGCCCGCCCAGGTGGATGGCTCGTTCCAGCGGGATTTCTTCTTGGTGGTCATGGCTTGCCCAGGCCTAGGTAATCGTTGAGGTTGAACGGGACGTAGACACCGCTGCCGTTCTCGGTGCTGGTGGTGCTGCCGGTGCGCGTCACGTACTCGCCGCGAGAGCCGCCAGGCGCGCCAGGCGCAGTGCCGCCAGTGGCGCCGCTGTAGGGCGCCTGCAGGGCCGTCCGGTCGTAGTCGAGCCCAAACCACCGCCGGGCGCCCTGGACAGCGTCGTAGAGGTCGCTACCGATGCTGGTGCCCTCCCGCCCGGTCACAGCCGCGTAGGCGCTCTGAGCCGCGCTGTTGACCACGTTGTCGGGATTGGTGGGGTCGATACTGCTGACCAGGGCGCCGCCCTTTTTGTAGACCAGGTAGCCGACCAGGCCGACGACGGCCACGCCAGCCAGAGCGAGGACGGCCGAGCCAGTGATCTTCATGCCAGCGCTGCCTTTACGCCGGTGAGGATCTCGGCGTCGGTGTAGGGCTGCTGCCCGTTCTCATGCTTGATGATCGCGGTGACGAGCTTGGCCAGGACCGCCGGGTCGGCGGTGTTGATGGTCGCGTCCGGCCCGACGCCCAGGGCCTTGGCAACGGCCGTGACATAGGCGCTGGTGTTGTTCTCCACCGGAGGCGCCCAGCGATTGATGACGCCACGCACGGTGCGCAACCCGTGCTTCTTGTCGTAGTTGCGCAGGTTGATGGCCAGGGCGCGGATCCCGTAGTACGGGCTGGTGAAGCGCGCATAGCCGCCGCCCGGGCCGCCGTCGCTGGCAGGGGCCGCGAGGCCCAGCCAGGCCGGCCCCGGGCGTAGGTTGCCGGGATTGTTGTTGCGAATCCCGCGCGGGCTGGTCAGGGAGCTCACTGCATCACCCGCGAGCCGGGAGAGACTATCGGCGGCGTCTTGTAGCGGTCCGAAAAAAAACCGCTGCCCTCGCTACCGCTGTCTTTGGTGGTGCCACCGTTGCTGGTCAGGAAGCGATCCAGCCCCAGCGAGGCAGCAATCGAGTACTCCGACCCCGCGTAGCCGCCCGAGCTGCCACCGCTACTCGCGGCGGTGCTCGATGCGGCCGCTTGGCGCTTGCGCGAGAACCACCAAGCGGCGCCGGCCACGGCTGCAGCACCAACAGCGACGGCGATGGCGGTGCCGGGCTTCACTGGATGGTGACCCGGACGCTGCCGTTGTCGAACAGGCGCTTGACCTTCATGGTGCTGTTCTTCGGCACCCCGACGGTGGCATTTATGCCCAAGTTCCCATAGATGCCGCCGCCAGCGTTGTTGAATGTCACCGAGGTGAAGTTGTCGTTCACGATGATGGTCTTTTCCTCGCCGTAGGCCAGGTCGAAATCGGTGTAGGCGGTGGCGCCGGTGTTCGCGGTGTACCAGTCGGACGAGCCGACCAGCGTCGCCGTCGCCGCGTTGGCCGGCAGGGCCTGACTCGGTCCGCTGTTGCCGCGCTCGTTAACTGCGTTGTAGCTGCTGTAGCTGATGGTGCCGGACATGATCTTCATGTCGCGGATCAGCAGGCGATCTGCTTCGACCGGCGTGCCGCTGTTCAGCGTGTGCGAGAGCGCCACGCTGCTGATTTCATCCATGCAGATGCCGGCAAGCACGCCGCCGCCAAAGCCGGCGCTCTGCGTGATTTCGATGCCGTTGACGCAGGCCTTGATGGTGCCGCCGACTACCGACAGCTTACGGGTACTCGCCATGTACATGGCCGATTCGCAGTTGTTGAAGCTGTTGCCGTTGGCGACCACATGAGCGGCGGCGGTAGTGGTGAGGCCGGCGCTGAAGTAGCTCATGCTGTTAGAGCTGAAAATGACCGACGTGAGATGGTCCGGGCCGTTGATAAACAAGCCCTTGCCATACGCCGCCGGCACCAGCTTACGAAGGCCGGTGGCCTGATTGCCGGTCACCGTGATTTCGTGGGGCGTGCCGACAATGCTGGTCTCGATGTCAATGAACGAGTGCACATTCTCGGCAACGCAGCCGGTCACCGCGCCATTCTCGGCGCCGCCCACGTCGATACAGCAAACGTCGTTGATGCTGGCGAATCCTGCGGTGCCAATGTCCTTGAAGGTGCAGCAGTCCACGCTGTAGTAATTGCTGCCGCCCAGGATGATGGCGCGGGAGAGGAACGCCGCCGGCTTTTCGATGGCCTCGAAGTGGCAGCGCTCCAACTTCGTATGCCGCGAGTTCGCAGCGCGCAGGCCTTCGCCGAGAATGCTGTAGATGCTGACCCGCTCGACGTGCATGTTCTGCGCGTTGTCGGCCCAGATAATCTGAGCAATCTCGTCGAGCGGGTTGCCCAGGATCAGCAGCTTTTCGAGGTTCGGCCTGATGGCGTCCTCGATAAAAATGATTCGATCCGGGGCGCCGGTGACGCCGGCCAGGTTGATAAAGAACCGCTCAAGCTCGAAGTCGGTTTTTCCCTCGCCATCAATGAAGTATTCCGCCGAGGCCACCGGCACCAGCTCGGTGCCCTTGCCCTCGCCGATCATGCTGACGCCGTCGCCCAGGAAGATGCCGCCCTCGCTGTGATAGCGACCGCGAGGAACAATCAGCTGGCCGCCGCCCACGTCTTCAATCGCGGCTTGAGCCTCGCTGAAATTGGCGGCGAGGTCATCGGTATTCGTGCGGGCGCGGATGCCGGAATGCTTGGCGACCGGGATGAAGCGGAGCAGGCTGACCGGCTCCATGTTGATGAGGTCCGAGACGGTCTTGAGGTAGGCCGGCGCGACGGGATCGTAGTGCGCGACCATGTTCGACCCGAGGCTCGGGTCCTGGCTGAACAGCCGGCCGGTGAGGGTCGCGTCCAGCGGAGTGGAATAGCCGCCGCTCATAGCTTGTTGAGCTCCAGGACAGAAAGGTCGGCCGGCATGGCGCCGGCGTTGTGGACGTAGAGCGCGGCATTGCCGGCCAGGTACTCAATTGCACCCGGGTAGAACTTGCCGCCGTGGGTGGCATCGGTCGCCGCGTCGCCGATCCGGAACGGGCCGTCGACCTCCGGCGGGATCTGCACGCGCAGCTCCAGGCGGTCGGGGTTCGCACCGGCCAGCAGCACCGTGCCGCCGGCCGGCACCGTCACGTCAGTCGTCGCGGGCAGGGCATTGGCAATGGACTGCGTCGCGGTGATGGTGACGCCGGACAGGGTCCCGCGCGTGTCGTAGGGCGCAAGCCCGGCGCAGGTGCCGAGCGCCACCGTCACCGTCTGGTCGACCTCGCTCAGCAGCTCGACGCGGCGATAGTCGGCCGGGCCGCCCATGCCCTCCCGGCGCACGATCTTGTTACCGCCGGCATCGAACTGGAGCGTGATCGCCGAGGCCGCCTTGATGACCTGGAAATAGTCGCCCATGACGTCGATGGCCTGCGGGATGCCGGCGATCAGCGAGCGGGTGTAGTCGCGGTAGTTGGTGCTCACTTGGATCCCCGGAAGATGGCGACGACGGCGATCACGGCGCCGATCACCAGGGCGACCTTGATGAGGGTGTCTTGCATCTGCGCGCCCTCACTCACTTGGTTCTTCGCCGCGATGCTCAGCGTTTTTCCGACCACGTCGGAAGCGATAGAGCCGACCGACGCCAGCGAGGACTTGAGCGCGTCCCGAGCCAGGCTTGTCCCGGCCTCGATAGCGCCGTAATCGCTCGTCGCGATGTTGAAATTGCTGGATGCCCCAGTCGTGATCCCGGAGAGGTTCAGCGTGGTCGCCGGGCCGGCGCCGTAGTTCGCCACCGTCTGTTCGGTGTTGGTGGTGTTGCTGCTGGTCTTGCTGTTGCCGCCGCCGAAGAGGCCCATGTCAGGCGCTCCGCCGCTTCAGCAGCATGGTGATGATCACCGCCACCAGCACTCCGACCAGCACCTGCTGCAGCACATCAGCCACGCCGGACGGCGGAGCGATAGTCTTAGGCCCCGTCGAGAAGGCGCCGGTGTTCTGCGCGGCACTGCTGCTCGACTGACTGGTGAGGCTCGGGATCGGGACGGCCATCGCTCATTTCCGCAAGACGATGACCGCCACCACGGCCAGGACCGCGACACCCGCCAGAATCCACCCGGCTGGCACAGCGCTGGCACTTCCACGCGGGCCCTGGATGTCGGCCACATAGCGCTGATCGGGCGTCGTCTCCGGCGCCTGCTGCGCGACCTGCGTCCCCGCCCGGATGTTGCGGTACTGCCCGTAGGTGTTCAGCGCCAGGCCCGACAGCGAGCCCAGGGACTCGATGCCGTTCTGCACCGAGCCCCAGAATCCTTCATCGCCGCCGGTGAAGGTGGACGCCGGCGCCGTGCTGCCGCCGAAGATGGCGGCCGAGAACAACCCGCCAGGCTGGCTGAAGTCGTAGCCGGCGCCAGTGTTTACCGCACTCATGGTGGCCTCCGGGCCTTAGCCGCCCAGGACGCCGATGTACTCGATGACCGGCACCACCGTCGCGCCGGCCGACAGCGTCAGCACGTAGCGGAAATCCTGGTGCGGCAGCTTGTTTGGCTGCACCAGGGCGATGGTCTCGTAGTCGTAACCCTCTTCGGTCGGGTCGATGACGTAGAGGCCGGCCTGCGGGCTGCGCACGCCGTCGAGCTGGGCCCGGTCATTGAGCGCCTTGCTGCGCTCGAAGATGGTGAAGCCGCTGCGCTCGACGCGAGCCCTGGTGATGTCGGCGCCGTTGAAGAAAAAGGCGCGGTTCACAAACAGGAACTTCGGCCCCTCGGTCGACTTCGGGAGATCGCTGATCTCGGCCTGGCCAGCGCCGAGGACGCGGCTGTACGGCAGCACACGCAGCACGCTGCGGCCCGGGCCAGGTGCAGCGGGATCGTTATCGCTCTGCAGGGCGCTGCAGGCGATGGCCGGCGCGGCGGCGGCGGCGTCGATGTCGATTTCCATCTTGAGGCTGGTGACGGCGATGCCGTCAGGGCCGGCGCTACCGGTCTGCAGGGCGGTCGCCTGCTCGCCGACCTGTTCGTACAGGTTGAAGCGGTCGAAGGGGATGATGAGGATGCCGGCAGCAGCGGCGCGGCCGTCGAACTGGTTCATCACATCGCGCTGGGTGCCGCTGTAGCGGTGGATCGGCTCGCCGTTGGCGATGATTCGAATCTCGGTCATCTGCGCGAGGGTGATGCCGGAATACTCCAGCTGCAGCGCGTGGAAGCGGCGACCGATCGGAAGATCGAAGGTCGCGGTCTGACCGGCGGCCACGCCGTTGCTGTTCGGCATCTTGACGTTGATACGCATCGGGTGACTCCGGTGCTGGTGAGAGGGGCAAGGACCGCCGGCTTAGCCGACGATGGCCTTGAGCTGGGGAACCTTGTTCACCGCGGCGATGGTCACCAGCGTGACGGCGACGATGGTGAGGATCTGCTTCATGGAGGGCATGGGGACTCCGGCTGGGAGGATTGAAGCTCGCAATTCGAGCCACCTCGTTATGAGCCGGAGAAAGTCGAGGCCGGAAGCCCCTCTCGTATACGAGATTTAGCGGCCTTTTCTGGCTGCCGGCGGCCGCGATTCCCGCAGCGCGTGTCCCTTCGTCCTGGCCAAAGGGACACGGTGTAGATCCGGAGCGTGTCCCTTGCCTGCAGCTCGCAGCCGAGGCGGCAGGATCAGCTCGTTGCTCACGATCCGTCGCTCGATGAACTCGAAGCCCTGCAGCGCGGCGACCAGCTCGACATCAATGTCGAGTTCCTCCGCCATATACCGGCGGTCGCCCTTGCGGTTGAGCCGATGGCAGCGGATCAGGCTGGCCTGCGCGACGATGGTCTTGTCGATCTCCTGCGGCCGCTGCGTCACGCCGATGGTGCGGATCCCGAAGCCGCGCCCCTGCGTCAGGATTTTGTGCCAGTCGCCGCGCGCCTGGCCGGCGCTGGTGCTGACGCCGGCCAGCTCCTCCGCGATGCAGAGGCACTCTCCCCGCGCCCACACCACCGAGGAAAAAAACGCGAAGTCATCAACCGACGTCGCTGGCCAGGCGAAGCGCCCGCTGCGCAGCTTCGCAGCGGCGACCAGTTCGCTACGGGTGTGCACGGTGCGGAAGCCGGGGATTTTCCCGTACTCGTTTTTGACATCGAACACGAAGGCGCTGCGCTCGCTGCGCAGCGCTTCCTTCGTGGTGTGGCTCTTGCCGCTGCCGGTGGTGCCGACCACCAGGCGGATGTCCGCCGGTAGGTCGTTATCCGGCGCGCGCATCGGCGGCCGGTGCCGGCGCATCCTTCTTCGGCTCAGCGTGACGCGGCACCATCAGGCGCGGGCCGATGACCGCAGCGGTAACGAGCACCGCGCTGATCTCCAGCCCGTAGGCGGTCTTGAGGTCTGGAACGTACTTGTCGAGCAGCGCGCCATAGAGCTTGCCCAGCTGGTCGATCTCGGCATCGGTGACCTTCCAGTTCGGCGCAAGGATCGCGAAGCCAGGACCGAGGATCATGCCGACCAGCTGGCCCGTCGAGACCTCACCCTCCGGCGGCGGCGGCGGCGGCGATTCCGCGCCGGCCGCTTCCTGCTCCAGTTTGTCGAGCAGCTCAGTGTCGCGGAGGCCGGTGTCGGCGCCCTGCCCTTCACCAGGTGCAGCGACGGGCGGCGTGGATGCAGCTTTGCTCATGGTCAGAACTCCAGCGGGTTATGCCAGCCCTTGGCGGCCGGCTTCGTTACGGGTGGCGGCGTGGGCGCCGGCTCAGGATCGGGGCCAGCGCGCGGCGCCGGTGGCGGCACAGGCGCCGGCTCCGGCGGACCTTCCGGCCCGAACAGCGTCGCCTGCTCCAGGATCATTTCCTGACCCTTCGCGGTGCGGTAGAACAGCGGCCCATGCTCCGGGCAGTGCAGATACAGCAGCCGCTGGCCACTCACCGCCTTGCGCACCTTTGCGACGCAGTCGCAGCCCTTGGTCGGGCACGGCATCAACCCGATGTCGGGATTGGCCATTAGCGTTTGGCCGTCGCCTTCTTCGCCGGCTTCTTGGCGACCGCCTTCTTCGCAGCCGGAGCTGCCTTGCTGCTGGTGACGCTGGGAGCGTCCTCAGAGCCCTTGAACTGATCGAAGCCTTTTCCCTTCGGCATAGCGCGCATCTCCACGTGGAAGGCCCACAGCGGGCCGGGAACAGCACTCAGCAGCAGACTCGGGTGAAACAACCGACGAACCGCTTCACCCCCGGCAAACGCGCCGCAGGCGCTCTCCCTTGCCGACCTGGTACAGCTGCCAGACCTGCTGCTCTCGAAGCTCAGGCGATGCGGCGAAGACGCATCGCACAACCCACGGAGTGACCGATCTAGCGGGCGCAGCCCGCACGGAGAAGCTTTCTACCGCTGTGCGGGAGATGCTGCGGCAGATAGCCCCCTCCTTCCACGACACATAACAAGACCTGTGCACGCGCTATCCACCGACTTGCCCACGGACTTATCCACTGGGCTCTGTATAAGAGGGATTTAAGGGACACGCTGTGATCGCAGCGTGTCCCTAAAACTCGTATACGAATGGGGAGGCCGCCGGAGGCCGGCAGCGATTCGTTACGAGAGGTCAGCCCGGTGGGGCCAGATTCTTCGGCAGCGTTGCCGAGATATGCACCGCCGCAAGCTGGCGCAGCGAGCGCACGGCATTGGCCGCCACCGCGAGCTGCTGGCGCATCTGAGCCATGGTTGGCGCGCCGGCGGCCTGCTGGCCCTTCTTCTCGCGCTCGCGCTGCACGCGGGCCTTGGAGCACTTCTCCCAGAGCTGCGACAGCCCGAGGTGCTCGATGAGCTTGTGGCTGATCTGCCGGATGGCGGCGACGCCACGGTATTCCTGCGTCGCCGCGTCGTAGTCGCAGCGCTCCCACGACAGCAGGTAGCCAGCGGCCTTAAGGTCGCGCACCGCGCGATCCAAGCGGCGGTCATCAAGCCCGGAAGCTTCGGCGACGTCGCGTAGCCGCCGGCCGATGATGCCCTTGTCCGGCCGGTGATCGACGATGCGGCTCGTCTCGCTCATCCATTCGGCCAGGTGCATCAGCACCACGATGCAGGCGTCTAGCCGATCCGCGCGCATGGCGCGCCGCCGCTCCAGCGCCTGCCCGCGCAGATAGGTCGGGACCGCATCGAGCATCGCCAGGACTCGCGCGTTGCTGCGAGCCCGCGCCAGCTGGCGCTGCATCGCCTGGATGAAGCGCAGTGGCCGGCCGGCCGGCAGCGTGAGCGTGCGGCTAGAGGCCACCTAGCGCGTCCCTTCCCGGCTCGCTACAGTTTTCCGCGCAACAACCACAGGGAACCGCAATGTCAGACGAACCGCAGCTGCCGCAGCCAGTTGGCGACGAAGCCACGCCGAAGCCCGTGCCGGACGGCTGGGCCGGGCTTGCTCGGTTCCTTGAGACACAGGGTGGCCAGCAGGTGATTGGGCTGGCGGCAAAGGTGATAGACACCAAGGAAGCAGGCGCGAACGAGCGGGATCGTCGGCAGTCCTGGCTGGCGGGTGGTCTCGCTGGCCTGCTGTTGATAGAGCTGGGGTTGCTGGCCTGGCTGTCGATCCGCTCAGGGAATCCCGCGCTCGCAGAAACTCTAATCCAGCAAGCAATAGCGTTCGGCGGTGGCGCGGCGGCAGGCTATGCCCTAAAGCGATCCCCACCAGGATGAGGACCGCGATCTCTTTGACCTGGTCGTCGGTCACAGATCGAGCTTCGGCTGCAGGTTCTTGGGATCGCAGCGCGCCGGCTGATCCGCCCACCGATAGGCCGTGTCGCCCGGCAGCCGATACACCCGCGCGCCGTTAGACTTGCGCCGCTGCAGCCCGCACTTCTTGCAGCGGTCGCAGCGCGTGCCACGCGCGCCGATACGGCCGTCACCCTTGATCCAGTAGTGGCCGAAGTAAGAGCGGCTCACAGCCAGCCCCAGTGGTGCGCGAACTGCGCGCCGATCCAGACCAGGGCCGCGACCTCGATGCCGACCACCACAGCGAGCGAGCGCCAGCACCAGGCGCGGGCCTTGCGGTCGGTCACGACTTCACTCCCGCCAGGAACATGCTCAGCTGCGCCGCAGACACCGCCACCGGCTTGCGGATCGCCGGCCCCGGCAGGAACGCCGGCGCGACGACGAAGGGCTTGGCGATGAAGCTCTCGCGGTCGGCCTCGGCCTCGCGGCGCGTGTCGCGCCAGGTGCCGTGATGGACCGGCGCGCCGTTGCGGTACAGCACCGCGCGGAAGCTGCCGAGGGACTTCGCGATGGTGCACTGGTGGCGGTCGCTCATGACTGCCGCCCTTCCAGTCGGTCCGAGCCACCGACACCGCAGGGCGCGATGTCGGCGTACACGTTGACCAGGTCGTCGATCAGCGTGTCGAGCTGCTGCGGCGACAGGCGGGCGACGGAGACCTTCCCGTTCTCCCCGCGCACCCCTAGCAGCGCCTCACCCTCGCAGGCGCGCACCGTTGCAGGTTTCGCGCTCATGGCGCGCTCGCCGGCAGAATCGCGCGCTGCGTGCCGTCGATGCGGATCGCAGAGTCGGTGCCGACGATGCGGACAAAGACGTCCAGATCCCCGGCGCGGTAGTGATTGCCGTTGCCTGCCCAGAGATGGGGCTCGTACTGCATGGCGGCGGTGATCGGGAACAGCGCGCGGGGCGCGGTCTGCCCGAAGTACTTCGAGCGGCGCTTGATGCGCCCGTACAGCTGGCTGGGGTGGTGCATGGTGGGAACCTCCGACAGGTTGGCTCTATGTCGGTCTCGCTCTGTGCCCTTCGGCCCGGTTGATCCGGCCCCTGCGCGGGGGAGGGAAAGCGCAGGGGCCGGGCCGGTCGGGTGTCGAAGGAGGGCCCACTAGCTAGGTGGGAGCAGAGCGCCGACGGGCCGAATCTAGTCCTTGGTTGAGGACTATTCTAGTCCTCGGCTGTAGACCGTTGTTTCCGCAGTGCTTTTAGTCCACAGTCGTGGGCGTCCTCGGGTGTTCACTAGCAGTTCAGGCGCCCGATTGAGGATGCGCGACAGAGCCTGTAGGAGGGCGAGATGGACACTTGGAGTTACATCGAGCGCGTGCGCGAGAAGCACGGCGGAGCACTGTGCTCCGATTACCGCATCGCGCAGATCCTCGGCGTCAGCAAGCAGGCAATGAGCCAGTACAAGGCCGGCCGCGAAGCGGAAGACGAGGTCGCAATGAAGATCGCCAACGACTTGGAGCTGCCCGCGCTCCTGGTGATCTACAACATCAAGATCGCCGACTTACGAAAGAAACACCGCAGTCCTGAGCTGTTGAAGGTCTGGGTGGATGCGATGGCGCTGTTTGAATCGGGTTATCGCACCGCGAAAGGCCCCCGTCCTGGTCTTTTGATCGAAGCAACGAAAAAGCCCGCACGTGGCGGGCTTCGTCGGGAGGCTAAGAAGTTGGTCGGCGCGAGAGGATTTGAACCTCCGACCACTACCACCCCAAGGTAGTGCGCTACCAGGCTGCGCTACGCGCCGATCAAGACGTGCAGTGTAGCCGATGCAGGGCCCTGGCTGAAAGCTCAGACCGGCCAGCGCTTCAACAAATCTTCCAGTTCGGTACGGATGTCGTGCAGCTTTTCCTTGCGGCTGGCGGCCGCGCCCACCTGGGCCGGGGTCCGCGGCGCGTTCGCGGCGAGCATTGCCTGCACCGGCTGCGCGGCCGCCTCGATGCGCTCGGCGCGGGCTTCACGCAGGCGCTGCCGGGCACCACCGATGGTGAAGCCCTGTTCGTACAGCAGGCTGCGGATGCGCCGAACCATCTCGACATCGTCGTACTGGTAGTAGCGACGGTTGCCACGGCGCTTGACCGGCTTGAGCTGCGGGAACTCCTGCTCCCAGTAGCGCAGCACATGCGGCTTGATGCCGCAGATCTCGCTCACCTCACCGATGGCGAAATAGCGCTTGCGCGGTATCTCGATCGGCAGCAGCGGCAAGGGTTCAGCGTTCGGTTTCATCAATGCTGACCCTCAAACGGAGCTTCTGACCTGGGCGAAACGTCACCACCCGGCGGGCGGAGATCGGTATTTCCTGACCGGTCTTGGGGTTGCGACCGGGACGCTGATTCTTGGAACGCAGCTCGAAATTGCCGAAGCCGGAGAGCTTTACCTCCTCCCCAGCTTCCAGACGCGTGCGCATCTCTTCAAAGAAGAGATCCACGAATTCCTTGGCCTCGCGCTTGTTCAGGCCCAGCTCTTCGAACAGCGCGTCGGCCAGCTCCGCCTTCGTCAACGTCACCGCCACCGGCTCCCTTAGCTCTTCGCGAAATTGCCTTATTCCCTCAATACGGCGCCGAGATCGAGCGCCAGGGACGCCGTCACCTGCGCCATGGCCGCATCGATATCTTCTAGGGTTAGGGTGCGGGAATAATCTTGGAAAATCAATCCCAAAGCGACACTCTTTGATCCATCACGCAAACCTTGGCCGCGATAGACGTCGAACACCCGGATCGCACTCAGGCTGGGGCCGGCGGCCTTGCGGGCGCGGTCGAGCAGAGCCTGGGCGCTGACCGCCTCGTCCACCACCACCGCCAGATCGCGGCGGGAGGCCGGGAACTCGGACACCGGGCGCGCCTGCGGAATGACCGCCGGCGATAGCTTGCTCCAATCGAATTCGAACAGCAGCGGGGCGGCCGGCAGGTCCAGTTCGCGGGCAAGCACCGGGTGCAGTTCACCGTACCAACCCAGGGCGATGCCGTCACGCAGGAGCCTGGCGCAGCGGCCGGGGTGCAGGGCGGGATGGCTCCCGGGTTCAAAGCGGAAGCGGCTGGCGTCGCCGCCGAACACGGCGCAGACGGCTTCCAGGTCGGCCTTCACATCGTAGAAATCGACCGCGCGCGCCGGGCTGGCCCATTGCTCGTCCAGCGCCGGGCCGGCGGCCAGGCCGGCCAGGCGGGGGGTCTCGACGATGCCGGCGTCGGACTCGGCGAAACAAGCGGCGAGTTCGAAGAAGCGGGCGCGCTTGTGCTGGCGCTGGTGGTTGTGCAGCCAGGCACCGATCAGTCCGCTCCACAGCGTGGTGCGCATCACCGCCATCGTCTCGGCGATGGGGTTGTCGAGCGGGATGCCGGTGAAGTCCGGCGTCAGCCGCGCCTGCAGCTTGGGATCGACGAAGCTGTAGGTGACCGCCTCCTGCCAGCCGCGCGCTACCAGGGCGTCCTTGACCCGGGCGGCCGGGCGCCGGGCCTCGGACGCCGGCGCCGACACCAGCACGGCGGCATAGGGTGCAACCGGGATGTTCTCGTAGCCGTGCAGGCGCGCGATCTCTTCGATCAGGTCCTGTTCGATGGCGAGGTCGAAGCGCCAGCTGGGCGGCGTGCACTGCCATTCGCCCGACCCGACCATCTGCACCGCAACCCCTAGCCGACGCAGCAGGGCCTCCACCGCATCGGCGGCGATGGCGCAGCCAAGCAGATCCAGCAGGCGCTGATGCCGCAGCCGGATCGGCGCATGCGCGGGCCGCTCGATGCCGGCGAAGCAGATGGGCCCGGCGGCGCCGCCGCAGATTTCCAGCGCCAGCGCGGTGGCGCGCTCCAGCGCCGCGCGTTGCAGCGCCGGATCGACGCCGCGCTCGAAGCGGTAGGCCGCGTCCGAACTCAGCTTGTGGCGCCGGGCAACGCCTGCCACGGCCGCCGGCGTGAAGGCGGCAGCCTCGAAGAAGATCGCCGTGGTGCCCTCGCCCACCATGCTGGCGGCGCCGCCCATGACTCCGGCCAGGCCCACCGGCTGATCGGCGGAGACCACCAGCAGCTCGTCGCCCAGCGTCACCGTGTCGTCGTTGAGCAGCTTCAGCGTCTCGCCGGCGCGGGCGCGGCGCACCGCCATCGCCCCCGGCAACTTGGCGAGGTCGTAGGCGTGCATAGGCTGGCCCAGCTCGATCAGCACATAGTTGGTGATGTCGACCAGCGGATGGATGACACGGATGCCGGAGCGGCGCAGCTTCTCGCGCATCCAGTCGGGGGTGCGGGCCACCGGGCTGAGGCCACGGATCACGCGGCCGGCAAAGGCAGTGCAATCGGCGGGATTGCCAAGGCTGACTTCCACGGTATCGGCCAGGCCGATCACCACCGGCGCCGGCGCCGCGCGATCCAGCGACAGGCCATACAGCGCCGCGGTCTCGCGCGCCAGACCGGCAATCGACAGGCAGTCGCCGCGATTGGGGGTCAGCTCCAGGCTCAGCAAGTTGTCATCGAGCTGCAGATGGCGGTCGATGGCGGTGCCGGGGACGGCGCTGTCGTCGAGCTCCAGCAGGCCCTCGGACTTGTCGGACAGCGCCAGCTCCTTGGCCGAGCAGAGCATGCCGCTGGAGTCGACGCCGCGCAGCTTGGCGTCCTTGATCTCCATGCCGCCCGGCAGCTTGGCACCCGGCAACGCGCAAGGCGCGCACAGGCCGGCGCGCGCATTGGGCGCGCCGCAGACGATCTGGCGCGGAGTGCCGTCGCCGACATCGACCGTGCAGACCTGCAGACGATCCGCCTGCGGATGGCGTTCGGCAGTGAGGATGCGACCCACCACCACGCCCCGCGCCGGTTCGGCGAGCATGGGCGCGGCCTCGCATTCGAGGCCGGCGAGGTTGAGCTTGTGGGCGAGTTTGGCAGCGGTGACAGGCGGATTGGCCCATTCGCGCAGCCAGCGTTCAGAGACTTGCATGGCTGATTCCTACTTGAACTGTTCGAGGAAGCGGACGTCGTTCTGGAAGAAGTCGCGCAGATCGCTGACGCCGTAGCGCAGCATGGCCATGCGCTCCACCCCCATGCCGAAGGCATAGCCGGTGTAGCGCTCGGGGTCGATGTTGACCGCCTTCAGCACGTTCGGATGGACCATGCCGCAGCCCATCACCTCCAGCCAGCGCGGGCCCTTCTCAGGGTCGTCCCACTTGATGTGCACGTCCGCGCCCGGCTCCACGAAGGGGAAATAGCTGGGGCGGAACAGGGCCTCGACCTCGCGCTCGAAGAAGCGCGAGAGGAAGTTGATGATGTCGTACTTGAGGTCGGCAAAGCTGACCTTCTCGGCCACGTACAGACCCTCGACCTGATGGAACATCGGGCTGTGGGTGCGATCGTAGTCGACGCGGTAGACGCGGCCCGGGCAGATGATGCGGATTGGCGGCGTGCGCGACAGCATGGTGCGCACCTGCACCGGGCTGGTGTGGGTGCGCAGCAGGCGGCTGCCGTTCTTGAGATAGAAGGTGTCCTGCATCGCCCGCGCCGGATGGCTTTCGGGGATGTTGAGCGCCTGGAAGTTGTGGAAGTCGTCCTCGATCTCCGGACCTTCCACGGTCTCGAAACCCAACTCGTTGAACAGGCTGGAGATGCGGGCGATGGTGCGGCTGATCGGGTGCAGGCCGCCGACGCCCTCGCCACGACCCGGTAGGGTCACATCCAGGGTTTCGGAGGCCAGCCTGCGGGTCAGCTCGGCCTGCGCCAGCGTCTGGCCGCGGGCGTCCAGCGCCTGGTTGACGGCATCACGCAGTCGGTTGACGCGCTCGCCGAAGGCCTTGCGCTCGTCCGGCGCCATCGCGCCAAGACTCTTGAGCAGGTCGGTGACCTTGCCCTTCTTGCCGAGCAGCTCGACTCGCAGCGCCTCGAGCGCGCGGGCATCGGCGCTGGCGGCGATATCGGCCAGGGCCAGGGTTTGGAGTTCGTGGAGAGGGTCGCTCATGCGGTGCCCAAATGACGGAAACGAAAAAGGGGAACGGCAGACCTGCCGCTCCCCTCCTGATGTTGACGCGCGATCAGGCGGCGAGCTTGGCCTTGGCCTGCTCCACCAGACCGGCAAACGCCGGCTTGTCGCTGACCGCGAGTTCGGCCAGGACCTTGCGATCCAGTTCGATGCCGGCCAGCTTCAGGCCGTGGATGAACTTGCTGTACGACAGGCCGCTCTCGCGGGCAGCGGCATTGATGCGCTGGGCCCAGAGGGCGCGGAACTCGCGCTTCTTGACGCGACGGTCGCGGAAGGCGTACTGGCCGGCCTTGATGACGGCCTGCTTGGCGACGCGGAAGACGCGCGAACGGGCGCCGTAATAGCCTTTCGCGGCCTTGAGAATCTTCTTGTGACGGGCTTTGGCGGTTACGCCACGCTTGACTCGAGCCATGATTCTTACTCCTTAAAAGATGTGGGTGGCGTTACGCGTAAGGAAGCATCTGCTTCACTTCTTTCACGTCCGAGGCGTGGACCTGGGTCTCGCCACGCAGGTGGCGAATGGTCTTGCCCGACATCTTGGTGAGAATGTGGCGCTTGTAAGCGTGACCACGCTTGAAACCACCCTTGCCGGTGGCCGAAAAGCGCTTGGCAGCGCTCTTCTTGGTTTTCAACTTCGGCATCTTGCGACTCCTGATGTCTGCATTTTTGAGCCGGCTTCACATCCCACGACATCAAACGGGAGCTGACCGGGCTTGCCGAAAAATCCGGCAAGACTTCGGGTACTGCTGAAAACCTGTTACTGCCTAAATCTTCTTCTTGGGCGCCAGGACCATCACGGCCTGACGACCTTCCATACGGGCGTGCTGCTCGACCACCGCGATCTCGATCAGATCGGTCTTGATCCGGTCGATCATCTGCATGCCGATCTCCTGGTGGGCCATTTCGCGGCCCTTGTAGCGCAGGTTGATCTTCACTTTGTCGCCTTCTTCCAGAAACAGCTTGATCTGCCGCATCTTGGTGTTGTAGTCCGCCTCTTCGGTGCCGGGGCGAAACTTCATTTCCTTGATCTGGATCTGCTTTTGCTTCTTGCGCGCGGCCTGTTGCTGCTTGTCCTTCTGGTACAGGAACTTGCCGTAATCCATGATCTTGCAGACCGGCGGATCGGCGTTGGGGGAAATCTCCACCAACTCCAAGCCTTCGGCGACTGCCATGGCAACGGCATCGCGGGTCAGCATTACACCGATCTGAGCACCGTCGGAGCCAATCACACGCACGCGGGGTACGTTGATTTCTTCGTTACGGCGATCTTGCTTTTCTGTCGAGATAGTTAATTCCTCCGGCCAGACGGGGTGAGTCGGCCAAAATCAAAGGTCGCGGATGATATTCGAGCGACCGGGGGCAAGACAAGCGGAAATTGGCCCGGCCTCACTGTCCCAGCTGCGCCATGGCCTCCGCCAGCGGGCCCGGACGGCCAAAATGGTAGCCCTGGGCGTAGTCGACGCCCATGGCGGCGGCCTGCGCTGCCTGCTGCTCGGTCTCGATTCCCTCGGCAACGATATCCAGTCCCAGGTCATGGGCGATGGCGACGATGCCGCGTACCACCTTCTCGCTGGCCGGACTCTCCGCCATGCCGCGCACGAAGGAACGGTCCAGCTTCATGGTCTGGACCTTGAACAGGTGCAGGTAGGACAGTGAGCAGTAACCGGTGCCGAAGTCGTCCAGCACCACCGGCAGGCCCAGCTCGCCGCAGCGGGCGATGAAGGCCTGCATCAGCGCCACGTTGCCGATCATCAGGGACTCGGTCACCTCGATCTTCAGGCGGCAGTCGCGACCCTGCAGGCGCTGCGCCTGGGCCGCCAGCAAGGGCAGCAACTCGGGGTCGTGCAGCTGACGGGCGGACAGGTTGACCGTGATGAACAGGGCCGGACTCCCGGGCTGCAGCTGCCTTTGCGCCTGATCCAGCTGCAACAGGCTATCGACCGCGACGCGCACCACCCAGCGGCCGATACGGCAGATCAGCTCCGAGGCTTCCGCGACCGGAATGAAATCGCCCGGCGACACCCGGCTGCCGTCCGGTTTCACCCAGCGGATCAGCGCCTCGTAACCGGCCACCGACTGGTCGGCGAAGCGCAGGATCGGCTGGAAATGCAGCTGGAACTGCTCGTCCGCCAGCGCCTGCTCGATGTCCTGCTCGGCGCGCAGGCGGCCAAACGCCAGGGCGCGGTCGCTGCCCAGATCGGCGGCTGCCGGCGCCTGGACTGCCGGCCCGGCCGGCGACGGGCCGGCATTGGCCCGCTCCAGCAGCTCGCGACAGCGAGCCACCAGCACGTGCAGCAGATGGCGGGTCAGCGGCTCCGCACCTTCCAGACGCTCGCGCAGATGGTCGGCGGTCAGTCGCAGCAACTGGGTGGGCGCCAGCGCCTGCGCCGAGGCAGCGCGGTCGGCATCGCCAAACAGCGCCATTTCGCCGAGGATCGAATTCGGCCCCAGATGGGCAATGCTGGCGCGCGACTCGCCCTGTTCGGTGTAGATCTCGATCAGGCCGGTTTCGATGACATAGGCGGCATCGCCCGGTTCGCCCTGACGGAACAAGACCTCGCCTGCCTCAAGGCGGCGGTTCTGGCGCGTATCGACTAGCCCCTGACCGCGCTGCGTTTCCAATGCCTTGACCCCGTATTTTCGCTATACGGCCATGATCGCACCGCGCGAGGAAGCCAAGCAAACCCGGGGCGCGGAAATGAAAAACCCCGCCGTGGCGGGGCTTTCAAACTTTGGTAGGCGCGATTGGACTCGAACCAACGACCCCCACCATGTCAAGGTGGTGCTCTAACCAGCTGAGCTACACGCCCAAAGTTCGTTTGAGGGCGCGAAGGATACTGTTACGACCCTCAAAGGGCAACTCAGGCGACGGCCGAGCGCAGCGCCGCCTCGCGCATCTGGCGGATCTGGTCGCGGATCTTGCCCGCCTTCTCGAACTCCAGATTCAGCGCTGCCTGCTTCATCTCCTTCTCCAGCTTGGTGATGGCGCGGCCGAGCTTGGCCGGATCGCCGTAGAAACTCTCCGGCTCGGCCGCCTTCGGCAACTCGCGCGCCCCGCCCTTGCGCCGCTCCTCGGGCAGGGTTTCGTAGCCCAGGCGCATGACGTCCTGAATCTTCTTCTGCACGCCACGCGGCGTGATGCCGTGGGCGAGGTTGTGGCTGACCTGCTTGACCCGCCGGCGGTTGGTTTCGCCGATGGCCTTCTCCATCGAGTTGGTGATCCGGTCGGCATAGAGGATGGCGCGGCCGCTGAGGTGGCGGGCGGCGCGGCCGATGGTCTGGATCAGCGAGCGCTCGGAGCGCAGGAAGCCCTCCTTGTCGGCATCGAGGATCGCCACCAGCGAGACCTCGGGGATGTCGAGGCCCTCGCGCAACAGGTTGATGCCGACCAGCACATCGAACACGCCCAAGCGCAGGTCGCGGATGATCTCCGCGCGCTCGACGGTGTCGATGTCGGAATGCAGATAGCGCACCCGGATGCCGTGCTCACCCAGGTAGTCGGTCAGGTCCTCGGCCATGCGCTTGGTCAGCACCGTCACCAGCACCCGCTCCTGGCGCTCGGCGCGCAGGCGGATCTCGCCCAGCACGTCGTCGACCTGGGTGGTGGCGGGACGCACCTCGACCTCGGGATCGACCAGGCCGGTGGGCCGCACCAGCTGCTCGACCACCTGCCCCTCCGATTTCTTCAGTTCGAAGGGCCCGGGCGTGGCCGAGACATAGATGGTCTGCGGGCAGATGCGCTCGAACTCCTCGAAGCGCAGCGGCCGGTTGTCGAGCGCCGAAGGCAGGCGGAAGCCGTATTCCACCAGGGTTTCCTTGCGCGCCCGGTCGCCCTTGTACATGCCGCCGATCTGCGGCACGGTCACATGCGACTCGTCCAGCACCACCAGGGCATCGGGCGGCAGGTAGTCGAACAGGCAGGGCGGCGGCTCGCCCGCATTCTTGCCGGACAGATAGCGGCTGTAGTTCTCGATGCCCTTGCAGTAGCCGATCTCCTGGATCATCTCGAGATCGAAAAAGGTGCGCTGTTCGATGCGCTGGGCCTCGATCAGCTTGTTGACGCTCCGGAAATAGGCGATGCGCTCCTGCAGTTCTTCCTTGATGGTCCCGGTCATCGCCAGGGTGCGCTCGCGCGGCGTCACGTAGTGGCTACCGGCGTAGACGCTCACCCGCGGCACCCGCCGCAGCACTGCGCCGGTCAGCGGGTCGAAATAGGCAATGCTCTCCACCTCGCCGTCGAACAGCTCGATGCGCACCGCCTCGTCGTCGGATTCGGCGGCGAAGACATCGATGACGTCCCCGCGCACCCGGAACTGCCCGCGCTCCAGCACCGTCTCGTTGCGGGTGTACTGCATGGCGGTCAGCTGCAGGATGATGTCGCGCTGGCTGATGCGGTCGCCCTTGACCACATGCAGCACCATCTTGAAGTAGCTCTCGGGGTCACCCAGGCCGTAGATCGCCGAGACACTGGCGATGATGATGGCATCGCGCCGCTCGATCAGGGCCTTGGTCGCCGATAGCCGCATCTGCTCGATGTGCTCGTTCACCGCCGAATCCTTCTCGATGAAGGTGTCCGACGAGGGCACATAGGCTTCCGGCTGGTAATAGTCGTAGTAGGAGACGAAGTACTCGACCGCGTTGTTCGGGAAGAACTCCTTGAACTCGCCGTAGAGCTGGGCCGCCAGGGTCTGGTTGGGCGCCATCACCAGGCAGGGCCGCTGCACCTGCTGGATGACGTTGGCGATGGTGTAGGTCTTGCCCGAGCCGGTGACACCCAGCAGGGTCTGGTGCGCCAGGCCGTCGTTGAGGCCCTGCACCAGGCCGGCGATGGCGGCCGGCTGGTCGCCGGCCGGCGGCCACTCTTGTTTCAGCTGGAACTGCAGGTCCTGCCGACGCTTGAGCCGGACCAGCTTGTCGGAGACGTGTTCGGCAACCAGATCGGACATGACAGCACACCGTATAAGCAGACCGCCTAGTGTGCCTCAGCAGGCTCGCTCCCGGCACTTGCCAACGGCGTCACCGCAGGTAGACTCGCCCGCCGTTTTCCCCGCAGCTGCCGCATGACCTACGCCGCCATCGACTTCGGCACCTCCAATTCGGCGGTCAGCCTGGGCCAGCAGGGCTCGCAGCGCCTGGTGCCGCTGGAGCAGGGGCGCGACACGCTGCCGACCGCGATCTTCTTCAATGCCGAGGAAGCGCGGATCAGCTACGGCCGCCAGGCCATGGCCGAGTACCAGGCCGGCTATGCGGGCCGGCTGATGCGCTCGCTGAAGAGCCTGCTGGGCAGCGAGTTGATCAACGAGACCACCCTGGTCAACGGCCGGCCGCTGCCCTACCGCGACATCATCGGCCACTTCCTGAATCATCTGAAGCAGCAGGCCGAGGCCGCTGCCGGCACCGAAATCCGCCAGCTGGTGCTGGGCCGGCCGGTGCACTTCGTCGACGATGACCCCGAGCGCGACCGTCAGGCCGAGGCCACGCTGGCCGAGATTGCCCGCGACGTCGGCTTCGACCAGCCGAGCTTCCAGTTCGAGCCCATCGCCGCCGCGCTCGACTACGAGGCACAGCTCCAGCGCGAAACCCTGGTGCTGGTCGCCGACATCGGCGGTGGCACCTCGGACTTCTCGCTGGTGCGGCTGGGCCCCAGCCTGCGCAGCCGCATCGACCGCAGTGGCGACGTGCTCGCCAGCACCGGCGTGCACCTGGCCGGCACCGACTTCGATCAGCAGCTGAGCCTGCGCGCCGCCATGCCGCAGCTGGGCCTGGGCCACCACGGCAAGACCGGCAAGCCGGTGCCGGCGCAGATCTATTTCGAGCTGGCGACCTGGCACAAGATCAACTTCCTGTACGCGCCGCGCGAGCTGGTGCAGGCCGACACCCTGCGGACCTTCTACGCCGACGAGCGCTACCACCAGCGCCTGATGAAGGTGCTGCGCGAGCGCGAGGGACATCGCATTGCCGGCGCGGTCGAGGACGCGAAGGTCGCGGTCGCCGCTGGCGGTGAGACCGCGCTCGACCTCGGCTTCCTGGAAGCGGGACTACTAGTGCCGGTCAGCGAAGCCCAGCTGATCGCCGCCACGGCGGCCGCGCAGGTGCGCATTGCCGAAACCGCACTGGCAGCCGTGCAGCAGGCCGGACTCCGGCCGGACCAGGTGCAGGCGATCTACTTCACCGGCGGTTCCACCGGCCTGCGCGGCCTGCGTCAGGCCATCGCGGCCAGCTTCCCACAGGCGGAGACCGTACAGGGCGATCCCTTCGCCAGCGTTGCCCGCGGACTGGGTGTGCACGCGGGCAAGCTGTTCGCCTGAGTCAGTCCGGGCTCAATGCCCGGGCTGCTCGCTGGGCTCGGCTTCGTCCGGACTCACGAACCAGCGCGTGGCCCGCTCGCCCACCGAATACAGATAGGTGTAGAGCACCGGCACCACCACCAGGGTCAGCAGCGAGGAGGTGATGATGCCGCCGATCACCGCCCGCCCCATCGCGGCATTGGTCTCGCCGCTCAGGCCGGCGCCGATGGCCATCGGCAACATGCCGAAGATCATCGCCAGGGTCGTCATCAGGATCGGCCGCAAGCGCACCTGACCGGCTTCGAGCTGCGCCTGCCGCAGCGGCTTGCCCTCGCGCAGGGCCTGGTTGGTGAAGTCCACCAGCAGGATCGCGTTCTTGGTGACCAGGCCCATCAGCATGATGAAGCCGATGATCGAGAACAGGTTCAGCGTGGTGCCGGTCACCAGCAGGGCGATGAACACCCCCGACAGCGACAGCGGCAGCGAGGCCATGATCGCCAGCGGCTGCAGGAAACTGCCGAACTGCGAGGCGAGGATGATGTAGATGAAGATCACCGCCAGCCCCAGCGCCGCCAGGGCCGCCGCGAAGGACTCCTCCATGTCCTGCTGCTGGCCGCCGACATCAAAGCGGTAACCCGGCGGCAGGATGGACTCCATCTCCTTCATCAGCTTCTTGACGTCATTGCCGACGTCGCCGGCCGGCCGGCCTTCGGCACCGGCGTAGAGCGAGATGCGGCGTTCGAGATCCTGGCGCTTGATCTGCTCGGGGCTGGTGGTCTCGACGAAGTCCGCCACCTGCTTGAGCGGCACCAGCAGCGGCAGGCCCTTGCCGTCGAGCCGGTTGCTGGTCAGGTACAGCTCGCCCAGATCGCCGGCGATCTGTCGCTGCCCCTGCGGCAGGCGCGCGATCACCTCGTAGTTCTGGCCGTCGGGGCCCAGCCAGTAACTGATCTGGTCGCCGGCGATCAGCGGCCGCAGGGCGCGGCCAATGCGCTCGTTGGAGAGGCCGAGGTCGCTGGCCAGCTCGCGGTTGATGCGCACCGCCACGGTCGGGTTGGCGCCCTTCTCGCTGCTTTCGAGGTCGGCGATACCGGGGATCTTCGCCATCTTCACCATCAGCTGCTGCGAGATCTCGGTCAGCCGCGCCGCATCCGGGCCCAGAATCGAGACGAAGATCGGCTTGTTGAAGCCCACCGACATCTCCAGGCCGGCGATCTGCGCCACGCGCTCGCGGATAGCCTTCTCGATTTCCTGCTGCGGCCGGCGGCCGGTCTTGAGGATGTCGGTCAGCTTCAGGTTGAGGCGGGCGTAGTTGCGGCCGTCATCGGTGCCGACCTGGGTATCGACAATCTCGATCTCGGGGAAGGCCTTCAGTGCCTCCTCCACCTGCCGGGTCTTGGCGTCGGTGTATTCCAGGCTGGAGCCAATCGGCGTGTTGATGCGCAGCGAGGTGAAGCCGTCATCGTCCTCCGGGAAGAACTCGGTGCCGATCAGCGGCACCAGGAAGAAGCTGCCGAAGAAAATGCCGCCCGCCGTCCACAGCACGATGCCGCGATTGCTGATGGTGCCGATCTGCCGCCAGTCCAGGGTGCGGGCGGCGTGCACCAGGCCGAACAGCGGAAACCAGGCCCGGCGCCGACGGGTCTGCAGCGCCGACTCCAGCAGGCGGCCGTAGACCGTGTGCAGCCATTCGACGCCGTGCTCGATGCGCTCCATCAGCCGGCCCAGCCAGGGCAGGTACTTGAAGCGGTCCTTGGGCGGGTCGTGCCAGATCGCCGACAGCATCGGGTCGAGCGTGAAGCTGACGAACAGCGACACCAGCACCGCGACCGCGACGGTGATGCCGAACTGGAAGAAGAACTTGCCGATGATGCCGCTCATGAAGGCGACCGGCACGAACACCGCCAGGATGGCGAAGGTGGTCGCCATCACCGCCAGACCAATCTCCTCGGTGCCCTCGCGCGCCGCCTGCAGATGGCTCTTGCCCATGTTGAGGTGACGGACGATGTTCTCGCGCACCACGATGGCATCGTCGATCAGCAGGCCGATGCAGAGGCTCAGCGCCATCAGCGTCAGGAAGTTGAGCGTGAAGCCCATCGCGTAGACGACGATGAAGGTCGCGATCACCGAGATCGGCAGCGTCAGGCCGGTGATGATCGTCGAGCGCCAGGAGTGCAGGAACAGGAAGACAATGAACACCGTCAGCAGGCCGCCTTCGAGGATGGTCTCCTTGACGCCCTCCAGCGAGTCTTCCACCCACTCGGCATTGGAGTAGACGGTGACGATCTTCACGTCTTCCGGCAGGCGCTTCTTCAAATCGGCCAGGGCCACCTGCACCGCCTGGGCGGTCTCGACCACGTTGGCGCCCTGGACCTTGAACACGTTGAGGCTCAGCGAGGGCTTGCCGTTGAGGCGGGCCCGGGAAGTCTCCTCGGCCTCGCCATCGACGATGTCGGCCACCTGGTCGAGATGGATCGGCACCCCGCCCTGCTGCAGATAGACCGCGCTGCCACGGGTGGCGACGATGATCCGGCCGAACTCCGCCGGCTCCTTGATGCGGCCTTCGATGCGCACCAGCTGCTCGGTGGCGCCCCGACGGATGCTGCCGGCCGGCAGGTCCTGGTTGGCGGCCTGGATGGCGGCGATCACCTCGTCGACGCCGATGCCGTAGCTGCGCAGCTGCTCCGGCTTGAGGAAGACCTGGATCTGGCGCTTCACCGAACCGCTGGTGGTGACGTTGCCGACGCCCATCGCACTCTGCAGACGTTTGACGATGGTCTGCTCCGCCAGCGTCGACAGTTCGCGCATCGGGCGGGTGTCGGAATACACCGCCAGATTGATCACCGGCGAGGAGTTTTCGTCGGCCTGGGTGCGCGTCACCCGGGGGGTCTTGGCATCACGCGGAAAGCTGGGCTGCAGGTCGGCGACCTTGTCGCGCACTTCCTGGGCGGCGGCGGTGACGTCAACCTCCAGACCGAACTCGATGCTGAGCCAGCCGGTGCCCTCGCGCGCAGTACCGTAGATGCGCTTGACGCCGCTGACGGTGTTGACGACGTTCTCGATCGGCTTGATCAGGTCGTTCTCGATCGCCTCCGGCGCCGCACCCGGGTATTCGAGCTGGATGAACACCACCGGTATGGTGACGTCCGGCATCTGCTCGACCGGCAGGCGGTTGTAGGCGAACACGCCGAGCACGAGCAGGGCGACCATCACCATGGTCGCAAACACGGGCTGGTTGATGCTGGTCTTGGTGATCCACATGGCGGAACTCCGGGCGCGCGGCGGCTTAGCCGCCGTTGCCGGCAGCAGCCGCAGCCGGTTTCAGCACCACGGCGGTACCGGGCTTCAGCGCATCGAGCCGGCCCACCACGACGATGTCACCGGCCGCCAGCCCCTCGCGCACCTCGACCAGGGCGTTGTCCTCGGTGGACAGGCCCAGCTTCACCGACTTCTGCGCCAGCTTGCCGTCAACCACCGCCATCACATACTTCAGGCCGGCTTCGCTGCGGATCGCGGCGAACGGCACCACCGGCCCGTTTCCGCTCTCGCCGATCACCAGCTCGCCCTGCGCGAACATGCCGCCGCGCAGCAGGCCGGCACTGTTGTCCAGCGACAGGTAGATGAGGATGGAGCGCGAGCCCTGCTCGGTGGCCGGGTTGATGCGCTCCACCGTGGCCTCGAAACGTTGGTCGCCATAGCCGTCCACGCGCACCTGCGCCTTCTGGCCCGGCTTCACCGAGGGGATTTCCGAAGCCGGCGCCGAAGCCTGCAACTCCAGCTGGGTCAAATCGACCAGCCCGAGCAGGGGCGAGTCCGACGACACCTTCTCGCCCGGCTCGGCTAGGCGCCGCGAGATGGTGCCGGCAAAGGGCGCGCGCACCACCGAATCCTGCAGGCCGATCTCGGCCAGTTCCAGCTGCGCCTGCGCCAGCTTGACGCCGGCGACCGCCGCGTCATGAGTGCTCTGCGAGGTATCGAGCACGTTCTGGGCGATGAATTTCTTTTCCAGCAGGCGCTGGTTGTTGTCGAGGTTGAGCTTGGCGATGGCCAGATCGGCCTTGGCCTTCTCCAGCCCGGCGCGCTGGCTGGCGACCTGGGCCTGCTGCAGACGGGTGTCGATGCGGGCCAGCACTTCGCCCTTGGCTACGCTCTGACCCTCGCGCACCCGCACTTCCAGCAACTCACCACCGACCTTGGCCTTGATGGTGGTCTGCGACAGCGGGGTCAGCGAGCCGGACAGCGGCAGGCGCCGCACCAGGGCGGCGGTGCTGACGGTGGCGACATCGCCCGTCGCCAGCTCCAGCGGGCCGGTCGGCTTCTTCTCGCCCTCGCCCTCGGCTGTCTCGCCGGACTCGGCTGCCTCGTCCTTGGCGGCGCCGTCACCCGGCCGCAGCAGGAAGAACCAGACCGCCCCGGCGATCACCGCCAGCAGCAGAATCCACTTGAAATACGAAGGGCGCGCGGGTTCGCGCAGATAGCCGGCAGTCATGCTGTGTTATCCCTGATGATGTCGCGGTTCGATCCGTCGAACCTATGGTCCCGGCATTCTGCACCGGATGCCATGGCTGGCGGCAGTGCATGGATGCGCCGCCGGCGCGCAGGGTTTGAAGGGAATTGCCCGGCGCCGCCAGAGCCGATGCCAGATTCCGCCGGTTTACGCCGGTTTCATCGGCAATACGGACATTTTCCGCTCATCACCCGCCCACTGGCCGACTGCGAAGCGGGACCCTGCCTTAGAATTGCGCGCTTTTTCCCGCAGCAGCCCTGGAGAACCCCGTGGAACTGACCCTCGCCCAGCGCGTCGGCCGCATCAAGCCGTCCCCCACCCTCGCCGTCACCGCCAAGGCGGCGGAGCTGAAAGCGCAGGGCAAGGACGTGCTCTCCCTCGGCGCCGGCGAGCCCGACTTCGACACCCCCGCCCACATCAAGGCGGCGGCGCAGAAGGCCATGGACTCCGGTTTCACCAAGTACACCCCGGTTGGCGGCACACCGGGCCTGAAGAAGGCCATCGTCGACAAGATGCGGCGCGACAACGCGCTCGACTACAAGCCCAATCAGGTGCTGGTGTCCTGCGGCGGCAAGCAGAGCTGCTACAACCTGTGCATGGCCTACCTCAACGCCACGGATGAAGTGATCATCCCGGCGCCGTACTGGGTCAGCTACCCGGACATGGTGCTGCTGGCCGACGCCACCCCGATCATCCTCGCCACCACCGCCGCGACCCGCTTCAAGATCACCCCGGCCCAGCTGGAAGCCGCGATCACCCCGCGCACCCGGATGATCTTCCTCAACAGCCCGTCCAACCCCAGTGGCATGGCCTACACCCGGGCCGAGCTGGTCGCGCTGGGCGAGGTGCTGCGCCGGCACCCGCAGGTGCTGATCGCCACCGACGACATGTACGAGAAGATCCTCTGGACCGTCGAGCCGTACAGCAACATCATCAACGCCTGCCCCGACCTGTACGACCGCACCATCGTCATCCACGCGGTCAGCAAGACCTATTCGATGACCGGCTGGCGCATCGGCTGGGCCTGCGGCCCGGTGAAGCTGATCACCGCGATGGCCGACATCCAGAGCCAGTCCACCAGCAACCCCAACTCCATCGCCCAGGTGGCGGCGGAAGCGGCGCTGGCCGGTGACCAGGGCTGCGTCGAGGAAATGCGCCTGGTGTTCAAGGCCCGCCACGACAAGCTGGTGGCCGACCTCAACACCATCCCCGGCGTCCACTGCCTGCCCGGCGACGGCACCTTCTACGCCTTCCCCAACGTCGAAGGGCTGATGGCCAAGCTTGGCTGCAAGACCGACCTGGAGCTGTCCGACAAGCTGCTCAACGAGGCCCTGGTGGCCGTGGTGCCGGGCTCCGCCTTCGGCGCCCCGGGGCATCTGCGGCTGTCCTTCGCCACCAGCGACAAGGTGCTGAACGGCTGCATCGAACGCCTGCGCAAAATCGCCGCCTGACGATCTTGCGGCGGCCGGGGGCGCTCACTACAATGCGCGCCCTTACCGAACATTCCGTGATAGCTCAGTCGGTAGAGCAAGTGACTGTTAATCACTGG
>JAUYNO010000080.1 GCA_030696045.1 Stagnimonas sp. | reverse complement strand
CTGCCGGCGCATGGAATGCGCCCTACGGCTTACTTAAGCCCGTGCATCCCCCGCCGCAGCAGCGGCACGCCGAGGGCCATCAGCAGGCCGGCGCCGATGCCGACCGCAGCCATCAGCTCGAACAGCTGCACGTAGCCGGCCGAGGCGGCGGCGAAGTCCAGCGTGCCGCCTTCGGGAATCTCCACCGAGGCCAGCTTGCCGAACTGCGCCGCCAGCACTTCCGAGTACGCGGTGGCGAGCCAGAAGGCGCCCATCATCAAGCCGACCACCTTGGCGACCGAGAGCTGGCAGACCGCCGAGAGGCCGATCGGCGACAGGCACATCTCGCCGATCTCCAGGATGAAATAGGCCAGCACCAGCCACCAGACGCTGGCCAGCTGGCCGCCGGCCGCGGCCTTGGCGGCGGCGATCATCGGCAGGAAGGCGAGGCCGGCGGCGATCAGCCCGATGGCCATCTTGGCCGGCTTGCCCGGATTGAGCCCGCGCTGCTCCAGCCAGGGCCAGAGCCAGGAGAACAGCGGCGCCAGCGCGACGATGAAGAAGGCGCCGAGGAAGGTCAGCGAGCCCGCCGTCTGCGGCACCAGCACAATGTCGTGGGCGATGGCGATGACCAGGCCCAGCACCAGCAGGCCGACCATCGCCAGCGCCAGCGGCTTGCGGCCACGGTCGCTGGCGACCAGGGCCGCGATCATCAGCGGCGGCGAGGCGGCCAGCGAGTACAGCGCCCAGGGCAGATGGCCGACGGCGCCGACATCGAGGCTGAACAGCTCCTTGGTCAGCAGCCGGTCGGTGAAGGTCACCCAGGAGCCATAGGTCTGCTCGTAGAGCGCGAAGAAGATCAGCACGCCGACGATCAGCACCACCAGCGAGATCATCTGGCCCCGCTCCGCCGCCGAGCACTCGCGCACCAGGAACCAGACGAACCAGGCCAGGAAGGCGACGGCGATCAGGTGCATGGCGCCGTGCACGGTCCAGGTGCGCTGGATCAGCTGCCAGACCACCAGGGTGCCGAGCGCGCCCAACAGGTAGATCAGCCATTCGCGGCTGAGCGGCCCGACCCGCTCGCGCAGGCGCTCGGGCTGGGCCGGTTCGGCATGGCCCATCAGGTATTTCTGGCCCCAGAGGAACATGCCCAGGCCGGCCAGCATGCCGATGCCGGCGGCGCCGAAGCCGTACTTCCAGCCATAGGTCTCGCCCAGGAAGGCGCAGATCAGGCTGGCGAACAGGGCGCCGACATTGATGCCGGCGTAAAACAGGGTGAAGCCGCCGTCGCGGCGCGGATCGTTTTCGTCGTAGAGCTTGCCGACGATGGTGGAGATGTTGGGCTTGAGGAAGCCGACGCCCATGATGATCAGCGCCAGCGACAGGTAGAAGATCTGCAAGGCGAAGCCGTCGCGCACGATCTCGCCGTTGATGCGCTGCGCGGCGTGGCCCTCGTAAGCCATGCCGAGATGGCCGAGCACCAGCATCACGCCGCCGAAGATCACCGCCTTGCGCATGCCCAGGTAGCGGTCGGCGACCAGGCCACCGATCACCGGCACCGCGTACACCAGGCCGCCGTAGGCGCCGAGCAGGTCGTAGCCGGCGTCGTCGCTGAACAGGTGGTACTTGAGCACGTAGAGCAGCAGCAGCGCCTTCATGCCGTAGAAGCTGAAGCGCTCCCACATCTCGGTGAAGAAGCAGACGTAAACGCCCTTGGGATGGCCGAGGAAGTCCTGGCCGACGGCGGTGGTGGTCGTGGTCATGGGAGCAAGCGGTGGGATTGCCGACACTCTATGCCCAGCGGTGGCAGCCGCGCCACGCCGCCTTGCTGATTGCCGCGAGCGCTGGCTAAGGTAGCCGGCAGTACCCACCCGGACGCTGCCATGTCACTGCCCCTGCCCTCCGCGCTGCTGGTCGCGGCCCTGCTGCTCGCCGGCTGCGCGGCGACGCCGCCGACGCACCAGGCCCTGGAGCCGGTGCTGCAGGCCGGCATCGGCAGCACCGAGGTCTGGCTGACCCTGCCGCAGCGCGAGATCTTCGTGCAGCAGCCGGCGGAACCCAAGCAGGCTGGCGCCGGTGATCCGCGCCTGCTGGCGACACCGCTGCAAGCCGCCCTGAACGGCCGCGATGTCGATACCCAGCTGCGCGCCGCGCTTGACCAGCGGCTGGTCCGCGTCACCCGCCTGGCAACCCGGCCGGCGCGGCTGCAGAAGGAAGGCGGCGAAATCGTCACCCTGCAGCAGCTGCAACTGTCGCGCGCCGACGCCGTGCTGCTGCTGCGCTCCAGCTACTCGCTGTCGCCCGACTGCGGCACCCTGGAGCTGGGCCTGCGTGCCCTGCTGATGCTGCGCAGCGCCGCCCTGCGCCAGAGCGTCGGGCTGAAGCCCACCCTGCCCAAGACGCTCGACGAAGGGCAGGCGCTGTACCGCAACACCATCGTGTTCCGCGCGCGCCTGCCGGACGCCGGGCCCGACCCCCTGGACAATCGCGAGCAATGGCTGGTCGACGGCGCCTATCCCCTGCAGCAGGCGCTGGACGAGGGCATCACCGAGCTGAGCGCCGCCCTGGCCGAGGACCTGCGCAGCAAGCCCGGGGCGAGGACGATAGGACCGGCGCTGGGCGATGGCTATCAGCGCACCCGCGCGCCCGACGGCAGCCTGAGCATCCGTGGCCTGGCGCTCAGCGGCCGGTCGGTGCAGGTGGAAGCGGCGGCGCCACTGCCGACGCTCGCCGCGCCGACCGAGATCCAGCCGCCCGAGCCGCTGCCCGAACTGCCGCCCGAGACCGAGCCTCAGACCGAGATGGTCGAGCCCGGTCTGGTGGTGAACATCCTGCCCGAGCCCAGCCCCGACCTCGCCGGGACCGAAAATCGGGAGCCGCTCGCCACCGTGGCGCCGCCGCCGGAGCCAGAACCCCTGGCCACGGCCGCCGCAGCCCCGGGACCGACACCGCCGGCACCGGTCGCCGCGCCGGCGCCGCTGGCCGAGCTCAGCCCACCGGCACCGCCTCGGCTGTCTCTCTCACCCGCGCTATCCAGCAGCACGGCCGAACCTCCGCAGGCCGCTACGGCGAGCCTGCCGCCACCGGCGCCGGCGGCGCCCCCGGCTGCCGCTCGCGTCGTCGCGCCGCCCGTACCCGCCGCCGCGCCGCGTTACGACGGTCGCAGCCGCGACCGCACCCCGCTGCGCCTGCGGCCGACACCGGCCAGCGCCGCCTCCAGCACCCTGCCGGCCGGCGCCGGCGTCCGGGTGCTGGGCCGCACCCACAACACCACCGGGGAGTGGCTGTACCTGCAGGGCGACAGTGACAGCGGCTGGGCGCGGCCGGAGGAAGTGCAGCTGAACCCCTGAGCCACGCCACCAGGGACCAGCGGGCGTGCGCCCCCGACGTTTGCGCGCCACGCCGTTGCCCGTACCATGGCGCCACTGCGCCCTCGGCGCCCTCAGCCCCATCCCGCATGAAACGCCTCCTCCTTGCCGCCAGCCTGGCGGCCGTCGCCTCCGTTGCCATGAGCGCTCCCCAGCCCTTCACCTACAACGACCTGGTCCGTTTCGAGCGGGTCAGTGATCCGGTCGCCGCCCCCGATGGCCAGCGCCTGGCCTACACCCTGCGGCGCACCGACTACGAGGCCAACAAGGGTCTGCGCTCGGTGTGGCTGCTGGAAGTCGGCAACGGCAGCAGCCGGCAGCTGACCAGCGGCGCCGGCAGCAGCGATTCGCCGCAGTGGGGCGCCAATGGCGATCTCTACTTCCTGTCGACGCGCTCCGGCTCGTCCCAGGTCTGGCGGCTGTCCTCGGGTGGCGGTGAAGCGCAGCAGGTCACCGCGCTGCCGCTCGATGTCGGCGCCTACAAGCTCTCGCCCGCCGGCGACCGTCTGGTGGTCGCGCTGGAAGTGTTTCCGGACGCGAAGAACCTCGCCGAATCGAAGGCGCACTTCGACGTGCTGGAAAAGAGTCTGAGCGCCGGCACGGTCTACGACCAGCTATTCATCCGCCATTGGGATACCTGGAAGAACGGCAGCCGCAGCCAGCTGTTCGCACTGGCGCTCGACAACGGCAAGGCCGGCGGCGAACCGCTGCTGCTCACCAAGGGCCTGGACGGCGACGCGCCGACCAAGCCCTTCGGCGGTGCCGAGGAACTGGCCTTCTCGCCCGATGGCAAGACGCTCTACTTCAACCTGCGCACCGCCGGCCGCAGCGAGGCCTGGAGCACCAATGTCGATGTCTGGCAGGTCAGTGTCGACGGCCGCGGCAAGCCGAAGAACCTGACGGCCGACAACGCCGCCACCGATACTGGCCCGGCGCCCTCGCCGGACGGCAAGACCCTGGCCTGGCGCGCGATGTCGCGGCCCGGCTTCGAGGCCGACCGCTACCGCATCCTGCTGCGCGACCTGACCAGCGGCCAGACCCGTGAGCTGGCGGCGGACTGGGACCGCTCGGCCGATACGCTGGTCTGGTCCAAGGACGGCAAGACGCTCTACACCAAGGCCGACGATCTCGGCCAGAACAAGCTGTTCGCCATCGAGGTCGTCAGCGGCAAGGTGACGGCCCTGACCGGCCCCGGCACGGTGGAGGCTTTCACCCTGAGCGCGCGCGGCCCGGTGGTGGCGCACAACACCCTGGACCGCCCCACCGATCTCAAGCTGGTCGATGCCAGCGGCCTAAAGCCGCTCACCAACCACAACTCGGTGGCGCTCTCCAATCTCAAGTTCGGCGCCTACGAGCAGTTCAGCTTCAAGGGCTGGAACGACGAGACCGTGTACGGCCATGTGGTGAAGCCGGCGAACTACAAGAAGGGCCGGAAGTACCCGGTGGCCTTCATCGTCCACGGCGGCCCGCAGGGCAGCATGGGCAACCACTTCCACTAGCGCTGGAACCCCGAGACCGATGCCGGCGCCGGCTACGCGGTCGTCTTCATCGACTTCCACGGTTCGACCGGCTACGGCCAGGCCTACACCGATTCGATCTCGGGCGACTGGGGCGGCAAGCCGCTGGAAGACCTGAAGAAGGGCTGGGCGCACGCGCTCAAGACCTATGACTTCCTCGACGGCGAGCACGCGGCGGCGCTGGGCGCCAGCTACGGCGGCTACATGATGAACTGGATCGCCGGCAACTGGACCGATGCCTTCAAGGCCATCGTCAACCACGACGGCGTGTTCGACAGCCGCAGCATGGGCTACAGCACCGAAGAGCTCTGGTTCGACGAGTGGGAGCACAAGGGCACGCCGTACGAGGCGGCCGCCGCCTACGAAAAACACAACCCGGTCAATTTCGTGCAGAACTGGAAGACGCCGATGCTGGTGATCCACGGCGCCAAGGACTTCCGCATTCCCATCGAGCAGGGCATCGCCGCCTTCACCGCCCTGCAGCGGCGCGGCGTGCCCAGCCAGTTCCTGATGTTCCCGGACGAGAACCACTGGGTGCTGAAGCCGCAGAACAGCGTCAAGTGGCACGAGACGGTCGAAGCCTGGCTGGCCAAGTACCTCAAGTAGGCGGACGCAATCACGTGAACAAGTTCCTGCTCGCGGCCGTCACGGCCGCGCTGAGCGCCTGCGCGGCCTCGCAACCCCAGCCCCTGCCCGATCCGCCGCTGCCGCCGGAAGTCGAGGCCGGCAAGGCGATCAGCGCCGCCGGCCTGCTGGAGAACATCGCGGTGCTCGCCTCCGACGAGTTCGAAGGCCGCCTGCCCGGCGGCGCCGGCGAGGCCAAGACCGTCGCCCACCTGGAGCAGCAGTTCCGCCGGCTCGGCCTGCAGCCGGGCAACCCGGACGGCCGCTACGTGCAGGAGGTGCCCCTGGTCGGCATCAGCGGCACGCCGAGCATGAGCCTGGCGGTCGGCAAGAGCGGCGCGCCGCTGCCGATGGCGCACGGCGAGGACTTCGTGGCGGTGACCTCGCGCTTCCTGCCGGAAGTCAGCGTCAGCAATTCCAGCCTGGTGTTCGTCGGCTACGGCGTGCAGGCGCCCGAGTACGACTGGGACGACTACAAGGGCATCGACGTGCGTGGCAAGACCCTGGTCATGCTCATCAACGATCCCGCCGTCCGCACCCTGGGTGGCAGCGGCACCGAGCTCGACGGCGCGATGTTCGCCGGCAAGGGCATGACCTATTACGGCCGCTGGACCTACAAGTTCGAGATCGCCAGCAAGCTCGGCGCCGCCGCCGCGATCATCGTCCACGAGACCGAGCCCGCGGCCTATCCCTGGGACGTGGTGCGCAATTCCTGGAGCGGCGAGCAGTTCGAGCTGGCCGCCCCCGACCGCAACCTGGGCCGGGTGCCGGTGCAGGCCTGGATCACGGTGGACAAAGCGCGCGCGCTGTTCAAGGCCGCCGGCCGCGATTTCGACGCCCTCAAGCGGGACGCCGCGCATCCCAATTTCACGCCGGTGAAGCTGAAGGCGACCGCCAGCTTCAAGATCAGCAACCAGGTGCGCTACGTCGATTCGCACAACGTCGTCGCGCGGCTGCCCGGCAGCGATCCGAGCCTGGCCGCCGAGACCGTGATCTACAGCGCCCACTGGGATCACCTGGGCCGCGACGGCGCCCTGCAGGGCGACCAGATCTACAACGGCGCGGTCGACAATGCCTCCGGCGTCGCCGGCCTGATCGAGATCGCCAAGGCCTACAAGGCCCTGCCCTCGGCGCCGAAGCGCTCGGTGCTGTTCCTGGCGGTGACTGCCGAGGAGCAGGGCCTGCTGGGCTCGCGCTACTACGCGCGCAACCCGCTGTACCCGCTGGTGAAAACCCCGGCGCTGATCAACATGGACGCGCTCAATCCCTGGGGCCCGACCAAGGACCTGCAGGTGGTCGGCTCCGGCCAGACCACGCTGGAGGACACGCTGGCCGAGGTGCTGACCAGAAAGGGGCGCAACACGGTGCCCGACGCGCACCCGGAGAAGGGCAGCTATTACCGCTCGGACCAGTTCGAGTTCGCCAAGGTCGGCGTGCCCGGCCTCTATGCCTGTCGCGGCAGCGTCGCCATCGACCGGCCCGAGGGCTGGCTGGAAGAGCAGAACAAGGCCTATACGCGCACCGACTACCACAACGTCTCCGACCATGTGCGCGCGGACTGGAATCTCGACGGCGCTGCCAGGGACCTGCAGGCGCTGTTCGAGGTCGGCTACCGCGTCGCCGAGGGCAGGGCGACGGCGGGCTGGAAGGAGGGCTCGGAGTTCAAGGCGATCCGCGAGGCTTCGCTGGCTGGGGCCAGTCGCTGACGAACTCCCCTCCCCCCCTCGCGGGGGAGGGGAAATATCGGCACTTCGTTACCGAGCCTCGTCCGGCAGTTGCTGGACCAGGCGGGTGACCGCCTCCAGCAGCTGCAGCGGCTGCTCCAGCTCCAGCAGCGCCTGCTGCCGTTCCGGCAGCACGGGCATCAGTTCGGCCAGGCGGTAGGCGACCCAGGCGGTGTCGTCCAGCCGCGCCGGCTGGGGGAAGCGCTCGGCGCCCAGTTCCTCGATCAGATCTCCGAGCAACTGACCCAGCAGGGCGTAGGACGGCGGCAGCGGCAAGGGCTCCGGCGGCTCGGCCAGCTCGACCTCGGCCATCAGCAATTCGCTGTCCAGCGCCCAGCGCCGCCGGATGCGGAAGCGCTGCTCGCCGCGCGCGCGCAGGCTGTAGTGATCGGGGGCGGGCATCTGCCAGTCGGCGATGCGGGCGGTGCAGCCCCAGTCCCAGGGGATGGCGGGCTTGCCGACCTCGAAACCGGCGCGGATCAGGGCCACGCCGAATACCGTCTGCTCGCGCAGGCAGCGCTTGGCCATCTCGACGTAACGCGGCTCGAAGATGCGCAGCCCCAGCCGGCCGCCCGGAAACAGCACGCTGCCCAAGGGAAAGATCGGCATTTCCTGGGTAATCGCCATGCTGAAAGACTACCTCCATTGATTGAGAACTTGTCCGTGAATAAATCGCGCCTGCGTTGCCGGTCAAAATCGCGTCAGGCGAGGCGCGGGCCGACGCGAAGGCTTGAAGCCTTCGCTAGGCTCGCAACGACGCATGGCGCGATTTTGACCAGCAACCCTTCGGGGCGGGACTGTTTTGGGGCATTGCTGCGTCAGCCAGAGAGGGAAATAGAACCACTAATCCCCTCTCTGCCTTCCTTGCACTGCCCCAAA
>JAUYNO010000056.1 GCA_030696045.1 Stagnimonas sp. | reverse complement strand
TGGGGCTCCAGCCCCATGGCGCGACCCTGCTGGCGGCGCTGTCCCTGGTCTGGTGGCTGTTCGCCTTCCGTCTGGTGCGTGGCTTTCCGGCCAGCTTCCCGAATGGCCCCTGGCCGGTGGCGCGGATGGCGCCGCTGGGCTTGCTGCTGATTCCGGCGACGCTGCTGTCGCTGGCGGCCTTGCACGGTCAGGAGCAGGGCAGCTGGCGGCTGATGTACATGCTCTTCATCGTTTTCGCCGCCGATGTCGGCGCCTATCTGGTGGGGCGCAACTACGGCAAGCGCAAGCTGGCGCCAGCGGTATCGCCGGGCAAGAGCATCGAGGGCGCCATCGGCGGGCTGGTGCTGGTGGCCCTGTGGTCGTTGGCCGCCGGCCCCTATGTGTTCGCCTTCGACAGTCCGGTGCAGCTCGGTCTGCTGGTGCTGGTGAGCGTGCTGACTGCCGCGCTGTCGATCGTCGGCGATCTCACCGAAAGCCTGTTCAAGCGCCTGCGGGGGCTCAAGGACAGCGGCAAGTTGCTGCCGGGACACGGCGGCGTTCTCGACCGTATCGACAGCATCCTGGCCGCCGCGCCGGTGTTCTATCTCGGCCTGCGCGTCTGCGGCCTATGAGTGGTCGGCAAGGCCTGGTGGTGCTCGGTGCCACCGGTTCGGTGGGGCGCAGCACCCTCGACGTCGCCCGCCGTCATCCCGACAAGCTGGAAATCTTCGGTCTCAGTGCCCATCGTGACGTCGAGGGTCTGCTGGCCCTGTGCCGCGAGTTCCGGCCGGCGCAGGCGGCCATCGCCGACGCCAGCCTGGAACCGCCGCTGGCGGCAGGGCTGCGCGCCGCCGGTCTGAGTACCCGTGCGCTGGCCGGCGCCGACGCGCTGGAGCAGCTCGCGGCCGCGCCGGAAGCCGGGCAGGTGATGGCCGCCGTCGCCGGCAGCCCGGGCCTGCGCTCGACCCTGGCGGCGTTGGCCGCCGGCAAGCGGGTGCTGATCGCCAACAAGGAGCCGCTGGTGATGGCCGGCGCCCTGATGATGCGCACCGCCGCCGCCAGCGGCGCCACCGTGCTGCCGATCGACAGCGAGCACAACGCCATCTTCCAGTGCCTGCCGCCGGCCGCGCGCTGCGGGCAGGCGCTGCCGCCGGGCATCCGCCGGGTGCTGCTGACCGGCTCCGGCGGGCCGTTCCGCGAGACGCCGCTGGACCAGCTGCATGCGGTGACGCCGGAGCAGGCGGTGCGTCACCCCAACTGGAGCATGGGCCGCAAGATCTCGGTCGACTCCGCGACCATGATGAACAAGGGCCTGGAGCTGATCGAGGCCGCCGTCCTTTACGGCCTGGACGAGGCGCGCATCGAGGTGGTGATCCACCCGGAGAGCATTGTCCATTCCATGGTCGAGTACGAGGACGGCTCGACCCTGGCCCAGCTCGGCCGGCCGGACATGCGCACGCCCATCGCCCATGCCCTGGCTTGGCCCGGGCGCTGGGAATCGGGCGTCGAAGGCCTGGACTGGCAGCGGCTGGCGCAGCTGCGCTTCCAGCCGGCCGATGATGTCCGGCGCTTCCCGGCCCTGCGGCTGGCGCGCGCGGCCTTGCGCGACGGCGGCGCGGCGCCGAACATCTTCAATGCGGGCAACGAGGTGGCGGTGGCGGCCTTTCTGGCCGGCCGGCTGCGCTTCACCGCCATCGCCGAGCTGGTCGAGCGGCTGCTAGAACTGGCGGCGGCCGCGCGGCTGCCCGCCGGCGACGAACTCGAAGCCGTGCTTGCGGTCGATGCTTGGGCTCGCGCCGAAGCCGGACGGCTGGCGGCGGCCATGGCCTGACTAGGAAGGGATGTGATGGGAATTGTTCAAAACGCAGTCTGGTTCGTGGTCGCCATCGGTCTGTTGGTGGCCTTCCATGAATTCGGCCACTTCTGGGTGGCGCGCCGGCTGGGTGTGAAGGTGCTGCGCTACTCCGTCGGTTTCGGCAAGCCCCTGCTGCTGCGCCGTGGCGCCGATGGCTGCGAATACGTGCTGGCGGCGATTCCGCTTGGCGGCTACGTGAAGATGCTGGACGAGCGCGAGGGCGAGGTCAGCGCCGCCGATCTGCCGCGCGCCTTCAACCGCCAGCCGCCCTGGAAGCGCTTCCTCATCGTCGCCGCCGGCCCGGTGGCGAACCTGATCCTGGCGGTGGCGCTGTTCTGGCTGGCGCTGGTGATCGGCCAGGACGGCCTGCGCACGGTGCTGGACGAACCCCCGGCCGCCTCGGCCGCGGCCAAGGCCGGGCTGCGCGAGGGCGAGGTGATCGTCGCCGTCAACGGCGAGCCGGTGGCCACCTGGACCCAGCTGCGCACCCTGCTGCTGGAACAGGTGATCGAGCGCCGCACGCTGGAGCTGCGGGTGCAGGCCAGCGTCGAGCAGCCGGAGCCGCAGCGCACGGTCAGCCTGGGGCTGGACCAGGTCCGCGTCGACCCGGAATTCCTGTTCGATGATCTCGGTCTGGCGGCGTTTCAGCCGTCGATGCCAGCGGTGCTGTCCGGGCTCGAGGCCGGTGGCTCGGCGGCAGCGGCCGGTTTCCAGGTCGGCGACCGGCTGCTCAGCCGCGATGGCCAGCCGGTCGGCGACTGGCAGGACTGGGCGCGCTGGGTGCGCGCCAATCCGGGCGCCCTGGTGGAGATCGGCTTCCAGCGCGGCGGCGAGACCCTGAGCCGCAAGCTCATCCTCGGCCAGGTGCAGGAGGGCGGGCAGCGGCTGGGCCGCTTCGGCGCCACCGCCTCGGTCGATCCCTCGCGCTGGGAGGCGCTGCGCGCGGTGGATCGCCTGCCGCCGCTGCAGGCGCTGCCGGCGGCAATCGACCAGACCTGGCGGATGTCGCTGCTGACCTTGAAGATGTTTGGCCGCATGTTCACCGGCGAGGTGTCGCTGAAGAATGTCAGCGGCCCCTTGCAGATCGCCGAGGCGGCGGGCTTCTCGGCCAGCATCGGCGCGGCCTATTACTTCGGCTTCCTGGCCCTGGTCAGCGTCAGCCTGGCGGTCATCAATCTATTGCCGGTGCCGCTGCTGGACGGTGGTCACCTGCTGTTTACCGCCATCGAGATGCTGCGCGGTTCGCCGCTGCCGGAACGGATGCAGCTGCTGGGCCAGAAATTCGGCCTGACTTTCCTGGCCCTACTCATGGGGTTGGCCTTCTATAATGATCTTTCTCGCTTGATTGGCTGATCCCAAAAAGCCAAACCCAGGGCCACCCTTGATTAAAAAGATTCCCAAGCGCGCGCTTGCCGCGTGCGCCTCGCTGCTCTTCATGCCGGTCGCCTGGGCGCTGGAGCCGTTTACCGTTCGTGAAATCCGTGCCGAGGGCCTGCAGCGCCTCGACGAAGGCACGGTGCTGACCTACCTGCCGCTGACCACCGGCGACGAACTCAACGACATCACCTCGCGGCAGGCGATCCGCGCACTGTATGCCTCCGGCCTGTTCCAGGACGTGCAACTGCTGCGCGATGGCAACGCCCTGATCATCCGGGTCGAGGAACGGCCGCAGATCGTCAAGTTCGAGATCGAGGGCAACGAGAAGATCGGCGGCGACGAGCTGCTGAAATCGCTGTCCGATCTCGGCCTCGCCAATGGCGAGACCTTCAAGCGCGCCCTGCTCGACCAGGTCGAGCAGGAACTGCGCCGGCAGTACTACGCCAACGGCTACTACGACGTCGGCATCGACACCACGGTCACCGACCTGCCCAACAACCGGGTCGACATCAAGATCAAGGTGACCGAGGGCAAGGCCACCAAGATCACCGACATCAACATCCTGGGCGCCAAGGCTTTCCCGGCCGAGGAGCTGCGCGATCAGCTCAAGCTCAAGCCGACCAACTGGATGCCGTTCCAGAAGTCCGATCAGTACTCCAAGCAGTCGCTGGGCGGCGATCTGGAAACCCTGCAGTCCTATTACCAGGACCGGGGCTATCTCAAGTTCAACATCTCCTCGGTGCAGGTCTCGCTGTCGCCCGAGAAGAAAGACATCTTCATCACCGTCAACGTCGAGGAGGGCGAGAAGTATTCGCTCAAGGACCGTCGCTTCAGCGGCGAGACCATCCTCAACGAGGACTTCCTGTTCCGCCTGCTGTCGACCAAGAGCGGCGACATCTTCTCGCGCAAGGAAGCCACCGAGTCGGCCAACCGCATCGAGGCAGCGCTGTCGGATGTCGGCTATGCCTTCGCCAAGGTGACGCCGCTGCCGGAAGTGGACGAGGACAAGAAGCAGGTCAGCCTCAACTACCTGATCGAGCCGGGCAAGCGCGCCTATGTGCGACGCATCAACTTCACCGGCCACGGCGACACCAACGACGAGACCCTGCGCCGCGAAATGCGCCAGCTCGAGGCCTCGCCGTTCTCGAAGTCCTCGGTGGAACGCTCGCGCGTGCGCCTGACCCGCCTGCCGTTCATCGAGGAGGCCGAGGTCGAGACCAAGCCGGTGCCCGGCTCCGACGACCTGGTCGACGTCAATTTCAAGATCAAGGAACGCGCGCCGGGCTCGGTGCAGTTCGGCGTCGGCTACTCGGGCGCCCAGGGCTTCCTGGTCAACGCCAGCCTGACCCACACCAACTTCCTCGGCACCGGCAACCGGGTGCAGTTCTCGGTCGATAACTCGCAGTTCTCGCGCCAGTTCAATTTCAGCTGGACCGACCCCTATTTCACCGAGGACGGCATCAGCCAGACGGTTTCCACCTACTACCGCAAGGCGGAGTCGGTGATCCGGTTCAGCTCCGGCTTCAACTCCAACACCATCGGCGCCGATCTCACCTACGGCATCCCGCTGTCGGAGTTCATCTCGCTGCGCGCCGGTGGCGGTGTCGCCCACACCACCATCGAGACCTTCCCGCTGTACTCGGCCGATGAAGTGCTGCGCTTCGTGCGCGAGAACGGCGCCGAGTTCACCGACTACACCCTGCGCACCGGCATCACCCGCGACACCCGCAACCGCACCTTCTTCGCCAGCCGCGGCATGCTCAACCGCCTCAATCTGGACGTGACGGTGCCGGGCAGCGGCATCGAGTTCTTCAACCTGTTCTACCAGCACGAACAGTACATCCCGCTGTTCTACAAGTTCTTCATCGAGTTCGACGGCAGCCTGGGCTATGTCGATACCTATGGCGACAGCACCACGGTGCCGCCTTATGAGAACTACTTCGCCGGTGGTCCGCGCACGGTGCGCGGCTATCGCGACGGCTCGCTGGGCCCGCGCGACACGCCGTTCAACAATCCCTACGGCGGCAAGCTGCGCACCACCGCGCAGACCGAGCTGATCATCCCGACGCCGCTGGATTCCGATGGCAAGAGCAGCCGCGTGACCCTGTTCTACGACATCGGCAACGTGTTCGAGAACCCGCGCGACTTCGAGCCCAAGGAACTGCGCCAGTCCTTCGGCCTGGCGGTGTCCTACTTCACGCCCTTCCTGGGCCTGCTGGAGCTGTCCTACGCTTTCCCGGTCGGCGACAAGCCGACCGACGAGGTCGACCGCTTCCAGATCACCTTCGGCTCTGGCTTCTAATTTCAACCACGACAAACCACAAGAGATCGTCCCATGCGTACCCGTATTGTCCTGCTTGCCCTCGCCCTGTTCTCCGCCTCCGCCGTGGCCCAGGCCGACACCAAGATCTTGTCCGTGCGCTATGGCGAACTGGTTCGCGAGTCGGCGCAGTACAAGGCCGCCGAAACCAAGATGAAGGCCGAATTCGAGAAGCGCGGCGCCGATCTGGAAGCCCAGCGCAAGGCCTTTGCCGAGGATTACAAGAACTACCAGCGCGATGCCGACACCCTCTCCGCCGACCAGCGGCTGAAGAAGGAAAAGGATCTCAAGAGCCGCGACGCCGACCTCAGCTACGCCCAGCGCAAGTTCCAGGAAGACCTGCAGACGCGTGATCGCGAGCTGACCCAGGACATGGTGGGCAAGATCGACATCGCCATCGCCCAGGTCGCCAAGGAAAAGGGTGCCGATCTGGTGGTCAAGGACGCGCTGGTGATCAACCCGGCTTCCGACGTCACCGCCGAAGTGCTGAAGCGCCTCAACGCGGGCGGCGCCGCCAAGTAGGCCAGCGCGGTCGCGGCCCGGTCACCCCCTGGGTGGCCGGGCCTTTGCGTTTCTAAAGCCGGCCCGCGATGGCTCGGCGTCTGGGCATCAGCAGGAAGCCCAGCAGGCTGCTGCACAGCCCGGCCAGCAGCACGCCGCAGAGTGCCCAGCCCAGGCCCTCGGGATTGAGCGGCAGCCCCGGGGTGAAGCGGACGGCGGCGTGGATGGCGGGATCGAAATGCCGGGCCAGCAGCAGCGGCTTGTGCCAGACATCGGCCGTGCTCAGGGCTCGATAGCTGGCGTCGAAGCGCTGGTAGCGTTGCAAGGTGCTGCGGTGGATGCGGCCGGAGGCCTGGAACACCCGGTCCGGGCTGCGCTCGTGGCGGAGCACGAAATCCTCCACCGCCAGCTGCACGGCGGCGGCCTCGCGCCGCAGCTCGAGATAACGGGCCTCTGCCTCCAGGCGTACTCCGCCCAGGGTTTGCAGGTACTGGCCGTAGTAGACCGGCACCTGGGCCGCCGTCACCGCCATCACCACCGCCAGCAGGCGGTTGAGAAAACCGCTGCCGAGTCGCAGGAGCAAGCCCATGTCGTGGTCCCGTTCGGATCAGCCCGCAGTGTAGTCGTTGGGGGAGCGCGCTTTCTTCCGGGGCCGGAGTATGGTTTTCTGCCTGCCCCATCCCTTGCACCAAGTACCGCCATGCTCTACGCCCTCGATGACCACCGCCCGCGGCTGCTCGGTGGCAATCACTACATCGCCGACAGCGCCGCCGTGATCGGGCAGGTGGTGTTGCACGAGGGTGCGAGCGTCTGGTTCGGGGCCATCCTGCGTGGCGACACCGAGCCGATCACCATCGGCGAGCGCAGCAATGTCCAGGATGGTTCGGTACTGCACACCGATCTCGGCGTGCCCCTGAGCATTGGCCGCGATTGCACCATCGGCCACCAGGTGATGCTGCACGGCTGCACGATTGGTGATAACTGCGTGATCGGCATCCAGAGCGTGGTGCTCAACCGCGCGGTGATCGGCCGCAACAGCATCGTCGGCGCCGGCACCGTGATCCCGGAAGGCAAGGTGTTTCCCGAGGGGGTGCTGATCCTCGGCAGCCCCGGCAAGGTGGTGCGCGAGCTGACGCCGCAGCAGATCGCCTTCATCACGCTGTCGGCCCAGCACTATGTGCAGAACGGCCAGCGCTTCGCCAAGGGCTTGCGGCCGCTCAGCCTGGCCGATTGCTTGGCCGCCTAGTCGAGTCCGTCCTTCGGATAGAGATAGGCGAGCAACCGGCCCTTGCCCGGCGCCAGCTGGCGCCATTGCCGCCCCTCCAGTTGCAGATGCACCACGGCGCAGGTCGGCATTTCGTCGAAGGGGCAGTCGGCGAGGGTCTGGGCTAGCTCGCTGAGCCCGGGGTTGTGGCCGAACAGAGCGACGTGGCCAAGCTCGTCGGGCAGGCTGCGCACCAGTTCGACCAGGGTCTTGCGACTGGCCTCGTAGATGCGCGGCTCGATCTGTATCTGCTCGAAGTCCACAGCCCAGGCCTCGGCGAAGATCCGGGCGGTGGCGAGCGCGCGGGTCGCCGGACTGGAGATCAGCCGGGAGGGCCTGGGCAGGTCACGGGCCAGCCGCGCTGCCAGCCGCGGCGCGTCGCGGCGACCGCGCTCGTTGAGGGGGCGTTCGAAGTCGGACAGCTCCGGGTAGTCCCAGGACGACTTGGCGTGGCGGATCAGGGTGAGCAGGGGCATAGACGCAAAAAGCTACGGTAGTTCGGTAACGATTTGATGGCGGTTGTGGCATCTTGCCGCTTGACCGGGGCGGGCGCTGCGACGCTCGACAGCTACTCAGGGACATGCGACTCAACCTCCATCAGAAGATCGTACTCGGCGCGATCCTGCCCGCGGCCTTGGTGCTCGGGCTGTTCGCGCTGATCGGGCTGTCCGGCCTCAAGTACAACGAACGCCAGAGCGAGCAGTCCGCTGCCGGGCTGGAGACGCACCGGCTGGCCATCGATCTCGGCGCCCGGCTGCAGCTCGCGGCGGACGCGGCGCGGCGTACGGCCCAGCTCGCCGGCCTGCAGACCGGCCTGACCGAGCCGCAGCTGCGGCGCTGGTTGCGGGGCGTCCTCGACGGCAATCCCGAGCTGGCCGGCGCCGGCCTGAGGTATCAGGCGGCGAGCGGTTCCGACCTCTACCTGAGCCAGGCCGATCCGGGAGTCGGGGCCGCGTCGGCCCCGCCCCTACAGGGTGCGGCGCCTGAGTGGTTCCGGCTGGCGCAGCAGCAGGGCGCGGTCTGGACCCCGCCGTATTACCGCGAATCCGCCGAGGCCTGGATGGTCAGCTACACGGTGCCCTTCCTCGTGGAAGGCCGCTTTGGCGGGGCTGCGGTGGTCGACCTGCGCCTGGACGCCCTGCAGGCCCTGGTCAGCGGCGGCGGCGCGGCGGGCGACGACTGGCTGGTGTTGGATGGCGCCGGGCGCATCCTGTACTCGCGCCAGGGCGCGCGGCTGGGCCGGCCCTACACCGACTTCGCGCCGGTCGGCACCGAGCGCGCCCGCCTGCTGTCGGGCCTGCTGCGCCAGCCGCGTGCGACCGCCACCGAAATGGACTGGCCCGGGCTGGGCCCGGCTTTCGTCAGCAGTGCCCGGATCGAGCCCACCGGCTGGCTGCTGCTGTTCGGGCGCGCCAGCGCCGGTCTGGAGCCCCGGTTGGCGATCTGGCGCTGGCGCACCCTGGCCCTGGTGCTGCTGACGGCCCTGACCGTGCTGGCGGTCTGGTATCGCCTGGTGCGGCGCTACAGCGCCCCGCTGGGCGAGCTAGCGCGCAGCGTGCAGCAGCTGGGGCAGGGCGGCGCTCCGACCCCGGTGGCGTATCGCGGCGACGACGAGCTGGGGCAGCTGGTGCAGGGTTTCGAGCGGCTGTCCGAGGACCTGCGTGGCCGCGACCAGAGCATGCAGTTGCGTCAGCGCGACCTGGCGGACCGCGTCCGCGAACAGCGGGTGCTGTACCGGATCGCCGACGTGCTCGGCTGGGTCGATGCCGACTTCGCGGAGATGCTGCAACGGGTCACCAGCCTGCTGCCGGAGGCCTGGGCCCAGGCCGATGCGGTGTGCGCGCGGCTGGACCTCGACCAGCACCGCTGCGTCACCGAACCCTTCCGCGAGACCGAGCGCGGCCTGTTCGCGCCGATCGAGGCCGATGGCGTCACGGTGGGCGGCGTCTGGATCTTCGCGCTGGAGCCCGGAGTGCCGCTGGAGGCCAGCCATCAGGAGCTGATCGAGGGCGTGGCCCAGCAGCTGGGCCTGGCGTTCCGGCGCGAGCGGGCGCAGAGCCAGCTGGAGTTCATGAACCACGAGCTGGAGCAGCATGTCGAGGTGCGCACGGAAGCGCTGCGGCAGGCCGAGCGGCTGCTGCGTGACATCACCAACTCCATGCCCGGCGCGGTCTACCAGATCCACCGGCCCGATTCCCGCCCCTCGTCGCTGCGCTTCGTCAGCGCCGGCGTCGAGCCGCTGTTCGGGGTCAGCCGCGAGCAGGCGCTGGCCAATTTCCAGACCATCCTCGACCGCGTCCATCCGGAGGACTATTCCGGACTGATGGCGGCGATCAGCGACTCCATCATCAACGATAGGGTTCATACCCACGTCTACCGCATCACCAGCGCCAGCGGCGAACTGCGCTGGGTCCGCTCCTCGGCCAATGCCTTCCGCCAGGACGACGGCTACCTGCTCAACGGCTACTGGATCGACGTCACCGACCAGAAGCGGCTGGAGCTGGCCCTGGAGCAGTCACGGCGCGAGGCCGATGCCGCCAACGAGGCCAAGAGCCGCTTCCTGGCCAACATGAGCCACGAGATCCGCACGCCGATGAACGCCATCATCGGCCTCACCCACCTGGCGCACGGCCATACCACCGAGCCCAAGGTGCGCGAGCAGCTCGGCAAGGTGGAGGACGCCGCCCAGAACCTGCTGGGCCTGCTCAACGACATCCTCGACTTCTCGAAGATCGAGGCCGGTCGCATGAGCCTGGAGCACATCCCCTTCGACCTCTGGCTGGTGCTGGACCGGGTCGAGGGCCTGATGGCCGAACGCGCCGCCGACAAGGGCCTGCGGTTCCGGGTGCACAAGCCGGATACGCTGACGCGCGATCTGGTCGGCGATCCGCTGCGCCTGAGTCAGGTGCTGCTCAACCTGATCAGCAATGCCATCAAGTTCACCGAGGCCGGCGAGGTCTGCCTGGAGCTGAGCCAGAGCGAGGCGGGCGAGCAGGAGGTGCAGCTCTCGTTCGCGGTGGTCGACACCGGCATCGGCATGGACCGCAACCAGCTGGGCCGCCTGTTCAGTGCCTTCACCCAGGCGGACAGCTCCACCACGCGCCGCTTCGGCGGCACCGGCCTGGGACTCACCATCTGCAAGGAGCTGGTTGGCCTGATGGGCGGCGAGCTCAGCGTCCAGAGCAGCATCGGCAAGGGCAGTCGCTTCGGCTTCGAGCTGCGGCTGCGGCGCGCCGACCCCGACTGGCGCACGCCGCCGGAGGCGGAGATCGGAGACGACACCGCCCTGGTCGGTGCCCGCCTGCTGGTGGTCGACGACAACGCCATCAACCTGGAGGTGGCGGGCGAGATCCTGCGCCAGGCCGGCGCCCTGGTCACCACCGCCGGCAACGGCCGCGAGGCTCTGGCCCAGCTCGCCCTGGGCGAGTTCGACGCGGTTCTGATGGACCTGCAGATGCCAGTGATGGACGGCTTTGTCACCACCCAGCGCATCCGCGAGCAGCCGCGCCTGCTGGGCCTTCCGGTGCTGGCGATGACCGCCAACGCCATGTCCGGCGACCGCGAGCGCTGCCTGGCGGCGGGCATGAACGATCACATTCCCAAGCCCATCGACCCCGAGGAATTGCGCCATACCCTGGCGCGCTGGCTGCGCCGGCGGCCGTTGCCACCGGCGGAGCGGTCCGAGCCGAGCTGAATCCTCAGCGCTGCGGCAGGTAGACGTCGAAGCGCGCCTGGGTGCCCTGGTATTCCAGGCTGGGCTTGCGTCCGGCCAGCCAGGGCGCCTTGGCCGGGCGCTTCACCACCACCCGCTGACGGGCGCAGGCCAGGGCCGGATCGAGCAGGGCATCGGCATCGGCGTCGCCGCCGGTGAGGTCGCGCAGCACCTGCATTTCCTTGGCGGGCAGGGCGCTCTTGCCGTCTTCCGGATACATCGGGTCGAGGTAGATCACGTCCCATTGCGCGCCCTCGGCGGCGGCGCTGAGCAGGAGCTGGTGGCTGACGGCCTCGATCACGGTCAGCCGCTCGGCGATGGCGCGGCTGCCCTCCGCCAGCAGGGCCCGGGCCTGGGCATCGCGCAGCAGGCGCACCAGGGCGGGCGTGCGCTCCACCAGGGTCACGGTCGCACCCAGCGCCGCCAGCGTATAGCTGTCGCGGCCGAGGCCGGCGGTGCCGTCCAGCACGTGCAGGCGCGGCTGCTTGTGCAGGCCGACCGCCTTCGCCAGCAGCTGTTTCTTGCCGCCCTGGATGCGGCGGCGCTGGTCCGGGCTCTGCCAGTCGGCGCTGATCGCGCCGTAGCCGGCCAGATGCGGCGCGCGCAGGCTCAGGCGGCCCTCGCTGACCCGAAGCTCAAACAAAAAGCCCCGAACGGTGAAGTTCAGGGCCTGGTTCGACGCCGCTGACGCGGCGGCGGTATCAACCGAACTTGGTGGGATCAAAGAACGAACCCAGGCGCTGCGCCAGCATCAGGTCGCCGTCGATCTGCAGCTTGCCGGTCATGAACGCGGTCATGCCGTTCAGCTCGCCCTTCATCAGCGCCACCAGGTCGTCGTCTTCCATGGTGATGCCGAGGTCGGCATTGCCAGCGGTGCCTTCGCTGGCGGTGCAGGCGCCACCGGCGATGGTCACGTACATCGGCTTGGAGATGTTGAACTGGATGGTGCAGTCCTGGCCGTCACCGGTGAAGGCAGCAGGCATTTTGTTGATCAGGTCGACGGCGGCGGACATTTCTCTCTCCAGAAAGCAAAGGTTTGGGGGATGGATGGTAAGGGTCGGCGGCTGCGGGTGGCAACCGTTCGGCATGTGACGGCAGGGTTTCGGGAAACCGCGCTTACTGCTGGCTTTGCGCGGCCTCGGCGGGCGTGCCGCCAGTGCCGGAAAGCAGGGCCAGCAGCTGCGCGGAACGCGCTGGCGACAGCAGCAGCACGCTGACACTGCTGGGGTAGATGCGCCCCTGCGCGCGCAGGTCGGCGATCTCGGCCGCGGCACCGGCGTCGTCCGTCCGCAGCAGCCGGTAGTCGAGGCCCTGCTGCCAGCCCGCCTCCAGCCGCCGGAAGGCGCGGAAGGCCTCGCCCTTGGGCCGGGCGGCGCGCGCGTCCAGTTCGCGCAGGCTGAGCCAGTCCGGGTTCACGCGGCCGCCAATCGCTGCCGGCGCAGGCCCTGGGCATCGGCCTGTAGATACTCCAGCCGCTCCGGCCGCCAGTCGGCGAGCACGATGCGTTCGTGCGCGACGCCGCCGATGTCGTAGCGGTGCTCGGCTGGCCGGTGGGTGTGGCCGTGGATCATCCGGCGCACGCCGGCGCGACCGAAGGCCTGGCGGATCGCGGCCTCGTTGACGTCCATGATCGCCTCGGCCTTGCGCTGCTTGTGTGAGTCCTGCCGCAGGCCGCCGGCAATGCGGCGTCGGCGCGCCAGCGGCAGGCGGTTGTAGAGCCATTGCGCCAGCGGATTGCGCGAAAAGCGGCGCCAGCGCTGGTAGCCGACATCGTCGGTGCAGAACAGGTCGCCGTGGGCGAGCAGGGTGGGGACGCCGGCGATCTCGAACACCGCCAGGTCCGGCAGCAGCCGCAGGCCGGTGGCGCGGGCAAAGGCGTGGCCGACGATGAAGTCGCGATTGCCGTGCTGGAAGTAGACCTCGACCCCGGCATCGACCAGCCGCCGCAGTGCGGCGATGTCCTCGGCGTGCTCGACCAGGCCGGCATCGTCACCGACCCAGACCTCGAACAGGTCACCGAGGATGAAGACGCGTTGGGCTTGGCGCGCCGGGCCGTCGCAGAAGCGGCGGAAGGCGAGGTTCAGCGGCCCCGCACCACCGTCGCCGGGCAGCGGCGGCAGGTGCAGGTCCGCCAGCAGCAGATCAGAGCTTGTGAATAAATCTACTGCGCCGTCCTGCTGCTGCGTCATGCGCTGCTCGCAATCCTCACGCACTTCAGTGCGCTGCGGTTGCTCCGCTGCTATTCCTTGCATCAGGCCATGCTCGCTACGATTTCTTCACAAGCTCTCAGTCAACAACGCTGGCTTTTTCGATGGTGACCGTCACGGTCGGCACGTCCTGACCGAAGGGCGGGGTGCGGCCGGTGGGGATGCTGGCGATCTTGTCGACCACGTCCATGCCCTTGGTGACGTGGCCGAATACCGCATAGCCCCACTCACCGCGCGCGCCGGCGTCGAGAAAATCGTTGTCGGCGTGGTTGATGAAGAACTGCGCGGTCGCCGAGTGCGGTGCGCCGGTGCGGGCCATGGCGACGGTGCCGCGCTTGTTCTTGAGGCCGTTCTTGGACTCGTTGGCGATTGATTCGCGGGTGTCCTTCTCGCCGAAATTGGCGCCGACATAGCCGCCGCCCTGGATCATGAAGCCCTTGATGACGCGGTGGAACACCGTGCCGTCGTAGTGGCCGGCCTTCACGTAGGCGACGAAGTTGGCGACCGACTTCGGCGCCTTGTCGGCATCGAGTTGGAGCGTGATGTCGCCCTGGCTGGTCTTGAGCAGGACGGTGGTGGGCTTGGCTTCAGCGGTGGCGGTCATGGATAGTCCGAGCAGGGTGATCAGTGTGATTGGCAGTAGGGTCTTGAGGCGCATGGCGATCTCGACGTGGGACAGCGGGGTGGCGAATTCTAGCGGGACGGCCTAGGCCGCATCCGACAGCGGAGCAGGCTGGGTGTTCACCGCCTGCAACGCCACCTCGATCACCTCCCAGCCGGCACCGGCGCGCGGCGCCCGCTCCGAGATCACGCGGCGGAAGGCACGGCCGCCCGGTTGGCCGCGATACAGGCCCAGCAGATGGCGGGTGATGGCCGCCAGCGGCGTGCCCTCGGCGCGCTCGCGCTCGATGTAGGGGCGCATCCGCAGCAGGGCCTGCTCGCGGCGGTGCAGCGGCGCCTCCGCTCCGAACAGCGCGGGATCGACCTCGGCCAGCAGCCAGGGATTCTCGTAGGCCTCGCGGCCCAGCATCACCCCGTCCAGCGTCGCCAGCTGCTCCTGGCAGGCGTCGAGCGTCTTCAGGCCGCCGTTGATGATGATCTTCAGCTGCGGGAATTCCTGCTTGAGCCGGTGCACATGCTCGTAGGTGAGCGGCGGAATCTCGCGATTCTCCTTCGGCGACAGCCCCTTGAGCCAGGCCTTGCGGGCGTGGACGAGGAAGGTATCGCAGCCGGCGGCGGCGACGGTCTCGACGAAGCGCTTGAGGAAGGGATAGTCCTCGCAGTCATCGACGCCGATGCGGTGCTTCACCGTCACCGGCAAGCGGGTGGCGCGGCGCATGGCGGCGACGGCGGCGGCGACGGTCTCCGGCTCCTTCATCAGGCAGGCGCCGAAGCGGCCCTCCAGCACCCGGTCGGAAGGACAGCCACAGTTGAGGTTGATCTCGTCATAGCCCCACTGCTCGCCCAACTCGGCGCAGCGGGCGAGGGCATCGGCCTCGCTGCCGCCCAGTTGCAGCGCCACCGGATGCTCGCTGTTGTCGAAGCGCAGGTGCCGCGCTGCGTCGCCATACAGCAGGGCGCCGGTGGTGATCATCTCGGTATACAGCCGCGCATGGCGGCTGAAGCCACGCCAGAAATAGCGGCAATGGCGGTCGCTCCAGTCCATCAGGGGAGCGGTGCAGAAGCGGTGGCTGTTTGCTGCGGAATCCATGCGGCATTTTCGCATGGTGTCGAGGGGGCCTATTCGTGTAGCCCGGATGAAATCCGGGAGCCTTCACTCGTCAGGCTGAAGCCCCGGATTGCGTCCGGGCTACGCTTGCTCGATTTCGAAGCCAGGCGGGGTGGCCTTCAGCCCACGCGCATCTATTGCGAGATCGACGTGGGCACGCTTCGCTTTGCCCACCCTACGCAACTGTTCAGACCTTCCCTAGCGTTCTGATTGAATCCCGGATTCTCTTTATCGCCCACACGAGTCCCGAAAGTAAGGAGAACGGCAGCACCAATACCAAATAGATGACTGCGCCCATCGAGCAGAGAAATTCAATCGTCCCAGTTCTCCACCCAATGGTTCCTATCAGGGCGAATATGCCTATGACGATTGCAGGATTTAGTGCTTTTCGGCCGGGTGGGGCGGCGATTGAGGCCCAGACAAGCACATGCAATAGCGCAAACGGAGCCAGCATGAGGGCGAACGCGATAGCCATTGCTTCAAGGCTCCCCTCTGTCATCGAAGAGCCAGTCCCGCGCCTCGCGCTCAAAGAACGGCATCACCCCATACGGCGCATAGCTGGGATGGCTGAAGGCCCGCTCACCGCGCCGCTCCAGCCCGCTCTTCAGCAGCACCCGTTGCGAGCCGACGTTGTCCGGATGGGTGATGGCGCAGATGCTCGGCAGGCCGAGATCGGCAAAGCCATAGCGCAGCAGCGCCACGCTCATCTCGGTGGCGTAGCCGCTGCCCCAGAACTGTGGAAACAGGCGGTAGCCGACCTGGATCAGTTCCTCGCCCCGGATGTGGTTGAGCAGGTGAAAGCCAATGCACTCGCCGCTGCTGCGCTCCAGGGTCGCCCACACGCCCAGGCCCGGATGCTCCTCGTAGTAGCTGAGGATGCGGCCTTCGAGCATGGCCTGCGTGTCCTCGGCCCGCTCGACGCCGCCGAGGTAGCGCATCACCTCGGGGTCGGAGTTCAGGCGCTGCAGCAGCGCGCCATCGGCCACGGTGAAACGGCGCAGTTGCAGACGCTCGCTGGCCAGGCCATCGAGTCCAGCATCGCGCATGCCTACAGGCCGCCGCAGCCGATCATGCCGCCGTCGACGGTCAGGGTGGTGCCGGTGACATAGCTGCTGGCCGGGCTGACCAGGAACAAGATGCCAGGCGCGATCTCTTCCGGCTGCGCCATGCGGTTCAAGGGAATCTGCGGCAGCACGGTCTTGAGGATCTGGTCGTTCTTGGTCAGTGCCGAGGCGAACTTGGTGTCGGTGAGGCCGGGCAGGATGGCGTTGACGCGGATGCCCCAGGGCGCGCATTCCTTGGCGAAGCTCTGGGTCATGTTGATCACTGCGGCCTTGGTGATCGAGTAGATGCCCTGGAACATGCCGGGCTTGATGCCGTTGATGCTGGCGATGTTGACGATGGCGCCGCCGCCACCTTTCTTCATCAGCTTGCTGGCCAGGGCCGACAGCTCGAAGTAGCCCTTGATGTTGACCTGCAGGGTCTTTTCCACCATGTCCATGCCGGTGTCGGAGACATGGCCGAAGTAGGGATTGGTGGCAGCGTTGTTGACCAGGATGTCGAGCTTGCCGAAGCGCTGCTCGATCTCGGTGATCAGGTGCTTGAGCGCGGCCGATTCGCCCTGGTGCGCGGCAATCGCGGTGGCCTTGCCGCCGCTGGCGATGATGCTGTCGGCGACCACGTCGAGATCCGCCTGCTTGCGGCTGGAGATCACCACATGCGCGCCCTGCTCGGCGAGCAGGCGGGCGGTGGCGGCGCCGATGCCGCGCGAGGCGCCGGTGATGAGCGCGACCTTGCCGCTGAGATCAAAAAGCTGGGTGGCCATCGGTGCAGTTCTCCAAGAGTCTCAAAAGAAACCGGCCGCATGAGCGGCCGGCGGTGTCTTGCTGTTGGTGCGCCGCAGTCGCGGCGACCATTCAAATCACATAGACCGGCCCGTGCAGGGTCTGGCCCAGGGCCTGGCCCTGGCCGTCGGCGAGGCTGCTTTCCAGCACCACGGTGTAGCGGCCGGGCTTGAGGCCGCGCAGGATCGCCAGGCGCGGATTGTTGGCCGTCTCCCAGCTGCCGCTGACCAGTGCACCCTTGCTGTCGTAGACCTTCACCGCCTGGTTCAGGGCGCCGTCGCCGGGCTGGCCGGAGAACAGCAGCGCAATCGCCTGCTCGCCCTTGGGCTGGCCGGCATAGACCAGGCCGAAGCCGCCGTTGCTGCCCGGCCACCAGGCGCTGAGCGCGTCGGAAGCAGCCTTGCGGTGCTTGGTCGGCGTCGCGGCGCGGCTGGGGCTGGCCGCCGCCACGCTGCTGGCCGGTGCGCTGTCGTCGGCCGCAGTGTCGGAGCTCGACGCCGAACTGCCGGTGCTGGCGACCTGACCACCGAACTCGTTGCGGACTACCTCGCGCGCGGTATCGGCTGCTACCTGCTTGGCGGCGCGGCGGCCGGCGGCGAGGCCGATCTGCTCGGCCTCGGCGGCGCTCAGGCCGCCGCCACCACCATTGCTGCTGCTGGCTAGCTGGGCCAGCGCGGCCTGGGCCACTTCGGTGGCGACCCGCCGACCTTCCTCGGCGCCGATGCGCCGCGCCTCCTCGACGGTCATGCCGCCGGCCGGCGCGCTGCCGGCCGCAGCGGCCTGCTGGTCGACGATGGACTGCGCCACTTGGGTGGCGACCTGGCGCGCGACTTCCTCGCCGATGCGGCGAGCCTCGTCCGCGGTCAGGCCGCTGCCGCTGCCGACGGCGGCGACCGCCGCCTCGGTGGCGGCCGAGATCGCGGCATTGCTGTCGGTGCTGGTGTCGGCGGTGGGCTCGGTGCCGCTGGCATTGGCGTAGGGATCGGCCTCGGCCGCCGGGTCCGGAGTCGGTTCTGCGGCGACCGGCGCCGGTGCCTGCTCACCGGTCAGGTAGTCGAAGGCGAAGTAGGTGCCGCCGGCGGCTATCACCGTGGCGACGAGGATGCCCAGTGTGAGGTTGGTCTGTGAGTTGGTATTCATGGTCAGCTTGGCGCGACGGTGGAGTTGGACCCGCGGGGCAGCGCGCGGCTCAGTGGCCGGCGGCCTGGCGGGTGGCCTGTTCGGCAATCGCCTTCGCGGTTTCGGCCGCCGACTGGGCGGCGGCTTCGGCGACGATGCGGGCCAGCTCGTCACGACTCAGCGGCGCCTCGGCCGCGGCCGCTGGCTCGGTCACTGCCGGCTCGGCCGGCACTTCGGCAGCAGGGGCGGCGGCAGCGGTTTCCACCGGCGCTTCGGCGCTGGGCTCGGCGGCGGCGGGCTCGCTCTCGCTGGCAACCGGTTCGGCCGGCATCTCGGCGGCCGCGCTTTCCTCGGCCGGGGCCGACTCGGTGGCCGTTTCGGCCATGGGCTCGGCGGCGGGCTCCGCAGCCACTGCGGCGGCTTCGGTCGGAGCTTCGGCCTCGTTCAACTCGGCGGTGAGCACGTCTTCCGCCTTCACGATCTCCGCAGGCGGCGCTTCCTTCTTCTGCGGAAAGATCAGGCCCAGGCCAAAGTAACTGCCAAGGGCCAGGACCGTGGCGATACCGGCGAGTGGCAGGAAACGGGTGCTCATTGTTTGTCTCTCCCCTTTGTGGGTGCTGCGGCGATGGCGCGCGCGATCCCTTGCGGGTGCGCGTCTTTTCGTATTCTAGGGGTTACTACCCCGGTTTCGTCATGGGGGGCGAAGGCTTTTTCTGATCGCCCCGCCCGGAGTGTGCGCTGTCTATTGCCGTAATGCGCGGGGGCATGGGCGCGGCGGCCGGGGTGCTCGGGCGATGCGGGCGGCATAATACCGGCCCCTTTGACCTCTTCCGATCAGGCCGATATGCAGGACCGCTACCTCGACTTCATCAACTCCCCCTTCGGCAAGAGTGTCGCCGGCTCCTTGGGCCTGCCGATGCCGGTGCGCCTGCGGCGCGCCGAGGCCGGTTACGCCGCCCAGCCGCTGGCCGGAGTCACCGCCCTGCTCGCCGCCGACGCCGAGGCCGGC
>JAUYNO010000047.1 GCA_030696045.1 Stagnimonas sp. | reverse complement strand
GCCACTTCTGCATGGCCGCGCTCCAGCGGCTGCTGAAGGCGGCGTAGCGCTGCTGGTAGCCGCTGGCGTGCGCGGCATCGAGCTGCTCCAGCTTCTGCGCCAGGCCCTTGGCGACGGCGGCGATGTTGTCGGGGCCGGTCTGGATGTGCGGATTGCCGTAGGGATGCACGTCGCCCTCGCTGCGATCCAGCCGGCTCGGCAGGTCCAGCATCTGCACATGGCGGCTGGCCTCGAAGGCGCCGGCCGAGCCCGGCAGCACCTTGGGATTGCTGCCCTTTTCCGCCAGCGGCGACAGCCAGGCCAGCTCCAGTTCGGCGCCGGTGCAGACGGTGAGATCGGCCTGGTGGTACTTGGCGATCAGGCTGGGGCGCGGCTGGATCTTGTGCACGTCCTGCAAGGCGGTGGTGGCGCTGTAGACCTCGACATCGTTGCCGCCCAGCTCGCTGGCCAGGGCGGCCCATTCGGGTTCGCAGGCGAAAATTTTCAGCGCGGCTTGCGCCGGCACGGTGGCGGCCGCAGCCAGCAGCGCCAGACTCGTTGCGATCAATCGTTTCATGGCCCGCTCCTAGAACTGGTGCGCCGGGTGCGAACCCAGGCTGAAGATGTATTGGACGAGGACCTGGTCGTCGCTCTGGCCATCGGGGCGTGACTGGTCGCGGTTGAGCTGCAGGCGCAGACGGCTGAATTCACTGTTGGAGAAATCCGCCATCAGGCTGTAGCGCCGCGGGTCATCGCCGTCGGCGGCCAGCTGTTCCAGGCTGGTCCCCGCCACCGGATTGTCGAGCCGGTTGCTCGCGCTCAGCCGGTCGTAGCGCGCGCCCACGCGCCAGCGCGGCAGGAACTGGTAGACGCCCTGCACATAGAAGCCCTGCTGACTGCCACGGTAGTTGCTGAAGTCGGCGCTGCCCTCGGGGTCGTGCACCAGCGCGCCGTGCTCGCGGCGATAGAAGTACTCGGCCTGCGCCACGAAATTGGTCGTCGCCGCGTTGCCATCCGGCGCCCACTTGTAGACGGCGTCGAGGATGCTCAGATGGCTGCTGCCGCTGAAGCCGGTCTCACTGGCTTCGCCGCTGCGGCGGTCGTCGGCATCGGCCCGCAGATGCGACAGCCCCAGCCGCCAGGAGCCACCGGTACCGACATCGCCACCCAGGTGCACAAAGCCGGTGTAGGCCTTGATGCCCGGGCGCTCATCGCCGCCGGCCGGGAAGCTCGCACCGCGCAGCGCCTCGGCGCCGAGTTCCAGGAACAGGTCGGTCGGCGCCAGCCAGCGCAGCTGCAGGCCGTCGTCGCCCAGCTGGGTGCCGAGCAGGGCGGTGTAGACCAGGGGCGCGTCGACGAACTCCCAGGCGTGCGCGTGCTGGTGGTTCTGGTAGCCGATGTCGGAGAAGAAGCGGCCGAACTTCAGGGCCAGGCCATGCGGCAGCGCCAAGGTGTTGATGTAGGCCTCCTCGACGCCGATGTCGCCTTCCGCCCCCACCGCCAGCGTCGCCCAGCCGTGAAAGCTGTGGTCGATGTTGGCTTCGATGGCCAGCTCGGTCTCGCCCAGCGCCAGGCCCTCGGCCCGGGGCCCGGTCTCCTCGCCGAGCAGGAAGCCCGGAATGCCCTCGGCCGCCGGCCGGCGGTAGTCGGCGTAGCTGCCATCCAGAATCAGGCTGATCTTGGGATTGAAGGCATTGCCGCTGTTGGCGCTGGCGAGCGGCGGCGGCGCTGGTGGCGGTGTTGGCGCTGCGGCCACGGCCGGCGCCGGCAGCGCGGCAGCGAGCTGCTGCACCAGCGCCTCCAGGGCCTGGACCCGCTGCTTGAGCTGGTCGATTTCGAGGTCACGGCCATCCGCCGCGGCGGCATGGAGGGGAACAGCCAGCATCAGGGCGATGCCCGATGCGATCAGGGTTTTATGGAACATGGGTCTTCTTCGTCAGGAATCCAAAACAGCGAAACCGGCAGGCGCGTCGCGGCGGCCGGAGTTAGCGGAGGATCAAGCGAAGAAAGAAGGCGGCCCGCGGATCGGATAGCAGGAGGGCGCCGGGGTGCTGAAGCGGCCGGTCGCCGCGACTGCTGCCGGCTCGTGCGCGAGCCGGGGCAGGCTCGCCTTCGGCAGCGCCGCCAGGCCGGCGCCCAGGCCCTGGGCATGCAGGCAGTACTCGCAGCTCGGCTCGGCGCCGCCCGACAGCGCCGGGTGCTTGCTGGCATGCGCGAAGTTCAGCCACTGGCCAAAGACCAGGACCAGGACCAGCAGAAAACTCTGGAAGCTCGGAGCGCGCATGTGCGGGGCGATTCTATACGCCGGCGCAAGGACCGGCACCGGCGCCTCAGGTTGTGCGCTCGCGGCCTATGGCCCAGCATGCCGGCATGGACGAGGACGAACTGATCTTTGCCGCCGAGGACGAGGCGGGCGCCAACCACGAGCAGGCCTGGCTGCTGCTGGTGGTGGATGACGAGCCCGACGTGCACGCAGTGACCCGGCTGACCCTGGAAAAAGAACGCTTCGACGGCCGCCCGGTGCGTCTGCTCAATGCGCATTCGGCGGCCGAGGGCCGCAGTCTGCTGGCCGCCCACCCCGACATCGCCCTGATCCTGCTCGACGTGGTGATGGAAAGCGACGACGCCGGCCTGCGCTTCGTGCGCCATGTGCGCGAGGAAGTCGGCAATCACCACCTGCGCATCGTGCTGCGCACCGGCCAGCCCGGCATCGCCCCGCCGCGCGAGATCGTGCAGCGCTACGAGATCGACGACTACCGCACCAAGACCGAGCTGACCAGCGAGCGGCTCTACGTCACCGTCGCCGCCGCCCTGCGCTGCTTCGCCCTGCTGGAGGCGCAGGCCCTGCGCGAGCGTGAACTGCTGGTGTCCAACCAGGAACTGGAGCGCTTCGCCTATGTCGCCTCGCACGACCTGCAGACGCCACTGCGCGCCATCGTCGGCCTCACCCAGCTGCTGCAACGGCGCCACGGCGGCAGCCTGCCGGACGAGGGCCAGAGCCTGGTCAGCGAAGTGGTCGACAGCGGCAAGCGGCTGTCGGAGCTGATCCGCAACCTGCTCGAATTCTCCGACCTTGCCCAGCACCAGCGCGCCTGGCAGAGCCTGGCCCTGGACAGCGTGCTGGCCCGCGCCCGCGAGCGCCTGCGCACCAGCATCGACGAGCGCCAGGCCCGGATCGAAGTCGCGCCCCTGCCCAGCGTGCAGGGCGACCCGGTGATGCTGGAGCAGGCCCTGGTCAACCTGCTCGACAACGCCCTCAAGTTCCAGCCGGGCGCGGCCCCCTGGATCGGCATCGACGCTGTCACCGAAGGCGGTGTGGTCGAACTGCATGTGCGCGACCACGGCATCGGCATCGCCGAAGCACATCTGCCCAAGGTGCTCGAAGGCTTCCAGCGCTTGCACACCCAGGAAGAGTTCCCGGGCAGCGGCCTGGGCCTCGCGATCTGCCGCAAGGTGGCGCGGCTGCACGAAGGCAGCCTGAGCGCCAGCTCGGAGCCGGGGGTGGGCTCGACGTTTAGTTTGCGGCTGCCGGTTGCGCACGCTTCACACTGAAGACTCGGAAAACGCCCTACGTCCGCGCCTCAGGTGACGGCGTTACCGTCGTCGGCAGATGGATCAAGAAGCGCACGCCCCGCCCCGGCTCGCTCTCCACCGCGATGCGCCCGCCCAGGGTCTGGGTCACCAGGTTGTAGACGATGTGCAGACCCAGGCCGCTGCCGCCGCTACCGCGACGGGTGGTGAAGAAGGGATCAAAAATCTTCGGCAGCACCTCGGCGGCGATGCCGCGGCCGTCGTCGGCGTAACAGAGGAACACCCCGCCCTCCTCGCGCTCGACCAGCAGCCGCAGGTGCCCGGCCTCGCCCTCGCCGTAGGCATGGGTCAGGGAGTTGAGCACCAGGTTGCTGACCACCTGCGATAGCGCGCCCGGCACCGTGCTCAGGCGCAGGCCCGGCGGGCACAGCAGCTCCAGCCGGTGCGGGGTCGGCTTCAGGCGTGGCGCCAGGCTGGCGACCAGCTCTTGCAGATAGACGTCGAGTTCGACCTCGCGACGCTCCGGGCTGCTCTGGTCCACCGCCACCTGCTTGAAGCTGTGGATCAGCTCGGCGGCACGGCTGAGATTGCTCATCACCAGCTCCGCCGACTGCTTGCCGGTGGCCAGGGTGTCGAGCAGCTGCGAGCGCTTGAGGCTGCCGTCGCTGATGGCGGCCGACAGCACCGCGATGCGATCGAGCAGGTGCGAGGCGGCGGTGACGGCGATGCCGACCGGGGTGTTGATCTCGTGCGCGACCCCGGCCACCAGCACGCCGAGCGAAGCCATCTTTTCCGACTGCACCAGGCGGTCCTGGGTGCGGCGCAGCTCTTCCAGCGCGGCCTGGGTTTCCTGCACCTGCCGGTGCAGGGATTCGGTCAGGTGGGCGCGCTCGCGCTCGGCCTGCTTGCGCTCGGTGATGTCGCGCACCACGGCGGCGCCGTAGCGGCTGCCCTCGACGGTGATCGCGCCGACCGAGACTTCCACCACCAGCTCGGCGCCGTCCTGGCGCAGGGCGCGCAGCTCGCGCACCTTGCGGCCATCGCCGGCGCTCTGCGCGAAGTGCAGCAACTCGGCGGCACCGCCGCCGGCCTGTTCGCCCGGCAGCAGCTCGGCGATGTTGCGGCCCAGCACTTCGGCCACCGGGTAGCCGAACATCTGCTCGGCGCCGGCGTTGAAGCTGCGGATGGCGCCATCGTCGCCAAAGGTCACGATGGCATCGGGGATGGTGTTGACCACGGCGCTGACCTGCTCGGCACTGCGCGGCGCCGGCGTGGCCGGTGCCGGCCCGGACGGCTTCGTCGGCGCCGGTGCGCCGATCTCGGTCTGCAGCTCGGTCCAGCGGTCCAGCAGATCGACGCTGAGCTTTTCCAGCATCTGCTCGGCCTTGCCGCGCGACTCCGCCTCGCGGCGCTGGCGCTCTTCGGCCAGCTCCGTCTCGTCGGGGAATCGCAGCCAGGGTGTTTCGATCGACATCAGGCCGGCCTCGTCGCCGTCTCGGAAACCGGGGCCAGTGTGTCCCAGCCCCCGGGCCTTGGCGACGCCGAGCGACGGTTCAGGCGACAGACAGGGGGTTCCAACAAGCTGAACGGCGCTTTCCTTCTAACGAGCCCGCCATGACCCTGCATCTCGAACTTGTCCCGGTACTGTCCCTGGTCGCCGGCATCGTCATTCTGGCGATGCCGAAGATCCTCAACTACGTGGTTGCGATCTACCTGATCGCTATTGGGGTGCTGGGGCTGATTCGTTAGCCAGGTCAACGGAATCGGGCCCGGCTGACTTGTTGGCCGGTATACCCCTCGCGTTGGAGACGCCGCCCGCCATGGACGCAGCCGTCATCGCCCGCAACCGCTTTGGCCTCGGCGCCCGACCCGGCGAACTGGATCGCGACCAGCCGCCCGCGCGCGACTGGCTACTGGAGCAAGTGCAGGCGGGGCTGAGCCCGACACCGCCAAACATGGCGACCCTGCCGGATTCGCGCGCTGCGGCGGCCAAGTTCGAGGACTGGGCCCTGGCTCGCGCCCGCGAGCGCCGCGCCGGCAAGAGCGGCGCCGAGGCCGATGCCGCCGAACAGTTCCGCAAGAGCTTCCAGCAGGACCTGCTGGCCGAGATCGGCGCCCGTGCCGACCAGCAGGTGCGCACCGAGACGCCGTTCCTGGAGCGGCTGGTGCTGTTCTGGTCCAATCACTTCGCGCTGTCGGCCGACAAGCCGCAGGTCACCGGCTTGGTCGGCCCGTTCGAACGTGAGGTGATCCGCCCGCGCCTACTCGGTAGCTTCGCCGACCTGCTGATCGCCGCCGAGCAGCACCCGGCGATGCTGCGCTTTCTCGACAACGCCAACTCCTTCGGTCCCGGCTCGGAGTTCGTGCGCGACCCGCCACGCCGCCTGCGGCGCCTGGCAAGCAATAACGGCCAGCCCCTCAAGCTGGGGCTCAACGAAAATCTGGCCCGGGAAATCCTGGAGTTGCATACCCTGGGCGTGAACGGCGGCTATACCCAGGCCGATGTCGTCGAGCTGGCCAAGGGCATCAGTGGCTGGACCGTGCAAACCCGCCTGCTGCGCGGCGGCGACGCGGTGGGGCCGCATGGCTTCGTCTGGTTCGCCGAGGCCCATGAACCCGGCGACCGCGAACTGCTGGGCCGTCGCTACGAGGCGGGCGGGCGTGAGCAGGGCGAGGCCATGCTGCGCGAGCTGGCGCGGCATCCGGCGACAGCGCGCTTTCTCGCAACCAAGCTGGCCCGCCATTTCGTCGCCGACCAGCCGCCCGCCAGTCTGGTGGCCCGCCTGGAGCAGCGCTACCGCGCCAGCGGCGGCGAACTGGGCGCGGTCTATCGGGCGCTGATCGAGTCGCCCGAGGCCTGGCAGCCGGAGCCGCGCAAGCTGAAGCGGCCGGAGGAGTTCCTGGTGTCGGCGCTGCGCGCCACCGGCCTGCCGGCGCCGCGCGAGGGCAAGGCCTGGGTGGCCAGCCTGAGCCTGCTTGGGCAGGCGCCGATGCGCCCCGGTTCGCCGGCCGGCTGGCCAGACGAGGCCAGTGCCTGGATCGGACCGGATAGCCTGTGGAAGCGCATGCAGATCGCCGAGCAGATCAGCGAGAAACTGCCCGCCCGCACCGAACCCCTGGCCCTGGCGCGTGCGGCCCTGGGCCCTTGGCTGCAAGCCGACACCATCGAGGCCATGCAGCGCGCCGAGTCCACCGCCCAGGCCGTGGCGATCCTGCTGTCCAGCCCCGAATTCCAGTGGAGGTGACCATGACGGCCTTACCCTTGAACCGGCGCCAGCTGCTGGGTGCGCTCGGCGCCAGCGGCCTCCTGCTGGCCTGGCACGGGCTAGGCCTGGCCGCCAGCGACAGCCCGCGCCGGCTGATGGTCGTCCTGCTGCGCGGTGGCATGGACGGCCTGGCGGCGGTGCCGGCCTATGCCGAACCAGGGTTCGCCGCGCTGCGCGGCGCGCTGGACACCGGCGCCCCCGGCGGCGAGCAGACCAGCCTCAAGCTCGACGGCAGCTTCGGCCTGCACCCGGCCTTGCGCCATTGCGCCGCCGCCTACCAGGCCGGGGAACTGGCCGTGGTGCACGCCGTGGCGCCGCCCTACCACGGCCGATCCCATTTCGAGGCGCAGGATTGCCTGGAGAACGGCAGCGACCGGCCGCACGCGAGCCAGGACGGTTGGCTCAACCGCAGCCTCAGTGCCCTGCCGGGCAGCGAGGGCCTGGCCATCGCCTCGGCCCTGCCGTTGATGCTGCGCGGCCCGGCTCCGGCCGAGACCTGGTCGCCGTCGCCGCTGCCCGAAGCGAGTGGCGATCTGGCGCAGCGGGTCAGCCGCCTGTACGAGCGCGACGCCCGGCTCGGCCCGGCCTTTCGGCGCGCCGCTGACAGCCAGGGTCTGGCGATGGGTCGCAGCGAGGGCCGCCCCCGCAACCGCCTGCCGGAATCGATCCGCCAGGCGGCCAGCCTGATGCGTGGTCGCGACGGCCTGCGCCTGGTGATGGTCGAGGACGGCGGCTGGGATACCCATGCCCGCCAGGGCGGTGCCCAGGGCGCGCTGGCCGGCAAGCTGGGCAAGCTCGACGAAGCGCTCGCCACCGCCAAGACCGCGCTCGGACCGCTGTGGCCGCAGACGGTGATCGTGGTTGCCACCGAATTCGGCCGCACCGTGCGCGTCAACGGCAGCGGCGGCACCGATCACGGCACCGGCGGCGTCATGCTATTGAGCGGTGGCGCCGTGCGGGGCGGCAAGGTTCACGCCGACTGGCCGGGCCTGGGCCCCTCAGCCCTGCTCGACGGCCGCGACCTGCGGCCGACCACCGACAGCCGCGCGGTGTTCAAGGGCCTGCTGCTGGCCCATCTCGGGCTGGCGGAATCAGTGTTGGCCGAACGCGTGTTTCCGAACAGCCGCGACATCCGGCCGCTGGAGGGCCTGGTCCACAGCTGAGCCCGGGGCCTCCGTCCGCCGCAGCTGCCGGCTGCCCCGGCTTAGACTGCGCGGCCATGCCTACGCCCCGCCACCCCGCCATCCTGCTGTTCGCCCTGCTCGGCGCCCTGCCGTCCGCGCTTACCGCTCAGACGCCCGCTCCGCCATCCATCGAGCTGGAGACCGTGGAGGTGGTCGCCCCCAAGCCGCGCAGCCCGCTCGGCCTGCCGGCGGCGGTGGATAGTGTCGATGCCGGCGAGCTGCACGAGGGCCAGCTGCAACTCGATATCGCCGAGGGCCTGTTGCGGGTGCCTGGCATCGCCCCGCGCAGCCGTCAGAACTACGCCCAGGACAGCCAGCTGCAAAGCCGTGGCTACGGCGCCCGCGCCAGCTTTGGCGTGCGCGGCCTGCAACTGCGGCTGGACGGGGTGCCGCTGGGCAGCCCGGACGGCCAGGGCCAGACCGGCACCGTCAGCATCGGCGCGCTCGACCGTATCGAGGTGCTGCGCGGCCCGCTCGCCTTCCGCTACGGCAATGCCTCGGGCGGCGTCATCGCCCTGCATTCGGCGGAACCCCTGCCGGTCGGCCAGTACGGCTTCGATCTGCTCGGCGGCGAGCACGACACTGACCGGGCCTCGGTGTATGCCAGCGCGCCACTCAGCAAGGACAGCAGCCTGCGCTTCGATGCCCAGCATCTGGAGACCGCCGGCACCCGGCCGCACGCGGCGGCCGAGCGCAACCAGTTCAGCGCGCGCGCGGTCGCCGCCCTCGGCGGCGGGCGCGAACTGCAACTGGCGCTGAGCCTGTTCGACCAGCCGCTGGCCGAGGACCCGCTGGGCCTGACCCGCGCGCAGTTCGACGCCGATCCGCGCCAGGCGGCACCGGCCGCCCTGCTGTTCAACACCCGCAAGCGCGCGCAGGAGCGCCAGGCCAGTGTCCGCTACGCCCAGCCGCTGACGGATGGCCGCAGCCGGGTGGAGCTGGTGGGCTTCGTCGCGCGGCGCGAGATCGAGCAGTTCCTGTCGGTGCCCAAGGCGGCGCAGACGGCGGCCAGCAGCGCCGGCGGCGTGGTCGACCTCGGCCGCGATCTGCTCGGCACCGAGCTGCTGCTGAGCCACGACTTCGGCGCCGCCACCCTACAGGCCGGCCTGCAATGGCAGCAGCTCGACGAGTTGCGCCAGGGCTTTGAGAACTTCGTCGGCGACACGCTCGGCGTGAAGGGTGCGCGGCGCCGCGACGAGGACAACCGGCTGTCGAACTTCGACCAGTTCCTGCTGCTCGACTGGCCACTGGCGCCGCGCTTCGATCTGCTCGCGGCGCTGCGCCACAGCGAGCTGAGCCTGCGCTCGGACGACCGCTACTTCGCCGCCGGCAACGGCGACGACAGCGACCGGCTGAGCTATCGCGCCATCACACCCGCCATCGGCCTGAGCTATGCGCTGAGCTTCGCCAGCAGCGTCTACGCCAGCGCCGGCCGTGGCTTCGAGACCCCGACCCTGACCGAGCTGGCCTACCGGCCGGACGGCAGCAGCGGCTTCAACCGCGAGCTGAAGGCCGCGCGCAGCCGCAGCGTCGAGCTGGGCTACAAGCGGCGGCTGGCGCCGGGGCGCCTGCTCAACCTCGCCGTCTACGACATCCGCACCCGCAACGAGATCGTGCCCGCCACCAATAGCGGCGGCCGCCCGACCTTCCAGAACGCGCCCGGCGGCACCCAGCGGCGCGGCATCGAACTCGGCATAACCGCCGAGCTGGGCCGGGACTGGTCGGCGCGCCTCGCCGCCGACTGGCTCAGCGCCCGGTTCGAACAGGCGTACCGCTACAGCAGCCAGGGCAGCAGCATCGAGGTCGAGGCCGGCAACCGCCTGCCCGGCGTGCCGCGCGAGAGCGCCTTTGTCGAACTGTCCTGGCGCGACCAGCAGCCGGGCCTGTCGGCGGCGCTGGAGGCGCGCTACCTGGGCCCGGTGGCGGTGAACGACAGCAACCGGGACGAGACCGGCTCGACGCCACTGTTCAACGCCCGCCTCGGCTGGCGCTGGCAGCGGGGCCTGCGCCTGTTCCTGCGGGTCGAGAACCTGGCCGACCGCGCCTACGCCGGCTCGGTGATCGTCAACGAGGCCAATGGCCGCTACTTCGAGCCGGGCGCGGCGCGCAGCGTCTACCTGGGCCTGCGCTACGACGGCCGGATTGACTGATGGAGGACTGGGCACGGCGCGGCATGGAGCGCTGGCCAAACGTGCCGGCCCTGTTCGGCTGGCTGGCGCTGGACCGGCGCGGCCGCTGGCGCATTAAGGGCGAGCTGATCAGCCGGCCCCAGATCATCGACACCCTCAACCGCAACTACGAGGCCGACGCCCACGGCCGCTGGTTCTTCCAGAACGGCCCGCAGCGCGGCTATGTGCAGCTGGAGACCGCGCCGCTGGTGCTGCACGCCGAGGGTGATGCGCTGCGCAGCCACCACGGCCTCGCGGTGACGCAACCGACAGGCGCCTGGATCGACGAGGACGGCGGGCTCTGGCTGGCCACCGAGCACGGCCCGGCCGCGCTCAGCGACCAGGAGTCGGAATGGTTGCTGCGGCATTTGCAGTCCGCGCATGAGCCCGTCGACGAAGCCGCGCTGGCGACCGCGCTGGCGCTGCCAACGGGAGCGGCCACCGCGCTGGAGCTTGCGCTGGACGGCCGTTACCTGGCCGTGCGGAAACTGCTGCGTGCGCAGGCGCCGGAGCAGCTGGGATTCGTGGCCGATCCCCAGCCGCAGCCGGGCGAGAAAAGCTCCGAGCGGGCTCCCGACTAGGCGGCACTGCCTCTCCCCCCGTGGGAGAGAGCATTTGGCCAAGGGCCGAACTGACTCAATGTCAGTTCGGCTTAGGCCAAATGCGAGAGGGGGCGCGCCGTAGGCGCGTTGCGGCTCTTTCAGTCAAGGAGGCAACGCGCCTTCGGCGCGCCCCTCTCCCGACCCTGCGGGCCACCCTCCCCCACGAGGGGGGAGGGGAATTCCCAAGCCCCCTACGCCGCAAACACCTGCGCCAGCAACTCATAGCTGCGCAGCCGCGCCCCATGGTCGTAGAGGTTGCTGGTGACCATCACCTCGTCGGCGCCGCTGTCGCGCACCCGCTGTTCGATGCCGGCGCGCACCTGCGCCGGGGTGCCAACCAGGGTGCGGGAGCGGTATTCGCGCAGCACCTCGCGCTCGCCGGCGCTGTAGGGATAAGCCAGCGCGGTTTCGGGGCTGGGCAGCGGCCGGAATTCGCCGCGGCGGATGCGCAGCCAGGCCAGGTCCATGGTCGCGGCCAGGTGCTCCGCTTCGGCTGCGGTGGCGGCGCAGACCGCTGCGATGCCGAGCACCGCGTGCGGCTTGGGGAACGCCGCCGAGGGCTGGAAGCTGTCGCGGTAGGCGCGGAACGCCGGCCCGGCCGGGGTCGGGCTGAAATGGCTGGCGAAGCTGTAGCCCAGCCCCAGGGAGCCGGCCCATTGCGCGCTGGCGCCGCTGGAACCGAGCAGCCAGATTGGCGGCAGGGGCGCGTCGCCGGGCACCGGCTGGATCGCGCGGTAGGGATGGCTGGCGGGGAATTCGCGAGCGCCGCCAAAGGCCTGCAGCTCGGCGAGCTGGGCCGGGAATTCGTGGCCGTCGCCGGCGCGCAGGGCGCGGCTAGCCATGCCGTCGGAGCCGGGCGCGCGGCCCAGGCCGAGGTCGATGCGGCCCGGGTGCAGGGCCGCCAGGGTGCGGAACACCTCGGCGACTTTCAGCGGCGCGTGGTTGGGCAGCATCACGCCGCCGGAGCCGACCCGGATGCGGGTGGTCGCCGAGGCGACATGGCCGATCAGGATTTCCGGCGCGGCACTGGCGACGCTGGGCATGCCGTGGTGCTCGGCGAACCAGTAGCGCGTATAGCCCAGCCGCTCGGCGAGCCGGGCAAGGTCCACCGTGCGGCACAGCGCCTCGGAGGCGCCGCTGCCCTCGGACACCGGGGCGAGATCGAGCACGGACAGCGGGAAGGAGAGCGTCATGATCCCTAGAAGCTGGCGACGGGCGCCGCGCAATCAAGGCGCGGCAGCGAACCGGGCCGGAGCGCCAGTGGGCGGCAGGCGCCGCTCAGTCCAGGCTGACCAGCTCGTGCTCGATTGCGCCGTCTTCTACCCGCAGGCAGGCCAGCGTGATCGGCAACCGCCAGCGACGCGGGCCGGCGCTGCCCGGATTCAGGTAGAGCACGCCGTCGCGGCGTTCGCACTTGGGCTGGTGCGAATGGCCGCTGACGATCACGTCGACGCCGGCGGCGAGCGGATCGAGGGCCAGCGCCTTGAGATCGTGCAGCAGGTAGAAGCGCTTGCCGGCCGCCTCGACCGTGCGCGTCTCCGGCACGGCCTGCGCCCAGGGCCCGGTGTCGTTGTTGCCGCGGATCGCCGCCAGCGGCGCGATGGCGGCCAGGGCCTCCAGCACCTCCGGCCCGCCGATGTCGCCGGCGTGCAGGATCAGCTCGCAGTCCCGCAGCGCCGCCAGCGCCTGCGGCCGCAGCAGGCCGTGGGTGTCGGAGATGACGCCGATCCGCATCAGGGCTTGGCGGCCGTCGCGGCGGCGGCGTCAGCCTCCGCGATCAGCTTGTCGATGGCGGCCTGGGCGATGGGGTGATAGCCGGGGCGCGCCTCGGCGTAGATGGCCTTGGCGCGGGCGCGACCGGCCTCGGTCTTCAGCAGGGCGCGATAGACCGGCGCGATGTAGTACATGCGGCCGACCCGCAGCAGGTGTTGCCGGGTCGGCTCGTCCGCCGCCGTGTAGCCGTGGGCGATGGCCAGCGGCAGCCAGCTGCGCAGCAGGAAGCGGTTCTGGCTCAGGCTCAGGCTGGCCGCCAGGTCCAGCTCGCCCAGTCGCTCGGCGGTCAGGGTCGCCGGCAGACCGTCGAGGAAGTAGCTCCAGTGCAGCACGCTCCAGCGGCTGAAGGGCAGCTGCCGGGCAACGATGCGGCGGTCCAGCCAGTCGGCGCGCAGCTGCGCGACCTGATCGAAGGCATCGGAGGCCGGGAACTGGGTGTCGCCGGGCAGCGGCACGCCATAGATCCAGTCGCGCGCCAGCTCCGGCGTGAAGACCGCGCCGGCATCCTTCAGCAGCTGCGCGTCGAGAAAGGCCAGGAAGTCTTCGGTGTTCTGGCTGCTGAAGGCCTTGCCGTCGAACCAGCTGCGCAGGAAGGCATCGAAGCGCTCGCGGCCAAAAGCCAGCTCCAGGTTGTAGAGAAACAGCGAGCCACGGTTGTAGGGGATCACGCCGGCGAAGTCGTCCGGGTCGGCCGGCGTCGGCGGTGAGGCGAGCGGCCGCTGCGCTTCCGGCACGCCGGCGAAGTCACGCTTCAGTTCCTCGGCCTCCAGCACCCGCTCCATGTCGCCGCGCTCGCGGCCGTAGACCGCCTCCATCAGGCGGTTGGTGACATAGCTGGTGAAGCCCTCGTTGAGCCAGAAGTCGCGCCAGCTGGCATTGGTGACCAGGTTGCCGGACCAGCTGTGCGCCAGCTCGTGCGCCACCAGCGAGACCAGGGACTTGTCGCCGACGATCACGGTCGGCGAGGCGAAGGTCAGGCGCGGGTTCTCCATGCCGCCGAAGGGGAAGCTGGGCGGCAGGATCAGCAGGTCGTAGCGGCCCCAGCGGTAAGGGCCGTAGAGCTTCTCGGCCTGCGCGATCATCGCCTCGGTATCGGCGAACTCGCGCGCCGCGGCTTCCAGCACCGAGGGCTCGGCGTAGATGCCGCTGCGCGGCCCGGTGGCGGCGAAGCCCAGCTCACCCACCGCCAGCGCCAGCAGGTAGGACGGGATCGGCTGCGGCATGCGGAACTGGTAGTCGCCATCGGGCTCGGCGTTCAGCTCGTTCTCGGCGCCCATCACCGCCAGCAGGCCCTTGGGCGTGCGGACGCGCGCCTCATAGGTGAAGCGCACTGCCGGCGTGTCCTGCAGCGGCACCCAGCTGCGGGCGTGGATGGTCTGCGACTGCGTGAACAGGAAGGGCTGCTGCTTGCCGGCGGTCTGCGCCGGGCTCAGCCATTGCAGGCCACTGGCCGCCGGCCCGGTGCGATAGAGCACCCGCACGCGGTCGGCGCCGGCCGGCAGGGCAATGCGCAGGGCGCTGCCGAGCAGGGGGTCGGCGGCGGCGAGCTTGTACGTGGTCGGCTGCCAGGCACCCTCGCCCGTCGCCGCCTGCACCGCGCTGATCTCCAGCGCGCGGGTATCGAGCACCAGCTCCTTCGCGTTCGGATCGAGCCGCTGCAAGCGCAGTTCGGCGCTGCCGATGAGCCGCCGCGCCTCGAAGTCCACCGTCAGATCGAGCTTGAGCGCACTGAGCTTCAGGGCTTCGACATTGGCGTAGGAATGGACGTCCTTGCGCACATCGACTTTCGGCGCGACCGGCGCCGGTGCCTCGACGGCGGGTGCTGGCGCTTCGCTGCGCTTGCAGGCGGGCTGGATCATGGCGAGGACGAGCAGTGGGAGCGGCAGCAGGATGCGGCGGAGCATGGCGGAGGCGGTCTGAAGGACACCGTCATCATAGGCCCAGGCCGCCGCTGCCCGAGGCAGAGCCCGGCGCTTGCCCGGCTGACCGGGAGCGGTGCGGCACAGCAACCCAGGCCCAGTAGTTCAACAGTGCTTTACAGTTACGACCCGCCGCCCTAGACTGGCCGCCACACGAATGGACGAGGTTTCCGATGGAAGTCGTGCTGCGGAAATACGGCAATAGCACCGTCGCCGTGCTGCCCCCGGCGGTACTCAAGAACCTGGGCATTTCGGCAGGCCAGTCGATGACGCTGGAAACCTCCAGCGACGGCAAGATCGTGCTGGCGCCCAAGCGCAAGTACACGCTGGCCAGCATGCTCGCCGAGTGCAACCCCAAGGCGCCCGCCCCCGTCGATCTGGCCCTGTGGGATGCAGCCAGGCCGGCTGGACAAGAGGTCTGGTGATGGCAGCTTTCGAGCGTGGCGATATTGTGAGCGTCCCGCTAGACCCGGTCGTCGGTCACGAACAGCGCGGCACCCGCCCAGCGCTGGTGCTCACCACGCGGGCCTTCAACCAGCTCGGCGATGTGCTGGTAGCCCCCATCACCCAAGGCGGCGACTACGCCCGCTATGCCGGCTTCGCGGTGACGCTCACCGGCACCGGCTGCAAGACCCAAGGAGTGGCCTTGATGAACAAGGTCCGAATGCTCGATCTCGCGGCCCGCAAAGCCCGGAAAGTCGAGCGGGTTCCGCAGGTCGTGATGGATGACGCGCTGGCCCGGCTGATGGCGCTGCTCGACTGAGTATTCAACCGCTGCCGGCTGCGCCGATTGACCCGCACCACGCAGCTACGACTCCGCGCTATGCCGGTTCCGCCCAGGGGTCGTAGCTGCCGATCCACCACAGATGGCCTTCCGGATCGCGGCAGGCATAGCCCTTGCCGCCGTAGTTCTTGGCCTCCAGCGGCTCGATGATCTCGGCACCGGCGGCGACGGCGCGCGCGTAGTGCGCATCGGGATCGGCGACGGTCAGGCAGCAGCACTGCGTCTCGCGCCCACCGATGTCGGCCGGCTGCGCCATCAGCTGGCCCCAGGCGTTGTCGCGCGCCGTGCTGAGCAGGAGCATGCCGTTGCCGAACGTGAGCTGCGCATGCGCGACGCCGCCCTCGCCGTCCTCGTAGACCGCGCGCTGCTCGAAGCCGAAGGCCTGGCACAGCCAGGCAATGGCGGCGTGGGCATCGCGGTAGCGCAGGGTTGGGTTGATGCTGGTGCGGGTGTTGGCGGCGACGCTCATGGCAAGTTCTCGTCGACAAGGGGTGAGTCCAGTGTGACGGAACCTGCGTTTTCTAATTCCCCAGGACAGAGATGACGATGTTCACCAGGTCCTCCTCAAGCGAGGCCACCTCGTCGCCACGGCCTTGCCGCACCAAGTCCGCAATCAGTTCAGTGATCCCCGTAATGAGGAAATGGGGCGCGCGCGCCGGCAGTGGCCGCAAAGCCGGATTTGCGATCCGTGCCCACTTCGCCGCCTCCAGCAATAGCTGTTCAAACGGCGCATATGCCAGGGATCGACTCTCGACCGCGCGGGGTCCCACCAGCGGAATCTCGACCAGGTAGGCGCGGGCAAGCAACGGCCGGGCTTGCCACCAGTTGAGCGCCCGACGCACCGCGAGTCGGGCGGCTTCGGTCCAGTCTCCGGCCGTCACTGCTCCTGCCAGAACCTCGTCCGAAAAATTGGCCGCCTCTTCCGCGCACATGGTCAGGAAGCAGTCCTCCTTGTCCTTGAAGTGCTCGTAGAAGGCATTCCTCGATGCCTTCGCGGCCGCAACCACCTGGGGGACGCTGGTCGCGGCGTAGCCCTGGGAGCCCACCAGCTCCAGCATCGCCCCCAACAGGCGGCCGCGTTGGGAATCACGTACTGCTTCCCGATCCAGCTTGTGCCGGCCTCTGGGCAAGGCTGCGAGCCGACAGGGCACTGCTTGGGCAGCCTTTGCTTTATTGGAAGACATGGATGTATTCTTTATTTGGAGACGTCAACGTCTCTCGATAGCCTAGCCCAAAGAGGCGGCAGAGGAGAACCCGTGGTCCGTCATCGACTTTTGCTGTCTGCCTTAGCCGTCAGTGCCGCCCTATCAGGCTGCACCGGCAGTTCCCCTACCCCGGCATCGAACGCGGACGCGCCGCCTTCGCAGTCCGACCGAGCGCTTCGGACTGACTGCGAGGACAGTGTCGAACCCGCTTCCTTCGCCAGCCGCGAAGACCTGTGGGAGTTCGAAAAGAAGCTCGACAGCTACGGCCTTCGGGCCACCGGCAATCCCGCTCATCAGGCCTATGTGTCCTGGCTGCAATCAAAGCTGGAGGCCATTCCGGGCTTGGAGCTGCAGACCAGTGACTATCCGATCCGCCGTTGGACCGAGACCGCCGCCAGCCTGGAGATCGGCGACTCGATGGCCTTCACCTTGCCGCTGCCCATCAGCGGCGTGGTGCCCTATTCCTTGGCGACTCCCGCCGCAGGCGTCGGCGCACCACTGGTTTATCTCCCGGCCGGCACCGATATCACCGCCGAGAATGCCGCCGGCAAGATCGTCCTGCGCGATGTCGACATCACCGGCCAAGCGAATGCCGCCCTCGCGGCGGTGGCCTGGTGGATATACGACCCGGACCTGAGCTTCGCCCGCCAGCTCACCGGCAGCATGAACAACGCCCAAGGCGTCACCGGCAAGGACATGGAGGCCGCGCAGACCGCCAACGCCGCCGGGCTGATCTTCCTCCACGACTTTCCCCGGCAGCAGGTGCTGGACCTGTACCGCCCTTACGACGGCGTGCACTGGATGATCCCGGCGCTCCAGGTGGGCTCCGACGAAGCCGCGCAGTTGCGGGACTTGGCCGCGAATGGTGGCTACGCACGGCTGAAGATCAGCGCCCTTGATGAGCCCGCGACCACCCGCATGCTGGTGGCGACCCTGCCCGGCACGGCGGACGATGCCTTGGTCATCGAAAGTCACACCGACGGCACCAGCGCCCTCTGGGACAACGGCCCGCTGGCGATGCTGGCCATGGCGCGCTACTTCGGCCAATTCGATGCCAGCTGCCGCGCCCGTACGCTGAAGTTCGTATTCACGACCGCGCACCTGTACCAGGAGCTGATGCCGCCCTGGCGCAGCGGTTCGGCGAATCTCTATGCGCAACAGATGGATCGGGACTACGCGGCCGGCAAGGCGACCGCCGCGATCGTGATCGAACATCTGGGCGCACGGAAGTACGCCGCCATCCCGCGCAGCGACGGAGGTCCGGGTCAGGAGCTAAGCCTGACCGACCAGCACGAACTCAACACATACTTCGTGACCGAGAGTCCGGGCCTGCTGAGCAGCCTGCTGCTGCAGGTACAGAAGCACCAGCTCGGCGAGTCACTGGCGCTGCGCGGCACCGGGCTGCCCGGTGCGCACCTGCCACTGAGCAACAACTTCGGCGGCGAGGGCAATCCCTATGTCCAGCATCTGCTGCCGACCCTGGCGTTCATCACGGCACCGCTGACCCTGTTCACCCCGGGCTATAGCCTGGAGGGAATCGACCCCGAGCTGCTACACGCCCAGACGCTGATGTTCGCGGACCTGATCCAGTCGCTGAGCCAGCTGCCGCGAGAGCTCATCGCCGGCGCGGCGACGGCGGAGCGCCTGCAGCGTGATCTGCTCTGTGCCACCGGCCTGGATATCGCCATCGACGTCCTCTGTGAGGGCACTCCCTCGGCACCGGAGACCGCGCCATGAGCCGGCGTTCGCTCCATACCTTGTCGGTGCTGCTTGCACTCGGGCTTTCGGCCTGCGGCAACGGCGGCCAGCCACTCGCAACCGACATCCAGCTGCTGGCCAGCGAAGCGGTGCGTGACCGCATCACCGACCTGAGTTTCAGCAGCGAGCTACTCAAGGACGTGGTGCACGTACGCGTGATGACGCCGGCCGACTACGACCCCTCCGGCAAGACCCGCTACCCGGTCGTCTACTTGTTGCACGGCGCCGGCGCCGACGGCTACAGGGCCTGGACCGAAGGCCAGGAAGCCGATGGCGCCCAGGCCGGACTGCAGGACCTGCTGGCCAGTGGCACCAAGACCAGTGAAACCGAGGCGATCACGGCGAGCCTGCCAGTCATCTTCGTGATGCCGGATAGCGGCCCGAACGGCGGCTACATCAACTGGTACAACGGCGGCGCCTTCGGGCCTCCCGCCTGGGAGAGTTTTCACCTGGGCGCGCTGTTGCCCTGGATCGACGCCCACTACCCGACCATAGCCCGCCGCGAAGGACGGGCCGTGGCCGGATTCTCCATGGGCGGCTACGGCGCCATGCACTACGCGGCACGTCGTCCCGATCTGTTCGTCGCGGTCGCCGGCTTCTCGCCAGCGGTGGACAAGACCGACCCCCTGGTAATCGTCAACGGCTCGCGCAGCGATCTGCTGACCGCGCTATTGGGCGATGGCGAGGCCGCGCAGGGCTCGCTGCTCAACAACATGGTCTACATCCGGGGCCACAATCCGATGGACCTCGCCAGCAATCTGGCCGGCATGGCGATCACGGTGCGCACCGGCACCGGCGCTGCCGGACTGCCGTCGCCGCTGGGACCTGGCGGCAATCGCCCGGATCCGGTCGAGGCCGGCGTCTTCGAGCAGGCGCTGCGCTTCAGCAATCATCTGAACGAACTGGGGATCGCCCATGTCTGGGCAGCGACGCCGGGCGCGCACAGCCGCAGCTTCGCCGAACTGAAGCTGCAGGCGACGCTGCCCTGGCTGATGCAGGTCTTCGCGAACCCGCCCGCGCTCCCCGAATCTGTCAGCTACCGGTCCATCGACACGCACTACGAGGTGTTCGGCTGGACGGTGGACATCGAACGGCCGGCCCGCGAGTTCAGCGAACTGCGCAATGCCAGCCGCAAGGGGTTTGAACTGTCCGGGTCCGGAAAGGCCTGGGTCACCTCGCCGGCGCTGTTCGACCCTGGCGAAAGGACCGAGGCCGTGCTGAGCGGGGATGAATCCACGCAGAGCTTGGCCGTACAGGCCGATTCCCGAGGGCGAATCCGGATTCCGGTAGACCTCGGCCCTGGCAATCCCCATGACGAATTCAGCACCCAGGCGCAGCTGCTCGGCAGCTCGGTGAAAGCGGTCGCGGTATCACTGCTCAAGTAATACGACCATGTCCATTCGCACAACTCCCAGGCTCGCCACGCTGCTGCTCGCGCTCACCCTCTGCGGCTGCGGCGAGAGCAAGCTGCCTGAATCCACTCCGACGACTCCGAGTTCGGAGCTGAGACAGGCCGTCATCCGCACCGTCGTTCCGCTGCCGGAAGGTACCGTTGGCGTCGGTTCGGAGTCCTGCACCTGGACCCGTGATGCCGTGGCGCTGCTATGTCCCTTCGACAAGGCCGATGGAACCGAGGAAGTCGGCCTGATGCGCCCCGACGGCAGCAGCTATCAGTGCATCACCTGCGGCCGGTCGGAGGACTCCGACTACGGCTACCTGTACGCCTTCGCCGACGGGCGACGCTTCTTCTACGGCGCCTTGCCGGCGGGTTCGGCCAATGCTTCTTCCGGCGCCAACATCACGCCGCACATCGGCGAATGCACGCCCAGCCTGTTCGACTGCTCCGAGCTGACCATCAAGGACGTCGCGCTGCCGACCGTCCCCGGCGATCTGAACGACCGCGAGCCGCGCATCTCGCCCGACGGCAAGCACTACGTCTGGACAGTGGTCCGCAGTGACGGCTTCCTCATTCTCATGGGCGACCTGACCGCGAGCGGCGATGGCTACGAGGTCGGCAACGTGCGCGTGCTGAATCCGGCCCCCAACCCGCGCACCGCGCGCGAATGGTCGATACGAAACTCGTTCAATGAAGCCAAGTCGTTCAACCGCGGCGGTGAATTGCTGTTTGCCAGCACCCGTGACAGCGGCCGCAATCTCGATGTCTACGCGCTGAACTTGAATGACGGCACGGTGGAGCGCATCACCCGGAACCTGGAATGGGAGGAGGACGCGCAATTCGATCCGACTGGACGCTTCCTGATCCTCGGCTCCTCGCGCCGCATGCACAATCAGCTGCGTGCCGCCGCTCTGGCCAACGCCCCGCCCTTCCTCGACGCGATCATCATCGCCGCCTCTGCGCCCGCCAGCCTGGCGACGCACACCATGCGCCTGCACACGCTGGAGAAATGGCTCACCACGCGCGAGGAAGAGCGGTCGGGCGGCGACGGCGTGATGCTGAACCTGAAAGACGGGGGCTGGGCTTCCGGCGCAGCGAAGAGCCCATGGAGCCCCGACGGCACCCAGGCCGCTTGGGGTGAGCGCGGCCCGGATGGGGCGACCCGCTTGATGCGCGTGCAGTTTCCCCAGCTGGCGAAGCAGGCGCCCGCCTGCGCCGACCCGGAGTCCGACCCGAGCTGCCAGACGCCCGCTGCCGACTGGGCGCCATCTGTCACGAGCTACCTGCCGCTGCTTCCCGGCATCTACAGTATCCCCGGCCCCGGGGGAGGCAGCGCGACCCTGACGTTCGGAGGAACCATCCTGGGGCCTCTCAACCGCGTTCAGTACACGGGCTATGTCGGCGAGGACGGTCGCGTGCACGACGGCGTTGCGACGGCGACCGGACTGTCCCGCGGCGGTCTCACCATGACGATCAGCTCCGAGCTGAGCATCTCCGGCACCAGCACGGGGCGTTCGAGCGCCAGCATCTCGGCGAAGGGCACGCTGGTATGCGGAACGGTCGAGACCGAAGTCGATGGCAGGACGCTGCGCTCGCAGGTTGGGCAGTGGAATCCCGACTGCGACTTTGTCACGCCAGAAATGTGTCCGAACGGCGCGGATGCAGACGCGACCGAAACCGGGGATTGCAGTCAGGACGGGCTACCGAACCGGTATGCGGCGCCTGCGTTCGACGTCTCCACCGTCGACCTGGGCAAGCCGAGCCGCCTGCTGAGCGTGGGAACGCCACGCCGCCCCGGGGACGCGGCTGCTTGAGCAGCCCGCGCTGGACTTCGCGCGAAAGCGGCGAACTCCGTGCTCGGCTGGGGGCAGCTACCGGAAGCTCCGCACCCCCACCTCGGCCAGCCCAAACCACCCCCTATGTTCGCTAGCAGACAGAGCAATTAGGCCCAAAACCGCTATACCCGCAGCCACCTCAAGGCGGTGACGCCGGGTGTGGTACGGACGGGTTGCGGACGATGAACGCTGTGGGCTGGGTGGGCGCGCGGATGCGAGGGCTGGCATCGGCCGGGGTCCGCCTGCTCTGGCTCCGGGGCGCGGACCCAGGCTTGGCGGCTGACGAGGCGCCGCTGCGCGCCGAGCTGTTCAATGCCGACCAGATGGAGCAGCACGGCCGGGCCTTGGCCGGCGCGCACTCGCTCGCCGCAGGCGGCCGGCAGGACCGGCTGCTGAAACGCCTGGACGACAACGAGCGGCTGCTGGCTGGCACCTGCGCGCTGCTGACCACGGCCGCCCGCGCCAAGCTGCGGATCGCGCCCGCCGGCGAGTGGCTGCTCGACAACTACTACCTGATCGAAGAGCAGATCCGCATCGCCCGCAAGCATCTGCCGCGCGACTACAGCCGCGAGCTGCCGAGTCTGGCTCAGGGGCCTTCGCGCGGACTGCCGCGTATCTACGACCTGGCGCTGGGGGCGATCTCGCATGGGGACGGCCGGGTCGATGCCGAGTCGCTGAGCCGGGTCGTGGCCGCGTACCAGAGCGTGACGCCGCTGACCATGGGCGAACTCTGGGCGATCCCGATCATGCTGCGGCTGGCGCTGATCGAGAACCTGCGCCGGGTCGGGGCCCGCCTCACCGCCGCGCGCCTGCATCTCAACCAGGCACAGGCCTGGGCCAACCAGATGATGGCGATCGCCGAGAGCGACCCCAAGAGCCTGATCCTGGTGATCGCCGACATGGCGCGCTCGAATCCGCCGATGGTCGGCGCCTTCGTCGCCGAGCTGGCGCGCCGCCTGCAAGGCCATGGGCCGGCACTGGCGCTGCCGTTGACCTGGATCGAGCAATGCCTGGCCGAGGCCAGTCTGAGCATCGAACAACTGGTGCTGCAGGAGAACCAGCAGCAGGCGGCCGACCAGGTGTCGATCAGCAACAGCATCGGCAGCCTGCGCCTGCTCGGCGCGCTGGACTGGAGCCGCTTCGTCGAGACCCTGAGCTCGGTCGAGCGGCTGCTGCGGGAGGACCCGGACGCGGTGTACGCGGACATGGACTTTGCTTCGCGCGACCGCTACCGGCATGTGATCGAGGACCTCGGCAAGCGCAGCCCGCAGTCGGAAACCGAGATCGCCGGCCTGGCCATAGCTCTGGCGCGGCAGGGCGCGGCCGCGCACGGCGACCACCGCGCCCATGTCGGCCACTACCTGATTGGCGCGGGCCGGGCGGAGCTAGAAGCCGCCGCCGGTGCAGCGCTGTCGGGCGCGCGGCGGCTGGGCCGCTGGATCGCCCGCGCGCCGCTGGTGCCGCATCTCGGCGCGCTGGCTTTACTGAGCCTGCTGCTGGCCGCCGGCCTGCTGAGCCTGGCCTGGCGCGACGGCCTGCGGCAGCCGGCGCCGCTGCTGTTGCTGGGTGGCCTGCTGCTGCTGGTGGCCAGCCAGCTCGCCTCGGCCCTGGTGAACTGGCTCACCAGCCTGCTGATGACGCCGCAACGGCTGCCCCGGATGGACTATTCGCGCGGGCTGCCGCCGGCGCAGCGCAGCCTGGTGGTGATCCCGACCCTGCTCGCCAGCGCCGCCGGCGTCGACGACTTGCTGGAGGCGATCGAGGTGCGCTTCCTGGGCAATCGCGACCCGCAGCTGCTGTTCGCCCTGCTGACCGATTTCGCCGATGCCCCGGCGCAGACCCAGGCCGGCGACGCCGCCCTGCTGCAGCGGGCCGAGCAGGGCATCGTCGCGCTCAACCGCCAGTATGGCGGCGAGCCGGAGCCGTTCTTGCTGCTGCACCGGCCGCGCCGCTGGAATCCGGCGGAGCGCCTCTGGATGGGCCATGAGCGCAAGCGCGGCAAGCTGGCCGACCTCAACGCCCTGCTGCGGGGCGCGGGCGCCGACTGCTTCGCGCGGCTGGTCGGCGATCAGGCCGCGCTGGCGACAGTGCGCTACGTCATCACCCTGGATACCGACACCCAGCTGCCGCGCGACTGCGCCCGCCAGCTGGTCGGGGTGATGGCGCATCCGCTGCACCGGCCGCGCTACGACGCCGCCTGCGAGCGCGTCACCGGCGGCTACGGCATTCTGCAGCCGCGCCTGGCGGCGAGCCTGGCCGGCGCCCAGCGCTCGCGCCACGCCCGCCTCTGCGGCAGCGAGCCAGGCATCGACCCCTACACCCGCTCGGTGTCGAACGTTTACCAGGATCTGTACGGCGAGGGCTCCTTCATCGGCAAGGGTATCTACCAGGTCGATGCCTTCGAGCGCGCGCTCAAGGACCGCTTTCCGGAAAACCGCATCCTCAGCCACGACCTGCTGGAGGGCTGCCACGCCCGCTCCGGCCTGCTCAGCGATGTCGATCTGTTCGAGGACTACCCGGCGCGCTACAGCGCCGATGTCGAACGCCAGCAACGCTGGATCCGGGGCGACTGGCAGATCGCGCACTGGCTGTTACCCCGGGTGCCGGGTCTGGATGGCCAGTCGCGGCGCAATCCGCTGTCGGCGCTGTCGCGCTGGAAGCTGTTCGACAACCTGCGCCGCAGCCTGGAGCCGGCGGCGCTGAGCCTGCTGCTGCTGCTGGGCTGGGCACTGCTGCCCCGGCCCTGGCTCTGGACCCTGGCGGTGCTGGCAATTCTGCTGCTGCCGGCCCTGCTCAGCGCCCTGGTCGAGAGTTGCCGGCGACCGCAGGGGGTGCCGCTGCTGGCGCACCTGGCGACGGTGCTGCGTGCGCTCCGGCAGGGGCTGCTGGTGGCTGGCTTCCGGCTGACCTGCCTGCCCTACGAGGCCGGCTACAGCACGGCGGCGATCCTGCGCACGCTGTGGCGGATGCGGGTGTCGCGGCGCGGCCTGCTGGAGTGGCGCGCGGCCTCGGGTGGCAGCCGCGACGCGACAGGCGACGAGGGACTGGCGGCCAGTTACCGGCGCATGTGGATCGCCCCGGCCGGCGCCATCGCTGCCCTGCTGCTGAGCGCGTCGCGGGCGGAGGCACTGCTGCCGGCCCTGCCCTTCGCCGGCCTGTGGCTGGCGGCGCCGGCCCTGGCCGACTGGCTGAGCCGGCCGCTGGCGCGGCGCTCGCCGCGCCTGGACGCCGGGCAGCGGCTGTTCCTGCGCCGCATGGCGCGCAAGACCTGGGCCTACTTCGAGCGCTATGTCAGCGCCGAGGATCACTGGCTGCCGCCCGACAATGTTCAGGAGCTGCCGGTCGAGACCATCGCCCATCGCACCTCGCCGACCAATATCGGCATGGCGCTGCTGGCCAACCTCAGCGCCTGGGATCTCGCCTATCTCAGTACCGGCGGGCTGCTGGAGCGCAGCCGCGATACCTTCGCGACGCTGGCCTTGCTGCCGCGCCATCTCGGTCATTTCTACAACTGGTACGACAGCCGCAGCCTGCTGCCGCTGCCGCCGCGCTATGTCTCGTCGGTGGATAGCGGCAATCTCGCCGGCCATCTGCTGACCCTGCGCGCCGGCCTGCTCGGCC
>JAUYNO010000043.1 GCA_030696045.1 Stagnimonas sp. | reverse complement strand
GACCTGCTGGTAGTCGTGCTCGATCTGGACACTGCCGACGCCGTCGAAGGCGCGTTCGCTGATCGCCTCGCCGTCGCCGAACTCCAGGCTGAAGCTGTCCAGGGCCTCGCCGTCGGCGTCGCTGCCGGAGACGGTGAAGCGCACCGTCAGCGGCACGCTGCCGCCGGTGACGCTAGCCGCGAGTGCGGCCAGTGGCGGCGTGTTGATCGCACACAGGGCCTCGGCCCGCAGGCGGTAGCTGCCGCCGGAGTCGGCGGTGTCCTGGCTGCCGCCGGCGATCGGCGCTTCAGTGGTCGTGATCGGCCGGGTGGTGCCGATGAACTGCGACAGCACCTGATCGGCGGTGGGGTTGCCGAACAGACTCTTGTCGGCCACCAGGGTGATGGTGCCGTCGGCCGCGTAGGCGCTGGTCGCGTCGATGTCGCCCGCCACCGTGTAGACGGTGACGCTGCTGGCGGTGGCGTCCTGCACGAAGGAGGTGCCATACACATAGTGCGGCGTGCCGCCTTCGGTGTGCAGGGCGACGAAGTAGGCCTCGTCGCCATTCTCGGCCGGCGTCGGCGCGTTGAAGCGCAGGATCCACATGGTATTGGGCGGCAAGGTGGCAAGGCTGTCGACCTTCATGGTGAAGACCAGCTTGCCGGGCAGGTTGTCCGGCTCGGCGGCGCTCATGGCCCGGATGTCCAGCGCCGCCTGCGGCACGGTGGCATCGCCGGCGGGATCGGTGGATATGGTCAGGCCCGGGACCGCGCAGGGCGTCTCCAACGGCAGGTCGACCTCCGGAACCACCGGCAACTCGAGCCGGTTGCTGTCGACGCCGCTGCCCAGCGCGTTCTGCGCCACCACGGTGTAGTAGTACTTCTCGACCGTCGGGTCGGCGCTGGCGTCGACATAGCTGAGCTTGGGGCCGGCGTCGGCCAGGAAGCTGCCCGGCGTCGCGGCATCGGTGCTGCGGAACACTTGGTAGTTGCTGATCACCGCGCCGCCGTTGTCGGGCGCGCGCCAACTGAGCTTGGCCGCCTTCTGCGAGCGGGTGCCGGCCAGGCAGGCATTGCTCGGCGGCGCGGTCTCGGCACCGTCGAATTCGGACAGCAGGCCACGGCCGCCGCTCTGGCGGGCGATCACGCCGTTGTCGGAGAAGCTGTTGACGCTGGGATCCTGCACGCAATTGCCGACGCAGCCATCGGCATAGGCGAACATCAGCCTGCCGCGCTCGTCCTTGATGATGTCGTTGAAGTCGAGCAGGTTGCGGTTGTTGCCGGTGCAGTTGATGCCGCTGACGCAGACCCCGCCGGCGCCCTGTAGCGGGTCCTCGCCGGTGACATTCACCGTGTGCCAGGTCGCGCCGCCGTCGTAGGTGGTGGCGACATAGCCGTAGAAGAAGCCCGGGAAGTCCAGCGCCTCGCTGTTGCCGGCGGTGGGCGTGCCGATGAAGGCGCAGGCGGCGCGGTCCGGGTCGCCGGCCACGGCGGTGACGAAGCGGGTGGTCTTCACACCGACGCGGGCGCTGATGTTGTAGTCCTTGCTCCAGGTCTGGCCACGGTCGGTGGAGACCACCGCATGGGCGGAATGGTCCGGCGCCTCGTAGCAGGCATAGATGGTGTTGTCGCTGGCGACGCCCACCGCCGGATCCTTCTGCGCCGGCTGGCTGCCGGGGATGGGCTGCACCGTCCAGCTCAGGCCGGCGTCGGTGGAGACCGAGATCGCCTGCACACCGGTGCCGTCGGGGCGGGTACAGGTGCGCAGGGGCACGTAGGCGGTGCCATCGGGCGCCACCTGCAGATGGCCGTGGATGCCGCCGGAGGTGCCGCAGTCCTGTGGCGTACGGATCGGCACGCCGGGACCAAAGCTGGCGCCGCCAGTGTCGCTGCGGGCGCAGACGGCGCCGGCCTCGGAGGCCTGGGAGCAGAAATAGACCGCGTAGTCGTAGAGTTGCGCGAACGGCGAGTCGGCTGGATAGGGGCCGACGCCGACGGTCTGGTGATCGGCGCCACCGTTGGGCGGGCTGGCGCCGACCGGAGTCCAGTTCTCGCCATCGTCGTCGGTGTAGCCGAACAGCAGGTTCGGGCCGGTGAAATTGTGGGACACGAAGGTGCGCCCGGAGACCGGCTCGGTCTCCAGGATCGGGTCCACCGTGCTGGCCGAGACCACCGGGTCGGTGACGTCCTCCCAGAGTGCGTCGCAGGCCTGCGGCAGCGCTGGCGTCAGCAGTTCGGGGAAGGTGACCCGGTCGGTTTCGGTGCTGGCGACATACATCGCCCGCTGGGAATTGCGATTCCAGCCCATGGTCGGCTCGCCGGCGCTGTCGGCGAGTCCGGGCGGCGAGACGTAGTTGATGAAGCGCGGCGGCTGGCCGCTGGCCGCCGGCGGCAGGGGCGTATCGCCGCCGCCACCACCACCGGTCTTCACCAGCAGGCTGATGCTGCCGTCGAAGCTCTGCCCCAGCGGCGCGAAGGGAATCAGTTGCACGATGTATTTCTTGCTGCCCTTGCCGGCGAGGAAACGCGCCACTTCGGGATCAGCGCCGCTGGCGGACCGGGCGACTTCCTTGCCGGCATCGTCGTAGATGTACATGTCGAAGTCGGCCGTCGGCTCGGGCCAGGCGACGCGGACCTCGACCTCGTCGTCCGGATGGGCGAGGTCGTAGTCGGCCGGAAGCTCGACGGTGAGCTCGAACTGGTCGCAGCTGACCCCGTCGTCCTCGCAGACCGGCGCCTGCCCCGCCACGCCCAGCTGCGGCGAGGGGTTGGCGACGAAGAACGGACCGGCGGTATAGGTGACCGGCTCGCCGCCGGGGGTCAGCGTGCCGCTGGCCGGGTTGGCCGCCCGGCTCGGCAGGGGCGCCAGCAACAGCGCTGGCAGCAGCGCCAGGGCGGTCAATCCTAGGGAACCCGCAGTCAACACCCGATCCGTATTGCGCACTCGCCTGTCTCCGTTGTTCCGGGGCCGCCTGAGGGCGACCCGGTTCTAGCGAACGAAGCGGCGGCGAATCGGAGGACGAAAACCTGAATATTTCGTCAAGTCGGCGGTCAGCGCAGGTAATGATCCGCCAGCAGCAGGCTGAACAGGCCCATCAGATAGACGATGGAAAAGCCGAAGGTGCGCATCTCCAGGCCCGGTGTCGGCCGGAACTTGAGCCGCCAGGCGTAGCCAATGAACACCGCGCCCAGGGCCAGCGCGCCGAACAGGTAGGCGAAGCCGCTCATGCCGGTGGCGAATGGCAGCAGGGTGATGGCGAACAGGATCAGGGTGTAGAGCAGCACCTGGGTGCGGGTGTACTCGACCCCGTGGGTGACCGGCAGCATGGGGATGCCGGCCTTGGCGTACTCGTCCTTGCGGGCGATGGCCAGCGGCCAGTAGTGCGGCGGGGTCCAGGCGAAGATGATGGCGAACAGGATCAGGGCGTGGGGATGCAGCTGCCCGGTCATCGCGGTCCAGCCGAGCACCGGCGGGATGGCGCCGGCGGCGCCGCCGATGACGATGTTCTGCGGCGTCGCCCGCTTCAGCCACAGGGTGTAGATGCCGGCGTAGCCGACCAGGCCCAGCTGGGTCAGCAGCGCGGTCAGCGGGTTGACCAGAAACCACAGGATCAGGAAGCCGGCCAGGCCCAGGCCGGTGGCAAAGGCGATGCCGGCGGTGACGCTGATGCGGCCGGTGACCAGGGGGCGGCCGCAGGTGCGCGCCATGCGGGCATCGACCTCGCGGTCGATGATCTGGTTGATGGCGGCGGCAGCGGCCTGCTGCAGGGTGATGCCCAGCGTCGCCCAGCACAGCAGGGCCAGCGGTGGCAGGCCGGGCACGGCCAGGAACATGCCGATGACCGCGGTCATGGTCAGCAGCATCACCACCCGCGGCTTGGTCAGCTCGTAGTACTCGCGCAGCAGCGAGCCAGGCGCGGACTCAGTCATGGGCGCGCCTGCCAAAGATGGCGTGATTGAGCGCCACCAGCGTCAGCAGCAGCACCGCCGCCCCGGCGTTGTGGGCATCGGCCAGCCACAGCGGCAGCTGGAAATGCACGACGCTGATGCCGATCAGCAGCTGCAACCCCAGAGCGCCCAGCACCGCATGGCCATGCCGGCGCCAGGCGCCACCGCGCAGCAGCAGGGCGAGCCCGAGCAGGCCCAGCACCGCTGTCACCAGCACGGCACCCAGACGGTGGGTGAAATGGATGGTCACCCGCGCGCGGTTGTCGAGCACGCCGTATTCGTAGTTGATGCCGAGGCCGCGCCAGAGCGTGTAGGCCTCCTGGTAGTCGGTCTCCGGCAGCCAGCGGCCATGGCAGGTCGGCAGGTCCGGACAGGCCAGGGCCGCGTAATTGGTCGAGGTCCAGCCGCCCAGGAAAATCTGCAGCACCACCACCAGCAGGCCGGCCAGCGCCAGTTTGCGCAGCCAGCCCGGCAGGCTGCTGGGGGCGCCCTCGCCCACCGACTCGGCCAGCTGGTTCATAGCCTCGCGCTCGTTGCGCGGCTCGCGGCGCACCGGCGCCACCACCGGCGCCGCACCGGCCCCGGGCAATGACAGCCGCAACCAGAGCAGCAGCGCCAGGGTGCTCATGCCCCCCAGCAGATGCCCGGTCACCGCCAGCGGCTTGAGCTGCCAGGTCACCGTCCACATCCCGAGCAGGCCCTGGAACATCACCAGCGGCACCAGCAGCCAGGCCACACCGACCGGCAGGCCCTGACGGCGCAGGAACAAGGCCCAGAACGCCTGCACCACGATCAGCAGGCCGAGCGTCGATGCGATGTAACGGTGGATCATCTCCTTCCAGCCCTTGTGGGCCTCGACCGGGCGCTCGGGGAAGGCGGCATTGGCATCGGCGACGTGCTGCTCCTCGCTGGGCACCACCAGATGACCGTAGCAGCCGGGCCAGTCCGGGCAGCCCAGGCCGGCATCGGACAGCCGCACATAGGCGCCGAACACGATCACCACGAAGCACAGGGCCAGGGCGAGCAGATTGAGGCGACGGAACAGTGAAAGACCGGACGACATGACAAGCATTCCGTGGGTTGGGGGCCTGCGGGGGCGCGGATTGTAAGGCGCTAGCCGATGCTGGAAAGGCGCAGCAGCTTGTTGATGTCCTTTTGCAGCCCCTTGAAGTCCTTTTGGACGCTGGACTGATCGGGCGCTGCGGCCGGATACCACATCATCCAGTTGCCATTGGGATCGATGAGCAGCAGGGCATGCGGCGGGATGCCGGCGAAAAAGTCCGTCGCCTTCGCACCCGCTTCGGCATCGCGCAGCCAGACCAGATCCGGCTGGTCGGCACCGAGTTGGGTGCGGATAGGGGCGAGATCGGTCGCGGCATCGGCGATCACCACGCGCTGCACCCGCTCGCGCTTGTCGTTGAGGGCGGTGCGGGTCTGGCGGCTGAGCACCAGCTCGCGGCGGCAGGCCTCGTCGCAGCCGCCGCGCAGCAGCTGCACCAGGGTCCACTTGCCGCGCAGGACATCCCCCGTGTGCGGCCCCCCTTCGACGGTGCGCAGGCTGAAGCCGGGCACCGGCTGCGCCGGGTGCACCAACTGCCCGTAGTTGACGCGCTCGCCGCCCGGCTGCCAGCCCAGCACGAATACCGCGAAGTAGGCGCCGAAGAACGGCAGGAAGAACAGCAGGGCCAGCAGGCTGACCTGCAGGCGGGTGCGCAGCGGACTAGGGAGAGCGGTCATGGACAGGCGCGGCGGTGCGGGTACGGAGATTGAGCTTGATGAAGAGCCCCACCAGGGTGGCGGCGAAAGCCCACCATTGTGCGGCATAGGCGTAGTGGCGCTGCGGCGGGACGGCCTCGGCGCCGACCGGAGTCCAGTCGCGGAGGTAGCCGCCCGGCGCCTCCGGGGCCAATTCCAGCAGGCCGGGACGCAGCGACTCGCCGAACAGGCAGCGGGCCTCGGCGGCGTCCGGAAAGTTCACCCGCTGCGGGCGCGCGGCAGCGGCCGCGCAATCCGGGGCGGCAGCGCCCAGCCGCATCCCGGGCTGCGGCAACGCCCGCCAGTAGCCTTCGACGATCTGCGGGCCCGTCGGCGGCGGTGCGGGCGCGGCGGCGGACTGCAGCGGCAGCCAGCCGCGATCAACGATCAGCAGGCTGCCGTCACCGAGGCGCAAGGGCGTCCAGACGTGCAGGCCGGGTCGGCGCTGATGGCTCTGGTTGTCGAGCAGGACACCGCGCTCCGGCTCGTATACGCCCTGCACCCGCACCCGCAGCACCTGGCCGGCGGGCGGCAAGGGCTGATCCGACGCCAGCTCACGGGCGGGCTGCTGCAAGGCGCGGGCGTGCTCGTCGAGCAGCGCCTGCTTGGCCTGGCCACGGCCGTACTGCCAGTTGCCGAGCGTGACCAGCAGACCGCCGAGCAGCAAGGTACCCAGCAGCGCCCACCACGGCGGACGGAACTGGTAGCGGAACTTGGCGAGGGGATTAGTCATGCGGAAGTGGGCGGCGAGTCGCTACCATGACCGCCCGTTCCGCTACCGGTTCCAGTGTCCCCATGCTGCCCAAAATCGCCATCGTGGTCTTCCTGCTCGCCATCGTGGTCGCGCTGTTCACGGGCATGTACTACATGTTGAAAGACCCGAGCGACAAGCGCCGCACGGTGCGGGCGCTCACTTGGCGGGTCGGCCTGCAACTGGCGCTGATCGCCTTCCTGGTGCTGGCCTACGCCTTGGGCTGGATACAACCGCATGGGCTGACGCAGCGTTAGGACATTTTGCATCAGTTGCTGAGCGTCGGCCTGGGATTCCCTCCCCCCGTTTACGGGGGAGGGCGTAGGGTGGGGGCGCCCCCCGCCGCTGGTTACTCAGACTCCCCGCAACGCCCCCATCCCAGCCTTCCCCCGCAAGCGGGGGAAGGAGCGCTCCAAACAAGAAAGCCCGGCGCTGCCGGGCTTTCTCGCTGCCACGGACTCGATCAGAGCACGTAGACGAAGACGAACAGGCCGATCCAGACCACGTCCACGAAGTGCCAGTACCAGGCCACGCCTTCGAAGCCGAAGTGCGAGTCCGGCTTGAAGTGGCCGGCCATCAGGCGGCAGGTGATGATGAATAGCATCAGGGTACCGAGCGTCACGTGCATGCCGTGGAAGCCGGTCAGCATGAAGAAGGTCGAGCCGTAGACGCCGCTGTGCATCGTCAGGTTCAGCTCGTGGTAGGCGTGGATGTACTCCGTCGCCTGGCACCAGAGGAACACGACGCCGAGCAGCACAGTCGCCCACATCCACAGGATGCAGGCCAGGCGCTTGTTGTCCTTCAGCGCGTGGTGGGCCATGGTGATGGTGACGCCCGAGGTCAGCAGCAGGCAGGTGTTGACGAAGGGCAGGCCCCAGGCCGACATGGTCTGGAAGTAACCGCCGAGATTGCCGGGACCGTTGGAAGGCCAGCTGGCCTCGAAACCGTTCCAGAGCAGGTTGGCCACACCCTTGGCACCCTCACCGCCAATCCAGGGCAGCGAGATCTCGCGGGCATAGAACAGCGCGCCGAAGAAGGCACCGAAGAACATCACCTCGGAAAAAATGAACCAGGCCATGCCCATGCGATAGGTCATGTCGACCTGCTTGGAGTACTTGCCGCCCTCGCTCTCCAGCGCCACGCCGCGGCACCAGCGGAAGATGATGAAGGCCGCGAAGAAGCCACCCAGGTAGAACGGCAGCGGGCCGAGCTGCTTGTCTTCAAGCGCGCTCCAGACGCCGAGGATCACGGTCACCAGGCCAGCGGTGAGCAGGAACGGCCAGGCGCTCGGGTCGGGGACGAAGTAGCGCTGTTGGCCGGTGGCCGGGGCGGGGCTGGACATGTGGCTTCCCTAACGAATGGATGAGGCGGTTGAGACTGGGCTTACCCGCGCGGCAGTGTAGTCGCTGCGCCCGGAGTGCTGGGCTTGGCGCTGCGCTGCGCGAGTTCGGTGACGTCGAAAAAGGTGTACGACAGGCTGACCGTGCCGACATCGGCCGGCAGCTCCGGGTCGAGCATGAAGCGCACCGGCATCCGCTTGGCCTCGCGGGCCTTGAACGGCTGCTGGTTGAAGCAGAAGCATTCGGTCTTCTTCAGATGGCGGGCGGCCTTGCCTGGTGTCACCGCCGGCACCGCCTGCCCCACCACGTCCTGGTCGAGCTGGTTCTCGGCGACGAAGTTGACCGTGTACAGCTGGCCCGGGTGCACCTTCATTTCGGCGACCTCGGACTTGAAACTCCACTCCCGGCCGCCGTTGACGACGGTGAGGAACTGCACCGTCACCTCGCGGCTCAGGTCCGGCTGCTCCTGCACGGTAGCGACCAGCTGCATGCCCTGGTCGCGGCCATTGAGGCCGGTCAGCTCGCACAGCGCGTTGTAGATCGGCACCAGGGCAAAACCAAAGCCGAACATCGCCAGGGTCAGCAGCACCAGCTCCCAGACGCCGCGCCGCGTGCGGCGCCCGGTTTCGGCAGCGGTGGACAGCGGCTCGCTCATCCGCGCTGGGCCACGGTGATCCAGACGAAGCCGGCCAGCGAGGCCAGCGCCAGCACGACGTGGATCAGGGCCAGGCGCCGGTTGCGCCGGGCCTGGTCCGGACTGAGCTGCGGGCTGGGTGGGCTCACGGCATTCAGTGCCCGTGGGCGGGCTTGCCGGCGGCCACCGGCTCGCCGTTGTCACCCACCAGCGGCGGATCCTCGAAGGTGTGGTACGGGGCCGGCGAGGCGACCGTCCATTCCAGGCCGTGCGCGCCTTCCCAGACCCGCTCCGGCACCTTGCCGTCGCGCTTGCCGAACATGCAGGCCAGCATGTTGCCGATGAAGAGGAACTGCGCCAGGAAGAAGCCGAAGGCGCCAATCGTCGACATCTGGTTGAAGTCGGTGAACATCACGTTGTAGTCGGGCACGCGGCGCTGCATGCCGGCCAGGCCGAGGAAGTGCTGCGGGAAGAAGGTGACGTTGATGAAGATCGCCGACAGCCAGAAGTGCAGCTTGCCCAGCGTCTCGTTGTACATGCGGCCGGTCCACTTCGGGATCCAGTAGTAGACCGCGGCGATGATCGAGAACACCGCGCCCGGCACCAGCACGTAGTGGAAGTGCGCCACCACGAAATAGGTGTCGTGGTACTGGAAGTCCACCGGGGTGATGGCGAGCATCAGGCCCGAGAAGCCACCCATGGTGAACAGGAACACGAAGCCGAGCGCGAACAGCATCGGCGTCTCGAAGCTCATCGAGCCGCGCCACATGGTCGCCACCCAGTTGAACACCTTCACGCCCGTGGGCACGGCGATCAGCATGGTGGAGAACATGAAGAACAGTTCCGCCGCCAGCGGCATACCGACGGTGAACATGTGGTGCGCCCAGACGATGAACGACAGGAAGCCGATCGAGGCGGTGGCGTAGACCATCGAGGCATAGCCGAACAGCGGCTTGCGGGCGAAGGTAGGGATGATGGTGGAGACGATGCCGAAGGCCGGCAGGATCAGGATGTAGACCTCGGGGTGACCGAAGAACCAGAAAATATGTTGGAAAAGAACGGGGTCACCACCGCCGGAAGCGGTGAAGAAGCTGGTGCCAAAGTACTTGTCGGTCAGCAGCATGGTGACCGCGCCGGCGAGCACCGGCATGGTGGCGATCAAGAGGTAGGCGGTGATCAGCCAGGTCCAGACGAACAGCGGCATCTTCAGCAGGGTCATGCCCGGCGCGCGCATGTTGAGGATGGTCACCACCACGTTGATCGCACCCGTGATCGAGCTGATACCCAGCAAGTGCACGGCGAAGATCAGCATCGGGAAGGCGTTGCCGGTCTGCAGCACCAGCGGCGGATACATGGTCCAGCCGCCCGCCGGCGCACCGCCCGGCATGAACAGGGTGGACAGCAGCATCGCGAAGCCGAAGGGCAGAATCCAGAAGCCCCAGTTGTTGACGCGCGGCAGGGCGAGGTCGCCGGCGCCGATCATCATCGGCACCATCCAGTTGGCGAGGCCGGTGAAGGCCGGCATGACGCCGCCGAAGATCATCACCAGGGCGTGCATGGTCGTCATCGAGTTGAAGAACTCGGGATCGACGAACTGCAGGCCAGGCTGGAACAGCTCGGCGCGGATCACCAGCGACATCAGGCCGCCGATGAAGAACATGGTGAACGCGAAGCACAGGTACAGCGTGCCCAGGTCCTTGTGATTGGTGGTCTTGATCCAGCGCATGATCCCCTTGTCGGGACCGTGGTGGTCATGATGATCGTGAGCGTCGTGTGCGTGGGCGTTGGCCATGGTGAAACTCCTGCAATGCTCGAAACTGTTGGACTGTCAGCGACTCAGCGAGCCGCCGTCACGTCGGCCGGCTGCACCAGCGAGGCCTTGTTGCCCCAGGACTGCCGCTCGTAGCTGGCCACCGCCGCGATGTCGGCGTCGGACAGCTGCTTGAACGGCGGCATCAGGTTCTTGCCGTTGAGGGTGTGCAGGACATGGGCCTTGGCGTCGCCATTGACGATCTTGGAGCCCACCAGACTGGGGAAATTTGGCGGCAGGCCGGTGCCGTTGGCCTGGTGGCAGGCCTGGCAGTTGGCTTCGTACACCTTCTTGCCCTGGGCCATCAGCTCGTCCTTGCTCAGGGCCTTGGCCGGCGCCAGGGCGGCGGCGGCAGGCGCGGCGGCGGCCACGGCCACCGGTGCGGCTGCCGGGGCCGGAGCGGCTTCGGTCAGCGCCACCGGGGCGGCAGCGGCGACATCGACGCCCTTCTTCCGCGCCAGCCAGGCCTTGAACTCGGTTTCGGGGATCGCCTGCACCACGATCGGCATGAAGCCGTGATCGCGGCCGCAGAGCTCGGCGCAGACGCCGTGAAAGCGGCCCGGCTGCTCGATCTTGGCCCAGGCCTCGTTGATGTAGCCGGGGATCGCGTCCTTCTTCACCGCGATGTCCTGCACCCACCAGGCGTGGATCACGTCCTGGGCGGTGATCAAGAAGCGCACCTTCTTGCCGGTGGGCAGCACCAGCGGATTGTTGACGTCCCAGAGGTAGTTGGGGACGGTGTTGGGATCAATGCCCGAGCCCAGCTGGCGGGCCTTGTTGGAATCGGCGGCGAGCATGGACACGAACTCATAGTCCTCGCCGATGTACTCGTACTTCCAGCCCCATTGGAAGCCGGTGACCTTGACGGTCAGGTCGGCGTTGCGGCTGTCTTCCATCTTGATCAGGGTGCCGGCGGCGGGAATCGCCATGCCGATCAGGATGAAGAACGGAATGATGGTCCAGATGATCTCGACCGTGGTCGATTCGTGGAAGTCGGCCGGCTTCGGGTGCTTGCTGCGGCGGTGCGCGAAGATCGAATAGAACATGGTGCCGAACACCAGCACGCCGATGGCGGTCACCACCCAGAGCACCAGCATGTGCAGATCGTGCACCTCGGCGCTGATCTCGGTCGCTCCCACCGGCAGGTTGTACTCCGAGCGGGCCGTCTCCGCGTGCGCGACCGCGCTGGCGAACGTGCCGGCCACCAAGCCCGCCATGGAGCCCAACCACTTCGTCATCGACATGCCTCTAACCTCCAGTTGTAAGCCGTTCCGGAGACCATTCCGGTTCGCCGACCGGGGTGGACTTCCACACCGGCGGCAGCAATTCCTTCAGGCGGCGGCCCAGCCGCTCGCGTTCCTCGTCGGTCAGGCAGCGGCCCAGGCGCACCGCCTGCCCCGCGTACCGCAACCACAACTGGCTGGGACTGTTGCGGGTACGGCCCGGCACCAGTTCCACCCTTGTCCAGGCCCGGGGCCAGTCCAGCTCGGCCGCCGCACCCCGCTCCATCCAGCCAAAACCCAGCCGCAGCCGCTCGCCTTCGAAGTCGACGAGCTCGCGGTAGCGATTGCGCCGCAGACTCACCCATAGCGCCGCGCCCAGGGCTCCCAGCTCCAGGCCCGCGAACGGCAGGATTGGCCACAAGCCCTGCGCGGCGAACGCCACCGCGATCACGACAGCGACCAAGCTCACCGAGGCCATGAACCAGAGGGCCTGACGGGGAGTCAAGGAAGCATTCGGACCGACCACCAACCGGGTGTCCCATTCGCGCATGCCACGATCCGCGGCGCCACCGGAACATACCGTTGCCGCGCATCCGGCCATTTTAGTTCAGCGCGGCCCTGCCTTCCAAGGGCGCGAGCAGCCCGGCGAGCACTTCGACCGGCGCCATCGGCGCCTGCCGCTGCACCCAGGCCGGGGCGCCCAGGCGCGCTGACAGGCTGTCGAGGTTGGCCTCCAGCCGGTCCATGCCGGGGTTGCGGACGTTGGCAACCCAGCCCGCCAGCCGCGTGCGGCGCCGGATCGCCTCGGCGCTGAGCAGGGCGTGATTGAGGCAACCCAGGCGCAACTCCACCACCAGCAGCACCGGCCAGCCCTGCCCGGCGACCCAGTCGCCGAGGCTCAGCTCGGGTGCCAATGGCGTCAGCCAACCGCCCGCCCCTTCGGCGATCACCCA
>JAUYNO010000042.1 GCA_030696045.1 Stagnimonas sp. | reverse complement strand
GTGATGTCTGATCTCGCACAGCAACTCGACATGGCTCAACTCGCGCAGGGCTGCGTCCGCGTCTCGGTGGTCCTGCTCTTGTGGTGGCTACTGTCGCGCGCGGTCGAGACGCTACTGTCGCGACTGGGTGACCGCCTGATTTCGCAAGCGGCGACGAACGACGAGTCGCCGGTCGAAGCACGCAAGCGCGTCGAGACGCTCGTGCGCTTACTGACCCAGGTGGTGCGGATCGTCTTGTTCGTCACGCTGGCGCTGGTGCTGCTCATGCAGCTCGGGGTCCAGGTCGGCCCCTTGCTCGCTTCGGCCGGCATCATCGGCCTTGCTGTCGGATTTGGAGCGCAGTCGCTGGTGAAGGACATCATCACCGGATTTTTCATGGTGATGGAGAACCAGCTCCGCGTGGGCGATGTGGTCACCATCAATGGCACCGGCGGGCTCGTTGAGACGATGACATTGCGGACGGTGGTTCTTCGCGATCTATCCGGCACGGTGCACATTTTTCCCAATGGCAACGTCACGACGCTGAGCAACCTGACCCGAGGCTGGTCGGCCTATGTGTTCGATATCGGCGTTGCCTACAAAGAAGACCCGGATGTCGCTATAGCCGCACTGCGCGAGATTGCGGACAAGCTGCAGAGCGATCCGTACTTTGGCCCGAAGATCATCGAACCTGCGGAAATCTTCGGCGTCGACAAACTGGGAGAATCTGCCGTCGTGATCAAGGGGCGAATCAAGACACTTCCGATCACGCAGTGGGAAGTGGGACGAGAGTTTCTGCGGCGCGTCAAGAAAGCCTTCGATGAACAGGGCATCGAGATTCCGTTTCCGCATCGCACGCTCTACATTCCCGACCTCGGTCCGAAAGCGGACAGGCTGGCGGCGCTCGGAAAAGCGGCAAGCCAGGCAACGACTAACCGCCAACCGCGCGAGGATGTCGGAAGTGCGGAGGGCTAGCGGAGGGCGCCGGCACATCCCCTGACAATGCGTCGCTCGGCGGGTAGTGGCCCAGGCTCACGACAGAATCAATATCAACCTGGACCGCAGCGCCTATGAACCCCAACCCCATCCGCTTCTTCCGCCGATTCCTGCAGCAGGAATCGGCGGCAGGGTTGTTGTTGATGGCCGTTGCCGTCCTGGCGCTGCTGACGGCGAACTCTTCATGGTCAGGCCTCTACTTTGAGACCCAGCACCTCGAGATCGCTGGCCTCAGTGTCCTGCACTGGATCAACGATGCCTTGATGGCGGTGTTTTTTCTGCTGGTTGGCCTGGAGATCAAACGGGAACTACTACAGGGGCAACTTTCCACCTGGGCGGAGCGATCTTTGCCAGGTGTCGCGGCTCTCGGCGGCATGATTATTCCGGCCCTGTTCTACGTGGTGCTCAGCGGGGGCGATCCACAGGTGCAGCGCGGCTGGGCTATCCCGATGGCGACCGACATCGCATTCGCCCTGGGTGTGTTGGCCCTGCTGGGTCCGCGTGTCCCTGTCTCCCTGAAGGTCTTTCTCACCGCGCTGGCCATCGTGGACGATCTGGGCGCAGTCGTCGTAATCGCGCTGTTCTACGCCAGCGATCTATCGCTGGTGAATCTGGGCATGGCCGCTGCCACAGTGCTGCTGCTGGCGGTGTTCAATCGGCGCGAGGTCAGCCTGCGGTGGCCTTACCTGGTGCTTGGAGTCGTGTTGTGGTTCTTCGTGCTGCGTTCCGGGATTCACGCGACTCTGGCCGGAGTCATCACGGCGTTTTTTGTGCCGTTGACGACCCAACCCGCCGGACACTCTGCAGAAGCAGCGCGATCTCCGCTGTTGACCCTGGAGCACGGCCTGCATCCCTGGGTGTCCTTCCTCATTGTTCCAATCTTCGGCTTTGCCAATGCCGGGGTGTCCCTGTCGGGTTTCCAACTGTCCCACCTGCTCGATCCGGTTCCGCTGGGGGTGGCTCTGGGTCTGATCCTGGGCAAGCAGATCGGGGTGTTCGGATTCTGCTGGCTGGCGATCCGGTTTGGGCTGGCGCGGCTTCCGCTTCGGGCAAGTTGGAGTCAGCTGTACGGCGTGGCTGTGCTCTGCGGAATCGGCTTCACCATGAGTTTGTTCATCGGCTCGTTGGCCTTTGCCGGCACGCCGCTGTTGGCGGATGAGACCAAAATAGGCGTGCTGCTCGGCTCGATCATTTCGGCCGCGCTAGGAGCACTGGTCTTGTTGTTCGGCCCGCGCTCGAAAATTGACAGCGATAAATAAAGGCTGGTGGGCTCGGCAGGGCAACCCCCAGCCTAGATCCGCGCTGTCTTCCGACTGCCAGCCCTACGAGCCCAGACTGCCTGTGGGATAGCCGCGAACCTCGGCAAACGCTGCCGTCGCTGCCTGACAGGGCGGTAGGGCCAGCTCTAGCGGAGCGGCGGCGACCCTCGCGGCTTGCTGCCGGTCAGGGCGCTCAGCCAGCCGAGCCACACCGGGCGACGCAGCCACAGGAGGGCCGCGCAGCTGACCCAGACGCCGCAGGCGAGACCGAACAGCTCGCCGCCATCACTGCTGCCGTCGGTGTTTTGCACCGCCACGCCGAGTGGGGTGAATAGGTGGAAGAAGATGGCCCCGGATATCACCGCCAGCCCCATCGCCGCGCCGATCACCTGCACGCCCCGCTGCCGGGAGATGAAAGCTCCGGCGAGCAGCAGAAGGGAGGCGATCAGCTCCGTCGTGCCCACTACCTTGGCCGAGAAAATGCCGCCCGGAGCGAACACGCCGGGGAAGCCCAGCGATGCCGCCCAGGGATCGAGCTTGGCCTCGAAAATGTAGATGGTCTCCGGCGAGTTGCTGAACTTGAAGAACAGCGATTGCACGAAGACGAAGGCGACAAACAGAGTCAGCAGCCAGTGGCCGTGTTGCTTGAACCAGTTCATGGCCGGTGCCTCACTTTTTCAGCAGATCGCTGAACTTGGCATCGGCGGTCTTGTTGTATCCGGCGATGTCCTTCGTCCACTTCTTCTGCACGCCGCTGTCGTAGTTGAGGTAGAGCTTGCCGTCGAGCACGGTGAATTGCTCGGGCTCGATCGAGACCAGATAGCCCTGGCTGACGCCATAGGCGCAGTAGCCTCCATATTGCGGGGCGTATTTCTCCGGCGCGGCCTTGAACAGATCGAGGTGCGCTTTCGAGGCGAACTGCCACTGGGCGCCATTCCACGAGTAGGTGAAGGCCTCGCTGCCTTTCACCGGCTTGCCGTCGGTGAAGTAGGCCACGGTGTCGTAGCCATTGATCGCCACGCCGGTGGCGCTGTCGGAAATCAGGCCGCGCTTCAAGGTGTTGACGGCGGGCGCGGCGTAGGCCGTGCCCGCTAGCGCGAGTCCGAGCAGGATGGCGGCGATCAGGTGGCGTGGGGCGGCGAATGTCATGGGGCCTCCAGAAACGGCGGGGTGATAGGAACGGTCGTCGTGCACATGCTGCACGCCAGCCGGAATGTGCCGGAGAGCTTCTGCCGCACGGCGCACGACGGGTAGGCCGGATGCAGGCATCGCAGGTATTCGTTCTGGGCATCAATCCCGGCGGTCACGGTCGGTGATAAGCGCATGATTCATGCCCTCCGGCCACATCACTTATGCGGGCGCTGGCGAAACCTTCGCCGTAGTGTCCGTGTCTCTCTGGCTCCGTTCACCGCACGCCCCACCCCATGCGCTCCTCGACCTGGCTGCATCCCTTGATGGCCCTCTGCCTGCTGTTCAGCACCGCCGCCTGTAGCCGCGAGCACAGCGGCACGGCGCCCGCAGAGCGCACGACGCCGTCGTCCCTCAAGTTTTCGCTGCCCGATCTCGATGGCAAGGCGGTGGATCTCAGCCAGTTCAAGGGCAAGAAGGTCTACATCAAGTTCTGGGCGAGCTGGTGCCCGATCTGCCTGGCCGGCATGTCCGAGGTGGAGGCACTCGCCAAGGCCCAGTCGCGCGATGTGGTGGTGCTGACGGTCGCCGCACCCGGCTATCTCGGCGAGATGGAAAAGGACGAGTTTCTGCCCTGGGTGAAGGCGCGCCACTTCAAGGTGCCGGTGTTGATCGATGCCGGTGGCCAGGTGGCGCAGTCGCTAGGCGTCGACAAATATCCCTCCTCGGCTTGGGTCGATGCCGCAGGCAATGTACTGGAGGTGCGCGCCGGCCAGGTGGCCAATGCGGCCATCCTTGCGCGCTTCAGCGAGCCCGCCGGTGCGCAGCCCGCGCGCAACAATCGCTTCCCACCCAACCCGAATGTCGGCGTGGACTACAGCAAGGCTCAACTCAAGGAGATCTGGCTGGCCGGCGGCTGCTTCTGGGGCGTAGAGGCCTACTTCACGCGCGTCTACGGCGTGGCCGATGCGGCATCCGGCTATGCCAACGGCCGCACGCAGGCGCCGAGCTACGAAGACGTCATCCAGGGCTCCGGCCATGCCGAAACGGTGCGCGTGCGCTACGACCCCAGCCGCGTCAGCCTGGAGCGCCTGCTCAAGCTGTATTTCCAGATCATCGACCCCACCTCGCTCAACAAGCAGGGCAATGATCGCGGGCCGCAATACCGCACCGGCATCTACTTCCGCGACGACGTCGACCGGCAGGCCGCCGAGGCGGTGATGAAGGCGGTGCAGGCGGGCTACCCCACGCCGATCATGACCGAGCTGAAGCCGCTGGCGAACTTCGCGCTGGCCGAGGACTACCACCAGGACTACCTGGAGAAGCACCCGGATGGCTACTGCCACACCGATTTCTCCAGCCTGAGCAACGTCACCCTGCCGCCGTCGACGCTCAAGGTGGACCCGACGCTGTATCGCAAGCCCAGCGACGCCGTGCTGCGCGAGCGGCTCACGCCCGAACAGTATGCGGTGACGCAGAAGGCGGACACCGAGCGCGCCTACAGCAACCGCTACTGGGACAACTACGCGCCGGGTCTCTACGTCGATGTCGTCACCGGCGAGCCGCTGTTCAGCTCCACCGACAAATACGACTCCAAGTGCGGCTGGCCGAGCTTCACCAAGCCCATCGACCCCGCCGTGGTGCGTGATGTGCCAGACCTCAGTTACGGCATGGTGCGCACCGAGGTGCGCAGCCGCGTCGGCAACTCGCACCTCGGCCATGTCTTCGACGACGGCCCGGCTGACCGCGGCGGGCTGCGCTACTGCATCAACAGTGCCTCCATCCGCTTCGTGCCGGTGGAAGCGCTGGCCAGAGAGGGCTATGCCGCATTCGAGCCGCTGTTCAAGACGCGCTGACCATGTGCCTCGTGGCCCTCGCCTGGAAGCCGGGCCGAAACCTGCGGCTCCTGCTGGCGGCCAATCGCGATGAGTTTCACGCCAGGCCCAGCCTGCCACTGGCTGCCTGGCCCGACGCACCCGATGTCCTGGGCGGCCGCGACCAGTCCGCGATGGGCACCTGGCTGGGCGTAAGCACGCGCGGGCGGCTGGCGGTGATCACCAACGTCCGCACGCCGATGCCGCCGGAGGCGGCGCTGCGCAGCCGGGGTGCGCTGGCGGCGGACTTCCTGCGCGGCAACGCCTCGCCGGTCGCACACCACATCCGCATCCAGCCCACACTGCCCGACTACAGTCCCTGCAATCTTTTGATCGCCGATGCCCAGGAGGCCCGTTACGTCAGCAACCGCCCCGGCATCGCGCCACGCCTTCTGGAGCCCGGACTGTATGGCCTGTCGAACGCCTCGCTCGATGCGCCCTGGCCCAAGCTGTTGTTACTCAAGGCCGCGGTGCGCCGCTGGCTGCTCCCGGGCGGGTCGCTAGCCGCTGTCGAATCGCTGTTCGAGGCGCTGGCCAGCACCGAGCAGCCGGCCGATGCCCTGCTGCCGGATACCGGCGTGGGCCTCGAACGGGAACGGCGGCTGGCCCCGGTGTTCATCCGCGGGGCCGACTACGGCACGCGATGCAGCACCCTGCTGTGGGTGACCGACGACGGCGAAGGCTGCATCACGGAACGGCGCTTCGGCCCCGAGGGAGTCGCGCTCGGCGAAACCCAGCTGCGCTTCCGCTGGCCGCTAACGGATCCGCATTGATCGGATGCAGGAATCAATGCCATGCCCGGATGCCCTGCTGTGCGCGGGACGCGCCTCGGGCAGGCTCATGGTCAAGATGTCTGACCGGAGTCGCCCCATGCCCACACTGCTTGCCTCCCTGCCGCGCCGGGGTCTACTTGCCCTCGCGGTGCTGCTCAGTGCCTGCAGCGGTCCCGCACAATCCGCCCAGGCGACGCCGGCCCCGGAGTTTCCGGCACGCAGTGCCGAGCAGTGGATCAACTCCGCGCCGCTGACACTCGCCAGCCTCAAGGGCCAGGTGGTACTGCTCGATTTCTGGACCTTCGAGTGCTGGAACTGTTACCGCAGCTTTCCCTGGCTCAATGGCGTGGAGGCGAAGTTCGCGCCGCTGGGGCTGAAGGTGGTGAGCGTGCACACGCCGGAGTTCGAGCGAGAGAAGGTCATCGGCCGTATCCGAGAGAAGGTGCGCGAGTTCGGTATCCGCTATCCGGTGATGGTCGACAGCAATCACGCCTACTGGAATGCGATGCAGAACCGCTATTGGCCGGCGTTCTACCTCATCGACCGCCAGGGCCGACAGCGGGCGCTGTTTGTCGGAGAGACCCATGCCGGCGATGCGCAGGCGCGGGAGGTGGAGTCGCAGATTGCCGCCCTGCTCGCCGAGGCGGATCGCTGAAACCGCAGCGCGCCCATGAGCATTCACCCAACCACTACCCTGTCACTGCCCCGCCCCCGCGGCTGGGGCTGGGCGGCCACCACGGCCGAGCAGCTAACCGGACTCGCTGCCCTGCAACAGCTGTATGAGGAACTGCCAGAGAACCTCGAACCCGCCGCCTTCGTGCGCGCGGCCCTGCAGCGACTGGGCGTGCAGGCCGATCTCGCCAGTGGCTGTCTCGATGCGGTGCCCGCCACGGGACCGGTGGTTCTGGTCTGCAACCATCCCTGTGGCGCGGCCGACGGACTGGTGCTCGCCGACCTGCTGCTGGCCCGGCGACCCGACCTGTTGCTGCTCGCGAACCACCTGCTACGCCGGCTGCCGCAACTCGCGCCGCTGATCGCGCCCGTTGATGTGTTCCGCAGCGGCGCCAGCCTGGGCGGGGTCCGCGCCGCGCTGCGGCATCTCGACGACGGTGGCGCCCTGCTGCTGTTCCCGGCGGGCGAGGTGAGCCGGCTCGACTGGCGACAGCGCCGCGTGACCGACCGCCCCTGGGCCGAGAGCGCCGCGTTGCTCGCGCGCCGGACCGGCGCCGCCGTGGTGCCGCTGCATATCGAAGGACAAGCCCGCTGGCCCTCGCTCGTCGCCGGTGCGGTCCACCCGCGCCTGCGCACGCTCTGCCTCGCGCGCGACCTGCTCCAGCAGCGCAACAGCCGAGTCGCGGTGCATCTGGGCGATGCCATCCCTGCCGCAGAACTCGGACGAATCGCGCCACCCTCGCAGACGGCCTACCTGCGCTTGCTCAGCGAGAGCCTCGTCCAGCGCCCCTCCAGTACGGCCAGCCTCGCGACCACCCCGGTGCCGGTCGCGGAGGCGGAGTCCGCCGACGCTCTGGCGCAGGAGCTGGCGGCCCTTCCCGCCGAGTGCCGGCTGGTGCAGCAGACCGATTTCACGGTGGTGTTAGCGGACGCGGCGCGCATCCCGGCGACCCTGCGCGAGATCGGCCGCCTGCGGGAGCTGAGCTTCCGCGCCGTGCAGGAGGGCACCGGCACCGCGCGCGACCTCGACGCCTTCGATGCCGATTACCAGCACCTCTACGTCTGGCACCACCCCACGCGGCAACTGGTCGGCGCCTATCGCCTCGGCTTCACCCAGACGCTATCCGCACGCCGGGGGGTGGAGGCGCTCTACACGCGCACGCTGTTCCGGTATGACCGGGCGCTGCTGCAGCACCTGGGGCCCAGCATCGAGTTGGGTCGCTCGTTCGTCGTGCCGGCTTGGCAGCGCAATTTCCGGGCCCTGCGTCTGCTCTGGTCGGGGATCGCTGCTGTGCTCGATGCGCGGCCGGAGATCCGCTGCCTGTTCGGCCCGGTCAGCATCAGCGCCACCTACAGCCCGCTGGCGCGTGCGCTGATGGAAACGGCCTTGAACATGCATCACGGTGACGCCCACTTACAGACCTTGGTGAGCCCGCGCACGCCCTCGCGGGATCGCGCAGTCCGCACGGACACCCGTCCGCTGATCGCTGCGCTGTCGGACCCCGCCCTGCTGTCGCGCGTGGTCGCCCGTCTCGACCGCGGCAGCGGCCTGCCGGTACTGCTGCGCCATTACCTCGATCTGAAGGGTCGCTTTGCTGGCTTCAATGTCGATGCCGACTTCGGCGACACGCTGGACGGCCTGGTCTTCGTGCGGGTGGCAGACATCCCGGCCCCAGTGCGCGCCAAGTTCAGCCTGGCAACGGTGCCGCGCTGACGTCGTCCGCCCCCGACGCACAGGGCAGGCCGTGGATGGCATCGATCACCGTCTGGGGCTGATTCCAGAGCACGAAGTGACCCTGCGCGGGGACGCGCACGATGCGGATCCAGTCCGCTGGGATGCGACGTTCGGCGTAATCGGCCGTCGCCGGGTCTACCAGCTCGTCCTTCAAGCCCTGAACCACCACCAACGGACGCCGCAGCCGCGCCCACTCGCGATCCAACTTCTGCAGCTCGCCCTGCAAGGCGAGGATCTCGACGTTGGACCAGAGCAATTCCGAGGGCGCGATGAGGCGCGCCAGGGTCGTGTCGGCCAGCCGGTTGTAGTAGCGCGGGGCCTCCAGTTCGGGCGCAATGCTGCCGGCCACCATCACCCCGCCACAGACCTTCTCGGGGTGGTCGAGCAGCAGCCAGCCGACGATCGGCCCGCCCAGCGAATGACCCACCACCACGGCGGGGTGGCCCTCGGGGATGAGCGCCGCCAGGAGCCGGGCCTGTTCGCGCAGGTCGGTCATCACCTGTCCCGCGCCGGAGCCGCCGTAGCCCGGACGATCCACCGCCATGCGCGGGTTAAAGCGCGCCAGCGCCGGGGCGTCCAGATAGCGCGCCCAGGCCTGCCAGTCGCCGGGCGAGCCGTGGATGAACAGCAGCGGCGTGCTGCCGCTGCCCGACATCGTCGCCAGCTGCACGGTGCGGCCTTCGAAGCTGACCTTCTGCAGCACCGGACGGGGCGGCTGCGGGAACAGCGCCTGCACGCCGCCGCGTGGATACGGCGGGTTCGAGCAGGCCGCCAGCCCGAAAACGAGCAGCGCGGCGAGTGCTTTCACAGGGCCGCCGTGCGCAGGGCTTTCACGCAGGGTTCGAGTCCCATCTCGGTCACCGCTTCGCCGTTCAGGCAGGGGTCGCGGGCAAAGGCGTCGGCGATGTGATCGATGAAGGCGCGGGTGCGGGTGGGCAAAAAGCGCTTGGCTGGGTAGACCAGATTCACCGGCACCGCCGCGATCGGCCAGGCTTCCAGCAGGCATTCCAGCCGGCCATCGTGCAGTTCGTCGGCAAACAGCCAGGTGGGCGCGACGACGATGCCGAGCCCGGAGAGTGCCGCGCTGCGCAGCCCCTCGTGGCTGTCTACGCGCAGGTTGCCCTGCGGCCGCACCATCTCGGCGCCGAACGTCCAGATGGTGCCGGCACGGCTGGCCGACAGCACCACGCAGTTGTGATTGACCAGATCCGCTGGCGTCTGCGGGCGGCCGTGCTGGTCGAGATAGCCCGGAGCGGCGGCGCAGCACAGGGCGTACTGGGCCACCAGCCGGGCGTGGTAGCTGGAGTCCTTCAGACTGCCGAGGCGGAAGGCCAGATCGATGCCATCCTCGATGAGATCGGCATCGCGGTTGCTGAATTGCAGATCGATGCAGATGCCCGGGTGCTGCGCCAGGAAGGGCGCGATCAGCGGCATCACCCGGTGCCGCGCCAGCGCCGGCGGACAGCACACCCGCAGCAGCCCGGAGGCGGCCTTCTGGCCACGGGCATTGGTCTCGGCTTCGGAGACCGAATCGAGAATGCGGCGACACTCGGCGTAGTAGACCTCGCCCTCGGAGGTCAACGACATCTTTCGCGTTGACCGCTGCAGCAGACGCACGCCGAGATGCATCTCCAGCTGCGCGATGTTCTTGCTGACGGTGGGCTGGCTGGTGCCCAACTCGCGCGCGACGGCCGAGAAGCTGCCGGCTTCGACAGCCCGTACGTAGCACTGCATCAAGGTGAAACGGTCCATGCCGGCACTCTAAGGGCAAATCGTGACGCGGGAAGGCGCGCCGCCTATTCGCCTGCCGAATAGAACATATCGTTATGTCGGTAGTGGTGCGCGCGAAGCGCCACCAACAGACTCCGAGCTGTCCTCGGAGCACCGCCTTGAACCTGCAGCACGATCTCGACCGCGAACGCATCTATTGGCTGCAGGAACAGCCCGCCCCGGCCAGTGCGGTCGAGGTGATGGCGATGGAGTGGCTGCGCCGCGACGGCTTCGAGGCCAAGGCCCTGCAAGTGGGCGAGCGAGCGCCGGCCTTCCGCCTGCCGGACCAGCAGGGCCAGCTAGTCGATCTCGACAGTCTGCTGGCACAGGGGCCGACCGTGCTGCTCTTCTACCGCGGCCACTGGTGCCCGTTCTGTTCGCTGACCCTGCGTGACTACCAGCGAACGGCGAGCCGCTTCACGGCGCTGCGGACGTCGGTGGTCGCCATCTCGCCCCAAGCCGCCGCCGCCACAGCGCACACTGCGAAGGTGGTGGGGCCGGGTCTGCGTCTGTTGTCCGATGTCGGTAGCCACGTGGCGCGCGCCTATGGCCTGGCCTACGACTTGCCCGGCCCGCTCAAGGCGCTGTTCGAGGGCGAATACGCCACGCCCCTGCCCGAGATCAATGCCGATGGCGGATGGACGCTGCCCATCCCGGCGACCTATCTGCTCGGGCAGGATGGCCGGGTGATCAGCGCCGGCATCGATGCAGATTACCGCCGCCGCACCGATCCGCAGGCGGTCGTCGCGCGCATCGCGGCTTTCTACGGCGAGGGCCAGCCGCCCGAGGCTAGCGTATGAGCGCCATGCATCGCCGGCGGGTGCACCGCCTGCGCGAGGTGGTGGACAGCTTCTGGGGCGCCTGCCTCGGCGCCGGGGTCTATGCGGCTTGGGCGGTCTGGGCCAACTGGGATGCGGGATCGCACATCGCCCTGCGCGCCGGCCTCACCCACTGGGCAATGAGCACTTTCCTCACCTACACCGGCACCGGCACGATGCGGCAGCTGCACCGGCTCGGCCGCGGTCCCGATGCAGCGGCGCTGCTCTGCTTCTGCGGGGGGCTCCTCTACACCTATGCGCTGCTGATCGGCGCCCATGCATGGGTCGGGACCGCCCACATCGCCCTCACGCTCGCCGCAGGGGTGATTCCCACCCTGCTGTTCTGCGGCAGCTACGCGCTGCTGCTCTCCCGAACCCAGCCGCTGGCCTCGCACGCGCGCGCCATTTCCGACCGAGCCCTTTGCCCATGAACAGACGACCTGATCTCGAGAAGCTGATCCGCTTCAATGTCGATGTCCTGCATCAGGGACTGCAGGTGCTGGAGGCGCAGGCGGCCGTGCCCGGTAGCGACTACGGTAGCCACATCGGGCCGCACCTGCGCCATGTGATCGAGCACTACGAGGCCCTTGCCCAGCAGCTGCCGAGTCTCTCCGTGGACTACGACAGCCGCGCGCGGGACCGTACGCCGGAGCGCGACCCGGCGGTGGCGCGGGCGCGCATCGAAGCCCTGCAACGGCAGCTGCACGCGCTGGATGTCGACGCCGTGTCGGAACCCATCGCCATCCACCTGCGCGGCGGTCTGGGCGGCGAGGAGAACTTCGTGAGCTTCTCGACCCTGGCCCGCGAGCTGCTGTTCGTCGCCAGCCATGCCGTGCATCACTACGCGCTGCTCCAGATGCACTGCAAGGCGCAGGGCATCTTTCTAGGCGAGGATTTCGGCAAAGCCCCCGCTACGGTGCGCCATGCCCGTGCCGCCTGAGTCCGCCCTGCCCACCGTGCGCCCCTGGCAGGCCGCGAAGGCGGACGCGCCTGGCTGGGCCGCGCGGCTTTCCATCGCCTGGGAGCGCACCTGGCGCTGGGAGTTCTGGCCGGCCTGGCTGTATTACGGGCCCATCATCGTCTGGATCCTGCTGCTGGGTCTTCGCCATCGCAGTCCCACCGCCTTCACCGCCGCCAATCCGGGCCTCGACAACGGCGGCGTGGTGGGCGAGCGCAAGCACCAGGCCCTCAAGCCGCTGCAGGAGAACGCGCCGGACCTGTGCGCGAACTTCGTGTTGCTGCCGGAGGGCTCCCTGGAAGCGCGCGCCGAAGCCGCGCTGCGCTTCGCCAGCGCCGTGGGTCTGCCGCTAGTGCTGAAGCCTGACGTGGGGCAGCGCGGGCGCGGCGTGTTCATCGCCCGCCAGGCGGCCGACGTGCGGGACTACCTGCGCCGCTTTCCGGGCGCCGTGATCGCGCAACGCTACATCGGCGGCGAGGAATACGGTGTGTTCATCGCCCGCAGTCCTAGTGACGAGAAGGTTCAGGTGCTCTCCATCGTTCACAAGACCTTTCCCAAGGTGATGGGCGATGGGGTGCGCAGCTTGCGTGAACTGATCCTCTCCGATGCCCGTGCGCGGCTCATCGCCCAGCTGCTTTTCGCTAGCTGGGCGGACGCGCTGGACCGCATCCCTGCCGCTGGCGAGACGCTCGTGCTGGTGGAGATCGGCTCCCATTGCCGGGGCAGCCTGTTCCTTGATGCCACGGCGCTGACCTCGCCTGCGCTCATAGACACGCTCACCCGCCTGAGCGATGCCGTGCCGGGTTATGGATTCGGCCGCATCGACCTGCGCGTGACGAGTGCGGCGCACCTGCAACGCGGCGAAGGCCTGCAGGCGCTCGAACTCAATGGCGTGACGGCGGAGAGCGCCCACATCTACCACCCGGGCACGCCGCTGCTCGTGGGCTATCGCGCGATGTTCCGGCAGTGGGCGCTGGCGTTCTCGATTGGCAAGGACCAGGCCCGTCGCGGTGCGGCGGTGACTTCCCCACTGGAACTCTGGCGGCTCTGGCGACAGGACCTCGCCCGGGGCGAGCAATGGTTCTAGCCGCTCCGGATTCCCACGCATGAGCAGTTCCTTCGTGTTGGGCCGCCCACCGCGCATCCTGCTCGGCGTGTGCGGCGGCATCGCCGCCTACAAGGCCCTGGAACTAGCCCGGCTGTTCGCGAAGCAGGGCGCGGAGTTGCAGACCGTGCTCACCGCCGGGGCGGAGCAGTTCGTCACCCCGCTCTCGTTCCAGGCGCTCACCGGCCGCGCACCACGGGGCGCGCTGCTCGACGCCGCCCACGAGGCGGCAATGGGGCACATCGAACTAGCGCGCTGGCCCGATGCGGTAGTCATCGCCCCCGCCACCGCGCACTGTCTGGCGCAGATGGCCGCCGGGCTCGCCGGCGACCTGCTCACCACCCTGCTGCTCGCCACCGACCGGCCAGTGTGGGTCGCGCCGGCCATGAACCCCCACATGTGGACGCACGCCGCAACGCAAGCTAATGCCGCAAAACTCGCCGAACGCGGTGTCCGCTTCATCGCCCCCGCGAGTGGCCTGATGGCCTGCGGCGATATAGGCCAGGGCCGGCTGGCCGAGGTCGATTTGATCTGCGCGCAGGTGATGGCGAGCTTGCAGCCGGCGCCGGCGGCGCCGTCATCCCCAATGCGGGGCCTCAAGGCAGTGGTGACGGCCGGCCCCACCCGCGAGCCGATCGACCCCGTGCGGTTCATTACCAACCGCAGCAGCGGCAAGCAGGGCTTTGCCGTCGCGGAAGCCCTAGCGGCAGTAGGCGCGGAGGTCACCGTCATCGCTGGTCCCACGGCATCGAGGCTCGGCTCGGGCATCCGGCGCGTGGATGTCGAGACCGCGCAACAGATGCTGGACGCCAGCCTCACCGCTGCCGAGGACGCTGACCTGCTGGTCTCGGCGGCGGCCGTGGCCGATTACCGCATGCAGACCGTTGCTGCGCAGAAGATGAAGAAATCCGGCGACGAGCTGACACTCCATCTGGTCAAGAACCCGGACATCCTCGCCACACTGCGCGCGCGCTATCCCCAGCTGTTTCTGGTCGGCTTCGCCGCCGAGACCGAGCGGCTCGCCGAGCACGCGCGCAGCAAGCTCACCCGCAAGGGCCTCGACCTCATAGCCGCCAATTGGGTAGGCGAGGGCAAGGCCTTCGACACCGAGGACAACGCTCTGAGCGTGTTCTGGCCCGAGGGCGAGCGTGAGATTGCCCAAGCGCCCAAGGCAGCGGTCGCGCGCGCGCTGGTGGCGTTGATCGCCGAACGGCTGGCATCGCGACCGCGTCCGCCGCTGCCTGCGGCATCGCCCGCCTGAGCCGGCGACGTCGTCCGCCGCTCCACAGAGAGTTCCTCTCATGCCCTCGCTCGCGAAACGCTACACCGCCATCCTGCTGGCCTTCTCCACGCTGCCGGCGCTCGCGGTGACGCCGACAGCGGAGCTGCGTCTCTATCCCGTCGGCAAGATCGTCAGCGCCGGCCTTTCGTGGCGGTTTGACGCTCAGACTGAATGGGGCGCGTCCGTCCTCTACAACCGCGCCCGACGCGGCGATGCTGGCCGCCACGAGGACGAGTCCGGCGATGGCTTTGGCCTGGGTGTTGAACTGAGTCGGTTCTGGAAACCCGCGCCACAGGGCTGGTTCTACGGTGCGCGCGCGGAGCTGTTTGCACTAGATATCGACTGGCGCGATCCAGGGCGTGATGGGGACTCCTCCATCACCGTGATTCAACCCACGCTTCGTCTCGGCTACCGGACTCGGCCTTTCTTCCGGAGCCTGAGTGCCGCCGTCGCTGCCAACGCGGGGGTGGAGATTAACGTGGCGACGCGCGGCGAAAAGGTCGGTGAGGGAGCCATCGGATTGCTGTCCTTTGCTTTGAGCTACGAGTAGCGTGAAGGTGCGCGGCAGTTTGCTGTGGTAGACCTGAGCGCAGAGCAAAGTGCGCTTCCCAAAGTCGACGAGCAAAGCTAGGTCGGGCAAGCGCCTTGGCTGAAGCGCCGTAGAGGACCGCTACTAACAGGCGGTGTCCACAAAAGTGGGGCCGTCTTCGTCACGATCAGAGACCTGATTTGGCCGCTCCGACAAGTTCGCGATTTTGGACCAAGGCGCATGCAAGCGTTGGTACACCTGCGGTACATCCACTAGCTATCATGACTTGCGCGAAAGGCCGCTAACTTACTGATTAACAAGCAACAAGCCTTACGCTCAGATGCCACAACAAACTTTTATATATCAATATCTTATGACGTTACTGCGCGACTCATAATCCCTTGGTTGTCGGTTCAAGTCCGACAGGGCCCACCATTCATTCCTTTTTGCGCGGCAAACCGCCAGGCTTTACCCAGGAATGCCCCAGCAACGCGGGCTTTCGCCAAAACGGTTGGTCGACAGAGCACCCAAGCAGGGCATGCACGCTCTTGTTGCCACGGAAAGCCAGTCGTTTCTCAAATGCTTGATGTGGCCGCGATATCCACTATCTTCGGTCGACTACCGAATGCCGACACCCGCGAGCTCTGACTAGCTTTCATCGCGTGTGATCGAGGACTGGCAAAAAAAAGCATCTTGGACTGGCAGCTTCTGCGTAAAGTGGGGCAGGATCGGTTCCGCAGGAGCTCTACATCAACTTGTCCCGTCGATCGCCCCACGATCAAGGCCAACTTGCAGAATTCAGATAATTTGAGGTGGATTGCCTTCGCGCCCAAATACATGAAATGATGAAGTTAATGCACCCCCCCAAGCACAGTACATTTTGCGACAGTAATACTAATCTTACAGATGCGTAGACATTAAATGAAATTGGAAGGCGGCTTCACATCGGCCACTAGCGAAAAGTTTCTGCGCAAGCTTGCAGAAGCCGAGCTCGATGACGATCTGCTAGTACCTACCAATGCTCGCCACGCTTATGTTGGCGGCGAAGCTTCAATAATTCAATTAATAATAACCTGGGCACTTAGCAAGAAAAAACCACGGTTACTAATTCACGCCAACGCAGGAACAGATTTAGAGTTATCAACTTTCATTGGCCGGGCGCACGGAATCGTTAGCGCATTCTCTTGTGACATAGCAAAAACATATGATGGAAATATAGATGTTACCCAACGTCTTCGTAGTCTTGCGAGAACAAGACAGCAGCAGTTGTCCGACCCCAATTCGCCATACGGCATGCGCGGCCTTATCAGCGAATCCTATTGCGTCGACCACGAAGAGTTGCACGATCCAAGACTGTATATCGGGACAGAGTTCGATGTCTATCTAAGATCGGAGGCCGAACTGGCAGCCACGATCCCCCTGCGTATTATTGAACCCGCAATTCCAGACAAATACAAAACAATATTTAGCTCAGTGGACATATCCGAGCTTGGTGCACTAGCGTACGAGCTTTTCAAGAACACTGACGAACATGCTCGAAAGTCATGGGATGGAATAATTCTTGAAAAATCTATTAGAGGAATCTTCTCAAGAAATCATTTAGTTTCGCCGGAGACCCTTGAAAATAAAGTCACAAAGGAAACCGCGTTTGGTAGGTATCTATCAAAACTAAAACCAGAAAAAAACAGTTCTAAAGTTCGCTTTTTAGAGATATCTATTTTTGACTCTGGTCCTGGCTATGCACAATGTCTGCGAAAAAAGCCGACTACTGACATGACATTGGCAGAAGAGTTTTTGGCCGTTTCAGATTGTTTTAAGAAAAACATTTCGTCAAAGAACGACCCTAATTACGGCAAAGGACTGCCGACAGTCGCCAATATACTGAATAGACACAACGGCTTCCTCAAGCTAAGGACGGGCCGGCTATCTCTTTGCATATCCCCTGATAAGCAGGCAAGTCTCAACGCCGTACCGAGGTTAGTCGATTCAATTGGCTCCGAAAGACCCGTTCCGAGATCGCCAGTTAATGGCACCTTGGTCACATTGATAGTGCCCCTAATAAAGTCGTGAAGGCGATTTACTTATATAGATTCCAGCATCGGGCAAAAAACAATGCCCGCGACGTATTGATTGCTTTTTTTACTAGCAACAAAATCGACATTGACGTATTCAGTCAAGCGATACTGCATAATAAAGAAAAAAGCCTAGCCCCCGATGAAATAGCAATGGTCGTGCGCGATACGCTTTTCGCCTCGGCAATTAGCGCGCTTAACACCATAAGAGCAAGATCATTATTTGACAGATTGCCAAATAATCTGATTGTTACCTTGCTTAGCTTCGATGAATACGGAAAAGAAAAGCAACGAAAAACCATCCAAGGAGAAAAGCCGAAAAAATTTGTTAGATTTGAGGATTTTAAAAATCGCGCTCTAACATCAATTTTTAGAGAAAATGATGGCTTTGTAAATTGCACACCGGCTTATCATTTTCAAAATCCGTCAGGCCGGCATACTGGCAGATTTATGAGATTATCAAATGCGCTCGTAAGCCAAGCGGAGCTATCCTTTTTCGCTTTTTGCGCACTGAGCTTCATTCCCGAAGAAGTAAAAGTAATATACATTGACACGCCCGCTTTATTCAGCCTTATCGGAAGCATTAATGATCACCTTTCGGGGCTGAATTCCAAAAGACATCTTTTGGCCGATAATTTTCGATCTTATGATTTCTTCAAACCTCCTCGCTTTGAATTCACCCGAAAAGATGACGCTCTAATTCTAATCTCTGCTTCTTCCAGCGGAAGCTTACTTCGAGAGCTCATTAAGCGTGAGCCGACATTGTCGCCACAGAAAATTGTACATGTCGTTTTCTTGGGAAAAAAAGCCGCCAGCCATACAAGCATCTGCAACTTGCAGTATGACGTCGATAGCAACCAGGACGGCTATGAATGCGACAACGGAGACTTTAAGGCAGGATCGTGTCCATTATGCCTGGAAGGCTCGATAGCCATATCTTTGCAAGGTGATCAATTCGATATTGCGGGCCCTCAGCCGCAGTCATTTCTAGTCACGAAAGCAGATGCGCCAGCAGGTCTATCAGAAACCATTCAACGGCTGGCGAACAACGAAATTTTCGGAATAAGCATTGGCAATCCAGCCGAAAATGGCTGCCGAGAATTTCACGTAGATCCCCAGAAATTGAATTTGTCCAGCAAATTCAAAGATAGACTTCGATATATTCTATCGCGATCGATACCGGCAAAAGTTAGCTGCATTGTTTGTGCTGACGAGGCTTCAAGCTCGCTCGCCGATGAAGTCGTAAAAACGCTTAATAAACAAAATCAGCCTCGAATTATCGGCAGAAACGATCTGCGCTCAGAGGCCCAGGCCATGGTAAATGAGGCCGTCATAATTTGCGCATTAGTGGTGGAAAGCGGACGAAGCCTACTAGACATCAGCAGAGATTTGCGCTCCTCGTATCCACTAGCGCCTCAAATCTATATTGTTGGAATCATAAAATCCGAATCAGACGATCGGTTAAAATCTTTGCGAGCGACACTTGTTCAGACTTCACATGCTCAACCCCACGAATTTGCGCAAGTAGAGAAAATTCTGCTCCCAGTTTCATCGCCCACGAACGCATGGGCAAAAGAATTGCTACTTCTGCGGCGAATCTCAAGAACCCCTTCTTTGGCCTCCCATGCTAATGCTTTGAAAGATTTGAAGGCTCGCGAACAAATTCTCTCAAAAACAAGCATACCTGTTGTAAACCAGCTTTTCCTGCCAAATATCGCTGGTAAAGAGCTAAAATTGCAGCAAGGATTTGTTTTTTGGCCCACAAAACTGTCGAGCGGCCCTCATTCACAAGGCGATGTTTTTTTTACGATCGCTTCTGTATTGCAAGCTCTTCGGTCGAACTCGGGAAAGCCTGGTTCCAGAGCCTTAATCAGCAGCCGCCTGCAGCACACCTTGCTAGCGCCGTCTAATTTCGGCAGATTCAACGACGGAATTATTCAGGCTTCTTTCCTGAGAGCTGCAAGGCCACATGAGCTAAATTACGCTTCAAGTCTTGACGATAGCCGCGAGATGCAACGTGTCGCGCGTCGGATATTAGTTGACTCATCCTTCCCCAGAGGAGAAGCAGCAGCCGAAATCTTAATAGCATTAGCCACTAGGCATCTCAATTTATGCGCAGAGCATCTAACCGAACTATTAGCTCCCGTGGACAGTGCTCCAGAAATTGTTCAAGTTTTATTAGCTTTTTGCAGGCTGCAGCTTTTAGAAAAACAGCCGTAGCAAAACGTGATCGCCGAGCCTTATAGCTATCAACTCGCGCACTCGCTGTTGATCATTATGAACCGCTTTAGCGACGGCGGTTTTGCCTCGCGATTAGCTGAATCACCGAGTTCCCTCTTCACGGCTCGTGAGAGTTGCACAAAACGGTTCGCGGCCTGGATCGTAGACCGCGCCGACTCCTAGCTACGGAGAAGGCAGCAAGGAGCGCAAAGCTTCATAAAATCGCCTCAGGTCAGGAGAGGCAAGGCCAAAAAAATGGGGAGCCCATGAGTCGCTATTCGCCGCATTACTGTCTCGACGCCATTCTCGACGCGGCGGAGTCATGGAAGCAGAACTGCCTACTGGCGAACGGCGCGGTCTTGGGAAGCAACATCCTTTGGAACTCACCCTATCTCGACGAGCTAAACACCCGCTACGTGCTGAGCCCTGACGAAGGCAAGCTTCGCTGTTGAGCGTTAGAAATTTCCCTGCTCGACAAATAGGGAATTTCCGACACAGATCGATGTAGACAGTGGCTTCTCGGGATACCGCACCGACCCGGCAAGGCGGAAATCGACAAAAATCCCTGCTAACTTCCCTGTTCGCTGGGAATTGTGGAGACGGGATAGCTGAGGACTGCCTCCACCACCAACTCAAACCGGGGCCAGCTCATAGCCCGCACTCCGCCCCCCGCCGGGCATCGGTTGCAGGACCCCCATCCGCATCAGTTCGCTGATATCCCGGAGTGCGGTATCCGACGAGCAGTCGGCCATGCGCGCCCAGCGACCACTGGTGAGCTTGCCCTCGTAGCCATCCAGCAGGCGGTTGAGCAGCTTGATCTGGCGTGCGTTCATCGGAGTGCCCGACCAGTGCCGCCAGAAGCGCGCCTTGTGCAGCACGGCATCCAGCCCCTGCTGGGCCGCGAGAACGGCGGACCCCAGCGTGTCGAGAAACCACAGCAGCCACTCGGTCACTTCCAGCCCGCCGCGCTGAGTGCGCTCGAGCACGGCGTAATACGCGGCGCGCTGACGCTGGATTTCGGCGGACAGGCTGTAGAAGCGCGGGGCATGTCCGTCGGCGCGCGTCAGGAACAGATCACCCAGCGCGCGGGCGATACGGCCGTTGCCGTCGTCGAAGGGGTGGATCGTCACGAACCAGAGGTGGGCCAGACCCGACTTGAGCAGCAGGGGCTCGCCGGTGTCGGCGTTGGCCCAGGCGAGGAAGCGCTGCATCTCGGCATCCAGCCGAGCCGCCGGCGGCGCCTCGAAATGCACTCTCTGTCGCTGATGCGGCCCAGAGACAACCTGCATTGGTCCTTCAGCGTCGCTGCGCCAGCACCCGACTTCGATCTGGTGCAGACCGCTGAAACCCGTCGGGAACAGCGCCGCGTGCCAGCCGCGTAGGCGCTCGGCGGTCAGTGGCGCTTGGCTGGCGCCAGTGGCGTCGAGCACCATGTCCACCAGGCCATCGACCTGTCGATCCGCCGGCGCGAGCGCGCCGATGTCCACGCCCAGCCGGCGTGCGACGGACGAGCGGACCGATTGGGCATTCAGCGACTCGCCCTCGATCGCACTGGTCTGCACCACGTCTTCGGTGAGGGCCGACAGGGCCGCCTGGTCGCGCAGGGCCAGCCCGACATCCGCGAGGCGGCCGAACAGTTCTCCTTGGGCGCGACTCACAGCCGCGAGCGGCACGGCCACGCGCGTCAGGTCGAACTGCCAGTTCGGCCAATCCGGTCTTTGCCAGACGAAACTGTATTCGCCGCCATTCATGCGGCGATTGTGGGGTTGTATCGCCGCCTGGACAAGTCAATCGCCGCAATATATGCGGCGTTATTTGCCGCAGCGCAGGCTCGTGCCGCTCGCAGTCCCCAGCCTAACCCTCCCCCGTAGGTGGGGGAGGGGACAGGTTGGCGCGGCGAAGAACGAGGTCGCCATTGGCACCAGGAACAGGCCCTGCCTCACCGGGCCCGGCGCCGACGCGCCAGCCCCAGCAGCGACAGCGCCACCAGCAGCCCGCCACCCAGCACGCCGCCGCCGAAGCGGCCGCTGCTGCCGGTCGCGGGCGGCACGGTCGGTGGCACGACCGGCGGCTCGACCACCGGCGGCACCGCCTTGGCCACCGGCCGCAGGAAGATTTCCTGGGTCGGGTCGCGCTGCAGGCGCTGGGCGTTGCGGGTGCTGGCGATGACGATGGCGCCGCCGCTGGTGGCCGGCCAGCCGTTGAGGCCCTTGGCCATCAGCATCTCGGCGGTGCTCCACTGGCGGTCGGCGCCGAGCACAGCGGTCATCGTCCGCCAGCGCCAGTCTGCGGCGCGGTTGTCGAACCACACGGCGCGCACGCGGCCGTCGGCGTCGGTGCCGAGCCGGGGCTGCTGGCTGTCGGCGCGGTTGGGGTCGGCGGCGATCACCGGCGGATCGCTGGCATCGGCGAAGCTGGCGCCGCCATCGGCCGACAGCGCGTAGCGGATCGAGCGGCTCTCGCCGGCCGGGTTGGCGACGATGCCGTCCCATACTGCGAGCAGCGCGCCGTCGGCGGTGTAGGCCAGGCTGGGATGGCGATTGGCCTCGCCGTCCTTGCCCAGGGCCACGGCATTGCCAAAGCCGGCCTCGCCCGGCTTGCGCAGCTGCACCAGCACCTTCCAGTGGTCGGTTTCGGTGCCGTCGCCGGTGATGACCTGGCCGGTCCAGAGCGGGTCCTGGTCGTTGCGGTTATCGTGGTAGGCGACCGCGATCAGGCCATCCGCCCGCACCGCCACCGCCGGCCACACCGAGGCCGGATACAGCGCGCTGCGGGTGTCCACCGGATTGGCGGCGTTGAAGCTCTTGCCCGGGCGGGAGAGATTGACCGGGGCGGCATCGACACCGACGACCTGGGCGAAGACATCGAAGGGCTCGGCGGCGCGGATCTCCTGCCAGACCACCACCGGCTGCCCGGCCGGAGTCAGGGCGATGGCCGGGCGCTCGGCGCGGCCGGGCAGTTCGCGCAGCAGCTGCTCGCTGTCCCAGCTCAGGCCGCCGTCGCCGGAATGGCGCAGGTAGATCGCGGGCCGGCGCGGCACCTGGCCGGCGCGTTCGTCCTGCCAGACCACGAACAGGTCCTTGCCACGCGCGGCGATGCGCGGGAAGCGCGCCGCCTTGCTGGCCGGGGCCAGGTCGATTTCCTCCCCCAGACTGCCGTCGACGGCGAGCCGGCGGTAGACCACCTGGGTCGCGCCCGGCCGGTGCCGCTCGGCGACCAGGTGGTGCAGGCCCTCGGCGACCGCCAGATCGGGGAAGCCGGCGTAGGCCCCGGGTTCGCCGATCACCTGCCGGGCGCCGTCGTCGCCGCCGAGATCGGGCGGCAGGGGGATGAGCGGATCGGGCACCGCCAGCCGGGGGCCTATGAAGATCGGCGCGGTGATCGCGCGCCGCTGGTTGGCGATGCCGGTGAGGATCTCCTGGGTGACGCCGGCGGGGTTGTCGGCGATGGCGGTATTCACCGAGTCGAGTTCGCCGACGCCGGTCACTTCCACGTAGTACCAGGCGTCGCTGTCGTCGGTGCTGATGTCGTAGACCAGGGTCGCGGTCGGGGTGGTGCCGGTGCTGGTCTGGAACGGCGTGCCGCCGGCGAACTTGCCCGGGTTCTTCCAGACGTTGATCGTCGCGCCCGTGGCCTGGGTCACCACCACCCGCAGCTTGCCGGCGGTGCCCGGCGGCACCACCAGCTCGTCACCGGCGAGGGCCTCGTAGACGCCGTCGTTCTGCAGGTCGGCTTCCAGGGTGACGCTGGGGGTCAGCGGGTCCAGGCGGTTCTGGATGACGATGCGGCCGCTGGTCAGGGCCTGCAGGATGCCGCGCTCGCTGCGCTCCACCGCGAAGGCGCTGGTCGCCGGCAGGCCGGGGCCGGCCACCGCCCAGAGTTCGCGGAAGTGGTTGTCGGAAGCCCCGACGCCGGAAAAGCGCAGGCCGCGATTCCACTGGTACTCGGCAAAGCGCAGCTCGGTGGCGATGCCGGAACCCTTGTTCCAGATTTCCATGGTGTCGAAACCGATGGCATTGGCCCGCTCGTTGGGGGTGATGCCGTCGGACTCGACCTGGCCGTCGTCCGGGTGGTTGTGCCCGTACAGCGCGCCCTGCAGATGGGCGTCCCAGATCGAGGTCTGGATCGTGCTCCAGTCCGGGCGGCCGGCGTAGACGGCGTCCTGCACCAGCCAGTCCAGGTGGCCGAGCGCGGTGCCGTGCGGGCTGCCGTTGATCTCCTCGCCCGGGATCAGCAGCAGCGAGGCGGACTCCCACAGCGGGTCGTAGTGCTGGTCGTAGGTGCGGTGGTCGGTGAGCGGCATCCAGGACAGGCCGTTCAGCACGCCCTGGCCGATCTGGTCGGCGACGCTGACATTGCCGGGGCCACGGCCATCGAGCGCCTGGCGCAGGGCGCTGCCGTCCGCCGAGTGGTCGTTGTGGACGTGCATGTCGCCGGCCAGCCAGCTGCCGACCGGCGCGGCAGCGGCGGCCAGGGCCTTGGCCTTCGGCGCCGTGGGGACGGCGGATTCCGGCGCGTGCTCGTCGCGGGCACAGGCGACAAGCAGGAAACCGAGGAGGGACAGACTGGCTAGGCGCATTGCGGACATCCACGAGCAGAGGCGTCGCTCAGCCTAGCGGACCAAGATCACGGGGATTTGACGGCCCCCGCCGGCCGGGCCTCAGCCGCAGGCCATCCGCTCCAGGCTCATCAGGATCGCTTTCTCGATGCGGATCTGGCGGTCCGCGACGTGGGGGCTGATGGCGGCGCGCTGCATCAGATCGCGCAGGCGCACCTGGTCGGCCGCGACCTTGGCGCGCATCCACGAAACCTGGGCGGTGAGCGGCACGCCGGAAGGGTGCTGGATGGTGCTGGCCGTCATGGGGGCTCCTGGGTCGTCGGCTGCCGCATGAGCCCTGCATCAGGCGTGCCCGCCGCCGGCGCCGGCTTCCTGGCACTCCGTCCCGGTCCGCCGACGGCCGCTGGCTGCACCGCTGGCCCGGCGGTCGCAGGGGCCGCGCGGGCTTGGCGTATGCTCGGACCACCCGGCGAAGACTGGCAGTTCGCGGGGAGAGGAGCTTGGTCATGAATAGGCAAATACTGACCCTGGTTTCGCTGTTGCTGGCGGCCTGCGCCAGCCAGCCCCGGCTCGGCGTCAATGCAGCGCTGCTGCAGGACGCGCTGTTCGCGCCGCCGGCGGAGCCCATCGACATCAGCCAAGCGCTGGCGCTCAGTCCGGCGATGCAGGAGCTGCTCGACCACGACTTTCAGCTACGCCATGGCGGCCGCGATCCGCAGGGCTGGCTGCTGCGGGCGATGGCCCAGGACGGGCCGCTGGCGCTGCACTACGACTCCAGCCTGACCCGCAACGCGGCCCAGGCCTTCGACAGCCACTCCGGCAACTGCCTGTCGCTGACCCTGATGACCGGCGCCTTTGCCAAGCGGCTCGGCCTGCCGGTGCGCTACCAGTCGGTCTACATCGCCGACAGCTGGAGCCGCAGCGGCGACCTCAACCTCGCCAGCGGCCACGTCAACCTGGCCCTGGGCTCGTATCCGCTCACCGGCACCCGCATCCAGGGCGACACCCCCGGGGCGGTGGTGATCGACTTCCTGCCGGCCGAGGAGTTGCGCGGCCAGCGCACCCGCGCCATCCGCGAGGAAACCGTGCTGGCCATGTACCTGAACAACCGCGCCGCCGAACAGCTGGCGCTGGCGCAGCTGGACCAGGCCTATGCCTTTGTCCGCGCGGCGATCCACCAGGACCCGAGCTTTCTCAACAGCTACAACACCCTCGGCGTGATCTACCTGCGCCACGGCCGGCTGCCGGAGGCCGAGCGCAGCCTGCGCTACGCCCTGAGCCTGGAGCCGGAAAACACCTCGGCGATGTCCAACCTGGTGCAGGTGCTGACGGACCAGGGCAAGACCGCCGAAGCGCAGCAGCTGGCGGCCCAGCTGGCGGCAATCGACCCCAACCCGCCTTTCTATTTCTTCGACCAGGGCCTGGCGGCGATGAAGCAGGGCGACTATGCCGCCGCCAAGCAGCTGTTCAAGCGGGAGCTTCGGCGCGCCGCCTACTACCACGAGTTCCACTTCTGGTTGGCCCTGGCCGACCTCGGCCTGGGCGACCCCGACCGCGCCCGCAAGCACCTGGGCATCGCGCTGGAAAACAGCGCCACCCCGCAGGACCACGCCTTCTACGCCGCCAAGCTGGACTGGCTGAAACAGCGTCGCGTGCAGTAAGCGCGCCCGAAAGCGGCACGGGGATTGCGGCGGGCTAATGCGTTCGCCGTACGTGAGCCGCTGCCGCTGCAACCATACTGCGGCTCAGCCCTGATCCATCGTCTGCGCAAGGAAGAGCATGAGCAAGGCCATCCGCAAGCTGCTGGTTGCCAATCGCGGCGAGATTTCGATCCGCGTCATGCGCGCGGCGGCGGAGATGGGCATCCGCACCGTCGCCATCTACGCCCACGAAGACCGCTTCGCCCTGCACCGCTTCAAGGCCGACGAGAGCTATCTGGTCGGCAAGGGCAAGAAGCCCATCGCCGCCTATCTCGACATCCACGACATCGTCCGGGTCGCGGTGGCGGCAGGGGTCGATGCCATCCATCCGGGCTACGGATTTCTGTCCGAGAACCCGGACTTCGCCGAGGCCTGTGCCGCCGCCGGCATCCGCTTCATCGGCCCCAGCCCCCAGGTGCTGCGCACCCTCGGCGACAAGGTGGCGGCGCGTGCCGCCGCCGATGCCGCCCAGGTGCCCACCCTGCCTGCCACCGGCGCGCTGCCGCGCACGCTGGACGCCTGCCTGCCCCTGGTCGCGGCGGTCGGCTACCCGGTGATGATGAAGGCCAGCTGGGGCGGCGGCGGTCGCGGCATGCGGGTAATCGAGACCGAGGCCGAGCTGGGGCCGCAGATGGAATCGGCGCGGCGCGAGGCCCTGGCCGCCTTCGGCAATGACGCGGTCTATGTCGAAAAGCTGGTGCGCCGTGCCCGCCATGTCGAGGTGCAGGTGCTGGGCGATATGCACGGCGCGCTGGTGCACCTGTTCGAGCGCGACTGCACGGTGCAGCGACGCAACCAGAAAGTCGTCGAGCGCGCGCCGGCGCCCTATCTCGATCAGGCCCAGCGCGAGTCGCTGTGCGCGGCGGCGGTGCGGCTGTGCCGGAGCGTCGGTTATTCGCACGCCGGCACCGTCGAGTTCCTGATGGACGCCGACACCGGCGCCTTCTATTTCATCGAGGTCAATCCGCGCATCCAGGTCGAGCACACGGTCACCGAGATGGTTACCGGCGTCGATCTGGTGGCGGCGCAGATCCGCGTCACCGAGGGCGCCCACATCGGCGAGCCGGGGCTGCCGAAGCAGGAAGACCTGCGCCTCTCCGGCCACGCCCTGCAATGCCGCGTCACCACCGAAGACCCGGAGAACGGCTTCACTCCGGACCACGGCCGCGTCACCGCCTACCGCAGTCCGGCCGGCTTCGGCATCCGCCTCGATGGCGGCACGGTGTATTCCAACGCGGTGGTGACGCCGCATTACGACTCGCTGCTGGTGAAGGTCACCGCCTGGGCGCCGGAGGCCAATGTCGCCATCCACCGCATGGATCGCGCCCTGCGCGAGTTCCGCATCCGCGGCGTCTCCACCAATCTGCAGTTCCTGGAAAACGTCATCGCGCATCCGCTGTTCAGCAGCGGCGAGGCGACCACGCGCTTCATCGACACCACGCCGGAGCTGTTCAAGTTCACCGCCCGGCTCGACCGCGCCACCAAGGTGCTCAGCTTCATCGGTGAGGTGGTGGTCAACGGCAATCCGGACATGAAGGGGCGGGCCAAGCCGGTGGGGCCGCTGGCCGCGCCGCTGCTGCCGGCGACCGATCTCGCGGCAGCGCCGCCCAGCGGTCTGCGCGATCAGCTGAAGGTGCTGGGCGCCAAGGGCTTCGCCGACTGGATCAAGGCGCAGCCGCAGGTGCTGCTCACCGACACCAGCATGCGCGACGCCCACCAGTCGCTGTTCGCTACCCGCATGCGCACGGCGGACCTGCTGCCCATCGCGCCGCACTACGCGCGCCTGCTGCCGGGCCTGCTGTCGCTGGAATGCTGGGGCGGCGCCACCTTCGACGTCGCCCTGCGCTTCCTCAAGGAAGACCCCTGGGACCGCTTGCGCCAGCTGCGCGCGGCGGTGCCCAACATCCCGTTCCAGATGCTGCTGCGCTCGGCCAATGCGGTCGGCTACACCAACTACGCCGACAACGTGGTGCGCTATTTCGTGCAGCAGGCGGCCAAGGAGGGCATCGACATCTTCCGCGTGTTCGACTCGCTCAATGCAGTCGACAACATGCGGGTGGCGATGGACGCGGTGATCGAGTCCGGCGCGGTCTGCGAGGGCACGCTCTGCTACAGCGGCGATCTGTTCGACAGCAGTCGGCCCAAGTTCAACCTCGCCTACTACGTGAAGCTGGCGAAGGCGCTGGAGCAGGGCGGCGCCCACATCCTCGGCATCAAGGACATGGCCGGCATCTGCAAGCCGCGCGCGGCGGGCGAGCTGGTGCGGGTGCTGAAGCAGGAGGTAGGCATTCCCATCCACTTCCACACCCACGACACCAGCGGCATTGCGGCGGCCAGCGTGCTGGCGGCGGTGGAGGCCGGCTGCGATGCGGTCGATGGCGCGCTCGATGCGCTCTCCGGCCTCACCTCGCAGCCCAATCTCGGCAGCATCGCGGCGGCGCTCAGCGGCCATGCCCGCGATCCCGGCATCGGCAGCGAGGCGATGCAGCAGCTGTCCGACTACTGGGAAGGCGTGCGCCGCTGGTACGCGCCCTTCGAGTCCGACATCCGCAGCGGCACTGCCGACGTCTACCGCCACGAGATGCCGGGCGGCCAGTACACCAACCTGCGCGAGCAGGCGCGCAGCATGGGCCTGGAGTCGCGCTGGTCCGAGGTCTCGAAAAGCTATGCCGAGGTCAACCGCGCCTTCGGCGACATCGTCAAGGTCACGCCCAGCTCGAAGGTGGTCGGCGACCTGGCGCTGTACATGGTCGCCAAAGGGCTCAGCATCGAGCAGATGGTCGATCCGGACTATCCGGTCGATTTCCCGGAGTCGGTGGTGCAACTGTTCCGCGGCGAACTGGGCCTGCCGCCCGAACCCTGGCCGGTGGCGCTGCAGGCCAAGGTGCTGCGCGGCAAGCCGGCACTGACCGAACGGCCGGGCGCCAGCCTCGCTGCCGTCGATCTGGTTGGCGAGCGCAAGCGGACCGAGCAGGCCCTGGGCGTGAAGCTGAGCGATACCGATCTCGCCAGCCACCTGATGTACCCCAAGGTCTACAAGGACTACGTCGAGCACCAGAAGGCCTACGGCGATGTCAGCACCCTGCCGACGCCGGCCTTCTTCTACGGCCTGCCGGAGAACGAGGAGATCAGCGTCGACATCGCCACCGGCAAGACGCTCGTCATCCGCCTGCAGGGCCGCACCGAACTGCTAGACGAGGGCGCCAGCAAGCTGTTCTTCGAGCTCAACGGCCAGCCGCGCGCGGTGCGCATCGCCCATGCCGGCGTGAAGCAGGCCCACGAGCGCCGCAAGGCCGCCGAGGGCAATGCCCTGGAGGTCGGCGCGCCGATGCCGGGCACGGTGGCGCGCCTCGCCGTGCAGGCCGGCCAGCGGGTCAGCAAGGGCGAGACCCTGCTGTCGCTGGAAGCCATGAAGATGGAAACCCTGGTGGCGGCAGCGCAGGACGCGGTGGTGAAGGCCGTGCATGTGCATGCGGGCGACAGCGTGCGCGCGGGGGATTTGCTGATTGAGCTGGAGGCGGGCTAGCTGCGCCCTGTTCCCCTCCCCCTTGCGGGGAGGGGCTAGGGGAGGGGGGAGGCTCGCTATTGAGTGAGCACTTCATCGTGACAGACCCCCTCCCCTAACCCCTCCCCGCAAGGGGGAGGGGAAAATTCGCGCCTCGCTTGGCCCGAACGGTTTTCCTCAGGCGGCGAGCTCAGCCAATCCATCCCCCGGAAACTGGCCCGCTCTGAAGCAGGCGCGCATCATGCGCGCCGAGTTCACCACCCCGCACACCGCCATGGCCACCGACGCCGAAGTCACCAGCATCGCCCACGTCATCCAGCTCGCGGTGGCGCCGGTGTTCCTGATCGCCGGTATCGGCTCCATGCTGGGCGTGCTCACCAACCGGCTCGGCCGTATCGTCGACCGCGCGCGGCGGCTGGAGGAACAGCTGGCGGCCGCTGGCGAACACTACGACCTCGCCGTCAACGCCAACCTGCGCATCCACGCCCGCCGCGCCCGGCTGGTGCAGCTCGCCATCGGCTGCTGCGCCTTTTGCGCCCTGCTGATCTGCACCGTGGTGGTGGTGCTGTTCGTCGGCGCCCTATTCAGCATCAACTTCGCCTCGCTGGTGGCGGTGATCTTCATCGGCGCCATGGGCTCCTTCATCCTCGCCCTGCTGTTCTTCCTGCGCGAGATCCACATGGCCATCACCCACCTGCGCATCGTCGCCAAGGAGCCGTCGCTGCACCGGCCATAATGGCGGCCCACCTGCCGTCCGCCATCCGATGATCCTCGACCGCTACCTGATCCGCGACGCCGTCGCCGCCTGGCTGGCGGTGGCGGTGGTGCTGCTGGCGATCATGCTGTCGACCCGCTTCGCCTTCTTCCTGGCGCTGTCGGCCAAGGGCGATCTGCCGCCGGACCTGCTGTTCAAGGTGGTGGGCCTGTCCAGCCTGCGCTACCTGGTGCTGCTGGTGCCGGTGTCGCTGCTGCTCGGCGTGATGCTGTCACTGGGGCGGCTCTACAAGGACAACGAGGTGGTGGCGCTCACCGGCTGCGGCGTCGGCATCGCCCGCTTCTACCGTCCCTATCTGCTGCTCGGCGGGGCGATGGCCCTGTTCACCGGTGCGCTCGCGTTCCAGATCAGCCCCTGGGCCGCGCGCCAGGCCGACTACCTGCTGAAGGACGCCAAGCGCCTGGTGCAGTACACCCCGTTCGAGGCCGGCCGTTTCAAGGCGGTGGCCGACGGCCGCGCGGTGTTCTACACCAGCAGCATCAGCGGCGACGGCAGCGAGCTGGGCGAGGTGCTGGCCTTCGTCGAGGAAGACAGCGGCACCACCCTGGTGACCGCCAAGCGCGGCGAGCAGTCCATCGACACCGAAACCGGCGAGCGCCGCATCACCCTGCGCGAGGGCCAGCGCGCGCGCGTCACCGCCGGCCAGGCCCAGGTCGAGATCGCCGACTTCGCCGCCCTGGGCACCCGCATCACCCCGCCCGACTTCATCTTCAGCAGCGGCAGCCGCGCGATCCAGACCACCGCCGCCCTGCTGGCCTCCGGCGACGCCAAGGACCGCGCCGAGCTGCACTGGCGCATCGCCGCGCCGTTGTCGGCGCTGATCCTGGTGCTGCTGGCGGTGCCCCTGGCCCACGTCGGCCCACGCCAGGGCCGCTACGGCAAGCTGGTGCTGGGCATCCTGGTCTACCTCGTCTACTCCAACCTGCTCAGCCTCGGCCAGGCCTGGCTGGCCAAGGACAGCCTGCCGCCGGCGTTCGGGCTGTGGTGGGTGCACGCGCTGTTCCTGGCCTTTGCCGGGGCGCTGATCTGGCGGCGGCGGCGGGTGTGAATTAAGACATGCAGGGGTGTAGGGTGGGCAGGCTTCATCTGCCCACGCGGTCGCGACGCATCGCTGGAACGCGTGGGCTGAAGCCCACCCTACTTCGCTGTGATGGACCTGGTGCGGGCGGCTCACTAGACTGACTTGAAAGCGCACTGGGAATGCGTAACCGAGTCAATCAATGACCAAGACCATCGTGTTGTGCCTACTGGCACTGAGCTTGCCAACGCCGGTGTCTGCGGGCCTTTATCGGTGCAAGCAGATCGACGGCAGAACCCGCTTCCAGGATGTGCCCTGTTCGACCGAGGCTGCCCGCGCGAACGGCGCAGTAGATGGAGCGGACTCGGCGGCGTCCGCCCTCTCGATCTCGCCGGGGATCACCGTGTACAAGCACACCAAGCAAGCACAACCGGTCGTTGAGCCCCCGCGCGCCGAAGACCGGGTCAGCGCCTTGAATCGGAAGCTCGACGCACACAACAAGGCGGTGGACTGCGACCAAGCCCGCCACAATCTGGGCGTACTGTCGGAGCAGCGACCGGTGTACCGCTACGACGACAAGGGCGAGCGGCAGTACATCGACGATGCGGATCGCGAGCGCGAGGTTGTCGTCGCCCGGCAGCGCGTTTCGCAGAGCTGCAAGTGACGACCCTGGTTCCCCGGCGACCGTGGGTTTCAGGGGCAGGCGAACCAGGTTTCCAGACCCCGGACTTCGTCCAGGCTACGGTTGTCAGTCCAAGCGTTGATCGGAAGTACGTGATCGCGTACGCTTCGGCGCATCTGCCGCCACGCATCTTCATGAGCACCCTCACCGCCAGCCAAGCCCGCACCAGCCTGTATCGCCTGATTGACGAGGCGGCCAGCTCGCACGAGCCGATCCACATCACCGGCAGGCGCAACAATGCCGTGCTGCTGTCGGAATCGGACTGGTCGGCGGTGCAGGAAACCCTGTACCTGCTGGGCGTTCCCGGCATGCGGGAGTCGATCCGCGAGGGAATGGCGGAGCCGGTGGAGCAGTGCGGCAAGGAACTCGACTGGTGAGTTGGGCGCTCGTCTACACCAAGCAGGCGAGCAAGGATGCAAAGAAGATCGCCACTTCCGGCTTGAAGGCAAAGACTCAGGAACTCCTGGTCATCCTTGCCAGCAATCCGTTCCAGAACCCGCCGCCCTACGAGAAGCTGGTAGGCGATTTGAGCGGCGCCTATTCGCGTCGAATCAACATCCAGCACCGGCTGGTGTATCAGGTGCTGGCGGCGGAGCGCACGGTGAAAGTGCTGCGCCTGTGGACGCACTACGAATGAAGCGCCACCAATAATGCTCTGGCAGGCCGCCAACCTGGTGCACCTGGGCTATGCGCTGATGCTGGTCGCGCTGCTGGCGCGCGATGTGCTCTGGCTGCGGGCGGCCCTGGTGGCGGCGCAGTCGACGCTCACCGCCTACGCCTGGCTCACCGGCCGGCCCAGCATGGCGGCCTGGAATGCGCTGTTCGTGCTGATCAACAGCCTGTGGACTCTGCGCATCCTGCGCGAGCGCCGGGCGGTATTGCTACCGGCCGCGCTGCAGGCGCTCTACGCCGCCCATTTCGCGGCGCTGAGCCCGGCCGAGTTCCTGCGCCTGTGGGCCCTGGGCGTGGACGGCGCGGCGGCCCAGGGGCAGCGGCTGATCGCCGAGGGCGAGCGGCCGGCGCAGCTTTACTACCTGACCGCCGGCACGCTGCGCATCCACCAGCAGCAGCGCCTGCTGACCCGGCTGCGGGCCGGTGACTTCGCCGGCGAGATGAGCCTGCTCACCGGCGCGCCCGCCAATGCCGAGGTCGAGGCCGAGGACGGCGTCCGCTACCGCGCCTGGCCGGTGCCGGAGCTGCAGGCGCTGCGCGAGCGCAATCCGGCGCTCTGGGCCCGGGTGCAGAGCGTGCTGGGCCGCGATCTGGTGAACAAGATCCAGCGCGCCTCGGCGGTGCCGGCAGCGGATTGACCTCGGTCAATGCCGGCCTCGCGGCCGAGGCCGATGCTAGGCTCATAACTTCTGGCCCCCTGGAGACGCCCCGTGAAGAGGATTTCAAGGATTCTGGTCATCGCCGACCCGGCCATGCGCCACTCGCCGGCCCTGCGCCACGGCCGCGAACTCGCCCGCAAGTCGGGCGCTGCGCTGGAGCTCTGCCTGTTCGACCACGACCAGCTGATCGAGCGCACCGCCGATCTGGTCAGCTCCGGCGTCATGCAGCTGGCGCGCGAGCAGTTCGAGCAACAGCGCATCCAGTGGCTGGCCTCGGAAGCGGCGACCATGGCCGAGGACGGCCTGCAGGTCGACTGTGATTTTGTCTGGGCGCCGCAGCTGTACGAGGCGGTGATCGCCAAGTGCCTGGAATCGCAGCCCGATCTGGTCATCAAGGACGCGCCGGTCAAGAACCCGCCCGCGCGGGACCGCAGCTATGGCGCCGACCGCAAGCTGTTCCGCTACTGCCCGGCGCCGCTGATGCTGGTGCACCCGACGACGCCGGACCTGCCCTCGCATGTCATCGCCGCCGTCGACGTGTCGCCGAAACCGGACAACAAGGCCGCGCTCAACGAGGCGATCCTGCAGACCGGCCTGAGCTACGCCTATCTGACCGGCTCCGATGCCCACCTGGCGCACTCCTTCCCCTTCGACCGGCCCACCGTGGTCACCAGCATCGAACTGCGCCACCTGCACGACCAGGTTCGCCACGAGGACGTCGAACGCTTCAAGCGCTTCGCCAGCAGCCAGGCGGTCCCGGAAGACCGCTGCCATGTGCTCGATGGCGCCCCCAGCGCCGCCCTGCCCGAGTTGGTCGGCAAGCTGCAGGCCAGCCTGCTGGTGCTCGGCGCCGCCTACCGCTCGGCCTTCGACCGCTTCATCCTCGGCAGCACGGTGGAACAGCTGATCGCCAATCCGCCCTGCGACCTGCTGGTGGTGCGGCCCGAAGGCTTCATGGCCGAACTGGAGAAGCATCTGGACCTCGAGGGCATCCGCCGCCGCTACCAGGTGCGCTCGGTCCCGACCGAGCCGGCGCCGCGTGACGAGCAGGCTGCGGACGCGTAGGCATCGGTCGGCCCCGGAGTACCGTTCGCGCTCCGAAGGCCGGGCTCCTGATCCGGATCACCTAGCCTGCAAACGCCATGAATGCGCTCTATGCCCCGGTGCCCGACTGGGCCAACCAGCAGGCCGACGCCGAAGGCCTGTCGACCACCCAGTGGGTGCGGCTGGTATCGAGCGCGCTGCGGCTGGTGGCCGGCGACGATGACCACGCCATGGCTGCCTATGTGATCGCGGCCGCCGACGGCGAGCACCTGCTGCTCTGGCCCTCGCACGAGTTCTTCTCGACCGATGCCGCCTCGCTCGACCAGCAGGCCTCGCGCAGCCTCGGCGGCTTCCTCTACGCCGGCCCCGAGATCAGCAAGGATCTCGCCGACCACCCCTTGCTGAAACGGGTGCCGCTGAACGGCTGGATCGCCGGCCGCGCCCTGCCCATCCTTGGTGATCCCTCGCGCGGCAGCTTGGTGACCCTGGGCCGGGGCCAGAACCCGCCGACGCAGAAAGTGATACAGCGCCTGCGCGCGGCGACCATGCTGCTGAGCCGGGCGCTGGCCGGGCACGCCGCTTCCGAAGCCAGCGAGCGGGCGCGGATTTCCTCGCGCCGCGACCTCGAGCAGCTGCTCTCCCGCGAGCTGCGCCGCGCCGAACGCGGCAAGTCCATCCTCGGCGTGTCGGCGTTCCGGCTGATGTCCGGCGGCGCGCCGGCGGCGATGGCCGACTACGAGTTGCTGGGCCTGCAGGAAGGTGTTGCCGCCGCCCTGCGCCGGGGTGGTGATTTTGTCGGCCAGTACGACCGCAGCACCTTCATCACCCTGACCACTGACGGCGACAGCGACTCCGCCCTGGGCGCGGCGATGAAACTGCGCGCGCTGCTGGAAGAACTGCTGGCCGAACTCAACAAGGACCGCGCCGAACTGATCCAGCTGCGGGCGCTCAGCACCCAGGTATCGGGCGAGCACCGCGAGCTGCCGGGCCGGGAAATCATCTCCCGCCTGGTTGCCGAACTGGCCGGCGGCGAAGGCCCCGCCTTCCGCTTGGTCGCGGCCGAGCAGCTGTTCGCCCAAACGGCCCTCCGCTCGCCAGCGCCCGAGCCGGCCTAGCCCAGACAGCAGTCGCCGGGCCGGCGGCGCGGCGTGCCGCATTCCCCACCAGGCCATTGACCCAGGTCAGTGCGCGCTGGTCCTGCCGCCACTAGCGTGCACTCCTGCTTGCTGCAAGGAGGCAAAAAATGCTCGCCGGGAGCGCACCGATTGAGATGGACCGGGGCTAGCGGTGAGCGCGCCGCCGATCACCTGGCCCCAACCGGCGGTTGTCACTCAACAACTCCAGCCGCCGCGCACGGCTGGCGCGGCGGCGGACGCTGGCCTGGTCGCGCGGTTCGAGACGATCTCCCGCTATCTCAGCCTCGCGGTCACGGTCATCGGCGCACTGGTGCTGCTGGGCTACGCGCTTCGCAGCCCCCAGCTGATCCGCCCGCATCCGACGACCGGTGGCATGGCCGCCAACACGGCCGTCGCCTTCCTGCTGCTGGGGCTGTCGCTGTTCCTGCGGCCCCTGGATGCCGGCACGGCCTGGCGCCAGCCGATCTCCCGGCTGTGCGCGGCGCTGGCGCTGGCCATCGGCTGGGTGACGCTGGGCGAATACGCCCTTGACGTCGATCTGGGAATGGACGAGATGCTGTTCGGGGACCTGCTGGGAGCGGTCCAGACCCCTCATCCCGGTCGTATGGCGGAGGGCACCGCCGCCAGCATCGCTCTGCTCGGGGTAGCTTCGCTGCTGGTGCATTCGCGGCGGTCCGGCCTGCGCAGGGTGTCGCTGGTGATGGCGATCACCGTGTTCATCTTTGCCCTGATCGGCATCTACGCCATGGGCTTCGGACAGGGTGCGGCCGGGCTCTACCAGATCGGCATCTATTCCGGGATCGCCTACCACACCATCGTCGCTTTTCTCCTGATGGCCTTCGCCGTTCTGCTCGCGCAGGTGGAGTCCGGGCCGCTGGCGATCCTGGCCGCACCGGGCGTGGGCGGTCAGCTCGCACGCTGGCTGCTGCCACTGGCCATCGTCGTGCCGCCGGTCATAGGCTGGCTGCGCTTGCTGGGTGATCGCGCCCAACTGTTCCCCAACGAGGTCGGCGTCGCCCTGGTCGGCCTGGCCAACATGGCGATCTTCACCACGGCGCTGTGGGCGGCCGCGCGGTCCATTGAGCGTCTTGATCGCACCCGTACCGACGCCGAGACCGAACTCCGGCACGCGAGTGCCTACAACCGCAGCCTGATCGAGGCCAGCGTCGATCCCCTGGTGACCATCAGCCCGGATGGCAAGGTAACCGACGCCAACGAGGCCACCATCCAGCTCGCGGGCCTGGGCCGCGAGGAGCTGATCGGCTCCGACTTCTTTCGCTTCTTCACCGAGCCCGAGCAGGCGCGCGCCGCCTATCAACGGGTATTCGCCGCCGGCAAGGTGCGGGATTTTCCGCTCCAGGTCCGCGCCAAGGACGGCGGGATCACCCCGGTGTCCTACAACGCCTCGGTTTTCCGTGACGAAACCGGACAGGTCGCGGGCGTGTTCGCGATCGCACGCGATGTCAGCGAGCTGCAAAAGGCCGCGCAGGCGCTACGGGAACTCAACACCTCGCTGGAGCAGCGGGTGCTCGAACGCACCGCCAGTCTGGAAGCCGCCAACAAGGATCTCGAAGGCTTCAGCTACTCGGTGTCGCACGACCTGCGCGCGCCGCTGCGCGCCATCGACAGCTTCTCCAACATCCTGCTCGAGGACTACAGCGACAAGCTCGACGCCGAGGGCCAGCGCCTGCTGCGGACGGTGCGGCGCAACACCGACAAGATGGCCCAGCTGATCGACGACATCCTGGCCTTCTCGCGCGCCGGTCGAAAGGATCTGGTGCTGGTCGCCATCGATATGAAGGAGCTGGTCGAGGACGTGCTCGCCGAGCTGATCCCCGCCGCCGGCGAGCGCAGGATCGAAGTCCGCATCGCCACCCTGCCGTCGGCGTGGGCGGACAAGGCCATGCTGCGGCAGGTGCTGGTCAATCTCCTGTCCAACGCCATCAAGTTCAGCGCCAAGCGCGAGCAGGCGCTGATCGAAATCAGCGGTGCGGACGATGCTGGCGGAACCAGCTACTCGATCCGCGACAACGGCGCCGGTTTCGACCCGGCCTATTCGAGCAAGCTGTTCGGCGTGTTCCAGCGCCTGCACAGCACCAGCGAGTTCGCCGGCACCGGCATCGGCCTGGCCATCGTCAAGCGGATCATCGACAAGCACGGCGGCCGGGTCTGGGCGGAGAGTCAGCCGGACCAGGGGGCGTGCTTTCATTTTTCCCTTCCCAACCCAGCTACCGCGTCCGCGCCAGGAGTTGCCACATGATTGCCAACACGCCGATTGAAATCCTGCTGGTCGAGGACAATCCCGACGACGCCGAGGTCACCCTGCGTGCCCTGAAGAAGCACAACCTGGGCAACAGCGTGCAGTGGGTCAAGGACGGCGCCGAGGCGCTGCATTTCCTGCTTGGCGACGGCGTCCAGATGGCGCCGGACCATATCCCCCGATTGATCCTGCTCGACCTGCGCCTGCCAAAGATCGATGGCCTTGAAGTATTGCAGCGGGTCAAGAGCGACCCGCGCACCAAGCACATCCCGGT
>JAUYNO010000039.1 GCA_030696045.1 Stagnimonas sp. | reverse complement strand
CACCCCTCCTGCCCGTAAAATGCCCGCCACTTCAACCGCCCACACCAGACCAGAAGACCCAATGTCCAAGATCGTCAAAGTCACCGCCCTCGAAATCATCGACTCCCGTGGCAACCCGACTGTGGAAGCCGTGGTGGAGCTGGAGTCCGGCGCCACGGGCCGGGCGGCGTCGCCTTCCGGTGCCTCGACCGGCAGCCGCGAGGCGGTGGAACTGCGTGACGGCGCGCCCAAGGGCAAGGCCAAGCCGCGTTACCTCGGCAAGGGCGTGCGGCAGGCGGTGAAGAACGTCGAGACCGAGATCGCCAAGAAGGTGATCGGCATGGATGCCCAGGAGCAGGCCCTGCTCGACGCCGCGATGTGCGCGCTCGACGGCACCGAGAACAAGGCCCGCCTGGGCGCCAATGCCATCCTGGCGGTGTCGCTGGCCAACGCCAAGGCCGCCGCTGACGAGAACTACCTGCCGCTGTTCCGCCACCTGGGCGGCATCAGCAGCGTCACGCTGCCGGTGCCGATGATGAACGTCATCAACGGCGGTGCCCACGCCGACAACAATGTCGACATCCAGGAATTCATGATCCTGCCGGTCGGCGCGCCGAGCTTTTCGGAAGCCCTGCGCTGGGGGGCCGAGACCTTCCACAGCCTCAAGGCGGTGCTCAAGGCGCGCAAGCTCAACACTGCGGTCGGCGACGAGGGCGGCTTCGCACCCGACCTCGCCAGCAATGTCGCGGCCCTGGACTGCCTGCTGGAAGCCATCGAGAAGGCCGGCTTCAAGCCGGGCAAGGACATCTACCTCGGCCTCGACGTCGCCTCCACCGAGTTCTTCGAGAAGGGCAAGTACCAGCTGCACGGCGAAGGCAAGAGCTTCAGCCCCGAGCAGTTCGGCGACTTTCTCGCCGGCATCGTCGCCAACTACCCGGTGATCTCGATCGAGGACGGCATGGCCGAGGGCGACTGGAAGGGCTGGAAGTACCTGTCCGACAAGCTCGGCAAGAAGGTGCAGCTGGTCGGCGACGACCTGTTCGTTACCAACACCAAGATCCTCCGGGAAGGCATCGCCAAGGGCATCGCCAATTCCATCCTGATCAAGCCCAACCAGATCGGCACCTTGACCGAGACCCTGGAAGCGATCCAGATGGCGACCGACGCCGGCTATTCCTCGGTGGTCAGCCACCGCTCCGGCGAGACCGAGGATGCCACCATCGCCGACATCGCGGTGGGCACCGCCGCCAGCCAGATCAAGACTGGCTCGCTCTGCCGCAGCGACCGCATGGCCAAGTACAACCAGTTGCTGCGCATCGAGAAGATGCTGGGAGCGCAGGCCCGCTACCCGGGTGCCGGCGCCTTCCCGGTCAAGCTCGGCTAGGCGAGCCGGCAAGCTCCGGAGCCCGCGATGCCACGGCGCCTGGTCACCTGGCTGCTGCTGGCGCTGGTGCTGTTCCTGCAGTACCGCTTGTGGCTGGGTGATGGTGGCTACGCCGACAAGCGGCGCCTGCAGACGCAGGTGGAGGCGCAGCGGGCCGAGGTCGAGAAGCTCACGGCCCGCAATGCCGCCCTGCAGGCGGAAGTCGATGATCTCAAGGCCGGTGTGGCCGCCGTCGAGGCGCGCGCCCGCGCCGACCTCGGCATGATCCTGCCGGGCGAGACGTTCTACCTGATGACACCGAAACCGTGAGCGCCTCCAGCGCGCCGAATGCCAGCACCCGCTATTGGGCCGTGGTTCCCGCCGCCGGCGGCGGCACCCGCATGGGCCTGCTGCGCCCCAAGCAATACCTGCCGCTGCGCGGCCGCACCCTGCTGGAATGGAGCCTGCAGCCGCTGCTGGAAGCGGGCTGGATCGATGGCGTGGTGGTGGTGCTGGCCAAGAGCGACAGCGAGTTCGCTGGCCTCGCGGTCGCCGGCCATCCCAAGATCGTGCTCACCACCGGCGGCGCCGCGCGCGCCGACTCGGTACTGGCGGGCCTGGCCAGTGTCGCCGTCCGGGCCAAGGGGTTCACCGACGTGCGCGTGCTGGTGCACGACGCCGCGCGCCCCTGTCTGGAGGCCTCGGCGCTGGAGCGCCTGCGCGAGGAATGCGGCCTGCCGCACGGCGGCCTGCTGGCCTTGCCCTGTACCGATACCCTCAAGCGCGCCAAGGGCAACAAGGTGGTCGAGACCGTCGACCGAGCCTTCTACTGGCGCGCCCAGACGCCGCAGCTGTTCCCGTTAAAACTGCTCAGCGCTGCCCTGCAGGAATGCCGCAGCCGCGATCTGGAAGTGACCGACGAAGCCAGCGCGATGGAACGCGCCGGTTACAAGCCGCGTCTGGTGCGCGGCCACGAGAGCAATCTGAAAGTGACCTATCCGGAAGACTTGGCGCTGGCCGAGTTCTGGCTGTCGCGCAGGGAGCGCGGGGCATGAGCGCCGTACCTTTCCGCGTCGGCCACGGCTTCGATGCCCATCGCATCGAAGCGGGCGAGGGCGTCAGCCTTGGTGGCGTCTTCATCGCCTGCGACTGGCGGATCATTGCTCACTCCGACGGCGACGTGCTGATCCACGCCCTCTGCGATGCCCTGCTCGGGGCCATTGCTGCTGGCGATATCGGCAAGCTGTTCCCGGACAGCGACCCGCAGTTCAAGGGCATCGCCAGCAGCAGGCTGCTGGCCGTGGTGATGGATCGCGTGCGCGCCGCCGGCTACGCGCCGGTCAACGCCGATCTGACCCTGATCGCCGAGGTGCCGCGGGTCGCCAAACATGTGCCGGCGATGCGTGAGGCCCTGGGCACGGTGATGGGCCTGGGCCTCGATGCCATCAACATCAAGGCCACCACCAACGAGGCCATGGGCCATATCGGCCGCAAGGAAGGCATCGCGGCCCATGCCGTGGTGCTGCTCGCGCGCAGTTAGCGTTTACTTGCGCGGATCGCCCGGCAGGTAGCGGCCGGTCACCTGCTTGTAGGCTTCCGAGGTCAGCTTGCCCGGCGCGCCATCCACCTTCACGAAGATGTGCGGGAAGGTATTGAGCCAGTTCTGCAGTTGCACGACCCGCGCCAGGTCCGCCGCGTTCTTCGGCTTCGACAGCGAGTAGCTGGGCACTCCCGGCTTGTTGGCGGCGACCGGCGAGTCCACCAGCTGGATATGCCCCAGCTCCGCCATACGCCGCAGCAGTACCGCGCCGCCGCATTGCTCGGACTTGGCCGTCGGCGACCAGACCCCGTCCTTCACGTACTTGCCGCTGACGTAGTGCCTGGAAAAGCTCCAGAGATAGGGCGAGAGCGTTTCCGGATGGTGATTGCGGTAGCCCCAGCCGTTGTACAGCTCCAGTCGGTACAGGGTGCCGGCCAGGCTCCAGTCGATGCTGCCACTGAGACCTTTCAGCGCCAGGGCGTCGGCGGCGCTGAACTCCCAGCTGAAGGGCGGGCCGCCGGTCTTGGGATAGCCCTTGGGCACCTGCACGGTGCGCGCGCTCAGCGGATCGCCATTGTGCAGGTGACGATCGAAACGCTGGCCCGACTCCATGTTGTGGACCACCGCGACGAAGTGCCAGGGCACGCCACTGGTCTTGGCCACGGCCTGGTAGCGCGCCTTGTTGGCGAGCAGCTTGTTGACCAGTCCCAGCACCGCGGCGGCCCGTTCCGGGCGGATGACGCAGCTGTTGAACAGCTGCTCGTATTCGGCGCGCAGCGCCGTCGTCAAGGTTGGCATGTTCCCTCTCCCTGGTTGTCGTTTGAACCTCGCCCTCTACTTCCCCGGACCGATGCTGCTCCCAGGGCCTGGAGTGGTCAACGACCGCCGGTCTGGTGCGGCTAGATCAGACGCTGCTGCGCCGAGGCGGCGATCAACTGCCCGAGGCGCCGTTCCCGCGTCTGGTCCTGTTTCGCGCTCATCACCCACCAACTCGCCTTGCGCCGGTACCAGGGCGCCTGGGCGCTGAAGAAGGTATGGGCGGCGGGATCGGCTTTCAGGCGCTGGAGGTATTCATCACTCATCGCGCTGTCTCTCTGTTCGTAGGCATAGACCACCGAGCGCGTCTCGCTGCGCCGGGCGAAGGCGGCGAGGCCGGCCGGCTGCATGCGGCCCTCCTGGCTCAGCACCTCGACCCGTTTGATATTGACGGCGCTCCAGATGCTGCCGGGCTTGCGCGGCGTGAAGCGGATGCAATAGCGCTGTGCGTCGATGCGCTTGCGGACACCGTCGATCCAGCCGTAGCAGAGCGCCTCGTCGACCGATTGCGGCCAGCTCATGCTCGGCTGGTCGCTGCCGATCTTGTGGTAGCCGACCAGCAGTTCCGGGGCGCTGGCGTGGTGTTGTCGCAGCCATCGGCGGAACAGCTCCGGGTTTGCGAAGTAAGTCGCCTCGGTCCCTGTCATGACCGATGACACTGCGACTGTGGTTCCCTAACCCTCTCCCGCTTGCGGGAGAGGGTTAGGGAGAGGGCAGCGCCGTCGCTTCGGCGGTGGTCTGTGCTCGAATTGCGCGCCCTCTCCCCAGCCCCTCTCCCGCAGGCGGGAGAGGGGTAGTGCGCGGCTATTGCAGTCGAGATCATTCGCTTCTCGCAGCACGCAGCAGCACATAAACCGCGCCCGTCCCGCCGTCGCAGGCGCGCGCCGAGCAGAACGCCAGCACGTCGTGTCGCTTGCGCAGCCAGCCGTCGAGATAGCGCTTGATGACCGGGCCGCTGTTGGGCGAGCCATTGCCCTTGCCGTGAATGATGCGCACACAGCGCCAGGCCTGGTCCTGGCACTGGGCCAGGAAGGCGCCGACCTCGGCGCGGGCGCCATCGCGGTTGAGTCCGTGCAGGTCGAGTTCGGCCTGGAGCCGGAACTGCCCACGCCGCAGCTTGCGCCAGACCCCATCCTGCACGCCGTCGGCGCGGTAGCCGAGGGTGTCGCCGCTCTCGTAGTCCTCGGGGTGGACCGGGTCCTGCAGCAACTCGGTCAGGACGGCGGCCTCGTCGAGCTCGCGCTGGCGCGGTCGCGGCGGCGGCAGCGGGGCGAGGGCGGGGGGCAGGCGGTCGGAGGGCGGCAGCCGTCGCACGCCCGGCAGGGCGGCCAGGAAATCGGCGGGGGCGTCTTCGTCGGGCGTCATCGGCGGCTTTCGCGGCGAGGGCTGCGGATACAATACCGTCTTCCCAGAAACTCACGCAGAACCCTAGCGGTTCTCCAGCTTTCGCGGCCCGATGAAAATTCTTGTTTCCAATGACGATGGCTGCACCGCACCGGGCCTGAGGGTCCTGGCGGCAGCCCTGGCCGAACAGCATTCCGTGCAGGTGGTGGCACCGGACCGCAATCGCAGCGGCGCCTCCAACTCGCTGACCATCCTGCATCCGCTGCGGCCGCAGCGGCACGACCACGGCGACATCCCCGGCTGGTGCGTCGACGGCACCCCGACTGACTGCGTGCACCTGGCGCTGACCGGCCTGCTCGACGAGGTGCCCGACATGGTGGTGTCGGGCATCAATGCCGGCGCCAACCTGGGCGACGACACGCTCTACAGCGGCACCGTCGCGGCCGCGATGGAAGGGCGGCGGCTGGCGGCACCGGCCATCGCGGTGTCCTGCATCCACCACGCACCGCACCACTATCCGACGGCGGCGCGGGTGACGGTGGAACTGATCGAGCGGCTGCAGCGGGCGCCGCTGCCGCGCGACACCATCCTCAACGTCAACGTGCCGGACCTGCCCTACGAGGAATTGCGGGGCTACGAGGTGACGCGCCTGGGTCACCGCTACACGGCGGAGTCGGCGATCAAGAGCGCCGACCCGCGCGGCAAGACCATCTGGTGGGTGGGTGCTGCCGGCCCCGAGGAGGACTGCGGGCCGGGCACCGACTTCCACGCCGTGAACCACGGCAAGGTCTCGATCACGCCGCTGCTGGTCGATCTCACCAAGCACAGCGCCCTGGACAGCCTGCGCGGCTGGTTGTCGAGCTGATGCGGGACGCGCATACGCACAGCCAGGGCCGGGGTCTGACCTCGCCCGGCAGCCGCGCCAAGCTGGTGGAGGAACTGCGCAGCCTCGGGGTGAAGGACGAGCGGGTGCTGGCCGTCATCGGCAAGCTGCCGCGCCACGAATTCGTCGAGCCGGCCCTGCAGGCCCAGGCCTACAAGGCCGACCTGACCCTGCCCATCGGCCACGCCCAGACCCTGTCGCAGGCGCGGGTGGTGGCGGTGATGACCGAGGCGATGCTGGCCGGCAAGCCCAGCGGCAAGTTCGGACGGGTGCTGGAGGTCGGAACCGGCTCTGGCTATCAGACGGCGGTGCTGGCGCAACTCTGCGACACCGTATTCACCGTCGAGCGGATCAAGGCCCTGAGCGAGACCGCGCGCAAGCGCCTGGGCGCGATGGGCATCAAGAACGTGCACTTCGGTTATGCCGACGGCACCGATGGCTGGAGCAGCTTCGCGCCCTACGACGGCATCCTGGTCACCGCCGGGGCCGACAGCGTCTCGCCGGTGCTGGTATCGCAGCTGGCGCCGGGTGGGCGGCTGGTGATCCCGGTCGGGCCTTCCGGTCGGCAGCTGCTGAAGCTGGTCAGCCGCAACGCGGCCGGCGCGATCCAGAGCCAGGACCTGGCCAGCGTCAGCTTCGTCCCCCTGCTGGCCGGGAAGCAATGACATGAGCGGCTTCGCGGACTGGATCAACTCCGTGGTCCAACACCTTGGATACACGGAGATATTTTTCCTCATGGCCCTGGAGTCCAGCCTGTTTCCGGTGCCTTCGGAGCTGGTCATGATCCCGGCCGGCTACCGCGCCTCGCTGGGCGACCTCAATCCCTGGCTGGCGACCCTGGCCGGCGGCACCGGCTCCCTGCTGGGCGCCTCGGCCAACTACGCGCTGGGGCGTTACGTTGGCCGCGCGGTGCTGCTGCGCTACGGCAAGTGGTTCCTCATCAACGAGGCCAAGTACCACGAGGCCGAGGCGCTGTTCCTGAAGAATGCGCGGCTGGCCACCTTCGTCGGTCGCTTCATCCCGGTGATCCGGCACCTGATCTCCCTGCCGGCCGGGGTGTTCGGCATGGGCCTGCTGCCGTTCGCGCTGCTGACCACGCTCGGCGCGACGATCTGGTGCGGGGTGCTGGTGGGCCTGGGCTACACCCTGGGCGAGCCGACCATCCGTATCGTCGCCGAATACAGCCATCTGCTCGGCTATGCCGCGGTCGCCCTGACCGGCGCGTTCGGGCTCTGGTTCCTGCTGCGCCGTCGTTCCTGATGAGGAGGCCTTGCCGATGAATCTCCGTTCGCCCCTCGCGCCGGCACTGCTGGCGAGCTTGTTATTGGCCGCCTGCGGTTACGGCTGGCAGGACGAGCCGCGAATCTATCCGCCCTCCGGCGCCGGCGCCGGCGACGGCCCGGGCCAGGTGGTGGCTGGCAGCGCCGTCGCCGGCCCGGGCGAGCACCTGGTGCAGCCGGGGGACACGCTCTATGCCATCGGCTTCAAGAACCAGATCGACTGGAAGGATCTGGTGAGCTGGAACAGCATCGGCGGCGACTACCTGATCCACCCGGGCCAGATCATCCGCCTGACGCCGCCGGAGTCGAGCGCCAGCATCCAGACCCAGGCGCTGCCCGCAGCGCCGGCGCCGATTCCGCCGCCGACCGGCGGCCTGCTAGGCCCGGTGGCGATCCCCGCTGACGCAGCGCCGGGAGCGATTGCGATTGCGAGCCCGGTCGCGGTGACCGCTACGCCCGCGGCACCGGCGTCGAATCCGCCGGCTCCGCCTGTTGCCATGCCGGCCGCCGGCCCGGGGCAGCGCTGGTCCTGGCCCAGCAGCGGCGCGCTGCTGCGCCGCTACAACCTCGCGGCCGGTGCCAAGGGCATCGACATCGGCGGCGAACTGGGCCAGCCGGTCAAGGCCACGGCCGCCGGCAAGGTGGTCTACAGCGGCAGCGCGCTCAAGGGCTATGGCGAACTGGTGATCGTCAAGCACGACGACAGCTATCTCTCCGCCTACGGCTACAACCGCGTGCGGCTGGTCAAGGAGGGCGACGCGGTGCGCGCCGGCCAGACCATCGCCGAACTGGGCATCGGCCCCGAGCAGAAGCCGGCGCTGCATTTCGAGATCCGCGAGCACGGCAAGCCGGTCGATCCGCTGAAGTTCCTGCCCGCGCCCTGATCGCCGCGCTGAACGGGGCCTCAGGCCCCGTTTTTGTTGCAGTGCGAAACCGCAGGGAGTCTAATTGCCCGCCCCGCGACGGCGGGGCTGTCGTATCCACCCACCACTCAACGAGGAATCGCCCCTGCCGCCGCCCTCACCGGCGCGGCCGCTGCCATCAGCATGAACACCAATTTCCCGCGCATCCAGCGCTTGCCGCCCTATGTCTTCAACATCGTTGGTGAGATGAAGAAAGCGGCCCGAGCTCGCGGGGACGATGTCATTGATTTCAGCATGGGCAACCCGGATCAACCGACGCCCAAGCACATCGTCGACAAGCTGGTGGAAGCCTCGGTGCGCGGCACCGAGAGCGACTACGTCAAGCCGGAAGTGCACGACGAGGACGGCACCCATACGCACCGTTACTCGGTATCGAAGGGCATTCCGCGCCTGCGCCGGGCGATGGCCAATTGGTACAAGAATCGCTACGACGTCGAGCTGAATTCCGAGACCGAGGTGATCGCCACCATCGGCTCCAAGGAAGGGCTGGCGCATCTGGCGTTCGCGACCCTTGCCCCCGGCGATGTCGTGCTCTGCCCCAATCCCGCCTATCCGATCCACCCCTACGGCGTGGTGCTGGCCGGCGCCGACGTGCGCCACGTGAAGATGACGCCGGACGTCGACTTCTTCGCCGAGCTGGAAAAGGCGGTCAAGGAGAGCTGGCCGAAGCCGAAGATGCTGATCCTCAACTTCCCGGGCAATCCGACCACGCAGTGCGTGGAGCTGGACTTCTTCGAGAAGGCGGTGGCGATCTGCAAGGAACACGAGATGTGGCTGATCCACGATCTCGCCTATGCCGACATCGTCTTCGACGGCTACAAGGCGCCGAGCGTTATGCAGGTGCCGGGGGCGAAGGATGTCGCGGTCGAATTCTTCACCCTGAGCAAGAGCTACAACATGCCGGGCTGGCGCGTCGGCTTCATGGTCGGCAACCCGATCCTGGTGGCGGCGCTGGCGCGCATCAAGAGCTATCTCGACTACGGCATGTTCACGCCGATCCAGGTCGCCGCCATCGCCGCGCTGGAAGGGCCGCAGGACTGCGTCGCCGAGATCTGCGAGATGTATCGCGTGCGTCGCGACGTGCTCTGCGAGGGCCTGAACGCCGCCGGCTGGAAGGTCGAAAAGCCGAAGGCGACCATGTTCGTCTGGGCCGAGATTCCGGAGCCGTTCCGGGCGCTGGGCTCCATCGAATTCTCCAAGCTGCTGCTGGAGAAAGCACATGTCGCGGTCAGTCCCGGCGTTGGTTTCGGCCACGAGGGCGATACCCATGTGCGCTTCGCGCTGATCGAGAACGAGCACCGCTCGCGGCAGGCGATCCGCAACATCAAGAAATTTCTGAAGGAAGCGAAGGTATGAGTAGCGCTCCTGTCCGGGTTGGCCTGATCGGCCTGGGTACCGTCGGTCAGGGCGTGGTCCGAGTGCTGAAGACCAACGCCGAGGAAATCGCCCGCCGCGTCGGGCGCCCGGTGGTGATCACCCATGCCAGCACCCGCGACCTCGGCCGCAAGCGCGAAGTCGATCTGAACGGCATCACCGTCGTCAGCGATGCCATGAGCATCGCCGCCGATGCCGACGTCGACATCGTGGTCGAGGTCATCGGCGGCCATACCGTCGCCCGTGACGCGATCATGGCGGCGCTGGCGCGCGGCAAGCCGGTCGTGACCGCCAACAAGGCCCTGCTGGCCGAAGACGGCAATGCCATCTTCGCCACCGCGCGTAAGGCCGGGGTGCCGGTGGCCTTCGAGGCCAGCGTCGCCGGCGGTATTCCCATCATCAAGGCGATCCGCGAGGGTCTGGCTGGCAACCGCATCAGTGGGCTGGCGGGCATCATCAACGGCACCTGCAACTACATCCTCACCCAGATGACGGTGAAGGGGCAGAGCTTCGCCGATGCGCTCGCCGACGCCCAGCGGCTGGGCTATGCCGAGGCCGATCCGACTTTTGACGTCGAAGGCGTGGACGCCGCCCACAAGCTCAGCATCCTCGCCAGCATCGCCTTCGGCATTCCGCTGTCGTTCCCGGCAGTGGCCTGCGAGGGCATCACCCGCATCACCGCCCAGGACATCCAGATCGCCCAGACCCTGGGCTACCGGATCAAGCTGCTCGGCATCGCCAAGCGCGGCGCGGCCGGGGTGGAGCTGCGGGTGAACCCGACCCTGATCCCGGACGACCATCTGCTGGCCAAGGTCGATGGCGTGCTGAACTCGGTGCTGGTGCAGGGCAATGCCCTGGGCCAGGTCGGCTTCTACGGGCGGGGTGCCGGCGGCGACGCCACCGCCAGCGCCATCGTCGCCGATCTGGTCGACGTCGCCCGCGGCCTGGGTGCCGATCCGCGCCATCAGGTGCCGGCGCTTGCCTTCCAGCCGGAGTCGGTGCAGGAACTGCCGCTGCTGCCGATCAGCCAGATCGAGTCCTGCTACTACCTGCGCCTGCGGGTGGCCGACGAGCCGGGCGTGCTGAAGAGCCTCACCGGCATCCTTGCCGGCCACGACATCAGCATCGAGGCCATCCTGCAGAAGGAGCCGCGCGGTGAGGACGATGCCACCGTCGCCCTGATAACCGACCGCGTGCCCGAGCACCGCTTCAACGAGGCGCTGGCCGCCATGCAGGCGCTGCCCTTCGTGCGCGAGGGTGCCGCCCGTATCCGTGTCGAGCATTTCAAGGATTGACCTGGTGGTCCTGTCGCCGGTGACGCTCGAAGGCCGCCATGTGCGGCTGGAGCCGCTGGCGATGGCGCATCACGCGGCACTTTGCGAGGCCGGCGCCGATCCGGCGACGTTCCGCTGGTTTCCGATGCCGGTGGCGGGTGAGGGCGCGATGCGCGACTACATCGCTAGCGGGCTCGCCGAGCTGGCGCAGGATCGTGCGCTGCCGTTCGCGATCCGGCTCCGGTCCGACGGCCGCCTCGTCGGCGCCACCCGGTTCGCGGCGGTTGAACTGGTGCACCAGCGCGCCGAGATCGGCTGGACCTGGCTCCAGGCGGACGTCCGCCGCACTCCGGTCAACACCGAGTGCAAGCGCTTGCTGCTGGCGCACGGTTTCGAGCAGCTCGGCTTCAACCGCATCGAGTTCAAAACTGACTCCCGCAACGCCGCGTCGCGCGCCGCACTGGCGCGCATCGGTGCCACCGAGGAGGGCACCTTCCGCAATCACATGCTGATGCCGGACGGTTCCTTGCGGCACTCGGTGTGGTTCAGTGTCATTCGCGAGGAGTGGCCGCAGGTGCGTGCCCATCTCGATGCGCTGCTCGCGCAAAGCTTTTCCTTCGCAGCTCCCATCCCGGCTTAAGTCCATGCATTACACAGGTCTCGTCAACCGCTACCGCTCGCGTCTGCCCTTCGGCCCCGAAGTGAAGGCGGTCACCCTCAACGAGGGCAACACGCCGCTGATCGAGCTGGTCAACATTCCCCGGCAGGCTGGCTTCGAGGGCCGCATCCTGGTCAAGTTCGAGGGCCTGAATCCGACCGGTTCGTTCAAGGATCGCGGCATGACCGCCGCCGTGACCCAGGCCGTGCACGAGGGCAGCAAGGCGATCATCTGCGCCAGCACCGGCAATACCAGCGCCGCCGCCGCCGCTTATGCGGCGCGCGCCGGCATCACTGCCTTCGTGCTGATCCCGGATGGCAAGATCGCGCTTGGCAAGCTGGCGCAGGCCGTGGTGCACGGCGCGGTGGTGGTGCAGATCCAGGGCAATTTCGATGACGGCATGCGGCTGGTGAAGGAGGTCGCGCAGACCGCCCCGGTCGCCATCGTCAACAGCATCAATCCCTATCGCCTGCAGGGGCAGAAGACGGCCGCGTTCGAGATCATCGAGGCGCTCGGCGGCCAGGCGCCGGACTACCACTGCCTGCCGGTCGGCAACGCCGGCAACATCAGCGCCTACTGGATGGGGTACAAGGAGGCGAACGGCCAGAAGTCCACCGCGACCATGTTCGGCTATTCGCTGGAGGCCTTCGCCGACGGCAAGCTGCCGAAGATGGCCGGCTACCAGGCCGCCGGCGCGGCGCCGTTCCTGCGCGGAGGCCGGGTCGCCAATCCGGAGACCGTCGCTACCGCCATTCGCATCGGTGATCCGCAGTCCTGGGATCACGCCTGGGCGGCGCAGAAGGAGTCCGGCGGCTGGTTCGACGAGTGCACCGACCCGGAGATTCTCGCTACCCAGCGTCTGCTGGCAGAAACGGAAGGAGTCTGGTGCGAGCCGGCCTCGGCTGCCTCGCTCTGCGGCGCCTTGCGCGACATCAAGTCCGGCAAGATCGCCCAGGGCTCGACCGTGGTCTGCACGCTCACCGGCAATGGCCTGAAGGATCCCGACATCGTCATCCAGGGCGGCCTCAAGGACCTGATCCAGGTCGCCGCCGAACGCTCGGCGGTCGAGCGGGCGATCCTCGCCAAGCTTCGCTAGCACGGCTAGCAACCAGGCCATGGCCGCCGCGCCGCGCGTCGTTCGTCGGCCGGCCGGCGACCCGGATTCGCTGCCGGCAACACTGCACCCGGTGCTGCGCCGCATCTACGCCGCGCGTGGAGTGCAGGCCGGGGAACTGGCGCTGGAGCTGAAGCAGTTGCTGCCGCCGGACGGCCTCAAGGGCCTGCCGCAGGCGGCCGAGTTGCTGGCCGATGCCATCGCCGCCGGTCGCCGGATCGTCATCGCCGGTGACTACGACGCCGACGGCGCCACCGGCTGCGCGCTGGGGGTGCTGGGACTGCGTGCACTGGGTGCGAGCGCGGTCGACTATGTGGTGCCGGACCGCTTCCGCATGGGCTACGGCCTGTCTCCGGAGCTGGTGGATGTCGCCGTCGCCGCCGGAGCCCAGCTGCTGGTCACGGTCGACAACGGCATCGCCAGCCTGGCCGGCGTGCGCCACGCCCGCGAGCAAGGGCTGAGCGTGATCGTCACCGACCACCACCTGCCGGGCGCGGAGCTGCCGGCGGCGGATGCCATCGTCAATCCCAACCAGCCCGGCTGCACCTTCGCCAGCAAGGCGCTGGCCGGTGTCGGGGTGATGTTCTACCTGCTGCTGGGCCTGCGTGCGGAGCTGCGCCGCCGTGGGATGCTGGCGGTCGAGCCCAACCTGGCCCAGTGGCTGGATCTGGTGGCCCTGGGCACCGTGGCCGATGTCGCCCGGCTCGACGCCAACAACCGCGTGTTGGTCGAGCAGGGCCTGCGCCGACTGCGCGCCGGTCGCGCCCGGCCGGGCTTGCTGGCGCTGCTGGAAGTGGCCGGGCGTCCGCCGGCGCATCTCGGGGCCGGCGATCTCGGTTTCGTGCTCGGGCCGCGCCTGAATGCCGCCGGCCGTCTCGACGACATGCGCGCCGGCATTGACTGCCTGCTCGCCGACAGCATCGAGGCCGCGCGACCGCTGGCGCGCGAACTGGACCGGCTCAATCGCGAGCGCCGCACGCTCACCGGCCAGATGGCCGACGAGGCCGGTTTCCTGCTGGAGGACAGCACGGCGATTGGCGTCTGCGTGTTCGAGCCGGGCTGGCACGAGGGCATCGTCGGTCTGGTCGCCTCGCGCCTGAAGGAGCGGTTGCACCGGCCGGTGATCGCCTTCGCGCGCGGCCAGGAACCGGGCCTGCTGAAGGGCTCGGCGCGCAGCATCGCCGGCCTCAATGTGCGCGATGCGCTGGCGGCGGTCGACGCCCGTCATCCCGGCCTGATCCCGCGCTTCGGTGGCCACGCCATGGCGGCCGGCCTGAATCTGGCGGAGGTCGATTACCCGCGCTTCGCCGCCGCTTTTGATGCGGTCTGCGCCGAATGCTTGAGCCCGGCCGAACTGGAACAGCGGATCGACAGCGACGGCCCGCTGGCGGCGCGCGAGCTGGGGCTGGATACCGCACGTCAGCTGGAACTCGCCGGCCCTTGGGGCGCCGGGTTTCCGGAGCCGCAGTTCAGCGGCGAGTTCCAAGTTGCCAGCCTGAAGCTGATGGGCAGCGAGCAGCAGCACGTCCGCTATCGCTTGCTAGGTGAGGGCGCGGAGCTGGAAGCGGTGGATTTCGGTGGCGGCGAGCGGGCCCGGGCGCCGGGCTGCCGGGTGCTCGCGGTCTATCAGCTGGGAGTCAATCGCTGGAATGGCCGCGAATCAGTGCAGTTGCTGATCCGCCATCTCGAGGACGTGTAGGAGCCCTGAGGGCTTCAGTCCGGCGGCTGGAAGATCACCGGCGAGGGCTTGGCCAGGGCGAAGCCCTGGAAGTACTCGGCGCCGAGCTTGCGCCAGACGTCGAACAGTTTCGAATCGTCGATGTTGTGGACGATCACCCGCCGACGCAGTTGTCGCACCATGCGCAAGGTCGACTCGGCGAGGATCTGCTCGACCGCGTCGGTGCCGAGGTTGCGGAAAGCCATGGCGTCGATCTTGACGAAGGTGGCCGGCAGCTTGCGCAGCAGCTCCAGATCCGACATGTGGCGGCCGAAGTAGTGATCGATGCCGATCAGGCAGCCCATGCGGTGCAGCACGTCGCAGGTCAGCACGGCCTCCTGCGGGTGCTCGCTCAGGCCTTCCTCGCGCAGTTCGAAGCAGAGCTTGCCGGCCAGGTGCGGGTACGGCCCCAGTTCGGCGGCGAGGAACTCCAGGAAGCCGTAGTCGGCCAAGGTCAGCGCCGACAGGTTGACGCTGACGAAGGCCAGGCTCTGCGCCACCGCTGGATGCGCCTGCAGGTGGTGCAGGGTCTGGCGGATCACCCAGCGGTCGATCCGTGGCGTCAGATGGTGGCGCTCGGCGGCCGGCATAAAGGAGGACGGAGCGGCCCAGAAACCCTCGTCATCCTCCAGCGCCAGCAGCACTTCATAGGCATGGCCTTCGGCGGCGTGCTCGCTGCCGGCGGCGATCCACTGGGTGCGCAGATGGAACAGGTCCTGCTCCAGCCCCCGCTCGATGCAGCGCACCCAGGTGTCGTCGTCGATGCTACGGCTGTCGCGCGCCATGTCGCCGTCGTAGAGCTTCACCAGGTTGCGGCCGGCGCGCTTGGCGGCGACGCAGGCATCGTCGGCGCGGCGCAGGGTTTCCAGTGCCGTCGAATCACGGCCGAAGCAGGCGACGCCAAAGCTCGCGGTAACCGAGAACTGCCGCGACTCCCAGAAGAAGCGGCCACTGGCCAGGCCGGCGCGCAGGCGCTCGGCGACCGCCAGCGCGCTGCCCTCGTCGACCGATTCGAGCAGGATGGCGAACTGGTCGGCGGCCAGACGGTAGACGTCGCCAGCTACCGGCGCGCTGACTGCCAGGGTTTCCGCCACCCGCACCAGCACGTCGTCGCCAGCCGACTGGCTGCCGAGATCGTTGACCCGTTTCAGATGATCGATGTCGAGATAGATCAGGGCATGCCGCTGACCGGAGACATGGGCCTGATCGATGAGATTCTGCAGCCGGCGGTTGCAGGCGGCCCGCGTCGGCAGGCCGGTGAGCAGGTCGCGGTGCTGCAATCCCAGCGCCGGCTCGCTGGCGGCGGCTTCGCGGCGCAGCCGCTCATGGAATACCAGTACCGCGCCGACCAGACGACCACGGGCGCGGATCGGCGAGGCGCGCAGCACGATGTCGCGCTCGGCGGCGCCGTGGGGTTCCATCCGCAGGCCGTCGGTGTAGTCGAGCCGGCTGCCGCGTTGCAGGGTCTGTTCGGCGACATTGAGGCTGGGGCCGCCGGCGGACTCCAGCTGCAGGCGCAGGACCTGCTCCAGCCGCTTGCCGCGCGCCTCACGCAGCCCCATGCCGGTGAGCAGCTCGGCGACCGGGTTCATGTCGTCGACCACGCCGTGCTCGTCGGTGGTGATGATGGCGTCCGACACCGACTGCAGGGCCAGGGCGGTGCGCTCCTGGGCCCGCGCCAGTTGCTCCTGCGCGCTGCGCCGCTCGCTGGATTCGCTGCTGAGCTGCAGGCGGGCGCTGCGGGCACTGTCGACCGCGTCGCGCAGCTGCCGGACCCGTTCGTTCTGCCAATGCGCCAGCAGGCCGACCTCGTTGCGCGGCGACTCGTCCAGCGCCAGGTTCAGTGCCTCGTCGACCGAGTCGCTGCTCTGCAACAGCCGGCTCATGCGCTGCAGCGGCAGGATGATCAGCGTGCGCACCACTAGCAGCACCACCAGCAGTGCCAGCGCCACCAGCGCCAGCGTCAGGCCCAGCGCCTTGCGGAACAGCTGGTCGGCACCGGCGAAGCCTTCCTGCGCGGTGCTGATACGCAGCAGCTTCCAGTTCGGCGCCACCAGTTCCAGCAGCGTGGCGTGGGAGCCGCCGTCGAGCAGGGGGTCGTGGCCGAGATCGAAGCCCTCGGCGGCGATGCGCTCGCCGGCGTCGGGCAGCTCGGCGCGCCAGATGCCGGCGAGGATGTCCTCGGCTTCCTGACGCGACATTTCGCGACTGCTGTCGCGCAGGGCGGAGATCTGGCTGGCGTCGTACAGCGAGGTCTTCAGCACCTCGCTGCGCCGCTGTTCGTCGCGCCGGTGCACCGCCAGCGCCAGCGCGGCGTAGTCCGGTCGCTGCTGGGCGATTTCCGCCAGGGTGGCGTGGCCGCTGCCGGTGTCAGGCCGCAGTCGGGCGCCAGCGCCGGAGCTGGCCAGCAGCCGGCTGTCCTGATCCAGCAGCAGGCTGTAGCCCCGGTGGCTGTCGGCGAGTTTGGCGAAGCGCTCCTGCAGTGCGCGTATCGAGATCGAGACCGTGGCGACGCCCAGAAAGCCGCGGCTGTCACGGATCGGCAGGCCGACGGTCACCACCTGCTGCTTGGACAGCGGTTCGGTGCGCAGACCGGTCCAGTAGCCACGGTTGTCGCGCGCATGCCGGCCGGCGGTGTACCAACTTTCGCGATAGTACGGCGCACTGCGGGGGTCGTTGTAATCGCCACGCGATTCCAGGCTGCCGTCGCGCAGGATCCAGAACAGGCTGGCACGGTCGCTGTCGGGGACCAGGCTGCCGGGCTCCGGCCAGATGCCGAAATCGGTGATCAGCTCTGCATGGGCACTGCCACGCAGCAGACGCGGCGCGGCGCTGGCCAGGGCCTGATGGCCAAGTCCCGGCACTGCGGCCATCTGGGCCAGCGCCGAGGCCAGCAGGGTGGCGTCGTTGGTCAGTGAGCGCAGGTCTGCGGCAACGCGGCGGCTGGCTTCTTCTTCGTAACCGTAGCTGTCCTCGATCAGGCTTTGCCGCACCAGCTGGCGGCTGCTGAATAGGGCGCCAGCGGCGAGCAGGGCCAGCAATACCAGCAGCAGCAAGCCCAGCTTGAACTGCAAGCCCTGATACCAGCGCAAACCATTGCTGCCATAGCGACGGGGCGGGTTGGTCCTGCTCTTGTTCGGCTCGGCCATGCGCAGGTGGGGCGGCTCAGGAATCCGGTCGGCTTGGGGTTGCGGGAGGGTTGATCCGCAGCATGATAGCCGAGGCCCCATGCGCTGAATCCGGAGACGGGTGCCCACGGTCCGGTCCTCGGTGCCGCTACTCGGCCCACTCGTCCAGCGGACCGCCGACTTCGAACCAGGGCCGGCCGCCGCTGTCGCGGCGGTGGAAGCGCAGGCTGCTGCCGAAGGCGGTGCGCAGCAGTTCGGGCGTCAGGATTTCACCTGGCGCGCCCTGTGCCAGCAGCCGGCCCTGGTGCAGCAGGCTGACGCGGTCGGCGATCCGGGCCGCGAGGTGGAGATCGTGCAGAACCGCCAGAACCCCGGCGCCCTGCTGCGCCTTGCGACGGGCCAGGGCCAGGCAGCTGTGCTGGTGCGCCAGGTCGAGCCCGGCGATGGGTTCGTCGAGCAGGAGATAGCGCTGCCGCAGGTCGGTGCTGTCGGGTGTCGCCAGCTGCACCAATACCCGGGCCAGTTGCACGCGCTGGCGCTCACCGCCGGACAGGCTGGGGTAGGCCCGCGTCGCCAGGTGCAGCACATCGGTGTCGCGCATCGCCTCGGCGATCAGGGCGGCTTCCTGCGCGGGACTGCCGGTGCGGGCCGCCAGCCGGCCGAGGCCGACGACCTCGCTGGCGGTGAAGGCGAAGCGCAGGCTCTCGCCCTGCGGCAGCACCGCGCGCTGGCGAGCGCGGTCTCGCGGGCTCCAATCCGGCAGCAGGCGCTGATTCAGTTGCACCGTACCGTGCTGGGGCTTGATCTCGCCGGCCAGCAGGCGCAGCAGGCTGGACTTGCCGGCGCCGTTGGCGCCCAGCAGCACATGCAGTTCGCCGGGACGCAGTTGCAGCGAGATGTCCTGCAGCAGCTGGCGATCACCGGCCCGCAGCGACACCGATTCGGCGCTCAGCATCAGAGCAGCTCCATCCGCAGCCGGTAGCGCGCCAGCAGCCAGAGGAAGAAGGGGCCGCCGATCAGGGCGGTGAGCGCGCCGACCGGCAGTTCTAGCGGGGCGGCGACGCTGCGGGCGGCGGTGTCGGCCAGCAGCAGCAGGCTCGCCCCGAGCAAGGCGGAAGCCGGCAGCAGCAGGCGGTGGCTCGGTCCGGCCAGCAGTCGCAACAGATGCGGTGCCAGCAGGCCGATGAAGCCGATCATGCCGGCAAGGGCGACACTGGCGCCTACCGCGAGCACCGCCAGCAGCAGCACCCGCATTTTCAGGCGCTCGACGTCGACGCCGAGGTGGGCGGCCTCGGCCTCGCCCAGCAACAGTGCATCCAGGGCGCGCGCCTCGCGCGGCAGCAACAGCACGGGGGCCAGCAGCAGGGGCGCGGCGACGATGATTTCCGGCCATCCCGCCTTGCCCAGGCTGCCGAGCATCCAACGGGTGATGTCGCGCAGGGTGGCGTCGTCGGTGAGCTGCTGCAGCAGGCCGATGGCGGCCAGGGTGACGGCGTTGATGGCGAGTCCGGCGAGCAGCAGAGTGGCGACGCTGGTGTGGCCCTCGCGCTGGCCCAGCCGGAGCGCCGCGAGCGCCGCCAGGCTGCCGCCGATGAAGGCCGCCAGGGGCAGTACCGCCTGCGGCGGCAGCAGCGCCAGCGCCGGCAACGCCGGCTTCAGCGCCAGCCACAGGGTCGCCGCCAGGGCGGCGCCGGCGGAAACGCCAATCAGGCCGGGATCGGCCAGAGGGTTGCGGAACAGGCCCTGCATGGCCGCACCCGCCACGGCCAGGGCGGCGCCGATTAGGATCGCCATCAGCAGTCTGGGCAGCCGGATCTGCAGGAGCACCGGCAGCAGGAAATCGGGCAGGGGCGGTTGCCAGCCCAGCGCCGAGCCGAGCAGGGTCAGCGGATTGATGAGGGCGAGCGGGCCGATGCAGAGCGCCAGGATGGTCGCGGCCAGCAGCAGCAGGATCAGCGCGGGAATCAGCAGGAAGCGCAGCCGGGGGCGCATGAGCCGCAGCACTTGGGAAAGGGGCGGGCATTATGCGCGGCCGCCTCCGCGCGCCGCGAGCCGGACCGGCGCGCAGCGGCCCTACTTGTTGAGGATCAGCTTGTCGTTGCGAGTCAGCTTCAGGCGGTACTCCTCGCCGCGGTGTTCGATGATGAGTTCCTGGTGGCAGCGGAACAGGTCTTCGCTGCGCAGGCGTGGCTTGGCGGTGTCGCGGCGCTCGATGGGTATGGGAAAGGCGAGGCGGGGCAGGCTCAGGGTGGTCATGGCGGAGGTCCGGTCGGCGGTGGGGTTGCAGGCAAATAATAACCATTCGCATTAAAACGGCAAGTTGCCGCCGCCGGGTGTCGGTAAACCGTCGCAGCGTTGGGGCGCCGCCCGGCCCCGCGCTGCTATACTGCCGCGCTCGTTTCGGGCGAATGTGGCGGAATTGGTAGACGCACTGGATTTAGGTTCCAGCGCCGCAAGGCGTGCGAGTTCGAGTCTCGCCTTTCGCACCACAGGGCTGGAGCGGCGCTAGCCGGTTCACCGACGGGTTCCGGAGCATGGCGGCGGTGGTCCCTGTAGCGGGATTCGCCGGGCTGGCTCTTCCTTACAAGATCAACGGTTCAACACGATTCCCATGCAAGTTCACCTCGAAACCACCGGCGCCCTGGCCCGCCGCCTCCGCGTGCAGATTCCGGCCGAGCGCATCGACAGCGCCGTTGCCAAGCGTCTGAAGACCATCGCCAGCCGCGCCAAGCTGCCGGGCTTCCGTCCGGGCAAGGCGCCGATGAAGGTGATCGAGGCGCAATACAAGGATTCCGCTCGCTACGAGGCGATCAATGATCTGGTCCGCGAGACCTATCCGGAAGCGGTGGATCAGGCCCAGGTGCAGCCGGCCGGCTATCCGCAGTTCGAGATCACCGGCGCCCAGGGCGACGGCTTCGAGTACGTGGCGAGTTTCGACGTCTACCCCAGCATCATCCTGGACAAGCTCAACACCCTGGCGGTCAGCAAGCCGCTGGTCGAGATCAGCGAATCCGACATCGACAAGCTGGTGGACAACCTGCGCAAGGCGCGCAAGACGCTGGCCGAGGTCGGCCGCGCTGCTGCCAGCGGTGACGCGGTGACCGTCGACTTCGAAGGCAAGCTCGACGGCGAGAGCTTCGCTGGCGGCAAGGGCGAGGGCGTCGAGTTCGAGATCGGTGCCGGTCAGTTCCTGCCGGACCTGGAGAACGGCATTGTCGGCCATGTCGCCGGTGACAGCTTCACCGTCGACGTCGCCTTCCCGGACGACTATCGCGCCGAGAACCTGAAAGGCAAGACCGCGCAGTTCAGCTGCACGGTCAAGCAGGTGCGCGAAGTGGTGCTGCCGGCCGTGGATGACGCCGAATTCCTGGCGGCGCACGGACTGAGCGCCGAGCAAGGCGCCACCGCGCTGCGCGACAAGGCCAAGCTGGCGCTGGAGAGCGAGCGCAACAAGGCGGTCAAGGCGCGGGTCAAGGCGCAGGTGCTGGACCAGTTGCTGGCCGCGCACCCCATCGAGGTGCCGCACAGCCTGATCGAGCAGGAGCTGCCGCGCCTGCGCGAGGAGGCCACCGCCCGCATGGGGCTGGATCGCTCCGGCGGCAAGATCAAGCCGGAAAAGGCCCGGGAGATGCTGCCCGACCAGCTGTTCGAAGCCACTGCCAAGCGCCGTGTTGCGCTTGGCCTGCTGATCGGCGAAGTGATCAAGACCAAGAACATCACGCTCGACGCGGATCGTGTCGATCAGGCCCTGGTGGAAATGGCCGGCGACTACGAGCAGCCCGAGCAGGTGCAGCAGTTCTACCGCTCGCGGCCGGACATGATGCAGGGCCTGCGGGCGGTGGTGCTGGAAGATCAGGTGGTGGAAGTCCTCGCCGCCGACGCCATCGTCACCGATGCGGTGCAGACGCTGGAACAGCTCTTGAATCCCCAGGCCCAGGCCTGATTACGACTTTGCGAATCCAGCTTCAATTTCCCGGGGTGGCGGCCGGTAGCGGCCGCCACCCTTCTTCATTCTGGAGAGTCCTGTGATCCTTCGTCCGCAGTCCAACCTGGTGCCGATGGTGGTCGAACAGACCGCGCGCGGCGAACGTGCCTTCGATATCTACTCGCGGCTGCTGAAGGAGCGGGTGATCTTCCTGGTCGGACCGATTGACGATTTCATGGCCAATCTGGTGGTGGCGCAGTTGCTGTTCCTGGAATCCGAGAATCCGGACAAGGACATCAGCCTGTACATCAACTCCCCGGGCGGCGTGATCACCAGCGGCATGGCGATTTTCGACACCATGCGCTTCGTCAAGCCGGACGTGTCGACCCTCTGCATCGGTCAGGCCTGCAGCATGGGCTCCTTCCTGCTGGCGGCCGGCGCTAAGGGCAAGCGTTTCGCCCTGCCCAACGCCCGGGTGATGATCCACCAGCCCTCGGGCGGCGCCCAGGGGCAGGCCTCGGACATCGAGATCCAGGCGCGCGAGATCCTGAAAATGCGCGAGCAGCTGAACAAGCTGTATGTCGAGTTCACCGGGCAGCCGCTGGAAAAGATCGAGCGCGACATGGAGCGCGACAATTTCATGTCTGCCGATCAAGCCCGCGAGTACGGGCTGATCGATAGCGTGATCAGTAGCCGCCAGTCGGTCGTCACGGCGGTGCCAGCGGCTTGACCGGTCTGGCTGGGCGGCCAGGGTGAGCACGCCGTTTGCAGGGTAGGTGTCAGCTGTTTTGCGGTGCCGTGACACCATGCTATAAGGCTGGTGTAGCGGTTTTTAGGGGTTTGGAAAGACGAAAATGAGTACCGATACCCGCAGTGCGCACAATGGTCGCGTCCTGTATTGCTCGTTTTGTGGCAAGAGCGAGCACGAAGTGCGCAAGCTCATTGCTGGCCCCTCGGTCTATATCTGCGATGAGTGCGTCGATCTCTGCAACGACATCATCCGCGAAGAGATCCACGCCAAACCCCAGGTCAAGGGCCTGCCCAAGCCGCACGAGATCCGCGCGGTGCTCGATGAGTACGTGATCGGCCAGGAGCAAGCCAAGAAGGTGCTGTCGGTCGCGGTCTACAACCATTACAAGCGGTTGTCGACCAAGGGCCAGGCCGGCAACGAGGTGGAGCTGGCGAAGAGCAACATCCTGCTGATCGGCCCCACCGGCTCCGGCAAGACCCTGCTGGCCGAGACCCTGGCCCGCCTGCTCGACGTGCCGTTCGCGATCGCCGACGCCACCACGCTGACCGAGGCCGGTTACGTCGGTGAGGACGTCGAGAACATCATTGCCCGTCTGCTGCAGAAGTGCGACTACGACGTCGAGAAGGCGCAGCGCGGCATTGTCTACATCGACGAGATCGACAAGATTGCCCGCAAGAGCGAGAACCCCTCGATCACCCGCGATGTCTCTGGCGAGGGCGTGCAGCAGGCCCTGCTGAAGCTGATCGAGGGCACCGTCGCCCAGGTGCCGCCGCAGGGCGGTCGCAAGCATCCCCAGCAGGAGTTCCTGCAGGTCAACACCGCCAACATCCTGTTCATCTGCGGTGGTGCCTTCGCCGGGCTGGACCGGGTGATCCACCAGCGGCTCGACAAGGGCGGCATCGGCTTTGGTGCCGAGGTGAAGAGCAAGTCCGATTCCAAGGCCTTGAACGACACCTATCGCCAGCTGGAGCCGGATGATCTGGTGCGCTTTGGCCTGATCCCGGAATTCATCGGTCGTCTGCCGGTGGCGGCGGTGCTCGACGAACTCGACGAGAAGGCGCTGATATCGATCCTGCGTGATCCCAAGAACGCCCTGGTCAAGCAGTACCAGAAGCTGTTCCAGATGGAAGGGGTGACGCTCGAATTCCGCGAGGACGCGCTGTACACCGTCGCCAAGCGCGCCAAGGATCGCAAGACCGGTGCCCGAGGCCTGCGTACCATCATCGAGAAGATTCTGATCGACACCATGTACGACCTGCCCTCGATGCAGAACGTCAGCAAGGTGGTGGTCGACGAGGCCGTCGCCAAGGGCGACGCCAAGCCGATCATCGTCTACGAGAACAAGGAAGTTCAGGCCAAGCAGTCGGCCTGAGTTTCCAGCCGCTGTTCATGAAGGGCTCCGCAGCGGCGGGGCCCTTTTGTTTTTCGGATGCGCCCGGGTGCGCTTGAATGCCGCCCGTGTGGCGCCATCTATTTCGGCATAATCGAAGCCAGTCCTCACCGGAACTCCCAATGAGCGCTCCCAATTCCGCCCCTGTGCTGCCCTTGCGCGATGTGGTGGTCTATCCCCACATGGCGATCCCCCTGTTCGTCGGTCGCGAGAAGTCGGTGAAAGCGCTGACCGCAGCGATGCAGGATGACAAGCGCATCCTGCTGGTGGCGCAGCGCTCCGCAGACACTGACGAGCCGGATATTGCCGACCTCTACGCCGTGGGCACGCTGGCCAGCGTGCTGCAGATGCTGCGGCTGCCGGACGGCACGGTGAAGGTCCTAGTTGAAGGTGGGCAGCGGGCCGCGGTCACCCGGGTCGATGACGGCGGCGAGTTCCTGGTGGCTGAGTTCGAGCCGGTGACCGAGCCTGAAAGCACGGCGCCAGAGCACGAGCTGGATGCGCTCATGCGCTCGACGGTGGCCACCTTCGAGCAGTACGCCAAGCTGAACAAGAAAGTACCAGCCGAGCTGTTGCCTTCCTTGACTGCCATGGACGCCGCCGGCCGCCTGGCCGACACCATTGCAGCGCACCTGTCCCTGAAGCTGGAGGACAAGCAGCGGGTGCTGGAAGCGCTCGATGCCAAGGATCGACTGGAACTGGTGCTGGCCCTCATGGAGGGCGAGATCGATGTGCTGCAGATCGAGAAGAAGATCCGCACCCGGGTCAAGCAGCAGATGGAGAAGAACCAGCGCGAGTACTACCTCAACGAGCAGATGAAGGCGATCCAGAAGGAGCTCGGCGAGGGCGAGGACGCGCCCAATGAACAGGAAGAGCTGGCGCGCAAGATCGAGAAGTCCGGGATGCCGAAGGCGGCCAAGGACAAGGCTCGGCATGAACTGAACAAGCTGAAAATGATGCCCCCGATGTCGGCGGAAGCGACCGTGGTGCGCACCTATCTGGACTGGCTAACCCAGGTGCCGTGGAAGGCGCGCACCAAGGCGCGCATCGACCTGCCGCTGGCGCAGGCCAAGCTCGACGAGGACCACTACGGCCTCGACAAGGTGAAGGAGCGCATCGTCGAGCATCTCGCCGTGCAGGCTCGGGTGAAGAAGCTCAATGGCCCCATCCTCTGCCTGGTGGGCCCCCCGGGCGTCGGCAAGACCTCGCTGGGCCGCTCGATCGCCGAGGCGCTTAATCGCAAGTTCGTGCGCATGTCGCTGGGCGGCGTGCGCGACGAGGCGGAGATCCGTGGCCATCGCCGGACCTATATCGGCTCCATGCCCGGCAAGCTGGTGCAGAACCTGGCCAAGGTGAAGGTGAAGAATCCGCTCTTCCTGCTCGACGAGATCGACAAGATGAGCCAGGACTTCCGGGGTGACCCGTCCTCGGCGCTGCTGGAAGTGCTGGATCCCGAACAGAATTCGACCTTCCAGGACCACTACCTGGAAGTTGAGGTTGATCTGTCCGATGTGATGTTCATCGCTACCGCCAACACCTTGAACATTCCGGGGCCGTTGCTGGACCGCATGGAAGTGATCCGCATCCCCGGCTACACCGAGGACGAGAAGCTCAACATCGCCAAGAAGTACCTGCTGCCGAAGCAGCTCAAAAACAATGGCGTGAAGGCCGGTGAGCTGCAGCTGAAGGATGACGCGATCACGGCGATGATCCGGCACTACACCCGCGAGGCGGGGGTGCGCAATCTCGAGCGCGAGGTCAGCAAGATCGCGCGCAAGGTGGTGAAACAGTTGTTGCTCGACTCCAAGACCACGGCGGTGACGGTGGATGCCGTCAATCTCGATCAGTACTTGGGCGTGCAGAAATTCCGCTACGGCCGTGCCGAGGAGAAGAATCAGGTCGGTCAGATCACCGGCCTGGCCTGGACCGAGGTGGGCGGCGAGCTGCTGACCATCGAGGCGGCGCAATCGGCCGGCAAGGGCAGCATGACCCTGACCGGCAGCCTCGGCAACGTCATGCAGGAGTCGATCAAGGCGGCGTTCACGGTGGTGCGCTCACGGGCGCGGACCCTGGGCATCGATCCCGGTTTCTATGAGAAGGCCGACTTCCATGTGCACGTTCCCGAGGGCGCCACGCCCAAGGACGGACCCTCGGCGGGTATTGCGATGTGCACCGCGCTGGTGTCGGTGCTGACCCATATCCCGGTGCGGGCAGATGTCGCCATGACCGGCGAGATCACCCTGCGTGGCGAGGTGCTGCCGATCGGCGGGCTCAAGGAAAAGCTGCTGGCGGCCCAGCGCGGTGGCATCAAGACCGTGGTGATTCCGCACGAGAACGTCAAGGATCTGGCGGAGATTCCCGACAACATCAAGGAGCAGCTCAACATCGAGCCGGTGCGCTGGATCGAAGAGGTGCTTGCGCACGCGCTGGAGCGTATGCCGGTGCCTCTGGTCGAGGCCGTCGCAGCAGTTGCTGCCTCGGGGACTCCGGCGGTGGTCGCCGACGAGATTCCGCGCGCGCACTGAAGCGACCGGAAAGCCCAGGGAATGTGGGGCTTTCCGGTCTTTCGTGGTGCCGGCAGCGCGTCGAATGGTCGGACATACAATCCGATCCAATGCAAGTGATTGACGCTCGCCAAAACCACTTGCTATAAAGGTTCTCGTACCAACGGCGCGCGTGCGGAAGCTAACTGTCGTCAGCCAAGGGCCGCGTTGGAAACGTTCCAGGGACTGCCATCCGGCTACTGCGGTAGCCATCGAAGAGGGGATTTTTTTAATGAACAAGTCTGAACTGATTAATGCCGTCGCCGACAAGGCCGAGATCTCCAAGGCCGATGCCGGCCGCGCGCTGGACTCTCTGGTTGAAGTGATTGCCAAGGCGCTCAAGAAGAACGACAAGGTCTCGCTCGTCGGCTTCGGCACCTTCGCCGTCCGCAAGCGCGCTGCCCGCACCGGCCGCAATCCCAAGACCGGTGCTCCCCTGAAGATCGCCGCCAGCAAAAATCCGACCTTCAAGGCTGGCAAAGCCCTCAAGGATGCGATAAAGTAACCGACTCGTTGGGACGCTTTCGGGAAAGCGCCAGTCGATCAAAGCCGGGTGCTTAGCTCAGTTGGTAGAGCGTCGCCTTTACACGGCGCAGGTCGGCGGTTCGAGCCCGTCAGCACCCACCAAGAGTGACAGTAAGTTGTTGTTGCAAAGCGCGGAGCGGTAGTTCAGTTGGTTAGAATATCGGCCTGTCACGCCGAGGGTCGCGGGTTCGAGTCCCGTCCGCTCCGCCATCTTTATTGAAGGGCGCTCCACGTGAGCGCCTTTTTTGTTTCACCGCCTCGGCGAATTACCAGAGTGGTCCACGACGAATGTTGCAATCCATCCGCGAACGTCTGACCGGCCCGGTTGTCTGGGTCGTGATCGGCCTAATTGCCATCCCCTTCGCCTTCTTCGGGGTCGAGACCTTCCAGAACAGTGGCGGCGATCCGACCGTGGTCAAGGTCGGTGACCAGAAGATCACCGATGCCCAGGTGCAGGCCGCCTATGACCAGCGTCTGCGTCAGTTGCAGGACATGCTGGGCGAGAGCTTCCGCGCCGACATGATCGAGCCGCAGCGCTTCCGCGAAGGCGTGCTGCAGGAAATGATCCAGGAATCGACGCTGCGCCAGCATGCGAAGAGCGCGGGCTACGCCGCGCCGGACGCCTTGCTGCTGACCACGCTCAACACCATTCCCGCGTTCCAGAAGGACGGCAAGTTCTCCAAGGACGCCTATCTGGAAGCGCTGGCGCGGCAGGGCCTGACGCCCCAGGCCTTTGAGACCCAGTTGCGCGACGGCCTGAACATCGACCAGGTGCGCGACAGCGTGCTCGGCAGCGCCTTCGTGACCTCGGCCGAGACCGCCTCCGCCTGGCGTCTGGCCAAACAGGAACGCAGTTTTTCCTACGTCAGCTTCAGCGCGGCGGCCTACGAGCCGGCGGTGGTTGTCAGCGAGGAGGACGTGCGGAAATTCCACGCCGCCAACGCCGCCCGCTACGCGGCGCCGGAGCGCCTGAAACTGCAGTACCTGGAATTGTCGCTGGAGGCGCTGCCGCCGGCCGCCGCGCCAGAGGCTGCCGCGCTGAAGGCGGTGTACGACAGCGACGCCGCGCGCTTCTCCAGTCCAGAAGAGCGTCGCGCCTCGCACATCCTGGTCAATTTCGGTGCCGACAAGGATGCCGCCGAACAGAAGGCGCTGGCGCTGAAGGCGCGGCTGGATGCCGGAGCCGATTTTTCCGCCCTGGCGCGCGAGGCCTCCGACGATCCGGGTTCCAAGTCCGCTGGCGGTGATCTGGGCTGGGTACGCCGCGGCCTGATGACGCCGAAGTTCGAGCAGACACTGTTCGAGCTGAAACCGAGCGCGGTTTCGGCACCGGTGGAGACCGAATTCGGTTGGCACCTCATCAAGCTGTCGGAGACCAAGCCGGCGGTCACCAAGCCGTTCACCGATGCCGGAGTGCAGGCGGAGTTGCTCAGCCTCTACCGCCAGCGCGACGCCGAACACCGCTACCAGGAACTGGCCGACAAGCTGGCGCAGCTGGCGTTCGAGAGTTCTGCCTCGCTGGAGCCGGTCGCCAAGGAGCTGAATCTGCCGCTCCAGACCACGGACTGGTTCGCCCGTACCGGTGGCGCCGGCATCGCCGCCAATCCGGAGGTTCTGAAGGCCGCGTTCGCGCCGGAGATCCTCGACGGCAGCGAGAACAGCAAGCCGGTCGCCAACGGCGATGGCAAGCAGCTGGTGTTCCGCAAGGCCGAGTACGAGCCGAGTCGCCCGCGCAAGCTGGACGAGGTGGCCGAGCAGATCCGCACCGAGCTGCGCCTCGAACGTGCCCGCGCCCAGGCCGCAGCCGACGCCGATCAGCTGGTGAAGGCACTCAAGGATGGCGCGGTTTTCGAGGCGGCCGTCGCCGAGCGCCATCTGACCGCGGTGTCGCCAGGTTCGGTCCGCCGCGATGCCGAGAACCTGGATCGCAAGCTGCTCGACGCCCTGTTCAAGCTGCCACGGCCGGCGGCCTCGGCACTGCAGGTGGGCAAGGCGACTCTGGAGAACGGCGATATCGCGGTGCTGGCCTTGGGCGCGGTCCGTGACGGCACTCCGATGCCGGAAGATCCGGCGTTCCAGCGCGAGGGCACCCAGTTGCGCGACGCGCTGGCCGGAGCCGAATTCGCCGGCTTCCGCCAGGGCTTGGAGAAAAGCCTGGGCATAGACCGCAAGCCGGTGGTGGCTGCCCCGGAAACGCCCTAGGCGGAGCGGGCGATGAAGCTGGCCCTGCACTGGCAGATCCTCATCGCCCTGATCCTGGCGGTCCTGGCCGGGACCTTGCTGGGCGAGTCCGCGACCTTCCTGAAGGTTTGCGGCATGGTCGGCACGCTGTTTCTCAACGCCCTGAAGATGCTGATCGTGCCGCTGATCCTGGCGGCGCTCATGAACGGCCTGATCGGCGGCGCCGAGCAGGGTGGCCTGGGCCGCCTTGGCGCGCTTACCTTCGGCTTCTACGTCGGCACCGGCCTGATCGCGATCCTCACCGGCCTGTTCTGGGCCAATCTGCTGACTCCCGGCGTGATCGATGGCCAGCCGGCGGCCCCGCTGCTGGGTCTGTCCGGTGATGCCGGGGCCATCGTCGCCCAGGTGCAGGAGAAGGGCGCGCAGGACCTCTGGGCGGTGCTGGTGCGCATGGTGCCGACCAACCCGGTCGCGGCGGCCGCCAACGGCGACATGCTCGGCCTGGTTACCTTCGGCCTGCTGTTCGGCTGGGCGCTGTCGCAGCTGCCGGGCGAGTTGCGCAGCACCCAGGCGGCGTTCTGGAAGGGCGTCTACGAGGCGATGACGCGCCTCACCGCCCTGGTGATGCACGGCGCGCCGATCGGGGTGTTCGCCATCGTCACCGGCACGGTCGCGAAGACCGGCATGTCGGCGCTGCAGCCGCTGTTGCTGTTCATGCTGGCGGTGGTCGCCGGCCTGCTTACCCACGCCCTGATCGCGCTGCCGCTGGTGCTCAAGCTGGTGGCGCGGGTGCCTCCCTTCGCCCTGCACCGGGCGATGGCGCCGGCGCTGCTGACGGCGTTCTCGACCTCGTCCTCGAACGCGACGCTGCCGCTGACCATGGACTGCATCGAGAACAAGGCCAAGGTGCCGCGCCGGGTCAGCGGCTTCGTGCTGCCCATCGGCGCCAACATCAACACCGACGGTTCCGCGCTCTACGAGTGCGTGGCAGCGATCTTCATCGCCCAGGCCTATGGCCTCGACCTCAGCTTCGGTGCGCAGTTCACGGTGGTGGCGCTGGCGCTGGTGACGGCGGTCGGCGTCGCCGGCATTCCCTCCGCCAGCCTGGTGGCGATCGCGGTCATCCTCTCCGCCATCGGCCTGCCACTGGAAGGCGTCGGCCTGATCCTTGCCGTCGACCGCGTGCTCGACATGTGCCGCACCGCGCTCAACGTGCTGGGCGATTCGGCGGCGACGGTGTCGGTGGCGCGGCTGTCGGGCGAGGACGGTGTGTTCGATCAGCCAGCGCTGAAGCTGCGGAGCTGAGACGGCGCTACTTGCCGTCTTCGCCCAGGCTCATGCCCATGATGTTGAAGCCGGCGTCGACGTAGACGATCTCGCCGGTGATGCCGGAGGCGAGGTCGGAGGACAGGAAGGCCGCCGTGTTGCCGACTTCCTCGATGGTGACGTTGCGGCGCAGCGCGCTGGCCTTCTCGGCGGCGCCCAGCATGCCGCGAAAGCCCTTGATGCCGGCCGCGGCCAGGGTCTTGATCGGTCCGGCCGAGATGCCGTTGACGCGGATGCCCTCGGCGCCCAGTTCGGCCGCCATGAAGCGCACATTGGCTTCCAGCGAGGCCTTGGCCGGGCCCATGACGTTGTACATCGGCACCGCTTTCACCGCGCCCAGATAGGTCAGGGTCAGCAGGCTGGCGGCGCGCCCCTGCATCAGCGGCCGGGCGGCCTTGCCCAGCGCCGCGAAGGAATAGGCGCTGATGTCATGCGCGAGCGCATAGCCCTCGCGGGTCACGCTTTCCAGATAGCCGCCCTGCAGCAGTTCGCGCGGGGCGAAGCCGATGGAATGGATGACGATGTCGATGCCGCCCCAGGCGTCCTTGAGTGCCGCGAACACGCTGTCGATCTCGGCGTCGCGGGTGACGTCCATCGGCAGCACCAGCTTGGAGCCCACCGAGTGCGCAAGATCCTCGACCCGCGGCTTGAGCTTGTCACCCTGGTAGGTGAAAGCCAGTTCCGCGCCCTCGCGGGCGAAGGCCTCGGTGATGCCGGTGGCGATTGAACGCTCGCTGGCGACGCCGGTGATCAGCGCCTTCTTGCCTGCCAGAAAACCCATCTTCCTCTCCTTGTGGCTGAGCCCCCGCTCTTGTTCGGCGGTGCCCGCTTGCGTTGAAGCCGACCGGTTCTACTCGGTTGGCGGCGTGAACACGATCCAGTAGCGCTTGAAGGTGAACGGCGGCACGTCCTTGGCCGGGAACTTCATCAGCTTCACCCGCGCAATGATCTTGGCTTCCAGATCCGGCTCGTTGAGCTGGCTCTCGTCCATGTTGGCATCGGTGACGCTGCCATCCGGCGCGATGGTGAGGTTGATCCAGACCTTGCCGGCCAGGCTGGCATCCTGTCGCAGCGCACGCATGTACATGGCATTGAAGGCGCCGGCCGCGCGACTGAACTGCAGCTGGATTTCCTCGTAGGAACGGCCCTTGGCACGAGCATCGCCGGACAGGCCGGCCTTGCTGGCGTCGCGGCCGTAGCCCACCGGGGACTCGATGTTGGTGGTGCGCCGCTTGCCCAGGCCGGTGCCGCTCTGGGAGCGGGTGACCCCGGCGCTGCCGGCGCCGCCGATGCCGCTGGAGCCGGCGGAAGCAGAGGCCAGCGCCGATTCGGATTCGCCGCTGCTGGCGCCGCCGCTGGCGGTGCTGGCCGCACCCTTGGAGGACAGCAAGGGCTGGTCATCGCCACTGGCGTCGCCCTTGTTGCGCAACTCGCTCAGGGCCTGGGAGAAGGCCAGCACGCCGGAGCGCTTGGCGACCTCGCGGGCGGTTTCCACCGGGTCCGGTACCGGTTCGGCATTGGGCACCGGTTTCGGCACCGGCTTCTCGGCGAGCTTGGGGGCGGCCTCGACCGGCTCTTCCTTCGAGTCTTCTTCGGCCGGCGCCGGCTCCTCGATCTGCTCGGCCAGCGGTGCGACCTGGGACGGCAGCAATTCCACCGCCACCGGCGCGTCGTAGGTACCGCCGCCGCGCAGCTGGCCTTCGATCTTGTAGAGGCTGCTCAGCAGCACCAGCAGCAGGAAGGGAATGGCGACGACCAGCAGCAGCTTGCGGAAGCGGCGGTCGGAGTCCAGACCATACTCATAGCCGTCCCAACGGATGACTGCCAGGGCGCTCATTGGCCACCCCGGCGGGAGCCATGGGCCACCGAAACCGCGATGCGCGCGAATTTCAGGTCGCCGCAGGTCGCTAGCACCTTCTTCAGCACGGCGTAGGGAATCTCGCGGTCGGCCATGATGTTGACCTCGCCGCGGGTGGTCGCACCCGGGGTGGCGCCGGCCACTTGCATCAGGGTTACCTTCAGCAGCTCCGCCCGCAGTGGCGGCAGCGGCTTGTCGGCCGGGGCGGCGATGGCCTCGTCCAGCGTCATCACCTGCAGGCCCTGGATCAGCACCGCCTGCTTGGTGATCATGATGATCGGCGCGTCGGTGGGCAGGCTCACCGACAGCGAGGACGGCAGCGCCAGCTCACGCGGGCTGCGCAGGTTGTCGACGCTCTGGGTGGTGACCAGCAGGAAGAACACCAGCACCATGAACACGTCGATCATCGGCACCAGGTTCAGGGACACCACGCCTGGGCGGCGGGCATTGCGGCGCAGGGTGCGCTTGGCGCGGATGGATAGCGCGGTCTTCATGGCGCGGCCCCTTCCGCCGCCGGCGCCGCCGTCTCGGTCGCGGCCGGCGGTGCCGGGGGCGCGTCACCGAGGGCAATGTCCGGGAACAGGTCGCGCAGGATGCGCCCACCCTCGGCCGGCGTGATGCGCACCGCGTCCATGGTGTGCACCAGGGCCTCGTGGCTGACGGTGGGGCCGATCAACAGGGTGATGCGGGTCTCGCCGGGGCGGGAATCCTTCACCTGCAGCAGCCGTTCGGTCAGTGCCTGGTAGTCGTAGCCCTCGCTGGCGGAGCCGTAGCGGCCCAGTTCGCCCGGGCCCTCGGTCAACACCATGCTGTCCTCGCGCACGATCACCGACAACGGTTGCCGGTTGGGGTCAGGCTCCGCGGTCTTGTTGGCGTCGGGAAGGTTGATGCCGAGGATGGACACGCCGGTCGAGTTGACCAGCAGGAAGAACACCAGCACCACCAGGATGTCGATCATCGGCACCAGGTTGAGCTCGCCGATCTGCTTGCGTCGGCGTTCGCGGCGCAGAACCGCGCGGCCCTTGCGGGAGAGTCCGTGCATCGTCGCTCTCTGTCGTCGCTCGCGCTCAGCCCTTCAGGCCCAGGGCGTTGAGGAACTTCAGCGCCGCCATTTCGAGGTTGTCGACCAGATCATTGGTCTGCGACGAGAGATAGGCGTGCAGCAGCAGCAGCGGCACCGCGACGCCGATGCCGAAGGCGGTGCAGTTCATGGCCTCGGACACGGCGGCCGACAGCAGGTCGGCCTTTTCCGCCGGATTCACGTTGGAGACGGCGGCGAAGCCGTTGATGAGGCCGACCACGGTGCCGAGCAGGCCGAGCAGGGTGGAGGCGTAGGCGAGGGTGGCGAGATAATGGGTGCGGCGCTCCAGCAGCGGCGTGACTTCCATCAGGCTTTCTTCCATCGACATCTCGACTTCCTCGCGCTTGCTGGTGTGACGCGAGCGGGCGATGCCGTGACCGAAGATGCGGCCGATGGGCGAATCCGAGCTGGTGGCCAGCGTCTCGGCGCCGGCCAGGTCACCCGCGTTCACCAGCGGGATCAGCTCCGACCAGAGCTTGCGGTTCTCCGCCTTCGCGCGGCGGATGTAGAGAAAGCGCTCGACCGTGATCGCCAGACCGACCACGGCGACCGCGAGGATGGGGAACAGGAAGCGGCCGCCGGCCTGGAAGAAATGAACGATTGAGTTGAAGAAATCCATCGGGGGTCCCTCTAAGGAGTCGGTGCAGGTCTGCGTGAAAATAGCGGGTGCGGTTCAGCGCGCCGTCGGGCTAGCCGCTGAACGGCTGCTCAGGTGGTCATTGATGGTGTTGTAGTACTCCAGCTGGCGCCGGAACACCTCCGGATCCAGTGGTATCAGGGCTTCGTCGAGGAAGCGGGCCGGGCGGTCCAGTTCCTTTTCGGGCGCGGCATTGCGCCAGGGCGTGATGTACAGGCCGATCGGCGATTCGCGCTCGCCAATGATCGTCGTTCCCAGCTCGCGCCCGGCCGGCGGCGGCGTCGCCAGCGGTTCCTCGGCGGTGCTCTGGGCCTGGGCCGGGCCCGCGATCAGCAGGCTCAGCAGCAGGACTGTGCGCAGGCGGCTCATGACTTGCCGGCCTCGGTTGTGACCGGAGCCTGGCTGGCTTCCAGCGCGCGGATCCAGGCCGTCACCTTCAGCTCCTTGGTGCCGGTCAGGGTCTGGTACTCGCGGTAGCGGGCGAGCGCATCGGCTGGCCGCTTCAGGTAGACGTCGTAGAGCATGCCGAGATTGAGGATTACCGCCGCGTCATTCGGCTGGATCGCCAGCGCCCGCAGGTAGGACTGCTCGGCACGCGCGTAGTCGCCGGACTCGCGGTAGAGGATGCCTAGCCAGTTGTAGGCGATGGCGTTCTGCGGATTGGCCACCAGCGCCCGCGAGAACTGGGCGACGGCGGCCTGCCGTTGGCCGGCCTTGGCATCGAGGATGCCCAGGTTGGTCAGCGGACCGGCCAGCTCCGGGTGCTCCTTGGCCAGCGTACCGAAGCCCTCGCGAGCCTCCTTGAGCTTCTTGGCCTTGAGCGCGGCCAGGGCTTCGTTGAAGCGGGTCTGCGGGTCCTTCGCCGGCTCGGCGCTGACTGCGGCTGGCTGGCTGGGGCTGGGCGGCTCGGCCACTGGACGATCCGGCAGCGGCCGCTTCTGGGGCGCCGCGCAGGCCGCCAGCAGCAGCGCCAGCAGCGCCGGCGTCAGGCGCTTACTTGAGACTTTCATAAGCATCCGCTCCGGTTTCGCGCTTGCCGTACTTGGCCGGCGACAGGCTGCCCAGGGCGCCGACGCTGCCGGCGATGGCCGGGTCCCATAGACCCTGTCCGACCCGCTTCAGGTTGATCTCGTGCGACTGGATCGCCTTCTCCTCGAAGGGTAGGGCCTGCTCCTCCAGCAGCAGGTTGTACTGCTCCAGTTCCTCGCCGCTGAGACTGCGCGGCCGTTCGGAATCCATCAGCGCCTTGGCGAAGGACTGGTACACCGAACCCAGTTCATAGGTCGCCGAGGTGGTGAATTCGGCATAGCCATAGCCGGCTGCTTTCTCCAGCGCCTGGATGGCGGCCTCGACGGCGTCCTTGCGCAGCGGCAGGCTGCGCTCCACCGGCAGGCTCAGGCGGATGCGGGCGGCATCCTGGGCGCTGATGCGACCGATATCGAGCGCAGCCTGCGCCGCCAGGAAGCGGGTGCGCTCGGTGCGGTCACGGCCGGCGTGGTCATCGGCGGCGACCAGTTCACGCAACCAGAACAGGTAGCGGTAGGGGTCGGGCTTGGCGCGATAGAGATCGGCCAGCCGGCGCCGGGCCTCGGTCGCAGGCTCCAGCGGGCTCGGGAAGGCGCCGACGTAGAACTCGTAGGCGCGGATTGCGTCGGCCGGGCGCTTGGCATCGTCAAACAGTTTTGCCGCCTGCCAGCCGGCGTCGCGACGAACCTCCGGCGGCTCGGTGACGCGGGCCGCGATGCGGCGGTAGGCGGCGGCGGCCTCGACCGGCTTGCCGTCCTTGACGTAGATCAGGGCCAGCTTCTTGTCGACATCGGTCTCCAGCGCCCAGGCGCCGCCGCTGTTGCGGTTGCGCAGACCTTCCAGTACCACCGCCGCATTGCCCCATTCCTGCAGGCCGATCAGGGCGGCGGCCGCGTCGTAGTCGGCGGTGCTGCGGATGCTCGCCTGCGGCGTCACCTGGCCCACCCGCAGGAAGCCCTGGGCGGCGGCGCGCAGATCACCGGCGGCGCGCGCGGCCTCGGCCTGCTTGTAGATCGAGGCTGCCAGCTGTTCGACCACCTCGGCGCGCAGGGGATCGGCGTCCGGCGTCAGCTTGAGCAGATCGGCGTAGGCCAGTTCCGCCTTCGGATAGTCCTTCTGCGCGAAGTAGCTGTCGCCCAGCACCCCCTGCACCACCCGGCGCTGCTCGGGGCTGGGCGGCGGGGCGTGACCGAGCACCCGCTGGGCGACCGTCACCGCCTCGGCCTGGGCACCGATGTCATAGAGGTCCCGCGCGGTGCGGGTCAGCGTGGCCAGCGCCTGCGGATGATCCGGGAAGGTATCGGCCATACGCAGACTGGCGTCGATGGCGATGCGCAGCGCGTCCTTCTTCTGGCTGTCCGGAATGCTGGCGACATTGCTGTGATAGGCCAGCACGGCGGCATAGGCCGCATCCTGCGAACGGGCATGGGGCGGATAGTCGTAGGCGGTGCGGGTGAACTCGCGCGCCGCCTCGAAGGCCTTGCCGCCGTCCTCCAGGGCTTCCGCCTGCAGGTAGTTGATGTCCGCTGCCTGCGGATCCTGCGGGTAGATGTCGAGGATGCGGCGGTACCAGCCGGCCGCGACCAGGAACTCAGGCTGTTGCGCCACTGGGTCCTTCTGCGCCAGCGCGTGATGGTGCTTGGCGAGGTCTTCCAGGTGCTTGCGCAGGGCCTGCATCACCTCGACATCGGGCGCGCGACCGGCCCAGTAGGCGGCCCCGGGCGCGTAGCCGGTGACATAGCGTTCCTTCTCGACCGCGACCAGGTCGTTGAAGCCGCCCTGCTGATAGACCTCGATCACCCGGGTCTGGAACTGCGGCGCGGTCGGGTGGTTCGGATGCCGCTCATTGAAGGCGGCGAAGGCGCCGGCGGCATCGGTGAAGCGCAGCTTGTCGAGGAACATCTCGCCGAGCGCCGTGTACAGCAGCGGATAGAAGCGGGGCTCCGGATTGCTGCTGAAATACTGGTTCATCGCCGGGCCGCCGCCCATCACCGCGAAGGTGAGGCTGGTCACCCGCAGCGAATCCTTGGCGAGATCGGCCTTGCTCTGGGCCACCGCCTTCAGCGCCGCTTCGACATTGGTCAGCTCGCCCGGCGGCAACTCGCGGTCGAGGATGGCGAAGAACACCGGCAGCGCTTCGTCGAACTTGGACTGCTTGAACAGCGACCAGCCGTACTTGTACTGCGCCGGCTCGAAGAACGGCGTCTGGCCGGCCAGGCCCATCACGTAGTGGTACTCGCCCTCCGACTCCGCATAGCGCTGCAGCCGGAACAGCAGTTCGGCCCGACGGAAGTGGGCGTCGCCATTCAGGGTCGAGCCCGGATACCGGGCGGTCAGCGTCGACAGTGCCTCCAGCGCCGGCTCCGGCTTGCCGGCGTTCTGGTAGGCCCGCGCCAGCTGGTACAGCACCCGGTCGTTGTCCGGATCATCCGGCCGCTCGGCCAGCAGCTGCTGGTACAGCTGGATCGAGTCGGCGAGCAGCTTGTCACTGTCCTCGCCACCGCTGCCGCTGCTGTCGTCGACCTGCACCTGCAGGTCGGCCATGCGGCGCATGGCCTCGGCACGCATCGCCTCGTCGGGCGCCAGCTCCAGGATCTTGCGGTAGTTCTCCAGCGCCTTTTCCGGGTCCGGGGTGATGGCGTCGGACAGGATGATCGGCAGCTTGTCCTGGTCCGGCGCCTTCTGCTTGCCCAGGGTGCGGATCGCCGGGCTCTTGTCCTGCGGCCGCAGATTGGGCTTGGGGCCGCAGGCGGCGAGCAGGCCGCCAATCACCAGGCCGGCGACGAGGGTGGCAAGGCGACTCACCGGGCGTCTCCCTTCAGGCGGTCTTCATAGATGCGGGCCAGTGCAAAGCGCGCCTCGACGAGGTAGCGCTCGACCTGCTTCTTCTGTCCGGCCAGTTCCCGCAGGCCGATCTCCTGCAGCACTGCCGACTGTTCGTTGCCGGCGTCCGCCAGCAGTCCGCGCAGGCTGTCCAGCCGCTGGCGCAGCTCGGCCGAGCGCTCCCGCGCACCGTTGAAGCGCGGTGGCGTGCTGGCCAGCTGCAGTTGCAGCGGCGGCAGCGCCGCCGGGGTCGCGGGCTCGGAGTAGGGGGCGGTGAGCAGCACGTCCATGCGCAGGTGCAGTTTGAGCTTGGGCTTTTCCAGCTTGCGGACGCTGCGGGCGCGCTCGATCAGTTCGGCCGGGCTGACATCGCCCTGCGGCTGGCTGGCGTAGAGCGAGTCGAGGGTGTTGATGCGGCCACGCAGACCGTCGAGATTGCGGGCGAGGAAGCGCACATCACGGTAATTCTTCAGCGCCTCCTGATAGCGGTTCTCGGCGATGATGCTCTGCAGGTAGAAGGTTTCCGGTGCGTCCGGCAGGTCGCGCAGGCGCCAGTTCCAGCCTGCCTCGGAGTCGATGTCGCGGCGGACGATGGTTTCCACCATGCGGCCGGCGCGGATCTGCTGGCCGGCGGCGTCAATGCGGCGGCGGCTTTCCTCGAGCAGCTCCACCGCCTTCTCGTAGAACTGCTGCGCCTGGATGTGGGCGCCGACGCGGTCGAGCGCGAAGGGGATGGCGAGCATGCCTTCCTGCACCGCCGGGTCCATCTGGTCGCGGTTGATCAACTCGGCCCAGGGCACCAGCGCCTTGCGCAGGGTCTTCTCGTCCTCCTTCTGCACCTTTTCCAGCTTGAAGCTGCGCAGGCCGACGCGCTTGTAGACGTCGTTCTCCAGCCGCGCCGGATTGATCAGGATGCCAAGGGTGGCAAGGCCGCGCAGAGGGTTCTCCTCGATCTGCGGATCGGCGATCTCGGTCTTCTTCTGCTTCTCGCCCTGCGGCGCCAGCTCGGCCCAGCCCAGGCCCAGGAGCGCGCGGTTGGAGTGCGGACCGTCGACCCGCACCCGCCCGAACAGGGGCTTGGCGGTGCCGCCCTGCTGCTTGCGCAGGAAGTGGTAGCCCAGGGTGAGATTGGCCTTGTCGCGCAGCGCCAGGCTCTCGGTATCCAGCGGCGGCAGCCGGCCGATGCGGTCGAGCAGGGTTTCGCCGTCGGCGACCCGGCCGTCGTTGATGAGGGCGATGCCCAGGTTGTAGCGGGTATAGGACGACTGCTTGTCGGCGTTCTTCATCTCGGTGAGTACTTCCACCGCATCGCCGTAGCGGCCCTGCGCCATCAAGGCGCGTGACAGCTGGTCCTGCCAGGCCGCCATCAGCGGCTCGGGCAGCTTCTCGCGCATGCGCAGCAGCGAGGTAGCGGATTCCTGCAGGAATCCGCGCTGGTACAGGAACTCGGCCAGCTTCAGCCGCGCCCGGCCGAGCGCGACGTGATCGGTGGTGGTCACCGCCAGTTCGCGGTAGATCGCCTCGGCGCGCGCGCGCATGCCGAAGGCGAGATAGCTTTCCGCCAGGCGCCACTGGTAGTCGGCCGGCATCCGCTGGTCTTGCTGCTCCTCACGCAACTGCAACAGGTTCAGCGCCGCCGAGAAATGCCGCTCGTCGCCATTGAGGAAGTCGGCAGCGCGGACGCGCGGGTCGTCCTTGCTGCCCGGCTTGTAGCCGCGCAGGGCGGTGACCTTGCCACCACGGCCGAAGCTGAGTTCGATCTCGGCCTCGCGCTCGCCCTTGTCGAACACGCCTTCGGCGCGCTCGCTGAACGGCGCCGCGTTGACGTCCTTGTAGGATCGGCCGCTCATCTCGACCCGGATGCGATGGGGGCCCGGCTCGACATTGGCCCGCAACACCCGGTGCAGGCCCTTGTCACGCAGGGCGCGGGCCTCGCGTTCGTTGTAGGTGTAGCGGGTATAGGGGCCGTCGTCGAGGCTGACCGCGACCTCGGTGATGAAGGCGGCGGGTGCCACCGAACCCAGGTAGACCGACAGCGCGCTGTGCGGGGGGTAGGCGTAGTTGTCCTCGAGCTGCTGCAACTCGCGGTTGAGCTCCAGGCTCTCGTCCTTGAGGCCCTGGATCGCCTCGTCGAGGGCGATTGCCTCGGCGGTGGGCTGCGGCGGTTCGGCGGCCGGGACTGCCTGCGTCCATAGGAGCGCGGCCAACAGCCAGCTAGGCCGCATGAGGGCGGTCGGTCTTAGGCGCATGCGGGAGTGGATGCCGGAACTGAAAATCGGGCGGGGGGCGAGTGTAGCAAATGAAAACTGCGCGTCATCGCCGAGATTTTCCGGGTCGTTAGCATGTGGATTGATTCAGTTTTCCGTGACGGCTGGCAACCGCAACTCGCGCCCCACGACTATCGCCTCGCCGACTCGCAAGCGATTGGCCTGCCGCAGTGCCTCGACACTCACCCGATACCGCCGGGCAATCGCGAACAGGGTTTCACCCGGCTGCACCCGGTGCCGGCCCGCCGGCTCGCCGGCGGGTCCGGGGCTTGTGACCGGCGCGGCCGACTCTGGTTCCGCGACCAGGCTCTGGCGCTCGTCCAGCCGGAGTGGTAGCGAGGACTGCCGCAGCCCCAGCGGATCGGGGCGGGTGTCGGCGGCCAGCATCAGCGGCTCGGTCGGCGGCGGCGCCCAACTTGGCTGGTTCTGCGCGGCGGCCTGCGCCAGTTCGGCGCGCACCACCAGGGCATCGCTGGGTGGCAACAGCAGACTCGGGGCGGCGGCGCGGTCGCCGGTCTGCTTCAGGCCGGGGTTGAAGCGGCGCAGCAGGGCTTCGTCGACGGCGGCGGATTTCAGCGCGCTGCCGAGCGCGATGCGGTCGGTCGCGATCAGGTCGGCGGCGGTGCGGTCGGCGATCTCCGGCAGCTGGATGCCGTAGCGCCCGGGTTCGCGTACCACGGCTGCCAACGCCAGCAGCTTGGGAACGTAGTCACGGGTCTCCTGGCGCAGTGGCAGCCGCCAGAAGTCCCGCGTCGGCGCCGAGCGCAGCGCCCGGCGCATGGTGCCGGCGCCGGCGTTGTAGGCGGCCAGGGCTAGCAGCCAGTCGTCGAATTCGTCGTGCAGCAGCTGCAGGTGGCTCAGCGCCGCCCGCGTCGAGGCCACCGGATCACGACGGGCGTCGTAGCTGCTGTTTTCACCGAGGCCGTAGTCCTTGCCGGTCACCGGCACGAACTGCCAGAGCCCGGTGGCGGCCGAGCGCGAGCGGGCATGGGCGTCAAAGCCGCTTTCCACCGCGGGCAACAGCGCCAGCTCCATCGGCAGCTCGCGCAGTTCCGCGCTTTCGACGATGAAGTAAAGGAAGGGGCTGGCGCGCTCCAGCATGCGGCTCAGGGCGGCGGGATGCGCGGTATAGGACTCGATCCAGCGCTGCACCTCGGGGCGGGCTGTGCGCTCCAGGTGCATGCCGGCGGCGATGCGCGGCCAGATGCTCGTCGCCGCCGGCTCTGCGGCCTGGGCGCTGCCCAGGCACAGGGCCAGGCTCAGCAGGAGTGCGTAGCGGCGCGGCATCAGCGGCCCCGGTAACGGTCTTTGCCGGCCCGCAAGGCGCCGAACACCGCCGCCGGCCCGGCCTCGGGTAGGCCGACGGCACGCGCCAGCGCCGGCTCGGCGCAGCGCAGGAAGGGATTGTGGCGCTTCTCCCAACCAAGCCGCGAGGGCAGGGTGATCTGGCCTTCGGCGCGGCGGCGGCGGGTGCTGGCCAGGGCCTCGGCGAGGCCGGCGTGGTCGGGCTCCAGGCTGCAGGCAAAGGCGAGATTGGACAGCGTGTATTCGTGCGCGCAATGGACCGCGGTGTCGTCCGGCAGCGCCGCCAGCCGCGCCAGCGAGTGCTGGTACTGCGCCGGATTGCCCTCGAACATCCGGCCGCAGCCGGCCGAGAACAGGGTGTCGCCGCAGAACAGGCGGCCGTGCCCGGCATAGCAGATGTGCCCCAGCGTGTGCCCCGGGGTTGCCATCACGGTGAAATCGAAGCCCAGCGGCCGGGCGTGGTCGCCCTCGCCGAGCGCGACGTCCAGCGCCGGCAGCCGGTGGCGGTCGGCGCCGTGGCCCCAGACCCGGGCACCGGTGGCGGTCACCAGACTGGCGACGCCGCCGATATGGTCCGGATGATGGTGGGTGAGCAGGATGTCGTGCAGGCGCAAGCCGCCGCCCTGCAGCCAGGCCAGCACCGGCGCTGCCTCGCCCGGATCGACCACGACGGCCTGCGCGCCCTGGGTGAAGGCCCAGATATAGTTGTCTTCCAGGGCCGGGATGGCAGATATTGTGTCCACTGCGGCCGATGGTCGCGCGCGCTTCCCTCCAACGTCAATCATGCAAGAGTCTCCGGTACCCGCCCCTGTCGGCACTGATTCCGCCCTGCGCTGGGCGGAGTCCATGCATGGCCGGCGGCTGACCGCCCTGGAGCGCGCTGAGGTCGCGCGCCAGTTGCCGGAATTGTTCGGTCGCCATTTCCTCCAGATCGGTCACTGGGGCAGCGAGGGGGACTGGCTCCAGGGTTCGGAGATGCTGCACCGGGCGGTGCTGGTGCTCGGCAAGCAGGCCGGCGCGCAGGCGCGTGTCGACGCTCGCCACCTGCCGCTGGCGGCCAAGAGCGTGGACGCAGTGCTGCTGCCGCACACTCTGGAATCGGTGAGTTCGCCGCACCGGCTGTTGCGCGAGACTTCGCGGGTGCTGTCTGATCGCGGCCGCCTGCTGCTGCTGGGCTTCAATCCCTGGGGCGCCCTGGGCTGGCGCCGCCGCCTGGGTCTGGCCCCCAGTGCCCTGCCTTCGACCACGCAGTTCTACTCGGCCGGCCGGGTCAGCGACTGGCTGCGGCTGCTCGACTTCGAGATCGTCGAGATCCGTCGTTTCGGCGTTGGCTTTCCCTGGCTGGCGCCGCATGCCGAAGGCGGTCCGTTCACGCCGGCGCGCCTGCTGCGGCCGTTCGGCGAGGCCTATCTGGTCGCCGCCAAGAAGCAGGTCGCGCCCCTAAGCCTGCTCGGCCGGCCGCTGCGGGCGCAGATCAAGCCCCTGATCGGGGTGCCGGGCGTGGCGGCCCATCGCAATGGCGGCGAGCCCGGATGACGTCGGCGGTGCGTAAGACGGTGATGATCCACACCGATGGCGCCTGTCGCGGCAATCCCGGCCCGGGTGGCTGGGGCGCGCGCATGGAGTTTCGCGGTCAGGTCCGCGAGATTTGCGGTGGCGAGCCGGAAACGACCAACAACCGCATGGAGTTGATGGCCGCCATCCAGTCGCTGGAGACGCTCAAGGAACCCTGCACGGTGACGCTCTATACCGACTCGGTCTACGTCCGCTCCGGAATCATGGAGTGGCTGCCAGGCTGGAAGGCCCGGGGTTGGAGGACCGCCAGCAAGGCGCCGGTGAAGAACCAGGATCTCTGGCAGCGGCTGGATACGGCGGCGGCGCGACATGCCGTCGATTGGCGTTGGGTCAAGGGTCACGCTGGCGATCCCGGCAACGAAGCGGCGGATCGTCTTGCCAACCAGGGCTTGGAAGCTAGTCAGCGCGCCGCAGCCGCCCGCTGAAGCAACTCCCCATGCGCCAGATCATCCTCGACACCGAAACCACCGGCCTGGAAGTCGACCAGGGCCATCGCATCATCGAGATCGGTTGCCTGGAGCTGATCAACCGACGGCCGACCGGCAAGAACCTGCACAAGTACCTGAACCCGGACCGCGAGATCGACGCCGGCGCCGTACAGGTGCATGGACTGACCAACAGCTTCCTGGCTGACAAGCCACTTTTTCACGAAATCGCCGAGGAGCTGCGCAACTATCTGACCGGCGCCGAGCTGGTCATTCACAACGCCGCCTTCGATGTCGGCTTCCTGAACCGGGAATTCCTGCGCTGCGGCTACGACCAGCCGTTGGCCGAGCGGTGCAAGATCACCGACACGGTGGCGATGGCGCGCAAGCTGCACCCGGGGCAGAAGGTCAATCTCGACGCCCTCTGCAAGCGCTACGGCGTCGACAATTCGGGCCGCGATTTCCACGGCGCCCTGCTGGACGCGCGCCTGTTGGCCGACGTCTACCTGGCGATGACCGGCGGCCAGTCGCGGCTGACGCTGGAACAGGCCGGCGGCACCCAGGGCGCGCGGCATTCGCGCCTGCTGGATCAGCTGCGCAGCCAGTCCGCCGGCCTGGCGCTGCCGGTGCCGCGCGCCAGTGCCGAGGAAATAGAGCTGCATCAGGCGCGGCTCAAGGGCCTGGTCAAGAAAGCCGGCCAGTGCTTCTGGATGGAAGACCTGCCGGCGGCCGAGGCAGCAAAGACCTAGGGTCGCTGTGCGACCGCGGTGATGACCTCGAAATAGGGCGGACGGCTCTCCTGCGAGGTCACTTCGCAGCGCTCGACACGCAGTCCCGCTGAACCCAACAAGCTCGCCAGCTCGGCGGTTTCAAAGCCCAGGTTGGCGTGATCGTAGGCTCTCTGGGTCTCCGCATGCGGATGCCGGTGCAGCGCCGCCACCACTAGTAGGCCACCGGGCTTCAAGACCCGGGCAGCTTCCGCCAGCATCCGGCCAGGATCCTGGGAATAGGCCAGGGCGTTGAGGGCGAACACCACATCGAAGCCCTGGGCGGTGCTGGCGTCGGCGAAGGGCAGGGCGTGCATGTCGCCCTGCCGCAACTGGATGTTGGCGAAGCCGGTGAGCCGGCGCCGCGCCGCCGCCAATACCGTTTCGCTGATGTCCAGGCAGGTCAGCTGCTGGCAGCGCGGGGCGATCAGCTCGGCGAACACCCCGTCGCCGGAGGCGAGGTCCAGCACCTGGCCCAGCCGCACCAGACCGATCAGGGCGTGGGCGGTGGTTTCCCAGGTTCGGCCCGGCGAATAGTGGCGCTCCATGCGCCCGGCCACCGACTCGGCCCAGGTCTGTCCGGCGGTGCGGGCGCGCAATACCTGCTCGGCGCGCTCCAGGTCGACCCGGGTCTGGGCATCGTCCAGACGTGGCCGCAGCGACAGCCAGAGCTCGGCGGCGGCGCCCAGCGGGGCGCTGGCGGAGTACAGCGCCGCACCCTCGCCGCGCTCGGTGCGCACCAGGCCGGCCTGCTTGAGCTTGGCCAGGTGGGTGGAGACCCGGCTCTGCGCCAGACCGGTCACCTCATTGAGTTCCGCTGCGGACAGCGCGTGCGACTCCAGCAAGAGCAGCAGGCGAAGACGGCTGGAATCGGCCAGCAGACGGCAGATGTCGGTACTTTCTTGCAGGCTGAGCATGGCGCGCTAGTTTGGAGGGACTGGCAGCAAAAAGCCCGCCGACGGCGGGCTTCGTGCAGGGTACCGCAGGTGGGCGATCAGCCCATCTTCTTGACCGTGTCGATCACCGAGCCGGCGGCCTTCTTGGCCTTGCTGGTGGCGCGGTTGGCGCGCGAGTTGGCGGAGGGCTTGACCGCCACCACCGGCTTCTTGACTGCCGCCGCCTTCGGCTTGATGTCCAGCACCGAGCCGACCCGCTGCTTGACGATCTTGACGTCCTTCCGCACCACGGCAGCAACCTTGTGGGCGTCGGCCTGCACGCTGGCAGCGACCTTGCCCGCCGAGGCCTTGGCCTGGGCAGTGACTTGGCCGGCCTTCTTCTGGGCATCGGCGGCGGCAAGCTTGACGCCCTCGACCGCCTTCTTGGCCTTGCCGGCGACCTTGGCCAGCTCGGCTTCGGCAACGGCGCCGGACTTCAGGCCGCCGCTGACCAGGCCGGCCAGTTCCTGGCGGGTGTCGGCAAGGATGCCGATGGACTCGCGGGTGCTGGCGATCAGCTTGTTGACGCTGTCCTGCATGACGTCGAGCTGGCGGCCGGCGACATCCTTGATGGAATCGCCCTTCTTGGCGTCCTTGAGCGAGGCCAGGACGGTGCGATAGGTGTCATTGAGTGCCTTCAGCTCGTGCTCGGCCAGGCGGTGAACGCCCTGACTGACGATCTTGTTGGCATTGGCCACCACATCCAGCGAATCCTTGCGCAGCTTGTCGAACGAGGTCTTGATCTGGTCAAACCGCTTGGTCATGTCTGAACTCCCCGTAATGCTTGTTTGTGTAAGGAACGGCAGGGAATATCTTAAGGAATTGGCTAAGTTATCGTCAAAGCGGCAATTTTTGCCTGGCTTGGATCAAGTTTTCCCGCATACCGGATGGTTGGTTACCGCATTGCCGGACCTGAGGTCTGGCGCTAAAGTCGCGCTCCCCCAAGGTCCCGCCGCCCGGAGGAAGGGCGCGGCGCGGCCCCAAGCCGATTTCCCAAAACCAACCGAGGTGCTCATGTATCAAGGCCAATCCATCCAGGTCACGAAGCTGGACGGCGGTATCGCCGAGCTGTGCTTCGACAACAAGACGGACTCCGTCAACAAGTTCGACCTGCGCACCGTTACCGAGCTTTCGGAGGTCGCCAAGGCGCTGGCCGCCGACAGCAGCCTGACCGGCCTGCTGATCACCTCCGGCAAGGACGTCTTCATCGTCGGCGCCGACATCACCGAATTCGGCAAGACCTTCCAGAAGTCGGAGGAAGAGATCGCGGCCTGGGCCTTCGAGGCCAACCACATCTTCAACGCCATCGAGGATCTGCCTTTCCCCTCGATCACCGCCATCAATGGCATCGCACTCGGCGGCGGCCTGGAGATGGCGCTCGCCACCGACTACCGCGTGATGTCGACCAAGGCCCAGATCGGCCTGCCGGAAACCAAGCTGGGCATCATCCCGGGTTTCGGTGGCACCGTGCGCCTGCCGCGCCTGATCGGTGCCGACAACGCCATCGAGTGGATCGCCGGCGGCGAGCAGCAGAAGCCGGAGGCCGCGCTCAAGGTGCACGCCGTTGATGGCGTGGTCGCCCCCGAGAAGCTCAAGGAGGCCGCCCTGAAGATGCTCAAGGCCGCCCAGGCGGGCCAGTTCGACTGGAAGGCCCGGCGTGAGCAGAAGAAGAGCAAGCTCACGCTCGACAACCTCAGCGGCATGATGGTGTTCAGCACCGCCAAGGGCTTCATTGCCGGCAAGGCGGGCAAGAACTACCCGGCACCGGTCGCCGTGGTGTCGGCCATCGAGAAGGCCGCCGGCAAGGGCCGTGACGAGGCGCTGAAGATTGAGGCCGCCACCTTCGCCAAGTTGGCCAAGACCACGGTTTCCGACGCCCTGATCGCCCTGTTCCTCAACGACCAGTTGCTGAAGAAGAAGGCCAAGGCCGCCGGCAAGATCGCGCGGCCGGTGAAGCAGGCCGCCGTGCTCGGCGCCGGCATCATGGGTGGCGGCATCGCCTACCAGAGCGCCAGCAAGGGCACGCCGATCATCATGAAGGACATCGCCGACAAGGCGCTGGATATCGGCATGGGCGAGGCGAACAAGTTGCTGTCGGCCCAGGTTGACCGCAAGAAGCTGACCCCGGTGAAGGCCGGCGCCATCCTCAGCGAGATCCGCCCGACCCTGAACTATGGCGACTTCGGTGGCGTCGACATCGTCGTCGAGGCCGTGGTCGAGAATCCCAAGGTCAAGAAGAGCGTGCTGGCCGACGTCGAGAAGGTGGTCAAGCCGGGCACGATCATCGCCAGCAACACCTCATCGATCTCGATCGAAGAGCTGTCGACCGCGATGCAGTTCCCCGAGAACTTCCTGGGCATGCACTTCTTCAATCCGGTGCACAAGATGCCGCTGGTGGAAGTGATCTACGCGCCCAAGACCTCGAAGGAAGCGATTGCCACCACCGTGGCCTATGCCACCTCGATGGGCAAGACCGCCATCGTCGTCAAGAACTGCCCGGGCTTTCTGGTCAACCGCATCCTGTTCCCCTATTTCGGTGGCTGGACCGGCCTGATCCGCGACGGCGCCGATTTCCAGAAGATGGACAAGGTGATGGAGACCTTCGGCTGGCCCATGGGCCCGGCCTATCTGCAGGACGTGGTCGGCATCGACACCAGCCACCACGTCGGCGATGTGCTGGCCGAGGGCTACCCCGACCGCATGAACAAGTCCTTCCGCACCGCGATGGACGTGATGTACGAAAACAAGCGCTTCGGCCAGAAGAACGGCATCGGCTTCTACAAGTACACCACCGACCCCAAGGGCAAGCCGAAGAAGGAAGTCACCCCGGACAGCTACGAGCTGATCGCCACGGTGCAGCCGGAAGGCACCAAGGACTTCAGCGACGAGGAGATCGTCGACCGCATGATGATCCCGATGATCATCGAGACCGTGCGCTGCCTGGACGAGACCATCGTCGAGACTCCGGCCGAGGCCGACATGGGCCTGATCATGGGGATTGGCTTCCCGCCGTTCCGTGGCGGCGCGCTGAAGTACGCCGATTCGCTGGGCATGAAGACCATCCTTGAGAAGTGCGCCAAGTACGCCCATCTTGGCGAGCTCTACGAGCCGACCGAGTCGATGAAGCAGATGGCCGCCGAAGGCAAGACCTACTACCCCAAGTAAGTTGCCCGCCCACCGAATTCACTTAGTAGGAGATTTGCCATGACTGACGTTGTTATCGTCGATGCAGTCCGCACCCCGATGGGCCGCAGCAAGGGCGGTGTCTACCGCAATGTCCGCGCCGAAGAGCTTTCGGCGCACGTGATCAAAGCCATCCTGGCCCGCAATGCTGCGCTCAAGCCCTCGGATGTCGAGGACGTGATCTGGGGTTGCGTCGGCCAGACCCTGGAGCAGGGTTTCAACATCGCCCGCAACGCCGGCCTGATGGCCGGCCTGCCGCATTCGGTGGCGGGCCAGACCGTCAACCGCCTCTGCGGCTCCTCGATGACCGCCATCCATACCGCCTTCGCCAACATCCAGGCCGGTATCGGCGAGGTCTATATCTGTGGCGGTGTCGAGCACATGGGCCATGTGCCGATGACGCATGGCTTTGATGGCGCTCCGGCGATGAGCATGAACACCGCCAAGGCCGCTGCCATGATGGGCCTGACAGCGGAGATGCTGACCCAGACGCACGGCATCAGCCGCGAGCAGCAGGACGAGTTCGCGCTCGCCAGCCACAAGAAGGCCTACGCCGCGATCATGGAAGGCAAGACCAAGAACGAAGTGGTGCCGACCCCGGGCCACGACGCCGACGGCACGCCGATCCTGGTCGAGCACGACGAGGTGGTGCGCGCCGACGCCAACCTCGCCGATCTCGCCAAGCTGAAGCCGGCCTTCAATCCCAAGGGCAGCGTCACTGCAGGTACCTCCTCGGCGATCTCCGACGGCGCCTCCTGCGTGCTGGTGATGTCGGCCGCCAAGGCCAAGGAACTGGGCCTGAAGCCGATGGCGAAGATCGTGTCGGTCGCCGCCGCTGGCTGCAATCCTTCGATCATGGGCATCGGCCCGGTGCCGGCCACCCAGAAGGCGCTCAAGCGCGCCGACCTCGACATCAGCAAGATCGACTACTTCGAGCTGAACGAGGCCTTTGCTGCCCAGTCGCTGGCGGTGATGAAGGACCTCAAGATCACCGACAAGATGGACAAGGTGAACCTCAAGGGCGGCGCCATCGCGCTCGGCCATCCGCTCGGCTGCTCCGGCGCCCGCATCACCGGCGCGCTCGCGCATGTGCTGCAGGAGAACGGCGGCGAGTACGGCCTGGCGACCATGTGCATCGGCATGGGCCAGGGCGTGGCGACGGTGCTGCAGCGCGTGCACTGAGCGTTCCGTGGCAATAAAAAAGCCGGGGCTTGCCCCGGCTTTTTTTGCATGACGACGGTCAGGGGAGCGAGCCGCGAATTGCGACCTCGCCTTTCTTGCGTCGCGCCGAGTCGCTCTGCTGAATGCCGAAGGCCTGGACTCCGGCGGTCATCAGCCGGGTCGCGAACGCGGCCGCCGCATCCGGGTCTGGTTTCTTGGCGACCGAGAGCGTGCGGCCGATCTCGAAGCCGACGCCGAAGAACGCCGAGGTCATCAGATCCACGTCCAGCGGCGGAAAGATGCCGCGCTCGATGGCGGCGACTACGTCCTCCTTCAGCGCCCGCATCGGAATGCCGACGACGCTGTCCTGGAACAGGGTGCGTACCGCGTGTTCGTTGCGCATGATCAGCCGGAAGAATCCCGGGTCGTCGGCGATGCGGTCGAACAGGGTGCGGAAGGCGCCGTTGATGAAGCTCTCGACCGTGGTGGCGCTGATGCGCACCGCGTGCATCGATGCCATCAGGTCGTTCATCCGGGATTCCAGCACGGCGCGGAACAGCGAGTCCTTGTCCGGAAAGTAGTTGTAGAAAGTGCCGGCGGCGAGGCCGGTCATGCGGATGACGTCCCGCACGGTGACGGCGTCATAGCCCTGCTTGAGAAAGCACTTGCGGGCAGCGTCGAGAATGGCCTCGCGGTTGGCGAGCTTGTTGCGCTCGCGCTTGCCGGCGGTGACGACAGGGAGTTTCTTCATGGCGGAACCGGTAGCTGCGCCGTGACGCGGCGTCTGCCGGGCATCCTGCGACCGGCGGTGGGCAGCGTCAAGGCGCCTGCACTGCATCTTGCTGCACCCTGACGTTCCTTATCCGGGGTGCAGCAATTCGACCCTGAGCCGACTCAGTTGAAGCTGGAAAAGTCCGGCTTGCGCTTCTGCATGAAGGCGGTCATGGCCTCGCGCGCCTCGGGGTCCTTCAGCATGGCCATGAAGTAGCCGGCTTCGAAATCCACCGCTTCGTTGATGGTGGGCAGGCTCCACTTCTTCAGCAGCATCTTGGTGATGCGGCTGGCGCGCGGCGGCATGGCGGCGACCTGCAGCGCCTTGGCGCGGGCCGTGGCCTCGACCTCGGCATTGGGCAGAACGGCGTTCACCAACCCGTACTCCAGCGCCTTCGCGGCACCGAAGCCCTCGCCCAGCAGCAGCAACTCGGCGGCCCGCACATGGCCCATCAGGCGCGGCAGCAGGTAGCTGGAGGCGAACTCGGGGCAGATGCCCAGACTGGCGAAGGGCATGTTGAGCTTGGTCTGCTCACCGCAGTAGACCAAGTCGCAGTGCAGCAGCAGGGTGACCCCGACGCCGACGGCGATGCCGCTGGCACCGGCGATGACCGGTTTCTCGAGGTTGGCCAGCGAGCGCATGAAGCGCACCACCGGGCTGTCCGGGCCATTGGGCGGCACCGCCAGGAAGTCGACCAGATCGTTGCCGGCGGTGAAGCAGTCGGCCTGCCCGAGGATCAGCACCGAGCGGACCTCCGGATTGCTGTTGGCGCCAGTGAAGGCCTCGGCCAGCGCCGAGTACATGGCGCCCGTCAAGGCGTTCTTCTTGTCCGGCCGGTTGAAGCGGACGGTCAGTACGCGGTCGTGCAGGCTGGTGACGACATGTGCCTCGGACATGGCTTTCCTCGTTGGGGTTTGGAATGGGGCAGTGTGGGTCAGGGAACTGTGCGGCACCTGATCCATTCGGGGCAACAAAAAAGCCGCGCGCGGCGGCTCTCTTGCGCGGGCGTGCTCAGAACAGGTCGGCCTTGTCCTGCTTCTCGGCTTTTTTTTCGCTGGTGCGCGAGTTGATCCAGGGGCCGGTGATCATCTCGCTGTAGCTCATGCCCGGACCCACCATCGGATAGACGCTAGCCATGGGATCGATGATCACCTCCAGGAAGGCCGGGCCCGGGAAGGCCAGGAACTCGGCCACCGCGCCGGCCAGGTCTTCCTTGCGGTCGACCCGGCGCGCGAACTGGTAGCCATCGGCTTGCACCGCCTTGATGAAGTCCTTGCGGTGCAGCGACTTATCGGAGCCGGAGTAGCGGCTGTCGAAGAACAGTCGCTGCCACTGCTTGACCATGCCGTCGCCGTAGTTGTTGAGCACCACAATCTTGACGGGCAGGTTGTAGGTGGTCGCCGTTTCCAGCTCGCCGAGATTCATCCGGATCGAGGCGTCGCCGTCGATGTCGATGACGATCTTGTCGGGGCAGGCGAAGGCGGCGCCGATGGCGGCCGGCAGGCCGAAGCCCATGGTGCCCATGGAGCCGCTGGTCAGCCACAGCCGCGGCTGCTTGAAGTCGAAGTACTGCGCCGCCCACATCTGGTGCTGGCCGACGCCGGTGGCAACCACCGCCTCGCCACGGGTCACGGCGTTCAGCGCCTGGATCACCGCATGCGGCTGGATCAGCTCGCCCTCGCGTTCGTAGTTGAGCGCATGGGTCTGCTTCAGTGCCGCGATGTGGTCATGCCAGTCGCGGTAGTCCGGACGGAAATCGGCCTGGTCGAGGTGGCCGCGCAAGTCGTCCAGCGCGCCGCGCAATTCGCCGACATGGTGCCAGTGCACGCGCTTGACCTTGTTGATCTCGCTGGGGTCGACATCGAAGTGAGCGATCCACTTGGCGCTGGGCGCGAACTTGCCGGGCACACCGGCGACCCGGTCATCGAAGCGCGCGCCGATGGCGATCAGCGCATCGCAGTCATCGACCGCGTAATTGGCGAAGGCGGTGCCGTGCATGCCCAGCATGTGCAGGGCGCGCGGCGCGGTGGTGTCGTAGCTGCCGATGCCCATCAGGGTGGTGGTGACCGGAATGCCGTAGGCGTCGGCGAAAGCCGTCAGCTCGGCGCTGGCCTCGCCGAGGATGACACCGCCGCCGGCGTAGATCAGCGGGCGCTTGGCGCCGCGCAGCAGGTCCAGGAAACGCTGTTTCTGCGGCTCCGAAAGGCGGTTGTTGCTGACCTGTGCCAGCCGCTGCCGATAGCCGGGGATGGGCAGCACCCCGTGGCCTTGGAAGTGGCCGCTCCAGTTCTGCACGTCCTTGGGAATGTCTACCACCACCGGGCCGGGGCGGCCGGTGCGGGCGATTTCGAAGGCGGTGCGCACGGTCGCTTCCAGCTGGCTGGCATCGGTGACCAGGAACACGTGCTTGGCGCAGGGGCCCATGATCGAGCTGATTGGTGCTTCCTGGAAGCCGTCGGAACCGATGGCCGCCGTCGGCACCTGGCCGCAGAGCACCACGATCGGGATCGAGTCCGCCATGCAGTCGCGCACCGGCGTCACCGTATTGGTGGCACCCGGGCCGCTGGTCACCAGACAGACACCGACCTTGCCGGAGGCGCGGGCATAGCCGGCGGCCATGAAACCGGCGGCCTGTTCGTTGGCCGGCACGATCAGCGGCATCGGTTCGCGGCCGTCGGCCTTGAGGTTGCCCTGGTTGTAGCGGAACACCGCGTCGTAGGTGGGCAGGATGGCGCCGCCCGAATAGCCAAAGATGGCGCCGACGCCCTCATCCGCGAGGATCTGGACGACGATCTCGGCACCCGTCATGGTCTGACCGGACTTGGGGTGCTGGGAGAGCGGCTTGGCGGCGTTCATGAGCGTCTCTGGGGCTGGCGCGCGATCCGGGGGCGGATCGTGAGGTCAAAAGGGGCGCGGTTTATAGCATTTCCGGGCTCGCGCCGCAGGTCCTGGCGGCCCCGGAAGCCCGGTTACAGCTCGGCGGCAAGGCGGAAGAAGAAGCCGGCGCGCGCGCCCTCCCGCAGACGAGGATCGCTGTCCTCGGAAATCGGCAGGGCGCTGCCCAGGCTGCCGGACCAGTAGCGGCCGTAGCGGAAATCCAGCGACAGCGCCGCGTCGGCCAGACGCGCGTCCGGACTACCGTCGCGATCACTGCGCCCCCATTCCAGGTGGGCGGCCGGGGTCAACTGCCAGGCGCCGTCGGCGGCCCGAGGATGCAGCAGCGACAGGCGGCCGTAGCCGCCGCGATCTCCGAGCGCGACGCCGGGAAACCAGGCCCGCATGAACTGCGAACCACCGAGAGCCCAGAGCTGGGCGTCCGGCAGGCGGTTGTCGCTCCACTGCCCGGCGAGCTGGGCCTCAAGCGCCAGTTCCGGCGCCAGGCGCCAGCGCGCGCCCAGTCCGGTGCGGCCCAGCCGGTAATCAAGATCGGAATTGCCGTCGGAGTCAGCCTGTCCCAGTCCCTGGCGCAGCAGGACGCTGAGGTCGTAGTCGAGCCGGCGCGCCAGCACGGTGGCGGTGGCCGTGCGCTGCAGCGTCAAGGCCAGCGAGGGATAGCGCTCGCCACGGATCAGGCTGTGGTCGAGATTCTGCCGCAGCGACTGGTTGATGTAGTCGAGCTTGGTCTCAACCGTCCAGCGGGCGCGGAAGTCGGCGCGCGGGATCGCCAGCCAGCTCAGCTCGACCTGCTCCTGGGCGCCGTCGAGGATGGGCTGCTCGGGTTCGCGGACGCGGTATTCGAAATGCCGCCCGCGCAGGCTGAACAGGCCCAGCGGCCGATACTGGCTGAGCGCCAGCGACTGCTCGTGGTAGTCGGCCTGGATGCCCTGGAACAGCCGGTCCGACTCGCGCCAGAACAGGCTCAGCTCGGTGCCGCCACGGCTGGCCATGCTGGCCTCTAGATCGACAAAGCGGCGGCCGACATAGCGGTTGCCCGGGTTGCCGTAGCTGACGCGGACGCTGCCACGCTGGCCGTCGGCGACTGCCGGCACCTGCAGGCGCAGGCCCTGGCCTTCGGGGAGCAGGCGCGGGGTCGACGACAGGCCGGCCCGGCGTGCGTGCAGCCCGGCCAGGGTGCGGGCCGGTTCCAGACCGGAGGGATTCAGGGGGCGAGATTGCTTCACCAGACCGTCGAAGTACGCGCGCAGCGGGCTGTCGCCGCTCACCGCCACCACCGGCTGCGGCAGCAGCCAGACTCGCAGGCTGCCGTCGGCTTCCTGCAGGTAGTACGTGCGGATCGAGAGATGGCCGGCGGCAATGGCCAGGTAGGGCAGGCGGCGCAGGGCATCGACCGCATCGCGCGCACCGGCCAGGCCGCCGACGAGGTCCGGCAGTTGCAGGTTGGCTGGTGCGTTGATCCGCAGGCGGGTGCCGGCCACGACCAGTTCCAGCGGGGCTGCGGCCTGACGCTCCTGGATTTCGGCGGGGGCTGCCTCGGGCGGCGGCGGCAGGGGCAGATTGACGGACATTCGGGAGAGGGCCGGTGGTGGGCCATTATCCACAGGTTCAGCCGACCGGCGCGGTCCATCCCCCGATGAGGGGAAGGCTCGTTCAAAACACTAAGGGTCCGTAATAACTACGATAGCTACTAGCCGGCGCCCCCCGGAGTATGCGAACGGCATTTGGCGGATGCCGGCTTGATCCCCTTGCCCTGGTAAGCCTTTAGGAGTTGCTCGTGCCGACTATCGTGGGAACCCTTTACTCCGGTGTCTTTGACCATCGTGAGCAATTTCCGCAATGGGGCTTGTCCTGTCTGGTTGAGCAGCTGGTGATGTCGCAGGCACGCTGGTGCGTGCTGACCCCCTCGGGAATCCGCGAGCTGTGCATGGCCGGGCTGGCGGGTGACCCCCGGGCCGAGTTCACCACCTTGCGGATCGAGATCCTGGAGCCGGTGGAGGGCGCCCGCCACGAATTCACCTGGCAGCGCGCGGCGCCGGCGAGCTTTTCGGATGAAGAGCGGCGCTTCCTGCTGGAAGCCCTGGAGCATCTGGTCAGTGCCGAGCGGCTGTCGCGCCGGCTGCAGGCCCTGCTGCGCGAGGCTCGGGGCGGTGATCCGGACCCGGTCGGCTTCGCCATTGTCGATGCCGCCGGCACCATCGAGTCCGCCGACCGGGTGTTCGAGGACTACCTGCGCTCCGCCGATCCGGCCTGGGACGGTCGCAGCCTGCCGTTCCAGATCGAACTCGACGCCAAGGTATTCGGCCGTGGCATCCCGGCCAACGGCCTGTACTTCCGCCTGGAGCCGTTCGGCGAAAAATGCCATGTCCGGGTGCGCCGCGACCGGCGGGCGCCCAGCGTCAGCGGCCGCGAGATGCAGGTGGCCCGCAAGCTCGCCGGCGGCCTCACCTTCAAGGAAATAGCCCGCGACCTGGGCCTGGCGCCGTCGACGGTGTCCACCCACGCCTACAATCTCTACGACAAGCTCGGCATCCGGCGCCGGGCGCAGCTGGTCGAGTGGGTGCACAAGCAGTACGGGCAGGGCGGCTGAGGCGGCTGCGGCGGAACCCGGCCACGGAGCGGCTCAGGATTGCGTTTGCTGCGGTGCGACGCTAAGGTTCGCGTCCCCGAAAGACCGGGCCCTGGTGTTTACGGTCCATGCGACACATTGTTTCGATCCTGCTGCAGAACGAAGCCGGCGCCCTGTCGCGGGTTGCGAACATGTTTTCCGCCCGCGGTTACAACATCGAATCGCTCTGCGTAGCGCCCACCCACGATGCCGCTGTTTCGCGTCTGACCCTGGTCACCACCGGCTCGGACGCGGTGATCGAGCAGATCGTCGGCCAGACCCGCAAGCTGGTGGATGTCGTCGACATTGCCGACCTGTCAGCCACCGACCATGTCGAGTGCGAGCTGCTGATCATCAAGATCGAACTGCTGCCGCAGCAGGCCAATGCCTTCATCCACTGCGTGCGTGACCATCACGCCACCGCGCTGGACGGCACTGACAACACCCGCACCGCCCAACTGGCCGGCACCGCCGCGCAGGTCGAAGCCTTCATCGCCGCGCTGGCGAAGATCTCGACCGTGCTGGAACTGGTCCGTTCCGGTGTCGCCGCGCTGGCCCTGGGCCACAAGGTCTTGCACCAGGCTTAGTCGCCCGCCCGTCTTTCGCTGTTCTTATCCACCCGAAGCAAGGGAAGCATCCGTGAGCATCTCCATCTACTACGACAAAGACGCCGACCTCTCCATCATCCAGGGCAAGAAGGTCGTCATCGTCGGCTACGGTTCGCAGGGCCACGCCCATGCGCTGAACCTCAAGGACTCGGGTGTCGACGTCACGGTCGCCCTGCGTAAAGGCTCCAAGAGCTGGGACAAGGCCACCAGCGCCGGCCTGAAGGTCGCCGAAGTCGCCGAGGCGGTGAAGGCCGCCGACCTGGTGATGATCCTCGCGCCCGATCAGGACCAGCGGAAGATCTACGAGGAGTCGATTGTCGGCAACCTCAAGAAGGGCGCCGCGCTCGCCTTCGCTCACGGCTTCAACATCCACTTCCAGCTGATCGAGCCGCGCGCCGACCTGGACGTGATCATGGTCGCGCCCAAGGGCCCCGGTCACACGGTGCGTTCGACCTACACCCAGGGTGGCGGCGTGCCGAGCCTGATCGCGATCCATCAGGACGCCAGCGGCAATGCCAAGACGATTGCCCTGAGCTACGCCAGCGCCAACGGCGGCGGCCGCGCCGGCATCATCGAGACCAATTTCCGCGAGGAAACCGAAACCGACCTGTTCGGCGAACAGGCGGTGCTCTGCGGCGGCGCCTCGGCCCTGGTGCAGGCTGGCTTCGAAACCCTGGTCGAAGCCGGCTACGCGCCGGAAATGGCCTACTTCGAGTGCCTGCACGAGCTCAAGCTGATCGTTGACCTGATGTACGAGGGCGGCATCTCGACCATGCGCTACTCGATCTCGAACACCGCCGAGTACGGCGACTACGTGACCGGCCCGCGCATCGTCACCGAAGAGACCAAGAAGGAGATGAAGCGCGTCCTCACCGACATCCAGACCGGCAAGTTCGCGCGCGACTTCGTGCTCGAGAACCAGGCCGGCCAGCCGCTGCTCAAGGCCCGTCGCCGTCTCGGCGCCGAGCACCAGATCGAGGAAGTCGGCGCCCGCCTGCGCTCGATGATGCCGTGGATCGCCAAGAACAAGCTGGTCGACAAGACCAAGAACTGAGCGTGAGCCTCGCGGCGCGGTTCGTCGTCCGGACGGATCGCGCCGCGCTGTTTTTCGCCGCCTGAACCATGCGCAGCGCCTACGCCCCGATACTCCGCATCGCACCCGAAGGCTGGCTGCTGATCAGCCTGCTGGCGCTGGCGGCCTTCCTGGCCTACGAGGCGGATCGCCTGCCGCTGGCCTTGCTGCTGGCGCTGCCCTTGCCGTTGCTGGCGCACTACACCCGCGACTTCGAACCGCACGGCGCGGCCAAGCCGCTCGGGGTGCTGGCGCCGGTCGACGGCCGCGTCTGCTTCCGGCGCGAATGCCACGATCCCTGGCTTGGGCGCGAGGCGATCCGCATCGGTATCGCGGTCGGCTTCTGGAGCAACTACCTCCTGCGCGCGCCGGTGGAAGGCGAGCTGCAGTCGGTTCCGGGCGCCGCGCGCGGGGTCAGCCGCATCCACACCGACGAGGGCGATGACATCCTGGTGGTGCTCGCCCGTGGCTGGTTGTTTGGCGCCCGGCCGGTGTGGGTCTCCTTCGGCGAACGACTGGGCCAGGGCCGGCCCTGCGGGCTGCGCCGGCTGGCGCTGCAGATTGATGTCTACCTGCCGGCGGAGTCGCGCGTGGAAGTGACGCTGGGCCAGACGATAAGATGCGGGGAGACCGTCCTGGCCACCCTGCTGCGGAGAACCGAGCGATGAGCGACAGCGCCACCCCGATTCCTCCGGCCCAGATTCCTCCGCCCCCGCCGCCGGGGCGCCGCCCTCTCCGCACCAAGGGCATCTACCTGCTGCCCAACCTGTTCACCACCGGCACCCTGTTCGGTGGCTTCTACGCCATCGTCATGGCCATGGGGGGACGCTTCGACCATGCCTGCGTCGGCATCCTGGTGGCGATGTTTGCCGATGGCCTCGACGGCCGCATCGCCCGCATGACCAATACCTCCACCGATTTTGGCAAGGAGTACGACTCGCTCTGCGACATGGTCGCTTTCGGCATCGCGCCGGCCATCGTCATCTACGCCTACAGCCTTTCCGGCCTGGCCGAATACCGTTGGCTGGGTGGCAAGCTGGGCTGGGTGATCGCCTTCACCTATGCCGCCTGCGCCGCGCTGCGGCTGGCGCGCTTCAATGTGCTGGCCAACATCGCCGGCGGCAGCAAGGATTTCTTCGGATTGCCGAGCCCGGCGGCGGCGGCGCTGGTCACCTTCTTCGTCTGGAGCGCAGTCGACGTCTGGGAAGTGAGCGGCCGCGATGTGCTGTTCGTCGCCGCGCCGCTGACCCTGCTCACCGCGCTGTCGATGGTCAGCAGCATCCGCTACAACAGTTTCAAGAAGCTCAATCTCGGCGGCCGCATGCGCTTTCTGCCGTTCGCGGCGGTGGTCGGCCTGCTGGCGCTGGTGGCGATCAATCCGCCGCAGGTGCTGTTCGTGGTGTTCCTGATCTACGCCGCCTCCGGCCCCCTGACCGTGCTTTGGCGCCGCCTGCGTAGGCCGCCTGTCGCGCCGAAGGCTTGATTTCCGTGCATTCGGGGCTATCCTCCGTCGCCATGTTCAGCGCCACCGCCACGACTACCGCCCGCCGCGCCCTGCCGCGCCTGCGGGCGACCGCGCGACTTACCAAGGGCGTGCGGATTCCGGCCTGAAGCTGGAACACCGGCACGCGCCCGCGCGGGGGTCTAAACCGCGATGAAGCACAACCACCCTTGAATCCGAATGGTCCGCCGAGCGCGGGCCGGAGTGCCGCCACATGGCCATGCTGAAAAATCCCGCCACCAAATACCGTTCCTTTGCCCCGGTGCAGCTGCGTGACCGCCGCTGGCCGGACGCCGTCCTGACCCAGGCGCCGATCTGGTGCAGTGTCGATCTCCGCGACGGCAATCAGGCCCTGATCGAGCCGATGAACCGCGAGCGCAAGCTGCGCATGTTCCAACTGCTGGTGAAGCTGGGCTTCAAGGAAATCGAAGTCGGCTTCCCCTCGGCCTCGCAGACCGAGTTCGACTTCATCCGCCATCTGATCGACAACGATCTGATTCCAGACGACGTCAGCATCCAGGTGCTGACCCAGGCGCGCGAGCCGCTGATCCGCCGCACTTTCGAGGCCCTGAAGGGCGCCAAGAAGGCGATCCTCCACTACTACAACGCCACCGCGCCGGTGATGCGACGGGTGGTGTTCAACCTCACGCAGGACGAGGTGATCGACCAGCTGGCGGTACGTCATGCCCGGTTGATCAAGGAGCTGGCGGAGCAGCAGCCGGACACCGAGTGGACTTTCGAGTACTCACCGGAAATGTTCTCCGGCACCGAGCTGGATTTCGCCAAGCGCATCGTCGACGCCGTCACCGAGGTCTGGGCGCCGACCCCGGCACGGCGCTGCATCATCAACCTGCCAGCGACGGTGGAGCACAGCACCCCGAACATCTTCGCCGACATGGTCGAGTGGATGCACCGCAATCTGGCGCGGCGCGAGGCCATCGTCATCAGTGTGCACCCGCACAACGACCGTGGCACCGGCATCGCCGCCGGCGAGTTCGCGCTGATGGCGGGCGCGGATAGGGTCGAAGGCTGCCTGTTCGGCAACGGCGAGCGCACCGGCAATGTCGACCTGGTCAACATCGCGTTGAATCTCTACACCCAGGGCGTGGCCCCGGGCCTGGATTTTTCCGACATCGACGAGGTGCGGCAGGCGGTGGAGTACTGCAACCAGCTGCCGGTGCACCCACGGCATCCCTATGTCGGCGACCTGGTGTTCACCAGCTTCTCCGGCTCGCACCAGGACGCGATCAAGAAGGCCTTCTCGCTGCGCAAGCCGGACGAGATCTGGGACATGCCCTACCTGCCCATCGATCCGCTCGATCTCGGCCGCAGCTACGAAGCGGTGATCCGGGTCAACTCGCAATCGGGCAAGGGCGGCATCGCCTATCTGCTGGAGTCGGAGTACGGCCTCAATCTGCCGCGCCGGCTGCAGATCGAGTTCAGCGGCGTGGTGCAGGCGGTCACCGACGAGTCCGGCAAGGAAGTCACCGCCGCCGACATCTGGTCGCTGTTCCAGCGTGAATACCTGGGCAGCGACCGGCCCTACGGCTACCTGGCGCACCATCTGATCGAGGATTCCACCCAGGACGCGGTTTCGCTGGTGACCGAGATCGCGGTCAACGGCGAGCGCCGCAAGCTCGACGGCCGGGGCAACGGCCCCATCGACGCCTTCGTCGCCGCGCTGGCTGCGCTCAGTGGCCAGAAGCTGGCGGTGGCCGACTACCACGAGCATGCGATCAGCTCCGGCAGCGACGCCAAGGCGGTCAGCTATATCGAGCTGAAAGTGGGCGAGGGCAGGCCGATCTTCGGTGTCGGCATCGATGCCAACATCGTCACCGCCTCGCTCAAGGCCATCCTGTCGGCGCTCAATCGGGCGCAGAAAAAGTCCTAGGCAAGAGCCGCTGCGGCCATCGACAATAGCGGCATGGACGGCAAGAGAAAGCAGCGGCTCGAAGCCCTGGGCATCGAGACCTGGGTGCGGCGCGATGCGCCGGCCGCTGTCGTCGCGGTTCCCGCCGTCGCGGCGCCTGTTGCGCCCGCCGCCGCGCTGGTGGCGCCGCTTCCGCCGTCCCGTCCGCCGCCGCCAGCCGTTGTCGCGCCACAACCGGTCTTGCAGCCGGTGGTGGCGCCTGCGGTGGTGGCGGCACCGTTTGAAGTACCCGCTGATTGGGATGCCCTGCGCAGCCTGGTCAGCGGCTGCCAGCGCTGCAAGCTTTGCCAGACCCGCACCCAGACCGTGTTCGGCGTCGGCCCGATCACGGCGCCGCTGATGGTGGTGGGCGAGGGCCCCGGCGCCGACGAGGATGCCCAGGGCGAGCCCTTCGTCGGCCGCGCCGGCAAGCTGCTCGACGAGATGTTGCGCGCCATCGGCCGCTCGCGCGCCGACAACACCTATATCGCCAATGTCGTGAAGTGCCGGCCGCCCGGCAACCGTGATCCGGAAGCCGACGAGGTCGAGGGCTGTCGCCCCTATCTCGACATGCAGATCCAGCTGCTGCAGCCGCGACTGATCGTCGCCCTCGGCCGCATCGCGGCGCAGCGTCTGCTCGGCAGCGATGAGCCGCTGAGCCGCCTGCGCGGGCCGCTGCACCGGTACGGCAAGTTCCAGACCCCGGTGTTCGTCACCTACCACCCGGCCTACCTGCTGCGCTCGCCGAAGGAAAAGGCGAAGAGCTGGGACGACCTGAAGAAGGTCTGGCAGCACCTGCGCGCCACGGAATGAGCGAGCTCTGGCGGCTGGGACGGCTGCCGGCCAGCCGCACGCCGGAAATCCTGGAGATCGAGCAGCGCGGCTATCCCTTCCCCTGGACCGAGCGGATCATCCACGACAGTTTCCGGCATGGCACCGACTGCTGGGGCGTGCTCGCCGCCGATGACAGCCTGCTCGCCTACGCCTTCTTCAGCATGGCGGTGGGCGAGGCGCACGTGCTCAACATCTGCGTTGATCCGGCCGTGCACGGCCAGGGCATCGGCCGCTACCTGATGCAGTATCTGATGCAACTGGCGCGCGACGAGGGCTGCACCGTGATCCTGCTCGAAGTGCGCCGCTCCAACAGCGCCGCGCGACGCCTGTACGAGAGCCTGGGCTTCACCACCCTGGGCGTGCGCAAGGGCTACTATCCGGCCGGCGATCAGCAGCGCGAGGACGCCCTGGTGCTGGGCTACGAGATTTTCTAATGACGCCCGAACGCAAGCAGCAATGGAGCTGGGCCTGTTACGACTGGGCCAATTCCGCCTTCGCCACCACGGTGCTGGTCGGCCTGTTCCCGCTGTTCTTCAACAGCTACTACGCCAAGGGTCTGGACGGCGGCGCTACCACCTTCTACCTCGGCGCCTACGGCAACTCCCTGCCCAGCTTCGTCATCATGCTGCTGGCGCCCGGCCTGGGGGTGCTGGCCGACCGGCGCGGCTGGAAAAAGCGCCTGCTGGCGCTGTTCACGGTACTCGGGGCCAGCAGTACGGCCGGGCTGATGTTCGTCGGCGAGGGCCAATGGCAGTGGGCCATCGCCCTGTTCGCGCTCGCCGGCATCGGTTTCTTTGGCGGCCTCGGCTTCTACGACTCGCTGCTGGTCAACGTGGCCCGGCCGGAGCAGCAGGACCGGGTCTCGGCGCTCGGCTACGGCCTGGGCTATCTCGGCGGCGGCCTGTTGTTCGTGCTCAATGTCAGCATGGTGCAGCAGCCGGCCTGGTTCGGCCTGGCGAATGCCGCCGAGGCCGGCAAGTGGGCCTTTTTGAGCGTCGCCGTCTGGTGGTTGCTGTTCTCGTTGCCGCTGTTCAGCGGGGTTCGGGAATCGCCGCCGCGGCATGACCCGGCCGCGCTCGGCTGGTCGGGAATCTGGGCCACCATGAAGCAGATCGCCGGCTATCCGGCGGTCTATACCTTCCTGTTCGCCTACTGGCTCTACATCGACGCCGTCGGCACCGTCGCCAGCATGGCGGTGGATTTCGGCATGAAGCTCGGCTTCGAGCCGGGCGCGCTGATCAAGGCACTGCTGATCGTGCAGTTCGTCAGTTTCCCCGCCGCCCTCGTGTTCGGCCGCATCGGCGAGCGCCTGGGCGCCAAGCGCGGCCTTTACCTGGGACTGAGCATCTACATCGCGGTCACGGTCTGGGCCCTGAGCATGCGGACCGAGCAGGACTTCTACCTGATGGCCGCCGCCGTCGGCCTGGTGCAGGGCGGGGTGCAGTCGCTGTCGCGCAGCTACTACGCGCGGCTGATTCCAAAGCAGTCGGCGGGCCAGTTCTTCGGCTTCTACAACATGCTCGGCAAGTTCGCCGCCGTGCTGGGGCCACTGGTGGTCGGCGCTACCGCGCGGCTCACCGGCAATCCGCGGCTGGCGATCTTCGCCCTGGTGTTCTTCTTCATCGCCGGCATGCTGCTGCTGTCGCGGGTGCGCCCGCCGGCCGGCGGCGGCGGGGCAGTGGACACGGGACTCTCAGAGGCCAAATAGCTCGGGGTGCCGCGCCATCTCGGGGCGGTACAGCGACTTGAGCCGGGCCAGATCGACCGCGTAGTCGCCGCTGGTCCGGAACGGTTCGAACAGGCCCACCACCTTGCGCCGGTGGTCGATGTAGGCCGGCAGTACCGGCACCTGGGCGGCATGGGCGATCTGTTGCCAGCCGCGTTTCCACTCCCGGTTGAGCCGGCGGGTGCCTTCCGGCGCCAGGCCCAGGATCAGCTGGGGATGCGCATGGAAGGCGGCGGTGGTCTGCGCCACCACGCCAGCGGCGGCACCACGATCAATCGGGATGCCGCCGAGCGCTCGCATCAGCGGCGCCAGCGGGCCCTGAAACAGGGTGTGCTTGCCGAACCAGCGGATCCGCAGGCCCAGCGCCAGGATCGCGGCCATGGCGAACACGAAGTCCCAGTTGGAGGTGTGCGGCAGGGCGGTGATGACTGCCTTGGGCAGGTCTGGCAGTTGGATGTCCAGGCGCCAGCCGAACAGTCGCAATACCGCACGGCCGAAGGCGCGCGAGCCGGCATTGCCACCGCGAGGAAAGCCCAATTCTCCGTTCATGTGCCCCGATCTTTCGCATGGCCGCTGCGCCACGCAGGATTCTGTTTTGGCAGCGCGGCGCCGATGCCGCGCCCGGCCGGCATTATTTCTTAATCCCGACATGCAGTCGCGCTAGCCTGCGCGTTTGCTGTCTGGAATTCCGGCTTGACCCTGCCACCCACCGCCCCCTCCCCAAGACCCGATCCGCTGCGCTCGGTCTACGGCAATGCCGCCGTGCTGCTGGGTGGTAAGGGCTTCAACGCCCTGTTGTCGCTGGCGACCCTGGCCCTGGCGGCTCGTGCACTGGGGGTGGCGCAGTTCGGCCTGCTGGTGCTGGTGCACAGCTTCGCCAGCGCGGTGGCGGACATCGCCAAGTTCCAGACTTGGCAGCTGCTGTTGCAGTACGGCCAGACGGCGCTGGAGCGCGGCGAGCGCCAGCGCTTTCTGCCGGTGCTGCGCTTCGCCCTGATCCTGGATCTGCTCAGCGGCCTGCTCGGACTGCTGCTGGCGCTGGCGGTGCTGGCCCTGGCCTGGCCCTGGCTGAACTGGCCGCCCGAGTTGCGGCTGCCGGCGGCGCTGTATATGAGCAGCATCCTGTTTCTGGTGCCGGGTACGCCGCTGGGTCTGCTGCGCGCGCTGGACCGCTTCGACCTGCTGGCGCTGCGCTCCGGCGTTGGCGCGCTGCTGCGCCTGCTGGGCGCCGGCCTGGGCTGGTGGCTGGGCCTGGGGCTGGGTGGCTTCCTGGCGATCTGGTACCTGAGCGGGCTGCTGTCGCTAGCGCTCAGCGCCAGCGCCGCCGCCGGCCAGTTGCGCCAGCGCGGCCTGCTGTCGGGGCCCTGGCCGGCGAGTTCCGGACTGGCCCCTGCCATCCCGGGCATCTGGCGCTTTGTCTGGCAGAACAACCTCAATCTATCGCTGGGGGTGGCGTCCAGCCATCTCTACACCCTGATGGTCGGCAGCCTGATCGGCAGCGCCGGCGCCGCCCTGTTCCACGTCGCGCGGCAATTGGCCGAGGGCATCAGCAAGGCCGGCGACCTGCTGGTCGCGGCGCTGTATCCGCAGCTGGTCCGCCTGCGCGAGCAGTCCGATCTGGCGGCGATGCGCGGCCTGGCCTGGCGGCTGTCGCTGGCCTGCGGCGCGGTGGCCAGCGGCCTGCTGTTGCTGTTCGCGCCGCTGGCCGGGGAGCTGCTGGGCTGGGTGCTGGGCGAGGCGCCGGCGCAGGGCGCGCGCTTCGCGGTGCTGCTGTGCGCGGCGGCGGTGATCCGGCTGTGGGCGCTGCCGCTGGAGCCGCTGCTGATCTCCACCGGCCGCATCGGCCTGGCGAGCTCGGCGCGGGCCCTGGTGCTGCTGCTGCAGATTCCCAGCTGCTATCTGCTGTGCATCGAGTGGGGCCTCGACGGCGCCGCCGCGACCGCGATCCTGGTCGCCCTGGCCAGTCTCACCCTGCAGGCCTTGCCGCTGCTGGGCCGGGCCGCTCCCGCTTCGAACCTGGATTTGCGCGCATGAGTTACGGTGACCGCCTGATGGCGATTGGCGATGCCTGGAAGCAGTACCAGGCCGATCCGCTGCGGCGCCGGGTGGCCATCGGCGACGGCCGGTCCATCGACGGCGCCCAGCCCGACCTGCTCTGGGGCCTGGATTTTCTCGCCAGCCCCGAGCAGTTGGCGGCCGGCGAGCCAGTCAGCTGGGTGCATTCCTATCCCCACCATCGGCCCTACATCGACTACGCGGCGATGCGCCGCGCACTCGGCTGGCGTCGGCCGCTGGAACATCTGGGCTTTGGCCTCACCCGCCTGCTGGGGCACTACCGCTACCGGCTGGACTACCGGCCGACGCCGGCACCGATCCGGCTCAAGCCGGACGAGCTGGCGCTGAGCGAGCACTGGGCGCAACAGCCCTTCGTGGCGCTGGAGCCCTATATCAAGACCGGTGCGCCGCCCTCCAAGCAGTGGCCGGTGGAACGTTTCGCCGAAGTGGCGCGGCAGCTGTCGCGCGCGATTCCGGTCTACCAGATCAGCGCGCCCGACAGCCCGGTGCTGGACGGCCTGCCGCAGATCCGCCCGCGCTCCTTCCGCGAAGCCCTGGCCTATCTGCGCGCGGCCCGGCTCTACATCGGGCCGGAGGGCGGCCTGCACCACGGCGCGGCGGCGATGGGAACCCGGGCGGTGGTGATCTACGGCGGCTTCACCTCGCCGCTGATTACCGGCTATGACTTCCAGCGGCAGCTGACCGGCGGAGCCGAGTACGCCTGCGGTACCCGGCGCGGGCTCTGCCCGCACTGCGCCGAGCATCTCAACCGGATCAGCGTCGCCGAGGTGGTGGACGCGGCACGGCAGCTGCTGGAGCAGCCCGCGCTTCAGCGCTCGGCCAGCGCCTGAGCCTCGCGCAGCAGCGGCCGGACCCGGCGCAGCGTCGCCTGGATTTCGTCGGCGCGCAGTTCGCGCGCCCGTTGCGGATCGGCGTAGGCGCCGGCGGCGGCGAGCTGGCGGTGGAACAGGCCGATGTTGCGTAGCGAGGACAGCAGACCCTGGCTGCGCGCCCATTCAAATGCCGGCCGCAGCCAGCGGCGCCGCTCGGCGGCGTCGCGCCAGGCCCGGACCAGCCGGACCAGCAGGTCCGGGCGTTCCGGCAGCGGGAAGACCTGGACCGGCCGGCCGCCGGTGAGCAGCTCGGCCACCATCTGCACACTGTCGTCGGTGACCACGAAGCGGTCGGCCTGCTGACGCAGCGCCGGATAGGGATTGTCCGGCTCGCCCCAGGCATAGCAGGCATGCGGGCCCCGGAGCAGCGGGCGCATGGCGTCCAGGCAGGCGGGCGGCGTGCGCGGCGAGGCCAGCACCATCAGGCTGCCGCCGCGTGCTGCCTGTTCGCGGTCGAGTTGCAGCGCCAGCACCTGCGCCACCTCGGTGCTCAGCACCAGGGGGCGGCTGTTGCCGCCCAGCAGGACCACGGTCCAGGGCCGGGGCAGGTTGGCGAAGCGGGGACTTAGCGGCGGTAGCAGCGCCGCCGGCGGCGGCTCGCGCAGCAGGGGCAGCAGGTTCTGGTGGATGTTGCCGGCGGCCGGCAACGCGTACTGCGGCGTGGTGACGATCAGGTCGAACCAGTGGCTGGGGCCCCAGGGCCGGCCCAGGTGCACCAGCCGGCAACTGGCGCCGGCCTGGCGCCGCAGCCAGCGCGCGGCGGCGACGCTGCGGCGGCCCGAGGAGATCACCAGCCGGGGCCAGGGCCCCTGGAACTCACTGCGATCCTTCAGGCTGGACAGGCTGGCGCCGAGCAGGGCCGGCGGCAGCCAGTGGCGGCCGTTGAAGCGCAGCTGCAGCTTGCGGTAGGGCAGGCCCAGGGCATCGGCGAGCGCGAGCAACTGCGAGTTGTCGCCGTGCTTGCTGCCCAGCAGCAGCCAGACCGGCGCGCTGTCGGCGCCGCGTTCGGCGATCGTGTCGAGCCGCAGCGACGGCAGCGCACCAGCCAGCGCCGGCTCGGGCAGCAGGGAGCGGAATTCGGACATGGCGCGCAGAGAGGCGAGATTGAGCGGCAGCCTAGTGAGGCGAGGTTGCAGGGCGGCGACGTTTCGGTGACAGCAGGGGCAGGAGCGCGAGCATTTGCGCCGGGGCAGGCCCTACCATGTCGCCATGACCACGCCCAAACCCGTCACCTATTCCTCCTACCTCCAGCTCGAGGCGCTGCTGTCACTGCAGCAGCCGCTGTCGGAGGGACCGGAGCACGACGAGACCCTGTTCATCGTCATCCACCAGGTCTACGAGCTCTGGTTCAAGCAGCTGCTGCACGAGCTGGACGCGGTCGAGCGCGGCTTCGCCCGCACCGACACCGCCGCCGCGCTGGCCGCGCTCAAACGCATGCTCACCATCCTCAAGACCCTGGTGCAGCAGGTTGATGTACTGGAGACCATGACGCCGCTGTCGTTCAATGCCTTCCGCACCCGGCTGGAGGCGAGCAGCGGCTTTCAGTCGGCGCAGTTCCGCCGGCTGGAGTTCCGTCTCGGCCACAAGCGCCCGGCCCTGCTGGCGCACTACCCCGAGGGCAGCACCGAGCGCGCGCAGCTGCTGGCGGCACTGGCCGCACCCACGGCCTGGGACGGCTTTCTGCGCTATCTCGCCGCACTCGGCTGGACCCTGCCGGCCGCGGCGCTGGCGCGGGACGTCAGCGCGCCGCTGGTGGCGATGCCCGAGGTGCAGGCGGTGCTGATCGCGATCTACCGCCGGGGCGATTTCACCGCCCAGGTCTGCGAACGCCTGGTCGATCTCGACGAGGGCCTGCAGGAATGGCGCTACCGCCACGTCAAGATGGTCGAGCGCACTCTGGGCGCCAAGCCCGGCACCGGCGGCTCCTCCGGCGCCGAGTACCTGCGGCGGACGCTGTTCACGCCGCTGTTTCCGGATCTCTGGGAGATCCGCTCGCAGCTGTGAAGAGAGGGCCTCTCCCGATGCGGGAGAGGTCCCCTGGACCGGCTCAGTTCTGCGCTGGCGCCGGGGCCGGCGGCTGACGCTCGGCGCGGCGTTTCTCCATGCGCTCCTTCCACTTCGCCTTGCGTTCCTCGCACTTGGCGGGATCGGCCTCGCATGCGGCCTTGTGCTGCTCCATGCGCTGCTTCATCTCGGCCTTCTTCTGCTCGCAGGCGGCGGGGTCGGCATCGCACTTGGCCTGCATGGCGGCGCGGCGCTCGGCGCGCTTCTGCTTGAACTCCTCGCACTTGGCCGGGTCGGCGTCGCACTGGGCCTTGAGCTCGGCGGCACGGGCGCGGACCTGCTCGCAGCCCTCGGGGTTCTCGGCGCAGCGCGCCTCGACCCGGCTCTGCTGTTCCGGCGTGAGTTCGGCGGCCTGAGCGCCGCCCAGCAGCGCCAGCGTAAGGCCAAGGGGGACGAGGATGGATCGCAGCATGAGGGTGTCTCCGGGGTGGTGGTGTACAGGGAAAAGTCTGGCAGCCGGGATTCGGTTGACAGGCGCCCGGGCTCTTGAAAGCCGGATGCGCGGCACCAGTTTTCGGTCGTGCGCACGACCCCTGTTTTTTACTGCTACCCAAGGAGACTCGATCATGACCCTGACCCGCTATGAGCCGTGGTCGCTGCACCGCGCCCTGCTCAATGAATTCACCCGTGCCGTCGACGCCAGCGCCCAGGACGGCAGCTCCGGCGCCACCGCCGACTGGACCCCGACGGTCGACATCGCCGAGTACGGCGACAAGTTCGTGCTCAGCGCCGACATTCCGGGCGTTGATCCTGCCAGTGTCGAGGTGACACTGGAGCGCGGCGTGCTCACTCTGTCCGGTAATCGCGAGAAGACGGTCGAGGCAGCCGGCGTCGAGCAGCGGCGCATCGAGCGCGCCAGCGGCCGCTTCTTCCGCCGCTTCGCCCTGCCCGACACCATCGACGGCGAGTCGGTATCCGCCAGCGGCAAGCACGGCGTGCTGGAGATCGTCATCCCCAAGCGGCCCGCCAGCCAGCCGCGCCGCATCGCGGTGACGCACTGAGCCGACGCCGCGTCCGACCGGGCGCTGAGCATCAGCAGGCCGCGTACCGCAGGGTGCGCGGCCTTTTTGGTTGACAATAGACCCCATGGAATACAAGGACTACTACAAGGCCCTGGGCCTGACCCGGGCAGCCTCCGCCGACGAGATCAAGAAGGCCTACCGCAAGCTCGCGCGCCAGTTCCACCCGGACAAGAACCAGGCGAAGGGTGCCGAAGAGCGCTTCAAGGAGATCAACGAGGCCAACGAGGTGCTCAGCGATCCCGAGAAGCGCAAGGCCTATGACGAGCTGGGTGCCAACTGGCGCGCCGGCCAGCAGTTCCGGCCGCCTCCGGGCTGGCATGGCGCTGGCGCCCGTGGCGGGCCGCAGGGCGGCTTCGGCGGCGGCGATTTTTCCGATTTCTTCTCCAGCCTGTTTGGTGGCGCCGGCGGCCGTGGTGGCATGGGCGGGATGGGCGGCATGGGTGGCTTCGAGCCGGAAGCCGAGGACTCCCGCGATGTGCTGACGGTGTCGCTGGAGGAATCCTTCCACGGCGGCAGCCGCCGGGTGCAGCTGGGCAGCGGCCGCACCCTGGAAGTGAAGATTCCCAAGGGCGTGACCGAGGGCAAGACCATCCGCCTGAGTGGCCAGGGGCGCTTCGGCGGCGATCTGTTGCTGGAAATCCGTTTCGCGCCACATCCGCGCTTCGAGGTGAAGGATCGCGACATCAGCTGCGTGGTCGCGGTAGCGCCCTGGGAAGCGGCGCTGGGCGCCAGCGTGGCGGTGCCGACCCTGGGCGGCGAGGTCGACCTGAAGCTGCCCGCCGGCACCCAGGGTGGCCGCAAGCTGCGACTGAAGGGGCGCGGCTTGCCGGCCGCAACGCCCGGGGATCAGACCATCGAGATCCGCATCGTCACGCCGCCGGCGGCGAACGAGGAGCAGCGGGCGTTCTACGAGCAGATGGCGCAGCAGTTCGCGGGCTTCACGCCGCGCGGCTGAGCCCCGCTCTCGTTCCCCTCCCCCCTTGTGGGGGAGGGGTTAGGGGAGAGGGGTGCTTTTGATGTTGCTGCTGATGTTGTCCCGTCGCGCTTGCGCGCTCGGCTTGGGTTCTCCCGAGCGTGTAGCGGGGCCGCCTTCCGCGGGAGTCCCTTTTCTTTGCTTGTGCGAAGAAAAGGAACCAAAAGAAAGCACACCCTGTTCGGCGCCCCTGCGGGGTTCCCTGCGATGCTCGGAGCCGGGGGGACGCGTCCGAACTCAGCGCCCTATAGGCGCTTCGGACAGTCGGACGCTTCCATACCCCCCGACTCCTGCGCTTCTCGGCGCCTCTCAAGGGAGGGCACGTCAAAGGCCACATCAACAGCCATGCGGCTCGTCGGCTACGCCGACATCGCGCCAGGTCTGGTTCCCCTCCCCCCTCGTGGGGGAGGGGTGAGGGGAGAGGGGGGCTTGGCTGCGTGCAGCGCAGTGCCGTGGACTTACCCGTCCCCTTGGGAGCGTCGAGAAGCGCAGGGCTCCGGGGGTATGGAAGTGGCCGACTGTCCGAAGCGCCTATAGGGCGCTGAGTTCGGCCACGTCCCCCGGGGACCGAGCATCGCAGAGCAGTCAGACCGCAGCTTCATCGCGGGCTGACCGCTCCGATGGGGTGTGTTTCTTTTGGTTACTTTTCTTTGCACAAGCAAAGAAAAGTAACTCCCGCAGAAGGCGACCCTGAACTTCAAACTAGGTAGGGCCAGCCGAGCGCATCAGCGCGACTGGAAGCGACCAGCGCATCAAAAGCGACCCCCTCCCGCGTTTGGCTTGGGGCGGGACTGACATTGAGTCAGTCCCGCTTAGGCCAAACGCCCTCCCCACAAGGGGGAGGGGATTAAGTCGGAGCCCGCTTTCGCCGCGCCGCGTGCGCGAACCCGCGCGCCGCCTCGCGTAAGCCCAGCAGGGCCGCCGCATCCGGCTGCGCATCCCGATACCGCGCCGCCAGATAGCTCTCCACCAGCCGCCGCATCGCCAGCGCCAGCTCTGGGCGCTGCTCGGCCACGCGGCTGGCGAAGGCACGTGGGCCTTCGCCGGGGTGTTGCAGCAGGCCATCGCGGGCCAGCACTTTTAGCGCGCGTCGCCAGGCCGCCAGGGCCTGATCCTGGTTGCGCGCCGGTAGCGCCCGGCGGATCGCCAGCAGGCCGAACAGGCCGACCGCCGTGGCGAGGCTGATGGTCAGTGCCAGCATCAGGTCGCGCCAGCCGGTGAGGCCGATCTTGCCGAGGATCTCTTCCTGCAGCTCGGGGCCATAGGCCAGTACCCAGCGGTTCCATTGCGCATTGGCCAGATCCCAGCTGGCCTGCAGCCGCGCCCAGGCGTCGACACCGCTGCGGCGCAGGCCCAGGGGCAGCGATTCCTCCAGCGACAGCGCCGAGCCGAGGTCCTGTTCGACCCGATTGGGCGCGACCGCGCCGGTCGGGTCGACCCGCAGCCAGCCCTGGTCGGGCAGCCAGACCTCGGACCAGGCGTGGGCGTCGGACTGGCGCACCACGTAGTGCTCGCCGACCTCGTTCTTGCGCCCGCCGAGATAGCCGGTGACGACGCGCGCCGGGATGCCGGCGGCGCGCATCAGGCTGGTGAAGGCGCTGGAGTAGTGTTCGCAGAAGCCGCGACGGGTCTCGAACAGGAAGTCATCGACCGGGTCACGCCCGAGCAGCGGCGGCTTCAGGGTGTAGAAGAATTCCTGCTGACGGAACATGCTCAGCGCCGCCTGCACGATGGCGGCGTCGTCCAGGCCCTGCGCGCGCCAGCGCTCGGCCAGGGCGCGGGCGCGCGGATTGGCGTCGCGCGGCAGGCGGGTGGCGGCGCGACGGGCGCGGTCGGACAACTCGCCGTCCATGCGGTAGCGGGGATAGGACACGGCCTTGTACAGCAGCCGTTCGCGCACCACCCGCTCGGCCAGCAGCCGGCCGTCCATCGCCATCCGCGATTCGGTGGGCAGCTGGCGCGGATCGGGCACGTCGATCGCGAACAGCCACAGCGCCCGGTGCGGCTCCAGCACCACCTCGTAGCGCAGCGGTTCGCCGCCGACTTCCAGCACCACCGGATTCTGGCTGAGCGCGGGCATGCCCTCGCTCCATTCGCGGCCGTCGAAATCCCAGAACACCGGCCCGCGCCAGTAGCGCTCGCGCGGTGGCGGCACCGTGCCGTCGAAGCGCACCCGGAAGGCGAGCTCGTCGCTCATGATGAGGCTGGCGATGTCGCCCGGCGACATCTTGTCCGACAGGCCGGAGCGCGAGGCGCCGGAGTCGGATGGCAGGCCCCAGAGCGGCCCGGGCACGCGCGGGAACAGCACGAACATCAGCAGCATCAGCGGCAGGGCCTGCAACACCAGGCTGCCGCCGCGCCGCAGGCTCAGCGCCGGCGGCAGCGGCTCGCCGGCGTGGTTGGCCTCGATCAGGGTGGCGGTGATCGCCACCGTCGCCAGCAGCAGGTAGGCCAGGGTCCAGATTTCCTGCGAGAACAGGAAGTGGGTGACGCAGACGAAGTAGAGCAGGAACACCGTCACCATCACGTCGCGGCGCTGGTCCATCTCGGTGAGCTTGAGCGCCACCATGATCAGCAGCAGGGCGACACCGGCGTGCTGGCCGTTGATGCGGCCATAGCTCCACCAGACGCCGGCGAAGGCGAGGATGGTCAGGGTGCCGCGCACCAGCTTGCCCGGCATGCGCCAGCGCCGGCGGCCGGCCTCGGCGCGCCAGGCCAGCACGGCGAGGATGGCCAGCGTCTCGCCCCAGGGAATGCGCGCGAAGTGCGGCGCCAGCACCAGCAGCATCACCGCCAGGAAGCGCAGCAGGCTGGCGGTGTGCAGGTAGGTGGCGGCGGTGGTGGTGGCGGGCAGCGTGGCCATGTCAGCTCAAGCCGTACAAGGCGAGTGCGCGCAGGCAGGCGGCGCGGTGGCTGTCGCCCAGGTCGGCGGCCAGGCGCAGGCCCGGCAGCACCAGGGCATAGGGTTCGCGGGCGCGGTCGGCGTCCAGCACCCAGCGGCTGAGCTGCGACAGCCGCGCCTCGGTATCGAGTTCCGGCAGCAGGGCGAAATCCAGCACCCGCTCGCGCGCGACCGTTTCGCCGAAGCGCTTCACCTGCGGCACATCGAGCTTGGCGTAGCTCTTCCAGTGAATGCTGCGCGGCACATCACCGGGCGCGTAGCCGCGCAGGCCGATGAACTCGTCCACCCCCGGGCGCTCGCTGGCGGCCACGCCGAAGTCGCCGGGTGCGGCCGGTGGCTGGCGGCCGGCCGCGGCCGGCCGCGGGTAGACCACGGTGTTCATGTCCAGCTCGATCCAGGTCCAGGCGTGCAGCAGGCCGAGTGGAAACTCGGTGGCGACCGCGAAGCGCGGCGCCCGCAGCCAGCCGCGCTGAGCGGCCTGCAGCGGCAGTTGGGCGCTGCTGCTGCCGCCGCCGACGACATCGACATAGGCGGCCGGCGGGTCGTCCGGCCAGCCGATCGCCAGGGTGTAGCGGGCGCTGGGCGTGGGGTTGTCGACCCAGACCTCGAACTGCGCCGCCTCGCCGGCGAACACCGGCGCCACCTTGCCGGCACGCAGGCGCAGGTTGAGCAGGTTGGCGTGGGTGTGGTGCATGCCCAGCAGGCCCAAGCCGGCGAGCAGGAAGGTGAGCGCGAAGGCCATGCTGTTGGAATAGTTCATCGCTCCCAGCAGCATCACCATCAGCAGCGCGCCATAGCCGTAGCCGAAGCGGGTGGGGACGATGTAGATGCGATGGCGCGGGATCGCCACCGGCCCGGCCTGGCGGCTCACCCGCGAAGCCACCCAGCGGTTGATGCGCTGGCGGATGCTGCGCAGCGGGTGGAACAGCACCATGCCCAGGCGTGCAAGGAAGGGATCGCGGCCATCACGGTTCCAGGCCTCGGGCGGCGTCACGTTCAGCACCGGCCGGATGCGCATGGATCAAGGCCTGCTAGGGGATGGCCACGGCATTCAGGATCGCTTCCGGCGTCGGCGCGCCGCGTTCGCGTTCCACCGGCAGCAGGCGGTGGCCGGCGACGGCCGGGAATACCGCCTGCACGTCCTCGGGGATCACGCTGTGGCGGCCATCGACCAGGGCCCAGGCCTGGGCGGCGCGGCGCAGTGCCAGGCCGGCTCGCGGCGACAGGCCCTGCTTGAAGCCGGAATGGCGGCGGGTGTACTCGACCAGGGCCAGCAGGTAATCGACCAGGGCCGGGGCGGTGACCACCTTGCCGACCTCGGCCTGCAGCGCCAGCAGGCGCTCGGGGTCGAGCACCGGCTCGGTGTGCGCGAGCATGGAGCGGCGGTCCTCCTCCAGCAGCAGGGCGCGCTCGGCGGCGCGCGGCGGAAAGCCCATCGACAGCCGCATCAGGAAACGGTCGAGCTGCGATTCCGGCAGCGGGAACACGCCGATCTGGTCGGCCGGATTCTGGGTCGCGAGCACGAAGAAGGGTTCGGGCAGGCCACGCGTCGCCCCTTCGACGCTGACCTGGCGCTCTTCCATCGCCTCCAGCAGCGCCGACTGGGTCTTGGGGCTGGCGCGGTTGATCTCGTCGGCCAGCACCACCTGGGAGAAGATCGGGCCGGGGTGAAAGCGGAAATGACCGTGATCGCGCTCGAAGATCGAGACGCCGAGGATGTCGGCCGGCAACAGGTCGGAGGTGAACTGCACGCGCTGGAAGGCCAGGCCCAGCACCCGCGACAGGGCCAGCGCCAGCGTGGTCTTGCCGACGCCCGGCACGTCCTCGATCAGCAGATGGCCGCGCGCCAGCAGGCAGGCCATCGCCAGCCGCAGCTGGCGGTCCTTGCCGAGGACGATGCGGCCCAGGGAGTCCAGCGCACCTTGCAGTTCGGGGTTCATGGACAGACTCAGGGGGAGATACGGGCAATACGTTCGCCCATGCGAAGCGGTTGCTTGGATACCAGCGCGTCCCAGGCCAGGGTGTCGGGGGTCAGCAGGATCACCGTCGAGCCCATGTTGAAACGGCCCATCTCGGCGCCCTTGGCCAGTTCGACCGGCGTCATCGACTTGTAGAAGGCGGGCTGCGGGTCGCGCTGGTGCGGCGGACTGACCTCGCCGGCCCAGACCGTCTCCAGCGAGCCCACGAACAGCGCACCGACCAGCACCATCGCCATCGGCCCGAATTCGGTGTCGAAGATCGCTACCAGCCGCTCGTTGCGCGCGAACACGCCGGGCAGGGCGCGGGCGGTGGCGTGATTGACCGAGAACAGCCGGCCCGGGACGTAGGCCCATTCGCGCAGCTTGGCGCCCACCGGCATGTGGATGCGGTGGTAGTTGTAGGGTGCGAGGTAAATGGTGATGAACTGGCCGCCGGCGAACTCGGCCGCCCAGTCGGCGCGACCGGCCAGCAGGGTCTCGGCGGAATAGGTCTGGCCCTTGGCCTGGATCAGCTCGCCACCGGTGATGTCGCCGAACTGCGAGACCGCGCCATCGACCGGGCTGACCAGGGCGTCCGGCGCGGCATCCACGGCGCGCGCGCCGGGCTCCAGCGCGCGGGTGAAGAAGGCGTTGAAGCTGGCGAACTGCTCCGGCCGCTTCACCACGTTTTCGTTGAGCGAGATGCCGTACAGCCGCATGAAGATGCGGATGAAACCGTCCTTGAACCAGACAGTGCGGATGCGGGTGAGCGCATGCATGCCGCTGGACAGCGCACGGGTCGGCAGCAGCTGCTGGATGGCCGCGAACAGACGGTCGCCAAGACTGGCGTCGGTGGTCGCGGCCATCAGACTTTTCCCAATAGGGCCGAGAGGTCGGCGCTGAGCGTGTCGGCTTTCAGCGGCGCGGTGAAGAAGCCCGCCAGCTCGGCCTGGGGATTTATCAGCATGAGCGCCGTCGAGTGGTCCATGGTGTAGCTGTCGGCGTCGGCGCCTGGCACCTTGGCGTAGACAAAGCTCATCGCGCGGGCCAGCTTTTCCAGCTCGGCATCGGGCGCGGTGGCGGCCAGGAAGCTCGGATCGAAGAAGCGCACATAGGTCTTCAGCCGCTCCGGCGTATCCCGGCCCGGATCGACCGACAGCAACAGCACCTGCAGCTGTCCGGCCTGCGGTCCCAGCCTGGCTTTGACGGCTTTCAGCAGGCTCAGCGTGGCGGGACAGACGTCCGGGCAGTAAGTGAAGCCGGCGAACACCAGGGTCCACTTGCCGCCCAGTTGCTGCCGGGTGAAGGCCTGGCCATCCTGGTCGGTGAGCGTGAAGTCGGGCAGGGGGCGTGGGGTCTGCAGCAGGGTGCCGGAGGCGATGGCGATGCCCTTGGGCTGCAGCAGCATCGCGCCAACGGCAAGGCCCAGGGCCGCAGCGACGGCGGCGATGAGCCCGAACAAAATGTTACGAGGCATGAAAACTCTAGGGCGTGTTTACAGTTAAATGGTCGCTGCGGCCGAAGGCTGTTTTGGCGCAGCGCAAGGAGGGCAGGGAGGAGAATAGTGGTTCTATTGTCCTCTCTGGCGGACGTAGCGATGCGCCAAAACAGTCCGGCCCCGAAGGGTTGCTGTCCGAAATCGCGTCATGCGGCGTTGCCGGCCTAGCCAAGGCTTCCAGCCTTGGCGTCGTTCGGCGCCTTGCCTGACGCGATTTCGGATAGCAACGCAGCGACCATTTAGCTGTAAACACGCCCTGAAATTGAATACTGCCTTCGGCAGCGAAGGCCCGAGGCGCGATAATAAGGGAATGCCAACAACTACTGCCGTCAGCTTCGGCTCGCCCCCGAACGAACTTGCCACCGTCCGCGACTACGTCCGCTGGGCGGCCTCTGCCTTTGCCCGGGCCGGACTGCTGTTCGGCCACGGCACCGACAACGCGCTGGACGAGGCCTTCCATCTGGTGCTCTGGGCGCTGAAGCTGCCGGCTGACCTGCCGACGGTCTATCTGGAAGCGACGCTCACCGCCGAGGAGCGCGCCCAGGTCTGGGCCCTGCTGCAACAGCGCATCGCCAGCCGCAAGCCGGCCGCCTACCTGATCGGCGAGATCCAGTTCTGCGGCCTGCCGTTCACGGTCGACGAGCGGGTGCTGGTGCCGCGCTCGCCGATCGGCGAGCTGATCGTGCAGGCCTTCCGCCCCTGGCTGACGGTGGAGCCTGCCCGCATCCTCGATCTCTGCGCCGGCTCCGGCTGCATCGGCATCGCCTGCGCCCAGGTGTTCCCGGACGCCGAGGTCGATCTCGGCGAGCTGTCGGACGGCGCCCTGGAAGTCTGCGAGATCAACATCCTGCGCCACCGTTGCGGCGGTCAGGTGCGGGCCCGCAAGTCCGACCTGTTCGCCGGGCTCGCCGGCCGCCGCTACGAGCTGATCGTCAGCAATCCGCCCTATGTGCCGGAGGCCGAGGTCGATGCGCTGGGCCCGGAGTTCCAGCACGAGCCGCGGATGGCGCTGGCGGCGGGTATCGACGGCATGGACATCGTCGAGCGCATCCTCAACGAGGCGCCGGCCTACCTGGCCGACGAGGGCCTGCTGGTCTGCGAGATCGGCGGCTCGCGCGAGGAATTCGAGACCCGCTTCCCCGATATTCCGGTGTCCTGGCCGGAGTTTGAGCACGGCGGCGACGGTGTGTTCGTGCTGCGCCGGGCCGATCTGCAGGATTGGCTGAAAGGGAACTGAGGATGTCCGGCAACAGCTTTGGCAAGAGCTTCACCGTCACCACTTTCGGCGAGAGCCACGGGCCGGCGCTGGGCTGCATCGTCGATGGCTGCCCGCCCGGCCTGCCGCTGAGCGAGGCCGACATCCAGCCCGACCTCGACCGCCGCAAGCCCGGCACCAGCAAGTTCGTCACCCAGCGCAAGGAAGAGGACCGGGTCCGGATTCTGTCGGGGGTGTTCGAGGGCCTCACCACCGGTACGCCGATCGCCCTGCTGATCGAGAACACCGACCAGCGCAGCTACGACTACGACAAGATCAAGCAGGTGTTCCGGCCCAACCACGCCGACTACGCCTATATCCAGAAGTACGGCATCCGTGACCATCGTGGCGGCGGTCGCAGCTCGGCGCGCGAGACCGCGGCGCGGGTCGCGGCCGGTGCCATCGCCAAGAAGTGGCTGCAGGCGCGCTACGGCGTGCAGATTCGCGGCTGCCTGGAGCAGATGGGGCCGATCAAGCTGGCGCGCAGCGACTGGTCGGCAGTCAACGCCAATCCCTTCTTCGCCGCCGAGCCGGCGCGGGTGCCGGAGCTGGAGGCGCTGATCGATGAATTGCGCCGCGCCGGTGATTCCTGCGGCGCCCTGCTCTATGTCGAGGCGACCGGCGTGCCGCCGGGCTGGGGCGAGCCAGTGTTCGACCGGCTGGATGCCGATATCGCGCACGCGCTGATGGGCATCAATGCGGTGAAGGGCGTCGAAGTTGGTGATGGCTTCGATGTCGTCAACCAGCGCGGCAGCGAGCATCGCGACGAGCTGTCGCCGGAAGGCTTCTTGGCCAATCACTCCGGCGGCATCAGCGGTGGGATTTCCAGCGGCCAGACGGTATACGCGCGGCTGGCGATCAAGCCGACCTCCAGCATCCAGATTCCCGGCAAGAGCATCGATCAGGACGGCAATGCCACCGAGATGCGCACCACCGGCCGCCACGATCCCTGCGTCGGCGTGCGCGCCACGCCCATCGCCGAGGCCATGCTGGCCCTGGTGCTGATCGACCACGCGCTGCGGCAGCGGGCGCAGAACGGCGACGTGGTGCCGGCGACGCCGCGCATTCCCGGCGCGGTTTGAGATGAGTCGTATCTCCGGCGTAGGCGTCGCCTACGCCAGTGCCGCCGGCGCGCTCTGGGGCTTTTCCTTCATCGGCCCGCTGCTGCTGACTGACGCGCCGCCCATGCTGGTCGCTGCCGGTCGCTATGCCGCCTACGGCTTCGCCTCGCTGATCGCGATGGCGGCGCTGCGCAGCCTGCGGCAGGCCGGCAGCGGCTGGCGCGACGCCCTGGTGCTGACCCTGCTCGGCAACCTGCTGTACTTCGTCTGCCTGTCGGCGGCGCTACAGCGGGCCGGCGTGGTGCTGCCGACCCTGATCATCGGCATGCTGCCGGTGACGATCCCGCTCGCCGCCTGCGCGCTCGAACGCCGGCGGCCGAACGGCTATCAGCTCGGCGGGTTCGGGCTGACCATCGCCGGTACCTGGCTGGCGCATCCGCAACCGGTCGGTGGCTATGTCGCGCCCGATGTGGCCGGTGGCGTGCTGCTGGCGGTGCTGGCGCTGGGCCTGTGGACCGCCTATGCGCTGAGCAATGCGCGCCTGCTCAAGCACCACCACGGCATCAGCGGCCAGACCTGGTCGGGTATGCAGGGCGCCACCAGCCTGCCGTTCGCGCTGGCGCTCGGCGCCATCGGCGGGCAGGCCGCCTTTGCCACGCTGGACTGGTCCCGCTTCCTTATCGTCAGCTTGGTCATGGGCCTGTTCGGCTCCCTGCTCGCCAACAGCCTCTGGAACGCCGCCAGCCGGCATCTGCAGGCGGCGCAGCTGGGCCCGATGATCGTGGCCGAGACCCTGGCCGGCCTGCTCTACGGCCGCATTTGGAGCGGCGTACCCTGGCCGACCCAGACCTGGCTCGGCGCGGCGCTGCTGGTCTGCGGCGTGCTGCTCGCGGTTCGCGTTGATCGTCCGCCGCCGGCGCCGGCCCCTGTTTGAATCTCCCCGGAGTACCCGCATGGCCCTGAAAGCCACCATCTGCAAGGCCGAGCTGAACATCGCCGACATGGATCGCGGCTACTACGCGGACCACTCGCTGACGCTGGCGCAGCACCCGTCCGAGAACGACGAGCGCCTGATGCTGCGCCTGCTCGCCTACGCGCTGTACGCGCACGAGTACCTGGCCTTCACCAAGGGGCTCAGCGATCCCGACGAGCCAGATATCTGGCAGAAGGATCTGACCGGCGCCATCGAGCTCTGGATCGACCTGGGCCAGCCGGACGAGAAGCGCATCCTCAAGGCCTGCGGCCGTTCGCGGCAGGTCGTGGTGCTCTGCTACGGCAATGCCGCCGGCCCCTGGTGGGATGGCATTGCCGCCAAGCTGGAGCGCGCCCGCAACCTCAGCGTGCGCCGCTTCAGCACGGTGGGGGATACGCCGCTCGCCGCGCTGGTGCAGAAGAACATGGCGCTGCAATGCACGATCCAGGACGGGCAGATCTGGCTATCGGACGGCAGCCGCAGCGTGCAGGTGGATTGCCTGACGCTGCGCTAGGCAGCGGGCTTCGGCGCGTTGGATTTCTTGACGTTGCGATGCGCCCGCTGCACCAGCGGCGAGAGCTTGATGAGGGTGAAGGCGATGCGGTTCATGATCCGGCCGGGCAGGCGCATGGGTCGGTCGACGTCCATGAACAGCACCACGCGCATCTCGTCGGTGTCGTTCCAGACTTCGTGCGAGTTGGTGTCGTCGAACATGATGCTGCGGCCTTCCTGCCAGCCCGAGAAGCTGTTGCCGACGCGGATCTCGCAGCGGCCTTCCGACTTCGGGACCATCAGGCCCAGGTGATAGCGGATCACGCCCTTGTAGGGGCCGCGATGGGCGTTGATGTGCTTGCCGGGCGAGAGGATGGAGAAGAAGGCCGTGCGCATCGCCGGCACGGCCTCGATCAGGCGGGTGGTTTCCGGGCAGCGGGCGCAGTTCTCGTCGGAGCGGCAGCCGTAGCCGTAGAAGTAGAAGATCTTCCAGAGCGCATCCTGGGTGATGTGCTTCTGGTCTTCGGAAATGTCTTGCAGGTTGGGCAGCTGCCCGTGCCCGCGCATCACCGCATCGAGTTCGGCGCGGATCAGCGGCCAGCCGGCTTCCAGGGTCGGCACCCAGTCGAACTGGGCAGGATCGAAGAACTCGCTGTCCGGGACCAGGGAGTTGCGCTTGATGACGGCGTCGACCTGGGTCAGCAGCTTGCGGCCGATCTTGATGTACCAGGGCTTCTGGCGCTTGGCGGCGAAGGCCGCATCTGTAACAAAGTCCATGCGGTGGGCGTGCGCCGGCAGCAGTGAAGGGGGCGTCAGGGTAAACAAAATCGGCGGGCCTGCAATCCGACCCCTAGTTTTTTCCTATGGCAACCGCGCCCGACCGGGGCCGGGCGCGGGCGCCCGGGGGGCGCTATTCCAGCTTGCCGAGGAAATCCATCTTGCCGATCTCGACGCCGTTGTGGCGCAGGATGTTGTAGCCGGTGGCGGCGTGGAAGTAGACATTGGGCAGCACGAAGTTCAGCAGGTACTCCTGGCCCTTGAACTTGACCGGGCCGCTGCGCATGGCCAGCACGATGTCCTTGGCCTCGGTGCCTTCGATGGCCTTGGGGTCGAGCCCGCGCAGGAACTCGATGGTCTTGTCGAGCCGGGCGACCAGCTCGTCGAAACTGGTCTCGTTGTCCTCGTACTTGGGCACCTCGACACCGGCCAGGCGCGCGCCGCCGCCCTTGGCCATGTCGGTGGCGATCTGCACCTGCTTGGTCAGCGGCAGCATGTCCGGGTAGAGCCGGAACGAGGTCAGCACCAGTGGGTCGAGCTTCTTGGCCTCGGCGTGGGTCTTGGCCTTTTCCAGCACCGTGATGAAGTTGCTGAGCACGCGGACAAGCACGGGCACGGAGGCTTGGTACATGGAGAGCGACATGGGATTCCTCGGGGGGCAGGTTGTGGTTCGGACCGGATACTCCACCCGGCTCCCGGTCGTTATGAGGGCAGCGCCGCCATCCTCAAGCGGCGTTGACGGTGAAACCCTGGCGCGGAGCATGCACCCGCACCTCGCCGGCGCGCGGGTCCTGCCGCTGCAGCACGATCTCGTAGGCGGAGGCATGCAGCAGCAAGCCCTCGACCGGCTCGCAGCCGTAGTCGGTGGCACGCAGCTGCACCTGTTCGCCGACTTTCAGGCCGTTCGGTTCCTGCAAGGGGCCGTCGAACTCCAGATAGCTGCCAGCGGAGCGTGAGCTTTCCAGCGCGGTCTCGGCGCCAATGGCGGTCGGGTAGCCGTGGCCGAGAGCGCGCATGCGCTGCTCCCAGGCCATCAGGTGGCGCAGCGGCGCCAGCAGTGGCGCGACTCCGGCGTTCTCGCGCACGAACCAGATCGGATGCCAGCAGACGAAGTCGGCCAGGGTCGGCGCGTCGCCGAGCAGGAAGTCGCGGTCGGCCAGCTGCGCGTTCATGGCATTGGCGGCGGGCAGGAACTGGGTCTTGTACAGCTCCGGGCTCGGACGTCGCGCGCTGCCGCCGCTGAACAGCTCCTGCCGGTCTTTGGAGAAACCCTGCATCTGCTCCGGCCCGAGCCGGGCGATCATCGCCTTCAGGCCATCCGGCTGGAATACGGTGGCGACCGCGCCGAAGAACAGGGTCTGTTCGTAACCGGCATAGGCCAGGCAGCTCATGCGCTGTGCCTCTGGAATCAGCGCCGGGCTGGGGTGGAGTCGCTCCAGCAACCGCACCATCAGGGCGCTGTCCAGGATCACGTCGCGGCCGATCTGCAGCACCGGCGTCTTGCGGTAGCCGCCGCTGAGCGGCACCAGATCCGGCTTCGGCGCCACGACGGGAATTTCCACCGAGCGCCAGGCCAGGCCCTTGTAGCCGAGGATCGCGCGGATCTTCTCGGAGTAGGGCGACATCGGGTAGTGATGCAGGATCAGGTCGGTCATGACTGATGATCAGCGCTGAGTGACTTAGGCGCCGAAGCGCGGCTTGGGCTTGAAGGTCTTCTTGAAGGCCGGCTTCTCGCCGCCGGCGCTGGCGCTGGCGCCGGGCCGGCTAATGTTCAGCCGCTGGCCGGCGACCCAGACCTTCTTCAGCTTCTCGAACACTTCCTTGGGCATGCCTTCCGGCAGGTCGATCAGGCTGTGGTCGTCACGGATGTCGATGCGGCCCATGAACTTGCTGTCGATGTCGGCTTCGTTGGCGATGGCGCCGACGATGTTCTTCGGCAGCACGCCGTGGGCGTGGCCGACCTCGATGCGGAAGGTCTCCATACCTTCCTCGCTCTTGGCGGGACGCTTGGCGCGCGGCGCCTCTTCACGCTCGGCGAAGGCCGGGCGCTCGCGGAAGGGTTTTGCCGCGACTCCTTCATCGCGCGTGATGGCCGGAGCCGGCGGGCGGAAGCTGGGGCGATCCTCGGCGCCGGTAAAGGGCGGCTTGACGCTGGGCCGCTCGCTGTTGGAGCTGCCCTCGTCCTTGCGGTAGGGCTTCTTGAAAGACTCCGGCCGCGCGCTGCGCTCGGTCGCATGGCCCAGGCTGGGGCCACGGTCGAAGGAATGCGAGCGCACGGTCTGCGCCGGGGCGCTGTCGCCGCTCAGCAGCAGGCTCTTGCCGCCCTGCGCCATCAGCGCCAGCGCGGCGGCGATCTCGTGCAGGGACACTTCCTGCTCGCGGCCCAGGGCCTGCTCCAGTTGGGTCACCAGCTCCCGCATCGGGCCCAGCTTGGCGGTCTGCTTCAGAGTCTCGACCACCTGCTCCTGGAACTTGGCTACGCGCTTGGCATTGATCGCCGAGTCGCTGGGCAGGTTCATCATCTCGATGTGCTTGCGCGTGGTGCGCTCGATCATCTTCAGCAGGCCGCGCTCGCGCGGCGAGATGAACAGGATGGCGTCGCCCTCGCGGCCGGCACGGCCGGTGCGGCCGATGCGGTGCACATAGCTTTCCGGGTCGGTCGGCACGTCGTAGTTGATGACGTGGCTGACCCGCTCGACATCGAGGCCGCGTGCCGCGACGTCGGTGGCGACCACGATGTCGATGCTACCGTCCTTGAGTTTGTTGACGGTGCGCTCGCGCTGCTGCTGCTGGATGTCGCCGTTGAGCGCCGCCGCCGAGTAGCCGCGAGCGGACAGCTTGTCGGCCAGTTCCTCGGTGGCGATCTTGGTGCGGGTGAAGATGATCATGCCCTCGAAGGACTCGACTTCGAGGATGCGGGTCAGGGCATCGAGCTTGGCGTGCGGGCTGCTGACGATCAGGCAGCGCTGGCGCACCAGGGTCGCGGTCTTGGTCGAGGAGACGATGCTGACCTCGGCCGGGTTGCGCAGGTAGGTATTGGCGATGCGCTTGATCGGCGGCGGCATGGTGGCGCTGAACAGAGCCACTTGTTTCTCGGCCGGCGTCTTCTGCAGGATCTTCTCGACGTCGTCGATGAAGCCCATGCGCAGCATCTCGTCGGCCTCGTCCAGCACCAGAGTCTTGAGCTGGTCGAGCTTCAGGCTGCCGCGATCCAGGTGATCGATGATGCGGCCGGGCGTGCCGACGATGACGTGCACACCGCGCTTGAGCGCCGACAGCTGTGGCTGGTAGCTCTGGCCGCCGTAGATCGGCAGCACGTGGAAGCCCGGCAGCTTGGAAGCGTACTTCTGCAAAGCCTCAGCGACCTGGATCGCCAGCTCGCGGGTCGGCGCCAGGATCAGCGCCTGCGGCTTGGCGACGCTGGCATCGATGCGGGCCAGCAGGGGCAGCGCGAAGGCGGCGGTCTTGCCGGTGCCGGTCTGCGCCTGGCCCAGCACATCACGGCCGGCGAGCAGGTGCGGAATGGTGGCGGCCTGGATCGGCGAGGGGGTCTCGTAGCCGACGGCGGCGAGCGCCTCGAGCAGCGGGGTGGGGAGACCGAGATCAGCAAAGGACAATGAGGCGCCCGCAAGGGGCACCGGGGTATCAGCAGACATGTTCAAGCGCCTCGCGCGGTAGCGGGCACTCGACTGGTCAGTCACTGGCCCTTTTAGGAAAAACGGCGCGCATTGTACGGTTTTAGCCGAGCTGCCGTCGGTAAGGTGTTTTCGCCGGGCAAAAGAAAAGGCGCCTTGCGGCGCCTTTCCGGGCTTGCAGCCCTGCCGTCACTGGCTCGCGATTGCGCAGGACGAGTTGACCTGCAGCGACTGCGCCACCGTCGCCAGACCGGCATTCATCCGCACCCGCAGGCGCTGGAACGGCTGGGTCACCGGCATCGACAGCACATAGGCGTCCTGGCCGATCACATAGGCGCCGAGCAGGGTCAGGCGCAGGCCGTCGAAGGTATCGGCCGACTCCAGCACATCGCCATCGGCGTCGAGGGTGCTCAGGCTCACGCCGCCCAGCAGGGCCAGCGACAGCAACTCCCCCGGCGGCCGGCTGATGATGAAGCCGGCGCGCTGGCCGGCCGTGGTCAGCGGCACCGGGGCCGGCGCGCTGGCGGTGAGCTCGGCATAGCCACCGAGCAGGCCGACATTGACGTTGATGCCGGCGTAGGTCGCGAGATCGTTGTCGATGGCTGAGGTCTCGTCGCTGACCGTGCAGGCCAGGCAGAGCACCGGCAGGGTGTCACTGGCGACGGTGGCGCCCTGCGCGGCCAGCAGCGGGCCGGTGCAGATAGCATCGGTGACAGTGAGCGGCGCCGAGACGCTGCCCGCACCGCTGGCCGGCGCCTGCTTGAGCGCGGCCGTGACCACGGTGCCGCCCTGCAGCTTGCCGAGTGCAACGCCGGTGCTGTTGATGCCGGCGACCGCGATGTCTGCGACGCTCCAGTTCAGGTCTTCGGCCGGCAGCTGCGCTTCACTGCCATCGCTGTAGCGGCCGATCACGGCCAGCTGCAGGCTGGCATCGACCGCGACGTTGGCGGGGTTGGGCGTGATGCGGGCGCCGGCTAGCGACTCCAGCACGGCGGCGCCGACGGTGATGCTGGCCGGGGCACTGCTGATCGCGGTGAGGCCGTCATTCTTCACCGTGGTCGCGGTGACCGAGGACGCGCCGAGGTTGAGGCCGGTGACGTCGAGCGTGCCATTGGGCTGGCGCAGCAGGCCGAGAACGTTGCCGATGGCGTCGGCCGAGGTCCAGCTCACCAGGTCCGGCAGCTCGCGTGGGGTGGCGCTGTCGGTGTAGACGCCCTTGGCCTGCAGGTTCAGCACGCCGCCGCGCGGCACCGTGAATGGCGGTGCGGCGCCGTTGCTGCTGCGCTGGACCAGGACCTGCACCAGTTCCGGCGCGATCACGGTGTAGGAGCCGGCACCCTCGACCAGGCTGCCGTCGGCCGCCGTCGCCAGGGCGCGGACCGACACCGCCGTCGCACTCTGCTGCAGGGTGCTGAGCAGGACACTGGCGCCCTGCGCCGGCACGCTGGCCACGGTCGGCGCGCCGGAACTCCAGCTCAGGGTCTCGCTGACCGTGCGCGACTCGCTGCTGCCGTCGTGCTTGAGATAGCTACCGGTGGCGGTGATCGGCAGACTGAGGCCCAGCGGCACCGAGGCGGTGGCGGGGCTGAGCGTGATGGCCTGCAGCACCGGGGCGGCGACCGTGAGCGGGTAGGGCTCGCTGACGAAGTCGCCGTAGCGGCCGCGGATGGTCGCCACGCCATTGCGGAGCGCCGTCGCCTGGCCGTTGCCGTCGATGCCGAGGGTGCTGCCGTCGGCGCTGTCCCAGCCGCTGGCCTGCAATTCACGGACGGTGAACTCGCTGCTCGATCCGGGCGGCGTCGAATACAGCCCGAGCAGCTGGTACTGACGGGTCTCGCCCAACTGCTCGAACAGCGTCGCGGTGCTGGTGTCGACCTGTACCGCCTTCAGCTGGGCCTCGAAGTCCGGGCTGCTGAGGTCGCCACAGCCGGCAATCAGGCCGATCACGAAGATCAGCCCCAGTTTCATCATGCGCATCCTTGCGACTCCCCTGATGGGCAATCCCTGCCCGGTAACGTAGACGCCAACCGCGACGCGGCTGGCAACGCGCATATGGTCGGAGGGGAGGGGCGCCCGAATTCCGCGTCAGCTGATGAACGTCAGCTTTGAGGGGGCTTAGCGGTAACCCAGATGCGGATCTCGGCGGTGAACACCTCGACCCCCTCGGGGTCGCGCACGCTCACCGGCACGGCGATCTCCTGCTTGTCGGCCAGGGTCTTGGGCAGCACCAACACCGCCTCGGCGTGCATGGTGCCCCGGGCCTTGGCCAGGTAGGCGACCGTCATGCCCTTGGGAATCCAGCGGTGGCTGGACGGGATGCTGACTTCCGCCGCCAGCCCCATCACCGCCTCGGCCAGGTTGCAGAGCGCGATGGCGTGCACGGTGCCGATGTGGTTGTGCACCTTGCGGACGTGCTTGAGCTTGGCGCGCACAAGGCCCGGCTCGGCGTGGGTGAACACCATCGGCAGGGTGTTGAAGTACGGCGCCGCGAGCTGGAAGGCTCGGGTGAAGACACGCGGGCCCAGCGGCAGCCGCAGGGCGCGGTCCCACATCTTCAGCAGGCGGGGTTTTTCGGTGGCAGACATGGTGTGGCTCCGATAGGGGAATCAGATGGTCGAGGCCAGCTCGGCCGCCTGGCGGATCGCCCGCTTGGCATCGAGCTCGCCGGCGGTGTGGGCACCGCCGATCAGGTGGGTGGTGATGCCCGCCGCCTGTAGCGGCGCCTGCAGCGCGCGCAGCGGCTCCTGGCCAGCGCAGATGACGATGTGATCGACTTCCAGGGTGCGTGGCTGTTCTTTTACCTTGATGTGCAGGCCGGCATCGTCGATGCGCTCGTACTCGACGCCGCCGATCATCCGGACCTGCTTGTCCTTGAGCGCGGCGCGATGCACCCAGCCGCTGGTCTTGCCCAGCTGCTTGCCCAGGGCCTCGTCCTTGCGCTGCAGCAGATAGACCTCGCGGGCCGGGGCGCTGAGCTGCTTCTCGACCAGGGCGCCGGTCGCCGACAGGCTCGCGTCGACGCCCCATTCCTTGTACCAGTGCTCGGGGTGCAGGGTCGGGCTGTTGCCCTCGTGCACGAGAAATTCACTGACATCGAAGCCGATGCCGCCCGCGCCGATCACCGCCACCTTGCCGCCGACCTTGACCCTGCCCTTGAGCACATCGACATAGCTCACCGCCTTGGGATGGTCGATGCCCGGTATGCCCGGCTTGCGCGGGCTGATGCCGGTCGCCAGCACCACCTCGTCAAAACCTTCGGCCTTCAGGCTTTCGGCGCTGGCGGCGGTGTTGAGCCTGAGCGTCACGCCCGCTGTCCGCAGCTTCACGGCGAAGTAGCGCAGGGTTTCGTGGAACTCTTCCTTGCCCGGGACTTGCTTGGCGAGATTGAACTGGCCGCCGATCTCGCTGGCCTGATCGATTAGGGTCACCGCATGGCCGCGCTCGGCGGCATAGGTGGCGAAGGCGAGGCCGGCGGGGCCGGCGCCGACCACCGCGAGCTTCTTGGCCTTGGCGGTTGGCGCCATCACCAGCTCGGTCTCGTAGCAGGCCAGGGGATTGACCAGGCAGCTGGCGCGCTTGAGCGAGAACACGTGGTCGAGACAGGCCTGGTTGCAGGCGATGCAGGTGTTGATCTCCTGCGCCTTGCCGGCGGCCGCCTTGTTGACGAAGGCTGGGTCGGCCAGCAGCGGCCGCGCCATGCTGACCATGTCGCAGGTGCCGTTGCCGAGCAGCTCCTCGGCCACTTCCGGGGTGTTGATGCGGTTGGTGGCGATGACCGGAATCTTCACCTCGCCACGGATCTTGCGGGTGGGGAACACGAAGGCCGCGCGCGGCACGCTGGTGACGATGGTGGGGACCCGCGCCTCGTGCCAGCCGATGCCGGTGTTGAGCAGGGTGACGCCCGCGTCCTCGACCGCCTTGGCCTGATAGACCACCTCGTCCCAGGTATTGCCGCCCTCGACCAGATCGGCCATCGACAGCCGGTAGATGATGATGAAGTCCTTGCCGGCGGCCTGGCGCACCGCCTTGATGATCTCCACCGGAAAGCGGCAGCGGTTCTCGATCGAGCCGCCCCATTCGTCGTCACGCCGGTTCACCCGCTGGCAGGTGAACTGGTTGATGAGGTAGCCCTCGCTGCCCATGATCTCGACGCCGTCATAGCCGGCCTTGCGCGCCAGTTCGGCGGCGCGCGCATAGGCGGAGATGGTGCGCCGCACGCCCCAGCCGGACAGGGCCGAGGGCTTGAACGGATTGATCGGCGACTTGTGTGCCGAGGCCGACACCGACAGGGGGTGGTAGCTGTAGCGGCCGGCGTGCAGCAGCTGCAGCGCGATCTTGCCGCCGTGGCGATGCACCGCCTCGGTCACCTGCAGATGGCGCGGCACCTCGCGCCGGGACGAGAGCTTGGAGCCGAAGGGCGACAGCCATCCCTGCCAGTTGGGCGCGAAGCCGCCGGTCACCATCAGGCCGACGCCGCCCTTGCTGCGCTCCTCGAAGTAGGCGGCGAGCTTGTCGAAGTCCTTGGCCTTGTCTTCGAGACCGGTGTGCATCGAGCCCATCAGCACGCGGTTGCGCAGCGTGGTGTAGCCGAGGTCGAGGGGTTGCAGCAGGTGCGGGTAAGGGCTGGTCATGGCGACGGGCAGGAGACGGGAGATGGAAGACGGGAGACGGTGCGGCGCTGGTGGCGCCTTACCAGGAGCGCGGTGCGTAGGGCAGGTCGGGCTTGCCGAAGTTGCGGGCGCTGGCGATGCGCTGGTTCCGGCGGCCAATCAGGCGGCGCTGCCATTTGCGCTCAGCGGCCAGCGCGCCGTACTCGCTATTGCCCCAGGTCTCGTCGAACAGGTGCTTGGCGGCGGCGACCGAATCGGGCGAGCGTTGGGCGATCTCGTTGGCAAGTGCTTTCGCGGCGGCGAGCGGATCATCAACCACACGCGTAAGCAGGCCCAGGTGCTGGGCCTCGACGGCGTCGAGCACGCGACCGGTGTAGGTCAGCTCCAGCGCCACGTCCTTGGGCAGTACCTCGCGCAGCAGGACGGTGCCGGCCATGTCCGGGATCAGGCCCCACTTGGCTTCCATGATCGAGATGCGGCAGCCGGGTGCGGCCAGACGGATGTCAGCGCCCAGCGCCAGCTGGATGCCGGCGCCAAAGCAGTTGCCGTGGATGGCGGCGATCACCGGCACGCTCAGCGAGCGCCAGATCATCGACACGATCTGGTAGCGGTTGGCCCAGGGCTTCCACAGCGGCAGGAAGGCCAGCGCGACCTTGAGCTTGCCCGCGCCCATCACGCCCTTGATGTCGAGGCCGGCGCAGAAGGACGGACCTTCGCCATGCAGGATCACGGCGCGGATGTCCTGGTTGCGCTTCAACTGCTTGGCGGCGGCGATCAGCTCCAGGATCATCGCCACGTCGACGCCGTTGTGCTTGTCGGGACGGTTCAGGCGGACATAGGCGATGGGGCCCTCGATGGTGACGAGGACTCGGGCGGCGGTCATGCGGGCTCCCTGCATTTGGTGGCGCGACATACTCGATGGTATGGCGGCGTCGGGGCAAGGGCCATCGTGACAGCGTGGTGCTGTTGCTGCGGTAGCTGGCTATCCGGTGCCGGACGGCGGACGGTCGCCGCCCGGTTTGCTGGCTGGAGCCGTCGTCAGGCCGCCTTCAAGGCCGCCGCGACAGACTCGACGAGGCCGGTGGTCGGCCGGCCGATCAGCCGGCTCAAGGCCTTGCCGGGCTCGTACAGTGAGCCAACCGCCGCCTTGGCATCGCTCTCCGCATAAATCTCGGCAAGCGCCTCGGGCAGACCGAAGCCCTGCAGCGCGGCCTTGTATTCGGCTTCCGGCAAATCCTTGTAGACCACCGGCTTGCCGGACTGCCGCGCGATCTCGGCGGCGTACTCACTGAGCGTGTAGGCGCCGTCGCCGGCCAGCTCGTGGACCTTGCCGGCCTGCGCCCCGACATCGTCAGCGAGGACCACAGCCGCCGCAGCGGCGTAGTCGGCGCGGGCTGCGGAGGAGATGCGGCCATCGCCGGCCGAGCCGAGCACGACCCCGTGCTGGACCGCCGCCGCGAGGCTGCCGGTGTAGTTCTCGGTGTACCAGCCGTTGCGCAGCAGCACCTGCGGCAGGCCGGAGGCGCGCAGGTATTCCTCGGTGGCCTTGTGCTCGGCGGCCAGCGCCATCGGGTTGGTGTCGGCGTGCAGGATGCTGGTGTACGCCAGCAGCTTCACGCCCGCCGCCCGGGCGGCATCAATCACGTTGCGGTGCTGGGGCAGGCGCCGGCCGACCTCGCTGGACGAGATCAGTAGCAGCTTGTCGGCGCCCCTGAGGGCGGCGGCGAGAGAAGCCGGGTCCTCGTAGTTTGCGGCGCGCAGCTCGATGCCGCGTTCGGCGAGGTCCTGGGCGGCGGCGGGGTCGCGGACCAAGCCGACGAGCCGGGCGCCGGGCGCGCGCTGCCGCAGTTCGGCCAGTACCAGGCGGCCCAGTTGGCCGGTGGCGCCGGTGACGACGAGGGTTTCGGATGAGGTGGACATGCTGGCTCCTTAGGTGGGCTTGTGTTGAAGACGTGGTCTCATAGTGAGACCATTGGAAGCCACATGTAAGGAGGCAGTTTTCAGTGACCGGGTTACTCGCAGGTAACCGCCAGCAGGCGCGGCAGCGGCTGGCGGAACGGTTTCGGGTCTGGAGCGAGGGCGAGTTCGACGCCGCCCGCTGCCCGGTGCGCGGCGTGCTGGACCGCCTGGGCGACAAGTGGACGACCCTGATCGTGATCGCCCTGGCGCAGCGGCCGCACCGCTTCGGCGAGGTGCGGCGGGCAGTGCCGGACATCTCCAAGCGCATGCTGACGCAGAGCCTGCGCGACCTGGAACGCGACGGGCTGATCGAGCGCCGGGTGTTTCCCACCAAGCCACCCAGCGTGGAATACCGGCTGACCGAGCTGGGCGAATCGCTGCTGGAGCCGCTGCACGCCCTGGTGAACTGGGCCGAGCACAACCAAGAGCGCATCGCCGCCGCGCGCGGCGTGTTCGATGCGGCCTTGCCGGTGGCGTTCGGGGTCGAGACCCGGGCACTGCCGGCCTAGCTAGCGCGAATCCGGCACGTAGCGCCACACCACCCAGGTGCCGACGGCGGCGATGGCGGCGGCGATCCAGAACGGCGCCTCCGGCTGCACGTGGTCCCAGATCCAGCCGGCGCCGAGCGCGCCGATGGAGCCGCCGACGCCATAGGCGGCAGCGTTGTAGATGGCCTGGCCGCGCCCCTGCAGGCGGGCCGGGAACAGCCGGAAGATGTAGTGCATGGCGCAGGCGTGATAGGCGCCAAAGGTCACCGCATGGCTGAGCTGGACCAGTACCAGGGCGGCGATGTGGTCGGCCAGCAGCACGGTCAGCACCCAGCGCAGCGCGGTGGTCGCCAGCGCCAGCAGCAGCAGCCGGCGGGCGCCGATGCTGGCCATGATCCGGCTCATGTAGATGAACAGGACGATCTCGGCCACCACTGCGACGGCCCAGAGCAGGCCGGCGACCCCGCGTCCCTGGCCGTGGCGCTCCAGGAACAGGGTGAAGAAGTGGTAGTAGGGCGCGAACGACATCTGCGAGCAGAGGCAGGCGACGAGCAGTGCGATCACCTCGGGCCGGCGCACGGCGGCGGCCAGGCCCATCGGCGCCGACTCGCTGGCCTGCGCCGCGACCCGCGTCTCTGGCACCAGGAAGCTCGCGACCGCCATGCCCGCGAACAGCACGCCGACCAGCCAGGGCAGGGGCAGGATGCCCCAGTGGTCCAGCAGTGGCCCCAGTCCCAGCACCGCCACCACGAAGCCCACCGAACCCCAGAGCCGTACCCGCGAATAGTCGCCGCGCGTACTTTGCAGATGCACCAGCGACACCGCCTCGAACTGCGGCAGCAGGGCCTGCCAGAACAGGTTGTAGGACAGCATCGCCGCCGTGATCATCCAGACGCCCTCGGCGAACGGGATCAGCAGGAACAGGGCGAGCGAGGCCAGGCTGCTGAGCCGGACCAACTGGATGTGCTTGCCGCTGTGGTCGGCGAGCCAGCCCCAGACGAAGGGCATGAGCGCGCGCTCGACCCCGGCCAGGGCGTAGGCGACGCCCAGCTCGGTGGCACTGAAACCCCGCGCCGTCAGATACGGCGACCAGTAGGGCATGAAGGCGCCGACCGTCGCGTAATAGAAGAAGTAGTAGCCGCCGAGGCGGGTGTGGAGGGCGGCGGGGCTCATGGCGCGCGCAGTTTACTGATTGCCCCTCTCCCCTTGTGGGGGAGGGCGTCTGGCCCTGGGGCCGAGCTGACTCAATGTCAGCTTGGCTTGAGCCAGATGCGGGAGAGGGGTGCGAGCGCAGCGAGTGCCTTGTCTGCTCTTGAATCCACAGCATTCGCTGTGCTCACTTCCCCTCTCTCCAACTCTCTCCCACAAGGGGAGAGAGAGCCGGGGATGCCGCTCGTCGCACCGCAACATACTCCCCCGTATCGTCCGCCCGGACGATGCGGTAACCTCGCGCACCCACTTTTACCTTCCCACTCACTTTTCGGAGCTTTGAAAACCATGGGTCAGTACAACGCCCCCCTGCGCGATATGCAGTTTGTCTTGCACGAGCTGCTCAATGTCGAAGCCGAGCTGAAGGCCATGCCGGCGCACGAAAGCCTCGACGCCGACACCATCAATTCCATTGCCGAGGAAGCCGCGAAGTTCACCCAGAACGTGACCTTCCCGCTCAACCAGAGCGGCGACCAGGAAGGCTGCCAGCACGACAAGGCGACCGGCGACGTCAAGGCGCCCAAGGGCTTCAAGGAGGCCTACACCCAGTACGTCGATGCCGGCTGGCCGGCGCTGGCCTGCTCGACCGAGTTCGGCGGCCAGGGCCTGCCGGAAGTGGTCAACAACGTGCTGTACGAAATGCTCAACAGCGCCAACCAGGCCTGGACCATGTACCCCGGCCTCACCCACGGCGCCTACGCGGCGCTGCTGGCGCACGGCACGCCGGAGCTGAAGGCCCAGTACCTGCCGAAGATCGTCTCCGGCCACTGGACCGGCACCATGTGCCTGACCGAGTCGCACTGCGGCACCGACCTGGGTCTGCTGCGCAGCAAGGCCGAGCCGAATGGCGACGGCAGCTATGCCATCAGCGGCCAGAAGATCTTCATCTCCGCCGGTGAGCACGACCTGGCCGAGAACATCATCCACCTGGTGCTGGCGCGCCTGCCGGAAGCCCCGGCTGGCACCAAGGGCATCAGCCTGTTCGTGGTGCCCAAGTTCATCCCCAAGGCGGATGGCTCCATCGGCGCCCGCAACGGCGTCAAGTGCGGCGCCATCGAGCACAAGATGGGCATTCACGGCAACGCCACCTGCGTCATCAACCTCGACGGCGCCAGCGGCTGGCTGGTTGGCGAGCCGAACAAGGGCCTGAACGCCATGTTCGTGATGATGAACGGTGCCCGCCTGGGCGTCGGCATGCAGTCCCTGGGCTTGGCCGAAGTGGCCTACCAGAACTCGCTGGCCTACGCCAAGGACCGCCTGCAGATGCGCTCGCTGACCGGCCCCAAGTTCAAGGACAAGCCGGCCGATCCGATCATCGTCCACCCCGACGTGCGCCGCATGTTGCTGACCCAGAAGGCCCATGTCGAAGGCGCCCGCGCCTTCACCTACTGGTCCGGCCTGATGCTCGACAAGGAGCACAACCACCCGGACGAGAAGGTGCGCAAGGACGCCGCCGACCTGATGGCCTTGCTGACGCCCATCGTCAAGGGCTTCATCACCGAGTACAGCTACATCAGCACCACCATGGGCATGCAGGTTTACGGCGGCCACGGCTACATCAAGGAATGGGGCATGGAGCAGTACGTCCGCGATGCCCGCATCAACATGATCTACGAGGGCACCAACGGCATCCAGGCGCTGGACCTGCTGGGCCGCAAGGTGCTGAGCGACATGGGCGCCAAGCTGATGAAGTTTGGCAAGCTGGTCACCGAGCTGGTGAAGGCCGAGGCCGGCAACGAGGCGATGAAGGAATTCACCGGCCCGCTCGCCGAACTGGGCACCGAAGTCCAGAAGGTCACTATGGAAATCGGCCAGAAGGCGATGAAGAACCCGGACGAGGTCGGCGCCGCTTCGGTGCCCTACCTGCACCTGGTCGGCCACTTCGTCTACGCCTACTTCTGGGCGCGCATGGCCAAGATCGCGCTGGAGAAGCAGGGCGAGAGTGAGTTCTACAAGAGCAAGCTGCTGACCGCGCGCTTCTACTACGCCAAGCTGCTGCCGGAAACGGCGATGAACCTGAAGCAGATCCGCGCCGGTTCGGAGTCGCTGATGGCGCTGGATGCCGCCAACTTCTGAGGCGTCCTGGGTGGCGAAAAGGCCGGTCTGGTGACCGGCTTTTTTTTGTGGCCGCTACCGGGGCTGACTGCCGACCGAGCCTTAGGCCGCCAGCGCCTTGGCGGGCTGGAACTCCAGCGCACCGTCGTCCACCGGCTGGCTCAGCAGCATCCTGCGGTCCTTGCCGTAGTGGTGCAGCACGCGCCAGGGCAGGTCGCGGCCCTGGCGTGGAAGCAGCGCCTGGCCGCGCTGCACGTAGCCGGAGCCCAGTGAGCTGAGGATGCTCTCGCTCTCCACCTGATCGGCCGGTGCGCGCGGTATCGCGACGGTCGCGCCCCGCGCATCCATCTGCTTGATGAGCCGGCAGATGTAGCTGGAGGCCAGGTCCGCCTTCAGCGTCCAGGAGGCGTTGGTGTAACCGATGATCCAGGCCATGTTGGGCACGTCCTGCATCAGCACGCCCTTGTAGGTCATGCCGCTGCCAATCGGGCGCGGCTGTCCGTCGATGCTCAGCTGCGCGCCGCCCAGCACCTGTATCCGCAGGCCGGTGGCGGTGACGATGATGTCCGCGTCCAGCTGCCGGCCCGACTTCAGCCGGATGCCGGTTTCGTTGAAGGTCTCGATCTGGTCGGTCACCACGCTGGCGCGGCCTTCACGGATGGCCGCGAACAGGTCGCCATCCGGCACCGCGCACAGGCGCTCGTCCCAGGGCATGTAGCGCGGGGTGAAGTGGCTCATGTCGGCATTGGCGCCGAGCTGCTTGCGGACGCTGTTGAGCAGGAAGGCACGCGCCCGTTCCGGCCAGCGCTTGGAGGCCAGGTAAATCATCCGCTGCAGCAGGATGTTGCGCTTGCGCGCCAGCGCGAACACCCAGTGCTTGGGCAGGAACTTGAGCAGCAGCGCCGACAGCGCGTCGTGATCCGGCAGCGAGAACACATAGCTGGGTGAGCGCTGCAGCATGGTCACGTGGGCGGCCGTTGCCGCCATCGAGGGAACCACCGTCACGGCGGTCGCGCCGCTGCCGATCACCACCACGCGCTTGCCGGCGTAGTCCAGGTTTTCCGGCCAGAACTGCGGGTGTATGCGTTGGCCCTGGTAGCGATCCATGCCGGGAAAGTCCGGCAGAAAGCCCCGGTCGTAGTCGTAATAGCCGGTCGCGCCGACCAGGAACCGGGCCTTGAAGGTTTTCACCGCGCCCGTCGCCTCCTGGGTGGCAGTGACATGCCAGCACTGCTCAGCACTGTTCCAATCCATGGCCGTGGTCTTGAGGCCGAACTGCACCTTCTTGTCGACGCCGTACTCGCGGGCCGTGTCCTGGATGTACTGGCGCAGGGAGCTGCCATCGGCCATCACTTTCAGCCGGTCCCAGAGCCGGAACTTGAAGCAAAAGCTCATCATGTCGGTATCGGAGCGGATGCCCGGATAGCGGAACAGATCCCAGGTGCCACCGACGGCATTGCGGCGTTCCAGGACTACCACGCTCTTGTCGGGGCACTCGCGCGCCAGATGGGTGGCGGCACCGATGCCCGACAGGCCGGCACCAATAATCAAGACGTCGAACACCTGGCTCATCCGCGATCTCCTCGCTCAATCCGTCTATTGGGTACTGCCCGTCGTCGTCGGGCTGCTGTTGCCACGGCTCGCACTGTGCCTCGGCGGGCCGATGCGGACTTGACATGTCGAGACTAAGAATTGATTTTACGAGACATGACAGCCATGGTGCGGGCAAGCGGCTTGCGCGGGTACGGGGCGCTGATGCACGCGCTTGGCGCCGACCCGGTCGCCATGCTGCGCCGCTACCGCATCGCGCCCGAGGCCCTGCGGGACGATGAGGCCCTGGTGCCGCTGCGCTCCGCCGTCCAACTGTTCGAGGCCAGCGCCAGCCTTACCCGATGCCCCGACTTCGGGCTGCGCCTGGCCGAGGCCCAGGACATATCCGTGCTCGGCCCGGTGGCTATCGCCATGCAGAACGCGCCGACCGTGGCAAGTGCGATCGAGACCGCCTCGCGCTACCTGTTCGTGCACAGCCCCGGCATGTCGCTCAGCGTGCATCCCCGCAGCCGGCTGGTGCCGGACGCGGTCGAACTGCGCTTCGAGCTGCGGCTGTCGGGGCAGACCGCACTGCGGCAGACCATGGATGTCTGCCTGGCCGACGTACACCGCATGGTGCAACTGCTCGCCGGCAAGCCCGGCGGCCTGCTGGCGGTGGCGCTACCGCATGCACCGCTGGCACCGCTGAGCGTGTACCGGCGCTTCTTCGGCGCGCCCGTGCATGCCGAGCAGGCGCACGGCGGCCTGCACATCGCCCGCGCCAGCTTCGAGCAGAACCTGCAGGGGGTGAATCACGCGCTGCGGAAGATTGCGGTGGACTACCTGTCCGCCAACTTCGGCAATCCCGAACAGACGGTGGCGGCGCGGGTGCGGCATGCCCTGCAACGCAGCCTGGGCGCCACGCAGAGCGGCAAGGCCGCGGTCGCGGCCCTGCTCGGCATGCACCCGCGCACCCTGCAACGGCACCTCGTTAACGAGAACAGCAGCTTCGAGTTGCTGCGCGAAACCGTGCAGAAGGAAATGGCCGAGCGCTACCTGCGCGAGACCCGCATTCCGCTGAGCCAGTTGGCCGGCCTGCTGGGCTACTCCGAACAGTCGGTGTTCAGCCGCGCCTGCCGCCGCTGGTTTGCGATGACGCCGTCAGCCGTGCGGCGGAGTGCTGAAGACCTTTGAGCGGTGCGCTACCCAGGGACAGAGCACTTTTAATCCAAGTGGCGAGACCTTCCTTCGCCGCGCGAACCAGTCCCCTCCCTCGCATGCGGGGGAGGGCTAGGGTGGGGGCGAGTTGGTCCGCGTTATCAGTGAGACCACATACGGTGGCCGCTCGCCGCGAGCCCCGGGGCAGTGACCCATGACGCGCACCCGTCTCCACCCTGAACGCAGATATCGCAGAGCAACGAGCGCCCAGGGCTCCTGCGCCCCGCAGTCGCACTCGGCGACCGGCGGCTGCCAGCCTCAAGCAGACACCGGCCGTGATCGTATCGTGTACCGAGTCAAATCCTAATGGCATTGCGTGCCGGTATTTGCAATTAGGGTCCGGCCATCTAATAAAGCTGACTGCGTATCGGGAATGGCGGGCACGGGTGACAGCTCTAGCCTTTCTTTAATTCTAGGCCTTCACTATTTTATCAATGATTTCTCTCATCCCCTGAGGCTGATGACCGCAATCCTTCATGTGTCCAAGTATCATTTTGATGAAGACAATATAAGAAACTTCAAGGTTCATTTTTGAAACAAATCGACTTAAAATATTTCTGCCCATAAAAGTCGAAGTCCAAGCGCCGCTTGCCAAGTCCTTTGTAAATTGAGATAGGATATCTGCCTCATATTTTTCGAGAGCTTCTTGTGTAAGACTTGTTAACGACGCCGAGGTAATTCGTTCAATAGACCTATTTATGGCTTCCGATATGGCTGGGGCTTGAACCTCCAATCGCGGATCTGAGCCAACATTTATGGACTTAATTAAAATGGCATTCGCATATTCAGATAATTGATGTCGCACGAGTTGCGGGATAGTTTCGCGAGCGCATTCTCGCAAAAGCTCCCAAATGGAATCCTCGTCTGGCGGGTGCTTTATCTGAAGCACGTCAAGAGCTTTTAGAATATATTCTGGATTCAAAAAATAATTTTCGATGTGATAGACATTCCAAGAAAACGAATTTAGGGAATCGAATGCAGGAGGGTAGTCGCCCGAATCTTTGTCCGTGATGGCAAAAAATTTGAACGGTACGCCACCTTTTTTTGTGGCGGAGTCAAGTATGTCCAATAGCCCTCTCACTCTAATTTTGTTGCTTCCGGAAATTAAATTAGCGTGCTCTAGTACGCTCGGAAAGAGAGCGGAAACAACCTTTTGATCGAAGTCGGAATCGCCACCGCCCTCCAAAATAATAACTTTGGCACCGGGGCGAAATGACGCTAAATCTCCGACCAAATCCGCCACGGCTAGGTCAAGATCAGCCGTTGCCGACATCGCTTTGATCTGCCCATCTAGTCCGCTGGCTTCACCTGAAGGGAGCATGTGAAAGACGCTGTAGCCACCGCGACCAACTACCTCACGAAGCAGGGCATCGGAATGTGTCACCAGCCAAAGTTGATTGTGAAGAGCCTCGCCTAGGTTCTTTTTGTAGAACTGTGGCAACCCTCTAATCAACCGAGGATTTAGATGTAGCTCTGGCTCGTCTAACAGAATTATGGAGAATTTAGGTGCCGAATTCCGTATTCTGAGATACCCATAAATTATCTCTTTCTCTCCAGCACTTAGATCATCAAGATCATGAAACCGACCAGGACCGGTTTCCACTGGAAAGGTGAGAAGGCCTTCAAGTGTTGCCTGTGGTCCCAGGAATTTTTTTCCCGGGAAAAAAGTCTGAAAGAGCTCAACGAGAGTGGTAGTTAATGTCCGATCAACTTGGCCTTGACCTATCGAAGCCCTCGCCTTCTCTGCTAGCGCTTCTTTGACATACGACGCAGCCATTTCTCCTTTGATATTTGTATATTTATTTGAGTAATTATAGAGCGCAGATTGACTATTTTTTTGCTCTTGGGCGTCTAAATTTAAATTTATACCCTGCACATTTTCCCTATTATAGTGCCGCTGGGCTCCGTGATAGTCGATGACCCCCAAATTCTGAGGGCGAAACGTGCTAAATACAAGCGAAAGCGACAAGGAGTTTTGTATCTGTGGAGTGATGCCGGGCTTGATGAAGAAGCTGCCGCTCAGAGTAGGCTTGGCAAGTTCAGTGATAAGTTGTGGTAATTCCGCCTTGACTCGATCATTAACTTCGCCTTGTCGTTCTCGGAATTGAGTGGCGAGGATGGCGGCTCGTCCTCCATAATTCTGAAGCTCGGGGACCACAATTGGCCACGCTCTCTCGGTTAACAGCTCATAAGCATTCTGAGTTATATATTGACGCTCTTCTTCAGAAAGCTGGAAATCGCAGGTTATTCGGAGTTCTTTGGTCTTGTCATTAAATATAGGCAAAAAATCACTTGGCCTGTTTGAAAGTGTTAATTGAAATTCCCCCATCCAGTGCTGCCATTCATTTGCTTGATAGCCGCCATATACGGATTTTAATAATCTGATAGCGTCAAAAATGCAAGATTTCCCCGATCCATTCTGTCCGGCAATTATTATCATGCTTCCCAGATTGGATAGCTTCACATGACTAATGCCTCTGAAATTTCTGATTTCAAGATTAACTATTTTCATCCCATTCTCTTTTTAAATTTTGTTTAAGGCTCGTCGGAAGTGCGTGACACATCCCGTCTATATTCAAATGCTCGAAAATGAATTTCTACGTAGTCAATCGAACGACTTCGCGATAGTTGTATTGTCCAGTGTGAGCGTCCGCTGTTGGCAGAGGCTGTGTGAAAACCCGCCGCCTGTGCGCCGCTCAGCCCAACTCTGCCTGTGAGCGCGAAATCTGTAGCAGGAAATGTCTGCAGTCCCTCCAGCTTTCTCCTACGAGGCCCTGATTTCGAGATTTCCAGCTCGCGCCCACGTACCCGATTTGTTTTCACACAGTCTCGGCACCCAACTGACAAACCCCGCTGACTACTTCGCCTGCCTCGCCCCAGCCTTGCCACCGCCCCCCGCAGCATTGAGCGCCACCGCCGCCCGGATAAGCGCCTTGAAGGCATCGGCATCGACCTGCTCGCCCTCGTGGATGTCGATCGCGCGCCGGGTGTTGCCGTCGAGGCTGGAGTTGAACAGCTTGGTCGGGTCCGGCAGGGAAGCGCCCTTGGCGAAGGTCAGTTTCAGCTTCGCCTGGTAGGACTCGCCGGTGCAGAGAATGCCGCCGAGCGACCAGACGGGGGTGCCCATCCACTTCCATTCTTCCACCACATCCGGGGCGGCCTCGTGGATGAGCTGGCGCATCCGGCTCAGGGTCTGGCCGCGCCAGTCGCCGAGTTCGGCGATCCGGGCATCGATCAGTTCGGATGCCGACGGTCCGGTGGTCAAAGCCGACTGCTTCATGCCTGCCTCCTGGGGTGAGCGCTGCGGACGGTGCCAGCGGTCGCTGGAAAATCAGTGTGCTGCGGCACCGCCTGAAACGGACGCCGGCCTCAATAGCCAGCCGCCGAGCAGGGCGGCCAGGCCGGTGAAACCGGCGCCGATCAGGAAGGCGAGCAGGTAGCCGCGATGCAGGGCGCTGATGGCGTCGACGCCTGCGGCTTTCAGGGCGACCGTGCGGGCATCGGCAAAGCTGGCCAGCACTGCCAGGCCAAGCGCGCCGCCGAGCATGAAGCTGGTGTTGACGATGCCAGAGGCGAGACCGGAATCCTGCTCCTGCACGTCGCCCATCGCTGCCATCAGCAGCGGATTGAAGGCGAGGCCGGCGCCCAGGCCGAGCAGGGACATGCCGGGCAGCACGTCGATCCAGAAATTGCCCTGCATGGGCGCGCGCGCAAACAACAGCAGGCCGAGGGTGGCGATGGCGAGGCCGATCCAGATCGGATGGCGCTGGCCGTAGCGGATCACCACCCAGGCCGAGAGGCCCAGCGAGAAGGCGGCCATGATGAGGTCCGCCGGTACGAAGGCGAGGCCGACCTGCAGCGGGGTGTAGCCGAGCACCAGTTGCAGGTACAGCGCCGACAGGAAGAACCAGGCGAACATGCCGGCGGCCCAGAGCACGCCGACGATGTTGGCGACGGCGAGATTGCGCAGGCGGAACAGGCCCAGGGGCATCAGCGGCGCCTGGACGCGCGACTCGATGACCAGGAAGGCGAGCAGCAGCAGCGCCGCCACGCCCAGCAGGCCCAGCGTTGGCGCCGACCACCAGCCGAGCTGGTTGCCGTTGACGACGGCATAGACCGCAAGCATCAGCGCGCTGGTGACGGTGGCCGCGCCCCAGAGGTCCAGGCGGCCTCCGTTGCCGGCGGCCGAGCCCTGATCCCGCGGCAGCAGGCGGACGCACATCAGGTAGACGGCGATGCCCAGCGGCAGGTTGACCAGGAAGATCGAGCGCCAGCTCAGGTAGCTGGTCAGCACGCCGCCCAGCAGGGCGCCGACGCTGCCGCCGACCGAGCAGACGAAGCTGTAGATGCCCATGGCCTTGGCGCGTTCGCCCGATTCGGTGAACAGGTTGGTGATGAGCGAGAGCGCGACGGCGGTGATGACCGCGCCGCCGATGCCCTGCACCGCGCGCGCCGCGATCAGCAGGGCCTGGCTGCCGGCCATGCCGCAGGCGAGCGAGGCGAGGGTGAACAGGCTCAGGCCGAGCAGGAACAGCCGGCGCTGGCCGTACAGGTCGCCCAGCCGTCCGCCCAGCAGCAGGAAGCCGCCGAAGGTGAGCATGTAGGCGTTCACCACCCAGACCAGGGCGGTCTCGCTGAAGCGCAGGTCGGCCTTGATCGAGGGCAGGGCGACGGTGACGATGGTGGTGTCGAGCACGATCATCAGCACGCCGAGGCAGAGGATGTAGAGCGCCAGCCAGCGTTGGCGGCCTTGCAGGGCTTGGGTCATGTCGGTGCTTGGGCTGATTTTCTTGCGCTTGCGGATCAGCCTAACAGTTCATTATTCAACGACCACCTCCTGGCGCAGGACGTGCTTGTTTCAGCAAGGAAGCCGTGAACGGAGCCGCAGGGATGCACAAGCAAGCGATGGTCTGGATAGCGGGCGCCTGGGTGGCCCTGGCGCTGGCAGGCTGCGGTGACAGCGCCGTGCCCGCGCCCGCAGTGGATGGCAGCGGCCTGCGTGTCAGCGAGGTCGCCAAGACGCCCGCCGCGCAGTGCCTGCTCCAGAGCCCCTACCGCGCGGTGGGCAGCACGCCGGAGCTGCGCATCGCCGGCACCACCCACACCGCCGGCCACCGACCGGACGCGCCCAGTGCCATCGAGCGGCCGCTGGCCAACCCGGGGCCGCAGCCGGCGGGCGCCTGCCGTGGCAACACCGGGTTCCGCTTCGGCACCGGGCTCTACGACACCACCGGGCCGCTGGGTGGCAATCCCACCGGCCACGGCGACCTGTTCGGCATGGTGGTGCCGCCGCAGATTCCGCAGGGCATCGACACCCGCCTGTTCGCGCGCGCCTTCGCCATCGCATCGCCCTGCAATGGCAAGCGGGTGGTGTTCGTCTCCACCGACCTGGGCGCGATCTCGGCGCTGGTGCGGCAGGAGGTGCTCAAGGCCATCGCCGCCGATCCGCTGCTGGCGCCGTTTTACGCGGCGGAGAATGTGATGCTCTCGGCCACCCATACCCACAGCGCCGGCGGTGGCTTTGGCGTGCCGGAGCTGCCGGACCTGTCCGCGACCCTGCCGGCCCTCATCAACAACCCGGTGGTCTGGCTGGAAAGCGCGGTGTTCAGTAATGCCGGCTTCGACAGCGACAACTTCCAGGCCATCGTCGGCGGCATCGTGCAGGCGATCCGGCGCGCCCAGGCCAATCTCGAAGCGCATCCGCAGCCTGCGCCGATCCGGATGGCGATCAGCCAGCTGCTCAATGCCAACATCAACCGCTCGGCGCCGGCCTATTGGCAGAACGCCGCCTCGGAGCGCGCGCAATACCTCGATGCCAGCGGCAACGAGGTCAATGTCGACAAGCGCTTCCTGCAGCTCAACCTGGCGCGGCCGGATGGCCGGCTGGCGGGCGTGCTCAACTGGTTTCCGGTGCATCCGACCTCGATGGGCAACCACGATCTGATGATCTCGGCCGACAACAAGGGCTGGGCCTCGCTGCAGTTCGAGCGGCTGATGGGCACTCGCTACCGGCCCGACGCCGGCGCCCCGGATGGCGCCGACAACTTCGTCGCCGCCTTCGCCCAGGCCGACGAGGGCGACAGCGTGTCCGACCTGTTCGTGTTCGACCCCGACCTGGAGGGCGGCAACGGCCCCGGACAGGGCGTGCCCTACCGCCTGCGCGGCGGCACCGACGAGGCCTACGAGTTCGAGGAGGCCGGCCGTGAGCTGGGCCAGCCGGCGGCGAGCGCGTTGTCCGGCACCAAGCAGCTGGCCCATGCGCTGAGCCAGCTCACCGAGGGCGGCGCCCTGAGCGGGCCGGTGGACTATCGCTTCTTTCATGCCGACTTCAGCGCCAAGGAGATCACCGATCCGGTGGTGCTGGCCGGGCTGCAGGCGCCGGGCTCGCCGGACGCACTGTACGAGGGTGAAAAGACCACCTGCACCACGGCGCTGGGCTTCGGCTTCGCCGCCGGCGGCGTCAACGGCCCCGGTCCCGGCGCGGCCGGCTTCCCCTGCGAGGACACCGCGCCGACGCCCTACCAGGACCAGATCCGCAACGGCTACAACGGCCTCTACAACGGCACCGGCTACCTGGTGGTGCAGGTCAATGGCCAGCCGGTGCAGGTGCCTCTCGATGGCGTGACGGTCTTCACCGCCGTGATCCCGGTGCTCTGCCTGCAGCGCCAGCTGCCGCAGTACAGCTGCCAGAAGGAGAAGGCGATCTTCACGCCCTCCGAGACCAACCCGGTGCCGTTCCAGATCTTCCGCATCGGCAACCTCGCCATCCTGGGCCTGCCCTTCGAGGTCACCACCATGGCCGGCCGGCGACTGCGCAAGACCGTGCTGGACGCACTCAGCCCGGTCGGCGTCGATACCGTGGTCATCACCGGCCTCGCCAATGACTACCTGCACTACCTGGCGACCCGCGAGGAGTACTCGGCGCAGATGTACGAGGGCGCCAGCACCTATGCCGGACCCTGGCAGCTGGCGGCGACGCAGCAGGAGTCGCGCCGGCTGGCGCTGAGCCTGGCGGCCGGCGAGCCGGCGCCCACCGGGGTGCCGGCGGTCGAGATCGCGGTCGGCGTCGATGCGCCGATCACGGTCGATCCGCCCTCCAACTTCGGCGCGCTGGTCACCGACGCGCAGGCGAGCTATGCGCAAGGCGCGCTGGTGGACCTGAGCTGGGTTTCCGGCTATCCCGGCAATGACCTCAAGACCATGGCGTCTTATCTCTACGCCGAGCGCAAGGCCGCCGACGGCAGCTGGCAGATCGTGGCGACCGACCGGGACCCGGAGCTGCGCTTCGTCTGGCACTCCGAACCCAACCTGGTCAACACCGAGCTGAACATGGCCGGGCCGTCGACGGCGCAGGCGCTATGGCGCATCCCGCGCAATGCCCCGGCCGGCGTCTATCGCCTGCGCCACGAAGGCGTGTCGCGGCTGTCGGCCAGCGAGCCGCCGGCGCCTTACCAGGGGCTCAGCCGGGAATTCGAGGTGACCGGCACTCCGGCCGCTTGCCCGGACTAGCCGCTCCATAGCCGGAGGATGCCCAGCGGGTGGTGACTGCGGGCAATCGTCAGCATCCAGCTGAACACCAGGACCGCGAGCAGGAAGCAGACCGCGCGCACCGACTGGCTGCGAGCCCGTCGCAGGGCGAAGGCGCCGAGCAGGATGTAGACCACCAGCAGCAACAGTTTCATCGCCAGCCAGCCGTTGCTGAAGACCCCCGACGGCAGCAGGCGCACCAGCATCAGTGCCGCACCGAGCAGGGCGGTGTCGATGGCGTAGCTGAGCAGTTTCACCGCCCGCTGCTGCGGCCAGCCCGCCTGCATCAGCACCGCGATACCCCGGGCCAGGAACAGGCTGCCGCTCAGCGCCACCAGCAGGATGTGCGCCTGTCGGATCTGGGGATAGAACTCGATCATCGCGTCTCCGCCAGCCAAACCGCCGTGCTCATCACTCAGCCCGGCTTGCCGTCAAGGCGCGGGCGGCTCAGGACCGACCAGTAGCGAAAAAGGAAGATCAGGTAAGCCGCGATCCACAGCCCAGCGGCGATCGAAACGCCGAGGCGCCAGGGCAGCAAGCTGGTCGCAGTAGCGACGCGGACCAGGCCGGCGATCAGCACCAACACGAAAGCCGTGGTCATGCCCGGCGGCAGCTGCAGAGGGCGACCGGTGTGGCCCAGGGCGACCCGACTCATGACCCCGAGGATCAGTGCGCCGACCGCCCCGGTCCCGACGGCATGCACCCAGGCCGTCGGCGCCACCCAGCCCATGGCCGACCCCGCCAGCAGCAGCAGCGCGACCGGGATCCAGGCCAATGCCAGGTGCAGTATCCACAGCAGCGGCTCGGCACGGACCAGCCAGCCGCGCCAGAGCAGCAGGCGCATCGCCACCAGGCCGGCGGCGACCAGCGCCGCCGAGGCACGTAGCGCCGGGCCGGCCGGCCACAACTCGACGGCGAGCACGACCAGCATCGAGGCCAGTAGAGCGCGCTCCAGGGCCGGAATCACCCGGATCGGGCTCGCATCCAGGCCCTGCAGGCGCAGCCAGTTGCTGGAAAACGCGGGGGTGATGCGGCCACCGATCACCAGCATCAGCAGCATCGCCAGCAACAGGGCCGTATGCGCGGAGGTGCCGCCTGGATACAGGTGGAAGCCGAGATCCATCAGCCAGAACCCGCCCAGCACCGCCAGCACCAGCAGCTGCCGGTATTGCCGCGCGCGCAGCACCCGCCAGCTGAAGTCCAGCATCACCAGCGGCAGAAAGGCCAGATCAACCGCAAGGACGATCACCGGCGGCAGTGCCGCGCCGGTCAGCATCAGCAGCCGGCCGACCAGCCAGAGCAGCCACAGGGCGAGTAGCGGCAGGGCGTGCAATCGCTGGGTGCCGGTCCAGGCGGAGACCGCAGTGAGCAGGAAGCCGGCAATGGCGGCCTGCAGGAAGCCGAACAGCATCTCGTGCTGATGCCAGGCGGGGGCTGGCAGGGCCAGAGGCCACTGCCATCCGCCCAGCAACATCAGCAGCCAGGCCGGCACCAGCAGGACAGCCAGGCTCGCGGCGGACAGGAAGAAGATCCGGAACGGGTAGGCGAATACCGTGGCGGCCGACCAGCGGGTCAGTCCGGTGGTACGGGGATCAGCAAGCATGGGAGGGGCGCCCTAGCTGTAGCCAGCCGCCGGTGGGAGGAGTCATTGGACAATACTGGCACCGGGGCGTAAGAGGTGGTTGCGGCGCGTAAGTGGTCCAAAAACATAAACCAGGAGAATGCGCCATGCGAAAGCTGATCGTGGTTAGCCTTGCCACTGTCTTCGCTGCTGCCAGCGGTTGTGATCGCCAACCCAAGCCTGCGGAGTCCGGGGTCGCGACGCCGGCGGATACCGGCGGCTCTGCCAAGGGCGACTTCGGCCCGCCACAGGGAGAGCCGATCAAGGCGGTATTGACCAGTCCACCCCTGGTGCCGCCGCCGGTCGACCGCAAGCAGCCGGCCAAGGTGATCGTCGAGTTGGAGGTCCGCGAACTCGACATGGAGATCTCCGAAGGCGTCCGCTACAACTTCTGGACCTTTGGCGGCACCGTGCCCGGCAGCTTCATCCGGGTCCGGCAGGGCGACACGGTGGAGTTCCATCTGAAGAACCACCCCGATTCGAAGATGCCGCACAACATCGATCTGCACGGGGTTACCGGCCCCGGCGGCGGTGCCTCGTCGAGCTTCACCGCGCCCGGCCACGAAACGCAGTTCACCTTCAAGGCGCTGAATCAAGGGCTGTTCGTGTATCACTGCGCCACGGCGCCGGTGGGCATGCACGTTGCCAACGGCATGTATGGACTCATCCTGATCGAACCGCCGGAAGGCCTGCCAAAGGTGGACCGCGAGTTCTATGTGATGCAGGGCGACTACTACACGGTGGGCAAGTACCGGGAGAAGGGCTACCAGGCGTTCGACATGCAGAAGGCCATCGACGAGAACCCGACCTATGTGTTGTTCAACGGCGCCGAAAGCTCCCTGGTCGGCGACAAGGCGCTGAAGGCGAACGTAGGCGAAACCGTGCGCCTGTATGTCGGCAACGGCGGTCCGAACCTGGTCTCCAGTTTCCACGTCATCGGCGAGATCTTCGACCGGGTGCAGTTCGAAGGCGGCACCCGCTACCAGGAGAACGTGCAGACCACCCTGATCCCCGCCGGCGGCGCGGCGATCACCGATTTCCGCCTGGAGGTTCCGGGCAGCTATGTGCTGGTCGATCACTCCATCTTCCGCGCCTTCAATAAGGGGGCGCTGGCGATCCTCAAGGTTGATGGCCCCGAGAACAAGAGCATCTATTCGGGCAAGGAAGTGGACATCGACTACCTCGGCGACAAGGCCGGCAGCGGTCAGGCGGCGGTGAGCGAGGCCGCCCAGGCCACCGTCACCAGCGGCGCGCCGACCCGGGAACAGCAGATCGCCGCCGGCAAGACGCTCTACAGCGGCACCTGCTCGGTCTGCCATCAGGTCGATGGCGCGGGCCTGCCCAACGTGTTCCCGCCGCTTGCGAAGTCCGACTACTTCGCCCAGGACAAGGAGCGCGCCATCAACGCGGCGCTCAACGGCCTGCAGGGGAAGATCACCGTCAACGGCAAGGAGTACAACTCGGTAATGCCGCCGATGAGCCAGCTCAACAATGACGAAATCGCCAACATCCTGACCTATGTGATGAACAGCTGGGGCAACCCGGGCGGCGTGGTGACTGCCGGCGACGTCGCCAAGGTGCGTGCGACCACCAAGCGGCCCGAAGGTGCGGCGCACTAGGGCCTTTCTGCTGGCGGCGCTGCTGGCCACGTCTGCGGCGGGCAGCGCCGCTGGTCCACAAGGCGATTTCGTTCGCATCGAGGGTCGGCGCTTCGAGTCGGTGCTGCCGCCGGCACCGGGGGTTCGCGAGGCCGAGGTCGCGAGCTTCCTGCTGCAGCGCACGCCGGTCACCAATGCCCAGTTCCGGAAGTTCGTCGTCGAGCATCCGGAATGGCAGCGCGGTCGTGCGGCGGCGCTGTTCGTCGATCCCGGTTACCTGCGGGGCTGGGCGACTCCCACCGACCCCGGTGCGGGGGAGGCGCCACAACGACCGGTGGTAGGGGTGAGCTGGTTCGCCGCCACCGCGTATTGCGAGGCCCAGGGTGCGCGCCTGCCCAGCTGGTATGAATGGGAATGGGCCGCCGCCGCCGACGAGACGGTGGCCGATGCCCGCAAGGACCCCGTCTGGCGCCAGCGTCTGCTGACCTGGTATTCCACGCCCGGAGGCAATGCCCCGCGACCGGTCGCTCAGGGCAAGGCCAACATGCACGGTGTCCACGACCTGCATGGGCTGGTCTGGGAGTGGGTGCAGGACGCAGGTGCCCTGATGGTGAGCGCCGACAACCGCGAGCAGGGCGATCCCGACCTGATGAAATTCTGCGGTACCGGGGCGTTGTCCATGGAACAGAAGGAGAACTACGCCGTGCTCATGCGCATCGCCATGCTGTCCAGCCTGGAAGCGCGGTACACCACCGCCAACCTGGGCTTCCGCTGCGCCAGGGACCTGCCAGGGCGCCAGCCATGATCCGGGGACTGTGGAGCTTGCTGCTGGCCCTAGGCCTGGTGTCGGTAGCCGCTGGAGCCGAGCTTCCCGGGGATTCGCTCTACCAGCTCGAGATCGGTCTCGTCAGCCAGGACGGACAGCCCAGGACGCTGGCCCTGTACCGCGGGCAGCCGACGATGATCAGCATGTTCTACGGCAGTTGCCCCAGGGTCTGCCCGCTGCTGATCGCCAACATCCGGCGCATGGAGCAGCAGCTGCCCGAACGGGAGCGGGGGCGGCTGCGGGTTTTGCTGGTCAGCCTGGACCCGGATCGGGACAGCCCCGACAAGCTGCTGGAACTGGCCCGGCGCCATCAGGTCGACTTGGCGCGCTGGACCCTGGCACGGGCCGAGGCCGCGGATGTGCGCAAGCTCGCCGCCGCCCTGGGGATTCGCTATCGCCAGTTGCCGGATGGCGAGTTCAACCATTCGACGGTGATCTCGCTGCTGGACCCGGAGGGGCGTATCCAGAAGCAGACCTCGGTGGTGGCCGCGCTCGATCCGGAGTTCGTTGCCGCCTTGCGGCAGGCCAGCAGCCAATCCGCCGCGAGCCCACTGCCGGGCACGGACCCCGACTGAGGGCGGCGGCCCCGCTCAGGCCAACAGCTGCCGCAGTTCGTCCGCGTCGAGATTGCGCCAGTAGCCGAGCTGCAGCCGGCCCAGCTCGATGTTGACGAAGCGCTCGCGCCGCAACTGCCGCACCTCGTAGCCGAAGTGCTCGCACATGCGGCGGATCTGGCGGTTGAGGCCCTGGGTGAGCACGATGCGGAAGCTGTTTTCGTCGATGCGCCAGGCCTTGCAGGGCTTGGTGGTGGTGGCCAGCTCCGCCAGCCGCACGCCGCGGCTCATGCCGGCAAGAAAGCTCTCGCTGACCGGCCGGTCGACCGTGACCACGTACTCCTTCTCATGTTCGTGCTCCTGGCGCAGCAGGCGGTTGACGATGTCGCCGTCGCTGGTGAGCAGGATCAGACCCTCGCTGTCCTTGTCGAGGCGGCCGATCGGGAAGATGCGCTGCTCGTGGCCGATGAAGTCGATGATGTTGTCGCGCACCCGCGCCTCGGTGGTGCAGGTCACGCCCACCGGCTTGTTGAAGGCGATGTAGACATGCGCGGACTGGCGCACGCCGACCGTCCGGCCGTCGACCGAGACCTCGTCGCCCTCGTTGACCGGGGTGCCTAGTTCGGCGGGGCGGCCGTTGATGGCGACCCGGCCGGTCTCGATCCAGTAATCCGCCTCGCGGCGGGAGCAGAGACCTTTCTCGCTGAGGAATTTGTTGAGTCGCATGGGGCGATTGTCTCAGAGCGCAGTGGCGCAAGCCTGGGCTGAAGCCCAGGCCCACTGGAAGTTGTAGCCGCCGAGCCAGCCGGTGACATCGACCACCTCGCCGATGAAGTGCAGACCGGGCGCGTGCTTCGACTCGAACGTGGTGGACGACAGCTCGCGGGTATCGACCCCGCCCAAGGTCACTTCGGCGGTGCGGTAGCCCTCGGTGCCATTGGGCGTGATCGGCCAGGCGTGCAGGGCGGCGGCAAGCGCCTTGCGCTCGGCGGGGATCAGCTGGCGCATGAGTTTGTTGGCCGGCGCGTACAGCTCGACAAAGCGCTGGGCGAAGCGCTTGGGCAGCGCGTCCGCGAGCACGGTGCGCAACTCGGACGCGGGCCGGGACTGCTGTTGTTCCGCCAGCCAGGGCTCGGCATCACCCTGCGGAAACAGGTCGATGCGCAGTGGCTCGCCGGGCTGCCAATAGTTCGATATCTGCAGCATCGCCGGGCCGGACAGGCCGCGATGGGTGACCAGCAGCTGGTTGCGGAAGCTGGCCTTGCCGGCGCTGGCCTCGACCGGCAGCGCCAGGCCCGAGAGATCATTCCACTGCTCCAGCGGCTTGCCGGACAAGGTCAGCGGCACCAGGCCGGCGCGGGTCGGCAAGATCGTGTGGCCGAACTGCTTGGCCAGCCGGTAGCCGAAATCGCTGCCACCCAGCGTGGGGATCGACAAGCCGCCGGTGGCGACCACCAGCTTCGAGGCCACGTATTGGTTCTGCGCGGTCTTCACACGGTAGCCGCCTTCGACCGCCGAGGCGCTCAGCACCGCGCTGTCCACTTCGATGCGCACCTGGGCCTGGGCACATTCGTCCAGCAGCATTTGCAGTATCTGCTTGCTGGACTCATCGCAGAACAGCTGGCCCAGCTCCTTCTCGTGGTAGGCGATGCCGTGCTGCTCGACCAGGGCGATGAAGTGCTCGGGCCGGTAGCGGGCGAGGGCGGACTTGCAGAAGTGCGGATTGGCCGAGAGGTACTGGGCGGGCGTCACTTCGAGGTTGGTGAAATTGCAGCGCCCACCGCCGGACATCAGGATCTTCTTGCCGACCTTGTTGGCGCTCTCCAGCACCAGCACCCGCTTGCCGCGCTGGCCGGCCGTGAAGGCGCAGAACAGGCCGGCGGCCCCGCCGCCGAGGACGATCAGGTCGTAGGTCATCAGATGCCCGGGAGTTGGCTGAGCAGCGCGGTGGCGGCGGAGGACAGCGTGCGCTTCTCATGCCAGACCACGCCCAGCTCGCGTTCCAGCGCCAGCTCGCGGATCGGCAGGGCGATCAGGTCCTGGTCGAGCATGGAGCACGGCAGCACGCTCCAGCCCAGGCCGATCATCACCAGCATCTTCAGGGTTTCCAGGTAGTTGGTTGCCAGGCGGATGCGCGGTGTCAGGCCGTGACGGGTCAGCGCGGCGGTGACGATGCGATGGGTGTAGGTGGCTTCGTCCGGCAACACCGCCGGGTGCTCGGCCAGGTCGGCCATGCTGGGCTTCTTGATGCCGGCGAGCGGGTGCGCGGGCGCGACCACGACCGACAGCGGGTCGGGCCAGACCAGGCGCGATTGCAGGTGCGGCAGCGGCTGGGTAGGCAGGGTGACGATGCCCAGTTCCAGCTTGCCGGCCAGCACTGCCTCGCAGGCGACTTCCGAGTCCATGAACTGGATGTCGAGATCGACGTCCGGATAGGCCAGGGTGTAGGCGCGCAGCACCGGCGGCAGGCGGTGCAGGCCGATGTGGTGGCTGGTGCCGATCGACAGCCGGCCCTCGACCTTCTCCGACAGCTGCGACAGCGCCCGGCGGCCGTCCTCGATATCGGCCAGCGCCCGCCGCGCATAGGGCAGCAGGGCGCGGCCGGCGTCGGTCAGCGTCACCTGTCGGCCGACGCGGTCGAACAGGCTGCGGCCGAGCTGGGCTTCGAGCGTGGCAATGCGCTTGCTGACCGCCGGCTGCGACAGGAACAGGCGCTCGGCCGCCTTGGAGAAGGAGGCGGTATCGGCGACTTCCAGGAAGGCGGCGAGGGCTTGGGTGTCCATATCTGCAAGCATACCGTCACGGCATGAAGTTCATGAAAACGATTCATTGGCGTTATGCGAGACGCGGGCCTAGGATGCGCTCCGCTCAAAAGTCGAGCCGCACCGGAGCCCGTCATGGCCGCAAAGACCCTCTACGACAAACTGTGGGATGCCCATGTCGTCCGTTCGGAAGCCGACGGCACCGCGCTGCTCTACATCGACCGCCATCTGGTGCACGAAGTCACCAGCCCGCAGGCCTTTGAAGGCCTGCGCGAGGCCGGTCGCACCCCCTGGAAGCGGCTCGCCAACCTGGCGGTGCCCGACCACAACGTGCCCACCACCGACCGCGCCGCCGGCATCGCCGACCCGATCTCGCGCGAGCAGGTCGACGCGCTGGACCGCAACGTCAAGCACTTCGACGTGCCCTACATCCCGCTGGCCGACCTGCGCCAGGGCATCGTCCACGTCGTCGGCCCCGAGCAGGGCGCCACCCTGCCGGGCATGACCGTGGTCTGCGGCGACAGCCATACCGCCACCCACGGCGCCTTCGGGGCGCTGGCCTTCGGCATCGGTACCAGCGAGGTCGAGCACGCGCTGGCGACCCAGTGCCTGCTGCAGAAGAAGAGCAAGGCCATGCTGATCCGTGTGAACGGCGTGGTCGGGCCGGGCGTCACCGCCAAGGACATCGTGCTGGCGATCATCGGCCGCATCGGCACTGCCGGTGGCAATGGCTACATCCTGGAATTCGCCGGCGAGGCGATCATGGCGCTGTCGATGGAAGGCCGCATGACGGTCTGCAACATGGCCATCGAAGCCGGCGCCCGCGCCGGGCTGATCGCAGTGGACGACACCACGCTCAACTACGTGAAGGGTCGGCCGCTGGCGCCCAGGGCTGAGCACTGGGAGCAAGCGGTCGCCTGGTGGCGGACCCTGCATTCGGATGCCGGTGCGCAGTTCGACCGCGTGGTCGAGTTCGACGCCGCTGAGATCCAGCCGCAGGTCACCTGGGGCACCAGCCCGGAGATGGTGGTGCCGGTCGATGGTCGCGTGCCCGACCCGGGCCAGGAGCCGGACGCGGTCAAGCGCGGCGGCATGGAGAAGGCGCTCGCCTACATGGGCCTGAAGGCCGGCACGCCGATTGCCGACATCGCCATCGACAAGGTTTTCATCGGCAGCTGCACCAACGCCCGCATCGAGGACCTGCGCGCCGCCGCTGCGGTCGTGCGCGGCAAGAGCAAGGCCGCCAACGTCAGGCTGGCGCTGGTGGTGCCGGGCTCCGGCCTGGTCAAGCAGCAGGCCGAGCAGGAAGGCCTGGACGCCATCTTCAAGGCCGCCGGCTTCGAGTGGCGCGAGCCCGGCTGTTCGATGTGCCTGGGCATGAACGAGGACCGCCTGGCGCCGGGCGAGCGTTGCGCCAGCACCAGCAACCGCAATTTCGAGGGGCGGCAGGGCGCGGGTTCCCGCACCCACCTGGTCTCGCCGGCGATGGCGGCAGCGGCAGGCATTGCCGGCCGCTTCGTTGATATCCGGAGCCTGTAGGAGCGGGCTTGCCCCCGACCAGCTCGCCATCATATATCTAACGGGTCGCGGGCAAGCCCGCTCCTACGGAGACACCCCATGGAAGCCTTCACCGTCCTTACCAGCCCGGCCCTGCCGCTGGACCGCGCCAATGTCGATACCGACGCGATCATCCCCAAGCAGTACCTGAAGTCGATCTACAAGTCCGGCTTCGGCCAGTACCTGTTCGATGACTGGCGCTATCTCGACGCCGGCGATCTGTCGGTGCCGGTCGCGAGTCGTCGTCCCAACTCCGAGTTCGTGCTCAACAACCCCCTGCACCAGGGCGCGAAAGTGCTGCTGGCGCGGGAAAATTTCGGCTGCGGCTCCTCGCGCGAGCATGCGGTCTGGGCGCTGTCCGACCATGGCATCCGCTGCGTCATCGCCCCCAGCTTCGCCGACATCTTCTTCAACAACTGCTTCAAGAACGGCGTGCTGCCGGTGGCGCTGCCGGCGGCCACGGTCGAGGCGCTGTTCCAGGCCGTGCAGGCCGACCCCCGGCTGGAAGTGACGGTGGACCTGGCGGCGCAGCAGGTGCGCTGGAGCAAGGCCGATGCCGCCTTCGCGGTCGATCCCTTCCGCAAGGACTGCCTGCTGCGCGGTCTCGACGAGATCGGACTGACCCTGGAACACGCCGACGCCATCAAGGTCTACGAGGCACAGCGTGCGAAGACCGCGCCCTGGCTCTTCACCTAGGACTTTCCCATGCGCTTTCCCGCACTTCTCGCCGCGCTGCTGCTGACTTCGGTCGCGCAGGCCGCACCCACCGCCCGCTGGACGCTGAGCGGCTTCGACCAGCCCGAGTCGGCGGTCTACGCCAGCCAGCAGAAGCTGATCTACGTCGCCAGCATCGAGGGCGATCCCGCCAGCAGGGACGGCAGGGGCTACATCAGCCAGGTCTCGCCCGAGGGCAGGCTGCTCAAGAAGCGCTGGTACGGCGGCCTGAATGCGCCCAAGGGCCTGGCCTATTACTACGGCCTGCTTTATGTCGCCGACATCGACGAGCTGCTGGAAATCGACACCGGCAACGGTCGCGTCAAGCGCCGCTTCAAGGCGCCGGGGGCGAAGTTCCTCAATGACGTCGCGGTGTCCGGCAGTGGCGTGGTCTATGTCTCCGACACCGCGACCAACACCATCTGGCGCCTGTCCGGCGACAGTTTCACCGGCATCGTCAAGAGCGCGGAGCTGCAGGCGCCCAACGGCCTGCTGGTCGACAAGGGTCAGCTGGTGGTTGCGAGCTGGGGCAAGGAGGCGCAGGGCGAGGCACCGGCGGAGCAAAGCTGGTTGCAGGCAGTCGATCTCGAAAGCCGAGCCATCCAGCCGCGTTTCTCGCCAATCCCGCTCGGCAATCTCGACGGCCTGGCACCGGACGGCAAGGGCGGCTACTACGCCAGCGATTACGCGCTCGGCAATCTCTTCCACATCGCCAGCGATGGCGAGGTGCAGCTCTGGATTCCGCTGGAGCAGGGCATTGCCGACCTCGCCATCCTGCCCGGCAAGGGCCTGCTGGTCCCGAACATGGTCAGCGGCACGCTGACGCTCTTTCCCTTCGACAAGTAAGACGCAATGACTGCAAAGATTCTGCTGCTCCCTGGTGATGGTCTCGGCCCCGAAGTGGTTGGCGAGGCCGAGAAGGTGCTGGCCGCCCTGCGCGACAAGCACGGTCTCGACGTCAGCTGGGAATACGGTCTGATCGGCGGCGCCGGCTACGACGCCTTGGGTTCGCCGTTACCGGCGATCACGCTGGAAAAGGCGCGCGCCGCCGACGCCATCCTGCTCGGTGCCGTTGGTGGCCCGAAGTACGACAGCCTGCCCAAGGACCAGCGGCCGGAGCGCGGCCTGCTCGGTATCCGCGCGGCCATGGGCCTGTATGCCAACCTGCGTCCGGCGCTGCTCTACAAGGAGTTGGCGAATGCGTCCTCGCTCAAGGCGGATCTGGTTGCCGACCTCGACATCCTGATCGTGCGCGAACTGACCGGGGGCATCTACTTCGGCAAACGCAGCAGCGCGGTGGTCGAGAACTATGTGGTCGGTGCCCACACGGTGCCGAAGGCGCGAGTCGCCACCGATACCGAGGCCTATTCCGACTTCGAAATCGAGCGCATCGCCCGCACCGCGTTCGCGGCCGCGCGCCTGCGCGGCAAGAAGCTCTGCTCGGTGGACAAGGCCAATGTGCTGGAGTCCAGCCAGTTGTGGCGCGAGGTGGTGCTGGAAGTCGCCAAGGACTATCCGGACGTGGAGCTCTCCCACCTCTACGTCGACAACGCTGCCATGCAGCTGGTGCGCGCGCCCAAGCAGTTCGATGTGATCGTCACCAGCAATCTGTTTGGCGACATCCTCAGCGATATCGCCGCGCAGCTGACCGGCTCCATCGGCATGCTGCCCTCGGCTTCGATGAACGCCCAGGGGCAGGGCCTGTACGAACCGATCCACGGCAGCGCGCCGGATATCGCCGGCAAGGGCATCGCCAATCCGCTGGCGACCATCCTGTCGCTGGCCATGCTGCTGCGCTACTCGCTGAAACGCGGCGATCTCGCCGACAAGGTGGAGCGCGCGGTGCAGCAGGTGCTGGCGAGCGGCCTGCGCACTGGCGATATCGCGGCGCCGGGCGAGGCAAGGGTGGGGACCAAGGACATGGGCGCTGCCGTCGTGGCACGCCTCTAGCAGCAGCACTCAGGAAGCAGAACGATGTTGAAAGTCGGATTCGTTGGTTGGCGCGGCATGGTCGGCTCGGTGCTGATGCAGCGCATGCAGCTTGAGCGCGACTTCGCGCTGATCGAGCCGCAGTTCTTCACCACCAGCAATGTCGGTGGCAAGGCGCCCGCGATTGGCAAGGACTCGCCCACGCTGCAGGACGCCAATGACCTGAAGGCGCTGGCCGTGCTCGACGTGATCGTCTCCTGCCAGGGCGGCGACTACACCAGCGCCGTCTACGGCCCGCTGCGTGCGGCGGGTTGGCGCGGGTACTGGATCGATGCCGCGTCGACGCTGCGCATGCAGGATCACGCGGTGATCATCCTCGACCCGGTCAACCGCGAGGTGATCGACCGCGCGCTCGATGCCGGCACCCGGGACTACATCGGTGGCAACTGCACGGTCAGCCTGATGCTGATGGCGCTCGGTGGTCTGTTCCGCGAGGGCCTGGTCGAGTGGCTGAGCGCGATGACCTACCAGGCCGCCTCCGGCGCCGGGGCGCAGAACATGCGTGAGCTGATCGCGCAGATGGGCCGGGTACACGCCGCCGTCGCACCCGAGCTGGCCGATCCCGCCAGCGCCATCCTCGATATCGACGCCAAGGTCGCCGCCACCCTGCGCAGCGCCGAGTTCCCGACCCAGAACTTCGGCGCGCCGCTGGCCGGCAGCCTGATCCCCTGGATCGACAAGCAGCTAGCCAACGGCCAGTCCAAGGAAGAGTGGAAGGGGCAGGTCGAGACCAACAAGATTCTTGGCCGCTCGGCCGAACCAATCCCGGTGGATGGGATCTGTGTGCGCATCGGCGCCATGCGCTGCCACTCGCAGGCACTCACCATCAAGCTCAACCGGGATGTCCCACTCGCCGATCTCGAACAACTGATCGCTGGCGCCAACGACTGGGTGCGGCTGATACCCAACGAGAAGGAAAGCTCGGTGCGCGAACTGACACCGGCCGCCGTCGGCGGCAAGCTGCACGTCCCGGTTGGCCGCCTGCGCAAGCTCAACATGGGCCCGCAGTACCTGGGCGCCTTCACCTGCGGCGACCAGTTGCTGTGGGGCGCGGCCGAGCCGCTGAGACGGATGCTGCGCATCCTGGTCGAGCGCACATGAGCAGCCGGGCGCGGTCGGAGCAAGCTCGGTGAGCCGCTACCGCGTCGCGGTGCTGGGTGCCAATAGCTTGGTCGGCGAGCTGTTGCTGGAACTGCTGGTCGAGCGTCGTTTTCCGGCCATCGAGATCCGTGCCTTCGCGCTGGGCGTGACGCCGGGAGCCCAGGTTTCGGCGGGTGGTGAGGACTGGGATCTGGAGGAATTGGCTGCTGCCGATCTGGCCGGTTTCGACCTGCTGCTCGCTGCGCCGCGGACCGGACTGGAGCCGGCACAGCTCAGGGCGCTGGCCCTGGGCGAACGCCTGCTGATCGATACCGGCGCCAGCTTCCGCGCCGATCCGCAGGTGCCCCTGGCCGCCGCCCTGGTCAATGACCAAGCGCTCGCCGAGCGGGTGCCGAGCGGCCTGGTCGCCACGCCGACGCCGCTGGCGGTCGCGCTTGCGACCGTGCTCAAGCCCTTGCAGGCCCATTGCGGCTTGCGGCGGGTACAGGTTTCCAGCTACCAGGCGGTGTCGGACCTCGGCCGCGAGGCGGTGGAGGAACTGGCCCAGCAGACCCGGCAGCTGCTGACTTTCCAGACCATGGAAAACCGGGTGTTCTCGCGCCAGATCGCCTTCAACTGCCTGCCGATGACGGGCGCTGGCGATGCCCAGGGGCAGGGCGACGAAGAGGCCACTGTGACCGGCGAGCTGCGGCGGCTGCTGCTACAGCCGGAGCTGCCGCTGTCGCTGATGGCCGTGCGGGTGCCGGTGTTCTACGGCCATGGCGCGGCCCTGACCGTGGAGACTCAGCGGCCCTTCGATCTGACCGAACTGCGCGCTGTTCTCGCTGCGGCTCCGGGGTTGCGGCTGGTGGAGGAAGCGGACAGCGCCAGCTGCCCGACGCCGGTCACCGATGCTTCGGGCGAGGATCTGGTCAGTCTGGGGCGTTTGCGGCGCGACCCTTCGCATCCGCAGGCCTTGCAACTCTGGTTGGTCGCCGACAACCTGCGCCAAGGCAGCGCGCTCAATGCGGTGCGGATCGCCGAATCGCTGTTGCTCCGTTGAGGCTGCCGGCGGCGCCATCCGCCAGAACCGGCTTTCAGCGCCGGCAGGAGCCCGTCCGGGAGTCGTTGCCGGCCGCAGAAACATAGGTTATAAAACGACTTAGCGCCGGCTCTTCATGCATTACTCTCACATTGCACGGCGCCGATTCGAAGTCTAGGCGGGGGTCTTGGGAGCGGCTATGCGACGCACATTAGCAAGGGTCACGGTTTGGGGCGCGGTCGCGGCCGGCCTCATCCATGCCTTGACTGCCCAGGCATTTGGCCTGGGTGAAATCAGCGTGGATTCCTTGCTGAATCAACGTTTTTCGGCGGTCATCCCGCTGACCGAGATCGACGCCGAAGATCTGGAAACGGTGAGTGTCACCGTCGCTTCCGCCGACGCCTACGAGCGTGCCGGCATCGAGCGGGTCGACTATCTCGACTCCCTGGAATTCAAGGTCAGCAATGAGCGCGGCCAGCCGCGCGTCGTGGTCACCAGCGGCCAGATTGCCCGTGAGCCGGTGGTGAATCTGCTGGTGCAGGCCCGTTGGGCCGGTGGCCGCATCCTGCGCGAGTACACCGTGTTGCTGGACCCGCCGCAGTTGGTGAAGGCGCCGGTCGCGCCGCCGCCGGTGGCGCAGCCAGTGCCGGTGCCGGCACCGGCACCGGTAGCAGCGCCTGTCGCCAGCACGCCGGTGATTGCGCCGGCACCGAAGCCGGCACCCCAGGCTCCGGTCCGTGCTCCGACGCCGACGCCGACTCCGGTTGCGCCAACCGCCAAGCCGGAACCGGAGTTTTACGAAACTGCCACCGAGGGTGGCACGTCGGCGCCGAAGCCGGTCGCCAAGCCGAAGCCGGCGCCCGCGTCGGTGCCCGCGACGCCCGCAGTCGCAGCGGCCATGCCCATCACCGGCGAGTTTTACGGCCCGGTGCAGGCGCAGGAAACGCTGTGGAGCATCGCCACCAAGCTGCGGCCCAGCCCGACGCTCAGCATGGATCAGGTGATGTATGCGCTGGCACTGGCCAATCCCAAGACCATTCAGCGCGGCACCACCGTCAACAAGGGCGCGAGCCTGGCGGTGCCGTCCGCCGAGTCCATGGCTGCCCAGTCGCCGTCCGAAGCCAAGGCCAAGCTGGCCGCCTTGCGCGGTGTCGTCGCCAGCCCCGGCAAGCCGGCGGCCCCGGTTGCCGCAGTGACGAGCAGCCCCAAGCCGGCTGCTGCGCCTGCCCCCAAACCACCGGCCGCGCCGCCGCCCAAGCCGGCAGCCAGCGTGGCAGCGGCTCCGGCACCAAGTCCAAGCCCTGCTCCGGCTCCGGCCGCGACCAAGCCGGGCAAGTCGGTTCTGGATGCTCCCGCAGGTTTGAGTGCAGCGCCGGCTACCAAGCCGGCGTCGTCACCTGTGCCCGCGCCCAAGCCGGAACCGAAGCCCGAGCCGAAACCGGAGCCCAAGCCCGAACCCAAGCCGCCCGAACCCAAGCCGGAGTTGAAGCCGAAGCCGGAGCTGCCTGCCGTCGCGGTTGCGCCGGCACCCGTGGTGGACAAGCCGGTGGCTGCGGCGACCCCGCCGCCCGTTCCGAGCCCTGCCGCCGAGTCGCCGCCCGCCGTGGCGCCTGCGACGGAGCCGGCGACGCCGCCTGCCGAACCAACTCCGGCGGAGCCGGAGCTGGCGCAGTCGCTGCCGGAAGACGCCGACGGCGGACTCGCCGGCTTCCTTTCCGCCTGGGGCGTGCCGATTGGCGGTGTGGTCGTGCTCCTGCTCGGGGCGCTGTTCGTGGTGAAGCGGCTGGGTGAGCGCGCCGGCAAGGGCGGGCGTCCTGGCAAGAGCGGCAGTACCGGCAGCAGTTCGCGCGCCTCCAGTTTCGCTGCCACGGCGGCGGCGACCGGCGCCGGCATGGCCAGCAAGCTGGACGACACCCAGGCGACGCCGACCCGGGCGATGGAATCCACCCAGGCGATGGAGCAGACCCAGGCCGTCACCCAGCAGATCACCCAGCGCATCGGTGCCGATGCGACCGGCGAGATGAAGCCGTCGGCGTTCGAGTCGACCCTGATCATCGAGCCGGACGTAGCGGCCGGGCTGCGCGCGGGCGCCCAGCCCTCTGCGGTCGGTCAGAGCAAGACCGACTTCGATATGACGACGCAGCTCCAGGCGGAGACGATGCACATCAGCCTGGATGGCAACGACCCGATTTCCGAGGCCGATTTCCATCTGGCTTACGGCCTGTACGACGAAGCCATCCTGCTGCTGAAGCAGGCCCTGGCCAAGACGCCGGGGCGGACCGATATCCAGGTCAAACTGGCCGAGACCTATTTCGCCGCCGGCAAGGCCATCGAATTCCAGACCCTGGCCGAAGATCTCAAGCCCCAACTCGATGCCGGTGAGTGGAGCAAGCTGGCGATCATGGGCGCGCAACTTTGCCCCGGAGTGACGCTGTTCAAGTCGACTGGTGATGCCGATATGGCAGCCGACTTCGACCTGGGCTTTGACGAAGCTCCCGTTCTCGAACTGCCGCCGGAGCCGGCGCCGGCTCCGGCAGCCAAGCCGGCCGAGGACGCGCTGCTGGCCTTCGAGTTGCCGGATGTCAGCATTCCTGCAGCGGCCGAACTCCTGCCCGCGCCCAAGGATCAGTTCGAGCGGCTGGACGCCGACATCAAGCTGGAACTGGAGCCCGAGTTGTCGGGACCGTCGGTGCCGGAAGAGGATCCGAGCTCGATTGACTTCATGCTGGGCCAGAGCATCACGCCGCTCGGTGCCGCCAGCGGCTCGCCGGCGCCGTCGCTGGACGCCAACCTGCTCGAATTCGATCTCGACTCTTCGCTCAATTCGCCCGCACCGTCGGACAAGCCGCTGCCCGGCATGGTCGACGATCTCGATTTCCAGCTGTCGGTCAGTCCCTCGCCGCCGCTGTCCCTGAACGAAGCCGCGCGGGATCTGCAGCTCGAACAGTTCTCGGTCAGCCTGACCCCGCGCGAGGTCTCGCCGGGCACCCTGGCCGACGAGTTCAACACCAAGCTCGACCTCGCCCGCGCCTATGTCGAAATGGGCGACAACGAGATGGCGCGTGGCCTGCTGCAGGAAGTCCAGCAGCAGGGCAACGAGGGCCAGCAGCGCGAAGCCGGCGAGATGCTGCAGCGCCTGCCAGCCTAGTCCAGACCAGCCGGTGCGCGCCGGCTGGGACGGTTTCGCTTTCACTGATTGCTGACCTCTGACCACAGATGCCGCGCTGGGCCGCCCGCGTTGAATATCAGGGCGGCGCCTATTCCGGCTGGCAGCGGCTGAGTCATATCCGCAGCGTCCAGGGTGAATTGGAGCGGGCGCTGTCGCGGGTCGCCGACCATCCGGTCGAGATCGTCGCTGCCGGACGTACCGATGCCGGCGTGCACGGCCTGGGACAGGTGCTGCATTTCGACAGCGAGGCGCGACGAACCCCCTTGGCCTGGCTGCTGGGCACCAATGTCCATCTCCCGGACGACATCGCCCTGCGCTGGGTGCAGCCGGTGCCGGAGCATTTCCACGCCCGCTACAGGGCGCTGGCGCGGCGCTACCGCTACGTGTTCCTGAACAGTCGTGCCCGCTCGGCGCTGTTGGCGGGGCGGGTCAGTTTCTGGCCGCGCCCGCTGGACGCGCCGCAGATGCACGAGGCGGCGCAGGCGCTGTTGGGCGAGCGCGATTTCAGCGCCTTCCGCGATTCCGAATGCCAGTCACCGACGCCGTTCCGCAATGTCAGCATGATCCGTTGCTGGCGGCACGAGGAATTCGTGGTGATGGATATCCGCGCCAACGCCTTCCTGCACCACATGGTGCGCAATATCGCCGGCACCCTGGCGGAGGTGGGGCAGGGCAAGCAGCCGGTCGCCTGGGTGGCAGACGTGCTGGAAGGCCGGCAGCGCGCTCGTGCCGGCATGACCGCCCCCGCCGAGGGCCTGTATTTCGTCGGCCCCGAATACCCGGCCGAATTCGGCTTGCCGCCACCGCCCGAACCCTGGTTTCCCGCGACAATAGCGGGATGAGCACCCGCATCAAGTTCTGTGGCATCACCCGGCTCGAAGACGCGCTGCTGGCGGCGGAACTGGGCGTGGACTTGGTCGGCTTCGTGCTGGTCCCTGGTACGCCGCGCTATCGCGGTTTGGCCGCCGCCGTCGAGCTTCGCCGGCAGCTGCCGCCGGGCCTGAAGACCGCAGCCCTGGTCCAGGACGCCAGCCCGGCGGAAGTCGCGGCCATCCAGTCGCAGTTGCAGCCCGATCTGCTGCAATTTCACGGTCGCGAGTCGCCGGAAGCGGTGCGCGCCTGCGGCCAGCCCTATATCCGGGCGGTACCGATGGGCAGTTCGCAGGACTGGGTCGCCTGGGAGCGGGACTACCCGGACGCCTGGGCGCTGCTGGCCGACAGCCACACCGACCAGGGTGGTGGCGGCACCGGCACGGCCTTCCGCTGGTCGGCACTGCCGCCGCGGGATCAGCGTCGCCTTCCCTTGATGCTGGCCGGCGGCCTGAAACCGGAGACGGTCGAGCAGGCGGTGCTGACCGTGCGTCCCTGGGGCGTCGATGTCAGCAGCGGCATCGAGTCCGGCGCGAAAGGCATCAAGGATGCCCTTAAAATGCGCGCCTTCGTCGCGGCGGTCCGCGCTGCCGACGCCCAGCTGGATACGTGAAGCAGATGGTTTACGACTACGCGCAATTCCCTGATGCCCGCGGTCATTTCGGCGCCTACGGCGGACGCTTCGTCGCGGAAACCCTGATGGAGCCGCTGCGGCAGCTGGAAGAGGCCTATGCGCGGCTCAAGAACGATCCCGACTTTCTGGCCGAGCTGGATCGCGACTACACCCATTACGTCGGTCGACCCAGCCCGCTCTATCACGCCGAACGCCTGAGCAAGGCCTGGGGCGGGGCGCAGGTCTGGCTCAAGCGCGAGGACCTCAATCACACCGGCGCGCACAAGATCAACAACACCATCGGCCAGGCGCTGCTGGCCAAGCACCTGGGCAAGACCCGGATCATCGCCGAAACCGGCGCCGGCCAGCACGGCGTGGCCTCCGCCACCATCGCCGCGCGTCTGGGCCTGAAATGCGTGGTCTACATGGGCATCGACGATGTCGAGCGCCAGTCGCCCAATGTCTATCGCATGAAGCTGCTGGGCGCCGAGGTGGTACCGGTCACCAGCGGCACCCGCACGCTCAAGGACGCCCTCAACGAAGCGCTGCGCGACTGGGTGACCAATGTCGATGACACCTTCTACGTGATCGGCACCGTCGCCGGCCCGCATCCGTATCCGATGCTGGTGCGCGACTTCAACAGCATCGTCGGCCGCGAACTGATCGGCCAGAGTCGGGCCCAGATCGGCCGGCTGCCGGACGCCCTGGTTGCCTGCGTCGGTGGCGGCTCCAACGCCATCGGCATGTTCCATCCGTTGCTGGCATTCGACGAGGTCGCGATGTACGGCGTCGAAGCCGGCGGCGACGGCATCGCCACCGGCCGCCACGCCGCGCCGCTGTCGGCCGGTCAGCCGGGCGTGCTGCACGGCAACCGCACCTATGTGATGGCCGACGACGACGGCCAGATCATCGGCACCCACAGCATCTCCGCCGGGCTCGACTACCCGGGCGTGGGCCCCGAGCACGCCTGGCTCAAGGACATCGGCCGGGTGAACTATGTGTCCGCCACCGACACCGAGGCCATGGCCGCCTTCTACGAGTTGACCCGGGGCGAAGGCATCATCCCGGCGCTGGAGTCGAGCCATGCCGTGGCCCATGCCAAGAAGCTGGCACCGACGCTGGGCAGCGACCGGCACATCGTCGTCAACCTTTCCGGCCGGGGCGACAAGGACATCTTCACCATCGCCAAACGCGAAGGCATTTCTCTCACCTGAGTCGCCGCCTCCTTGCGCGAGGCGCCACACCGTGATCCGCATGAGCCGTTTGCAGCAACAGTTCGCCAACCTCAAGGCCCAGGGCCGCAAGGCGCTGATCCCCTTCATCACCGGCGGCGATCCCGCGCCAGCGCACACCGTGGCGCTGATGCACGCGCTGGTGGCGGGTGGCGCCGACGTGATCGAACTGGGCATGCCGTTTTCCGATCCGATGGCGGACGGCCCGACCATCCAGCTGGCCTGCGAGCGCGCGCTGGCAGCGGGCACCACGGTCAGCAAGCTGCTGGAACTGGTCGGCGAGTTCCGTCGCGACAACCAGCACACGCCGGTGGTGTTGATGGGCTATCTCAATCCCATCGAACACCGTGGCATCGCAGCCTTCGCACAGCAGGCCAAGGCAGCCGGCGTTGATGGCGTGCTGATCGTCGACCTCGCGGTCGAGGAAGCCCCGGAATTCGCGCCACCGCTCAAGGCGGCTGGCCTCGACATGATCTTCCTGCTGGCACCGACCAGTTCCGAGCGGCGTATCCGCGCCGTCGCGGAGGCCGCCAGCGGCTATCTCTACTATGTCTCCCTGAAAGGCGTGACCGGCGCGGTGACCCTGGATTTGGCCGCTGTCGCCCACAAGCTGGAGGAGATCCGCCGCCTTACCGCGCTGCCGCTGGCGGTCGGCTTCGGTATCCGCGATCCCGCCACTGCCGCCGCCGTGGGCAGGCTCGCCGACGGCGTGGTGGTTGGCTCCGCCCTGGTCGCCGAGATCGAGCAGCATGCCGCGACGCCGGAGGTGCTTCCGGCCCTGCTCAAGGCTAAACTCGGGGCTCTTCGCAAGGCTCTCGACGAGATCGCCCAATGAGCTGGCTCGACAAAATTTCCGGTTCCCGCCTGCTGACCGAAGGCGTTCGCCGCAAGAGCGTGCCGGAAGGTTTGTGGACCAAGTGCGAGAGCTGCCAGTCGGTGCTCTATCGCGCCGAGCTGGAGCGCACCCTGGAGGTCTGCCCCAAGTGCAGCGCGCACCGGCCAATCAGTGCCCGCGCCCGGCTGCATCATTTTCTTGACCCCGAGCCACGTTTCGAGATCGCCGCCGGCGTCAAGTCGGTCGATCCTTTGAATTTCAAGGACAGCCGCAAGTACACCGAGCGCTTGGCCGAGGCCATCGAGGATTCGCAGGAAAACGACGCCCTGGTGGTGATGCGCGGCCAGCTGGTGGGTCTGCCGCTGGTGGTCGCTGCCTTCGAGTTCAGCTTCATGGGCGGCTCGATGGGCTCGGCGGTGGGCGAGAAGTTCGTGCGCGGCGTCAACACCTGCCTGGAGCTGGGCATTCCGCTGGTCTGCTTCGCCGCTTCCGGCGGCGCGCGCATGCAGGAGTCGCTGCTATCGCTGATGCAGATGGCGAAGACCAGTGCTGCGCTGGCGAAGATGCACGAGCGCGGGCTGCCATTCGTGTCGGTGCTGACGCACCCGACCATGGGCGGCGTGTCCGCCAGCTTTGCGATGCTCGGCGACCTCCATGTCGCCGAGCCGAACGCGCTGATCGGCTTTGCCGGCCCGCGAGTGATCGAGCAGACCGTGCGCGAGAAGTTGCCGGAAGGTTTCCAGCGCGCCGAATTCCTGCGCGACAAGGGCGCCATCGACCTGATCATCGACCGTCGCGAGATGCGTGACCGGCTGTACAAGCTGCTCGCCATGCTCAGCCACTTCAAGCCTCCGCTTGCCGCTTAACCCCACCGCCGGCCGGTCACTGGATGACTGGCTGAGCTACCAGGAACAGCTGCATCCGGTCGGCATCGATCTCGGACTGGAGCGGGTTGCGCGCGTCGCGGATCGGCTGAAGCTCCGCGTCAGTCCACCGTTGACGATCACCGTCGGCGGCACCAACGGCAAGGGCTCCACCACTACGCTGCTGGCGCTGATCTACCGTCGCGCCGGTTGCCGGGTGGGTGCCTATACCTCGCCGCACCTGCATCGCTACCACGAGCGCATCGCCATCGACGGCGAGCCGGTCGATGACGCCGCGCTGTGCCGCGCCTTCGAGGCCATCGAGGCCGCCCGGCAGGGCGACAGCCTGACCTATTTCGAGTTCGGCACCCTGGCCGCGCTCTGGCTGTTCCGCGAGGCCGGGGTCCAAGTGCAGGTGCTGGAGGTCGGGCTGGGCGGGCGGCTCGATGCCGTCAACATCCTCGACGCCGACGCCGTGGTGATCACCAATATCGGCCTTGACCATCGCGACTGGCTGGGCCAGGACCGTGACGCCATCGGCCGCGAAAAAGCCGGCATCGCCCGCGCCGGCCGCCCGGCCATCGTCGTCGATCCGCAACCGCCGGCTGGTCTGCTGCAAGCCCTGGAGGCGATGAGGGCCGAGACACGGCGGCTGGATCGCGGGGATTTTGCGGCGGCGATCACACCGCGCGGCTGGACTTGGCGCGGGCGCGGCGCAGCGCTGCCGGAGCTGCCCTTGCCCGGCCTGGCCGGGCAGCATCAGCTCCGCAACGCGGCGGGTGCGCTCGCCGTGGTCGAGGCCCTGCAGTCGCGGCAGACGGTGTCGATTGCGGCTATCCGCCAGGCGTTGCCGGCGCTCTATCTGCCAGGGCGTTTGCAGCGGCGCGGCAGGGTCTTGCTCGATGTCGCCCATAACACCGAGGCGGCGCAGGTCCTGGCCGCTTGGCTGACCACCGAGTTTCCGGGCCGCAGGCTGCAGTGGCTAGTGGGAATGCTCGCCGACAAGCCGGCCGAGGAAATTGGCGCGGCGCTGAAGCCCTGCGTCGACCGGGCCTGGACCTGCGATCTTCCCGGTCCACGTGGACAGACGGCGGAGCAGCTGGCCGCACGTCTGCGCGCTGGTGGCATGCCGGCGACCGCCTGTGGCGAACCCGCGCAGGCGCTGTCCGCTGCGCTCGCCGCCGAGCCCGATCACTCGCTGCCGGTGCTGGCCTGCGGCTCCTTCCTTACCATCACGGCAGTCGAAGCCTTACTCTCAAAGCCATGAGTGCCAGCCTTACCCCTGAAGCCTCCGCTGTCCCGGTACTGCAACGCCGCCTGGTCGGTCTGCTGGTGTTGCTGCTGTTCGTATTCCTGTTGAGCGTGCTGCTACGCGGTCTGGGACAGGTCAAGACCGACCAGGACGAGGGGCTGCAAACCGTGGTGGTGCCGCTGGGCGCGACCGAGTTGCCAGCGGCCGTCGCGCCCGAGCCGGCCTCGACGGCCGTGGAGGCAGAGCCGTCGGTGCCGAGGCCTGACCCGCTTGCTGCCGTCGAGGAGCCTGCGCCCACCGCTCCGTTACCGCCACCTACGCCGACGCCCACGGTGATTTCGCCACCGAAGCCGGCGGCCTCGCGGGTCCCATCGGCGGCGTCGCCGCCGAAGCCGGCCCTCGCTGCGCGCTGGTACGTGGTGCTGGGCACTTTCAGTGACGCCGGCAATGCCAAGGCCTTGGTGATGCGGGTGCGTCAGTCGGGTTTCCGCGCCGAGGCCGTGCCGATGCGGACCGGTGCCGGAACCTTGAGCCGGGTGCGGGCCGGGCCCTTCAGGAACGAGGCCGAGGGGCAGGGCGCGCGCGCCAGCCTGATCGTCGAAGGCATGACCGGCGCCAAGCTGGTCAAGGAACCCTGAGACGCAATCAAGGCTTCGTGATCCGGCAGGCCTCGGGTATCATAGGCGGATGCCGAAATAGCTCAGTCGGTAGAGCGACTGATTCGTAATCAGTAGGTCGGAGGTTCGATTCCTCTTTTCGGCACCAATCAGATGTGGTGGTACCCGCAGCCCCGGCTTAGTGGTCACCGGAGAGGTGGCAGAGTGGTCTATTGCGGCGGTCTTGAAAACCGCTGACGGGCAACCGTCCGGGGGTTCGAATCCCTCCCTCTCCGCCATCGCTACGATATGTGCACGCGCCCGTAGCTCAGTTGGATAGAGCAACGGCCTTCTAAGCCGTGGGTCGCTGGTTCGATTCCAGCCGGGCGCGCCACTTTTTTGAAAAGTGTTTGGTACAATAGCGGGATACGGTGGCCGTAGCTCAGTTGGTAGAGTCCCAGATTGTGATTCTGGTTGTCGCGGGTTCGAGCCCCGTCGGTCACCCCAGATAAAAAAGGTAGCGCGGGTTGCTAGCTCAATGGTAGAGCAGCTGACTCTTAATCAGTAGGTTCGGGGTTCGAGTCCCTGGCAACCCACCAAATTACTTCCGGCAGTAAACGGTAATTTGCACCCGCAAAAGCCCAGACGAGAGTCTGGGCTTTCTCATTTTCGCCGCCGTTTTTCTTCGTGGCTTCTGGCAGTTGCCGGCATGGATTGATCTTGGTCAATCGAGCGCTGGGGTGTTGGCTCTAGCATGGCCCGCCCAGCCAGGCTCTAGCCCAGACCCAGCCATGACCACCACGAATCACTCCCGCCGTCGTTTCCTCCGGTTCGCCGCCACCGGTGTCGCCGGTCTCTCGCTCGGCAGCAGCCTGTCCGCCTGGGCCGCAGCGCCTCGCCTGGCGGCCGATGATCCCCAGGGCAAGGCACTGGGCTATGTCGAGGACGCCGCGAAGCTGAGCGCGACCAAGGAACCGGCCTACAAGAAGGGGACCGTCTGCTCCGGTTGCGCGCTCTACGACGCCGCCAAGGCCGAAGCCGGCTACGCGCCCTGCCTGGCCTTCGGCGGCAAGGCGGTGAATGCCAAGGGTTGGTGCCGGGCGTACGCGCCGAAGCCCTGAGGGATTTAGGTAGCACCAATGCCGGACCGGTAGTGGAAATGTCACGGCCACCCCAGGTTGCGGCCGGGGCCCTGCGAGCGCTCGCAGGGCTTACAAACCGTTACATCTTGAGTGCCCGAAAAGCCCGCTCCGGCGCCGTCTGGAACATGAATCTTGCGTAGCCAAATTCGATAAATCGTCTTAACGGACGGTCGGGATTCAGTCATCGAATTGGTGAGGCCAGGATGCAATTTCAGCGAGTGATTCGGCAGCTATCGGGGATTCTTTTGGGCGGCGGCGAGCGGGAGCGCGGACACAGGCGAGCGCGCAAGCTGCCCCTTGCCGCTGCGCTGGCGGCGAGCTTCTCGGTGGCGATGGTCGCCACCGTGGTGGTTCAACATCGGCAGCCGTTTGGTAAGGCACTGGGCGGGACGGCATGTCCCGAAGGCTATGTCGCCCGGG
>JAUYNO010000036.1 GCA_030696045.1 Stagnimonas sp. | reverse complement strand
AATTCAGTAGACGCTCTGCACTTGAATGCGCGCTGATCGTGGTGCTTGGATCGGCAGGCGATCTGATGGCAGCTCAATCGTTCAAGACCTTGAGCTTTCAACCGCACATGCTCTCGTCACCGAAATGGAGAACCCCATGCGCCCACTCATCCGCACTCTTGCCTATCCCCTGGTCGCTGGCGGCCTTGCGATCGTGCTCGTCACCATGGCCAGCCAAGGCGTCGTCTACTGGCCGCTGTTCCCGCTAATAGTGATCATCGGCATCAGCATCGTGGCGCTGCTCGAACGCATCGCGCCCTACGAGCCGGAGTGGAACCGAGATCACGGCGATACCCGGGTCGATGCCCTGCATCTCATCGTCAGTCACGCACTGATCCAGTCCGCCATCGCCATCTCGTTCGGCATGCGCGCGCTGATGCCGGAAAACTTCGCACTCTGGCCCACGGCCGCACCCATGTGGGCGCAGGTGCTGCTGGCCGGGGCGATCATGGATTTAGGCCTCTACGCGATGCACCGTGCGAGCCACGCCAGCGGGCTGCTGTGGCGGCTGCATGCCCTGCATCACAGCCCGGAGCGCCTGTATTGGCTCAATGGAGGACGACGCCATCCGCTCTCCGCGCTGGTGCTGGCAGGGCCCGGGCTGACGGTGCTGTTCCTGCTCGGTGCCACGCCCATCGCCGTGGGTGCCTGGCTCAGCTTCATGAGCATTCACCTCGCCTTTCAGCACGCCAATCTGGACTACAAGCTCGGCCCGTTTCGCTATGTATTCGGGGTGGCGGAAATGCACCGCTGGCACCACAAGCGCGAGTTCGAGGACGCGCAGGTCAACTTCGGCGAGGTGTGGCTGATCTGGGATCACCTGTTCGGCACCTTTCACGATGCGCCGAAGAGTCCTGGCAAGGGCGAGGTCGGGCTGCACGACCAGGCGATTCCGCCGGGTTACTGGCAGCAGTTGAGGTGGCCTTTCGAGCGTGCAGTCACCACCACATCCGAACACCCGCCACAAAACGTCGCTCGTTGACGGGATTGCCCTCGTCGCGGCTGCGGTCGGCAGTGCCTGCGAAAGCGCGCTCCCAGACGTAGCCCGCATACGGCGCGAACTTGCGGTGCAGCTCATAGCGCAGCCGCAAGCCAACCTCGATGTTGCCGAGGCCTGCGCCCAGACCGCGCTCGTCCTCAGCCTTGCTGTAAGCGTTTGCTTCGATGCTGGGTACCAGGATCAGGTGATTGGTAAAGCGCAGGTCATAGGCCGCTTTCAAGCGCGCCGAGAGGCGACCGTCGTCACCGACATAGCCCGTGGCTTCGACCTTGAACCAGTAGGGTGCGATGCCCTCGACACCCGCTGCGAGCCAGGTGTGTGCGCCCGCGCCGAAGTCTTGCCTCAGGCCAAGCTGCGTGCCCCAGAACGCGGTGTAGGGCCGCCACCACAGGGCCTCCCCACTGGTGGTGGGGTCCAGCTCGTCGGCGGTCTTCAAACCCTGTGTGCGCAGCCAGAGTTTGTCGTTGGGGCCGCCGTAGCTGGCTTGCGCATTCCAGGCGAAACCTTCGCCGGTGTTGCCGGACAGAAACTCCAGCTCGTCGATGCGCACCACGCGGTAGACGATCTGATCAGTCGCCTCCATGCCGGGCATGTCGGTGTATTCGTAGCCTTCGGCATAGGCATTGGGGTCGCGGGCATCGGGCGGCGCGGTGCCGCCGCTCATGGCACCCATCTTCATGCCGCCCGTCACCGTGGCGCCCATCGGCATGTCACCCATCGACATGTCGGTCATGGGCGCGGCAGCGTTCGGGGTCGCTGCCATGTCCATCCCCACCATCGGCGCAGCCGCCGCAGCGGGTTGGTTCTGGAGGGGCGTCGTCGGCCGATGCGCATGGCCGAAATGGCTGGCTGCCGGTGCAATGACGGGGAAGTGGGTGTGACCGAAGTGGCTGGGCGCGGCGCCATCGGCTGGCTCCGTCATCGGTATCTCGGAAGGCATGCTACCGGCCGCCATCGGATCAACAGCGAACGCGCTGCTGCTCAGGCTCAGCAGGGCAAGCCCCAGGCTAGCCGACGCAAGTTGCGGGTGGCCTTGCTTGCAGGCGCGGGCATTCATGCCACCACCACTTCGCGGAACATACCTGCCGCCATGTGATAGAGCAGATGGCAGTGAAACGCCCATCGGCCAGGCGCATCGGCCGTTATGCCGACGCTGATGCGCTGCGCGGGCTGCACGGTGATCGTGTGCTTGCGCACCTGAAACGCGCCGTCCTCCGACTCCAGCTCCATCCACATGCCGTGCAGGTGCATGGGGTGCGACATGTTGGTGTCGTTGGCCAGAATCAGCCTCAGCCGCTCGCCGCTGCGGAAGTGGATCGGCTTGGCCTCGCTGAGCCGCACGCCATCGAACGACCATTCGTAGCGTTCCATGTTGCCGGTAAGGTGCAGCTCGATGTCACGGCCGGGTTGGCGCGTGTCGATCGAGCCGCCGGGTGTGCGCAGGTCGGCATAGGTGAGCACGCGCCGCCCGTTGTCGCGCAGGTTCACGCCGGGGTCGTCGAGACTGCGGCGGGGATAGTCCACCCGCATGTCCACACCGGGGCCGTATTCGCTGCGGGCATGGCGCGATGGCATTGGCATCGCTTCGCTACCGGCCGCAGCGCCCGTCATCGCCGCCATGCTGCCCATCATGTCCATCTCGGTCAGCCAGACCGGCGCATCGGGCTTGGGCACCTCGGCTTCCATGCCTCTGTGGGGAGCCAGCGTGCCGCGGGCAAAGCCGCTGCGATCCATCGCCTGCGCGAAGATCGTGTAGGCGCGGTCATCCGGGATCTGCACCAGCACGTCGTAGGTTTCGCCAGGGCCGATGCGGAACTCATCCACCACCACCGGCTCGACGTCCTGCCCGTCGGTTGCGACGATGGTGAGCGGGAGACCGGGGATTCGCACATCGAAGTAAGTCGCCGTACCTGCGCCGATGAAGCGCAGACGCACACGCTCGCCGGCTCGCGCGATGCCGGTCCAGTTGCCAGCGGGTGCTGCCCCATTCATCAGGTAGGTATAGGTCGCGGCAGAGACATCGCTGTAGTCGGCCTGGCTCATGCGCGCGCGGTTCCACATCAAACGGCGCTGGTGTGCCGCAGCCAAACCCAGCCGGGATAGGTCCGCCAGGACTTCGCGCGTCGTCGGCTGCCCGTAGTTGTAGTAGCTGCCCATCTTCTTGAGATTGAGATAGAGCTGCACCGGCGCTTCGTCCGTCCAGTCGCTGAGCAACACGGTGTAGTCGCGCTCCGCAACGGCGGACACTGGAACGCGCGGCTCGACGACGATGGCTCCATAGAGGCCGGTCTGTTCGTGCAGCGTGTGGGCGTGATACCAGTAGCTGCCGGTCTGTTTTAGCGTGAAGCGATAGGTGAAGGTCTCGCCCGGCGCGATGCCCGCAAAGCTGATGCCCGGCACGCCATCCATATCGGCCGGCAACAAAATCCCATGCCAATGGATTGCCGTTGGCTCAGTCAAGCGATTGGTCACGCGCAGGGTGACGGTGTCGCCTTCCCGGAAGCGCAACAGCGGCGCCGGCAGCTGGCCGTTGACGACGGTGGCCATGCGCGGCTTGCCGGTGAAGTTCACGGGCAGCTCGCTGATGACGAGATCGAACTCGGTGCCGCGCAGTTCGCTCTGCACGGTGTCTGCTGCCAGCGCGCGACCGGGCCAGTGGCCGAGAACGCCCAGCGTCGCCGTGGCGGCGATGCCCTGCACGAAGGTGCGTCGACTGAGGCCTGGATAGTGGATGGTCATGTCGGGGTCACATGGAGTGCAGCAGCCGGTCGTGGCCGGCGAGCGGACGGATCAGAAAGAGCGGCTGCGCTTTTTGCTGCGGTGCCGATGGCCGCTGTGTCCGAAGAGATGCATCAGCGGACAGGCGAGGATCAACGTCCAGAAGAGCGCCTTGGCAATATGGCTTTGATGTTCGACGCCATACCAGTAACAAGCCGCCGCCAGGACGAGCAGGACTGCAGTGGCGATCCAGAGCTTGGTCCGCTGGCTCATTCCAGCAGACTCTTGTGGCTCGATCGGCATGGCAGGCATTGGTATTGGAGTGCGGCGCAAGCCGATCTACATGTGCGGCATGGGCGTAGGGTCAGCGCCATCAGCTGGCGGCATCGGCATTTCCATCGCGTCGTCGCCCTTTTCCATACAGCCCATGCCCATGCAGCCTTTCTTCATCGGCGCAGCGGCGGGCGGCATGGGCTTTTTGGGGGGCATCTTCTTCATGCCCATGCCCGGCTTCATGCCCATCCCCATGCCCTTATCCATTGGCATGTCATGCGCTTGCTGCAACTGCTGCACCTGTGCGCGCAGGGCTTCGATTTCTTGCTGCATCTGGGCGGGTGTAGGGGTCGCAGCCTGGGTCTGCGCGCCAGCGACCAGCGAAGTCAAACCCAACATCACCGCTGCACCAAAACGCAGCGAATGAAACCGCATCACATGATTTGTCATGACAATTTCTCCAACTTCGAAATGGACGGCGCGCTTCAACTACCGTTGGTCTTGTGCTGATGCGGCCCCAGCTTGGGCGGCGGCGTTTCGTCGGAGCTGTGGCAATCCTGCATGTGTTGCGCCGGGTCCATGCCGTGCATGCCGCGCGTGTCTGGCATCGGGTGATCGCCTGGCGCGTGCGCCATGCTCTCGGTGCCGGCCTTGGGCGAGCAGGTGATGACCGGCTGATTCGCCGGGTCGTGCTGCTTGGGGTCCATGCCCGCCATGCCACGGGTCTGCGGCATCGGCGCGGGCTGGTCCGTGGCGCAGGCGACGGTGGTCGATGCCAACAGCAAGGCCAGGCAAGTGGGGATCAGTTTATTCATGGAATCACTCCAATGTGAGCGTTTGCAGCGGAACAGTGCCGGCCGCTGCGGTCCGGCTATGTACTTCACAGGTCACAGTGTCCGGAATGGTCCGTCGCCTGACATTGATGCAGGTCAATCGAGAGAGAAAACCTGTTCATGGGATTACTCCAGTACGCGCTTGCTGCGGGTGGGCCGCCTGCAAGACTGCGCGGCCTGTCGAATCCTTCCACATCGATCACTCCCAGAGGCTATGCCGGCCCACCGCTCTGGTCTGTACGCCGGGGCTCATAGTCCGGTTGCGATTAGCAGCCGTCGCATCGCCGTCGCCTCATAGCCAGCCGTTCGAAAATCCGGCCCGACGCAATCCCGCGATGAGGTAGGGGCAAGCTCGCGTCAGTTGCCAGAGCAAGCCTGAGCGGTAGTTCTCGCACATCAAAACGACCGGCCCCAGATTGATCCCGTAGTGATATTGCGACGTCCAGCCGCGCTTGCCCTGCGACTCGTACTGAAAACTCAGATTGAAGCTGCACTTGAAACAATACTTGCCTGTGACCTCCGGATAGACCTCTTTGAAATGCTGAACCGTGGGCAGCACGATCTCCGGTGCGAAGGGTAAAGAGGCGACCACCGCCCATGGCGCGACGGTGCCGTCGTCCGGGCCGTATGGCGCACCCCGCGCGACGTAATCGAAGAAGCTGCGCTCGACGCCACGGATCAGTCGTACCGTCTGGCCGGGTCCATCGCTCGCGGTCAGGCCCCAGAAATACGGGCCGTAACCCTCGAATGCCAGAGGATTGTGAATCGCGTACTGCTGCTGGACCTGGGTCGCTCGCCGGCTGTTCTCGAAGTAGTCGATGCCCTTGTCGCGCATGAAGGCATCCTGGATTCCACGGAAGTCGATCCACAGATGCGAGTATTGATGGATAAAAAGCGAGCCGCCGTACAAGAACTCATGCCCATAAATATCTTTCCACTCGTAGGTGGAAGCCCACGCCGAGTAGCTTTCCTTTGGCAGCGGATAGGTGGGAGAGCCAAGACCTAGCAGATACAGCAGCAGGGCTTCGTCGTAGCCTTCCCAGCGATATTTTAAAAAGCCGCTTTCGGGGGTCCACCCATGGGTGACTGTCACCCCACCGTTCTGCGCCCACTGCCAATCCGCACGGCGGTAGAGCGCATCGGCCAGCGTGCGGATCTCGCGCTCGTCCTCACACTCCTGATCGAAATAGACTGCGGCGGTGAGCATTCCGGCGAGCAGGAAAGCGCTGTCGATGGTGGACAGCTCACAACTCCCCGCACGCCGTCCCGTCTGCATGTCGAGAAAGTGGTAATAGAACCCTTTGTAGCCCGTCGCATCGGGTGCCGTTCCCTGCGCGCTGGTCCAGAAGAACCGGAGTACCGCCAGTGTCCGTGCAGCGGCTTCGTCCCGCGTCATCCATGAGCGTTCGACACCCACCAGGTAGGCGCCCAGCGCAAATCCGACCGCAGCGATACTCGAAGGCGCACCCGGCTGCGTCTTGTCCAGCACCAGGCCGTTCGCAGGATTCGTCTCGTGCAGGAAGTATCCAAAAGCGTCCCGCTGTAGCGCGTCCAGCATCGCTTCGTCTGCGACAGGTTGACTCGGATACTCGGCCAGGTGGCTCACGGTCCTACCGCAGCCTCGGTGAGATCTGCCGCCGCATCCGCATCGAGCAGCCAGCAGACAGACCCATCGTGCGGTGCGACGACCCGCGCTGGTAGTGCATCGGGTGGGTAAGGCCCTTCGAGCACTTGGCGTAACGGGGCCGCCTTCTTGCCACCGGAGACCAGGAACAGGACCGCAGCGGACGCATTCAACAAAACGGGAGTGCAGGTGATTCGCCATGCCGACACTGCGGCAACGTACTCCGCCATCGACCAGCGCTCGCGCTCGCGAACCGCCGTCAGTTGCGGAAACAGCGACGCGGTATGCCCGTCTTCGCCCATGCCGAGAAGAACGAGATCGAAGCCGGCGCCGGTTCCCAAGACCTGCCGGAGTTCGATCTCGTACGCGGCGGCGGCAGCCGCCGGTTCGTCTTCGCCGCGAATGCGGTGGACGTTGCCGGCGGGTAGCGGGACGTAATCGATCAAGGTCTCGCGTGCCATCCGGTAGTTGCTCAGCGGATCGGTGGGCGGCACGCAGCGTTCGTCGCCCCAGAACAGATGCACCCGCGACCAGTCGATGCGTGCCGCGTAGCCTTTGGTTGCCAGCAGCCCGTACAGGCTCTTCGGCGTCGAGCCGCCCGATAGCGCGACGTGGAATTGACCGCGCGCTCGTATGGCCTCGATGCTTGCGGCGACAAAGCGCTCCGCCGCGGCCTGCACCAGCGCACTGCGGTCGTGCAGGACCATGATCTGGACTTGCGTCATGTGCCTGGTACGATCGCCATCGCTGGGTCGCCCCCGCAATGCGAACAGTCCGGCTCAAGGCGAGCAGCCTGCGCCGGTCCCCAGGTGCCGGGCTCGTACTCATGAACTGGCGTCACATTGTCGAGAACGGGTTGAACGACCGCCCACGCGGCCTCGACGCCGTCCTGACCCGCGAAGAGGGTGCCGTCACCGACCATGGCGTCGCCAAGGAGACGCTCGTAGGCGTTCATCTCATCTCCGTCTGGGCGGCTGAGCACCTTGAGTTCCGTTGGATCGCCAACCAATGCGCCACCCGGGCGCTTCACCCGCGCGCCGATGGCAATCGTCACGTCCGGGCCCAGGCGGAAGCGAACATGGTTTGCCCGGCCTGGGCACAGCTCGCCGAGCGGGGGCGGTTTTAGCCTGACCAGCACCTCGGTCATCGTCGTGGGCAGGCGCTTGCCGGCGCGGATAAAAAAAGGCACGCCCTCCCAGCGTGGCGAGTCGATGTGGAGCCGCGCCGCGACAAAGGTTTCGACGGTCGAGTCGCGAGCGACGCTGTTCTCATCGCGGTATCCGCGATACTGCCCGCGCACCAGGTCCTCGGCGCTGAGCGGGCGGATCATCCTGAACACCTTCACCTGCTCCTCGCGGATTGACTCGGGCTTGGTCGTCGGCGGCGATTCCATCGCGAGGAAGCCCATAACCTGGAGCATGTGGTTCTGGATCACGTCACGAATGGCGCCGGACTCTTCGTAGAAATGACCCCGGCCCTCGACGCCGAAGCGCTCGGCCATCGTGATATGCACGCTCTCGATGTAGCTGCGGTTCCAGATCGGTTCGAGGAAGGTGTTGGCGAAGCGGAACACCAGCAGGTTCTGCACCGGCTCCTTGCCGAGGTAATGGTCGATGCGGAACACGTCCGACTCGTCGAACACCGTGTGCAAGGTCGCGCTCAGCGTCTGCGCGGAAGCAAGATCACGGCCGAAGGGCTTCTCGACAATCACGCGCGCGCCACGGGCGCAGCCCGATTCGCCGAGTCTCTGGACCACGTTCGAGAAGACGCTCGGAGGGATCGCCAGATAGTGCAGCGGATGCGCCGAATCACCGAGCCGCTTGCGCAGCGCGGCGTGGGTGGCGGAAGCGGCGTAGTCGCCGCTGATGTAGCCGAGTCGCTCCTGGAGTTTGGCAAAGACCTTTTCGTCGAAGCTGTCGCCGTGCGTCTCCACGCTTGCGCGGGCACGCGCGCGGAACTGCTCGATGTTCCAGTCCGACCGGGCAACGCCGATGATCGGCACTTGCAAGTGTCCGCGCCGCTCCATCTCGTACAGCGCGGGAAAAATCTTTTTGTAGACGAGATCGCCGGTGGCGCCGAAGAACACCAGGGCATCGGAGCGAGGCAGGTTCATGCGCTGCGGCTCATTTTTTCGCCGGCTTTTCGTGATGGCCGCCGAAGCCGTGGCGCATCGCCGAGAGCAGCTTGGTCTGGAAATCCGCCTCGCCGCGGGACGCGAATCGCGCATACAGCGCCGCGCTGAGCACCGGCACCGGCACCGCTTCGTCGATGGCGGCCTGGATGGTCCACCGGCCCTCGCCGGAGTCCGACACCCGACCCTCGAATTGCGCGAGCGTGGAATCCCTGGCCAGCGCATCCGCCGTCAGGTCCAGCAGCCAGGAGCTGATTACGCTGCCGCGTCGCCAGACCTCGGCGATGTCGCCCAGATTGAAGTCGTATTGATAGCGCTCGGGTTCGCGCAGGGGCATGGTTTCGGCGTCGTGTGCCTGCGCTTGCGCACCGATGCTGGCCTTGCGCAGGACGCTCAGCCCTTCGGCATACGCAGCCATCAGGCCGTACTCGATGCCGTTGTGAACCATCTTGACGAAGTGGCCGGCACCATTCGGGCCGCAATGTAGGTAGCCCTGTTCCGAGGTGCCAACGAGCTGTTCGCGTCCGCTCGTGCGCGCTATGTCGCCGCTGCCAGGCGCCAGCGTGGCGAAGATCGGATCGAGATGCTGCACCGCGTGGCTCTCGCCGCCGATCATCATGCAGTAGCCGCGTTGCAGTCCCCACACTCCGCCGCTGGTGCCCACATCCACGTAGTGAATGCCCTTGGGCGCAAGCTCCTTCGCGCGCCGGAGGTCATCCACGTACCAGGAATTTCCGCCGTCGATCAGGATGTCGCCGGGTTCCAGCAGCGGCAACAGTTCAGCGATGAACCCGTCTACGACGGCCGCGGGCACCATCAGCCAGACGACGCGCGGCTTCTGGAGCTGGTTCACGAGGTCGGCGAGCGAGGACGCGCCGATGGCGTTGTGATCCTTGACCAGTTCCTCGACTTTTTGCGGCGAGCGGTTGAAGACCACGCACTTATGGCCGCCTGCGATCAATCGCCTCACCATGTTGGCGCCCATCCGGCCCAGCCCAACCATCCCGATCTGCATTGCGGTTTTCTCCGTCACGCTCGTGCTCCTCTCAGTGGTGCTTGTAAAAACCGACACCGACGATATCGTTCCAACTGGTGGTGTTGTGGCACTCGAAGCACTGATCAACACGCGCGCGCTCCTTGCCCGCGAACTTCTTCGAGACCATCTCGAAATGCCCCATCAGGTGGCTCGGCGGCGGCTGATGGCATTGCACGCAGTCGGTGGAACTCGGCGCGGGGTGCTGGTAGCCCGGCACCTGCCAGGAGACGAATGCATGGCACTGCCCGCAGTCACTGCCCATGCGCTTGAAGTGCGGGTCTTTGCTGTCGTGGCAGCCCGCACAGTTGAGGGCTTCACGCGCACTGCTGGCGTCGAGTTGCTTGGGCGTCTTGACGCGCAGCCAGGTCTCCAGCGATTGCAGGGTCGCGGCACTTTCGGCATCCGGCCCAATGTCGGGGCTGAAGTGGCCGTGCGCGGCGCGCGCCATCGTGCGCATGCCCACCTGCGCGAGTGCCAGATGATCCATCGTCACTGGCCGCACGCCAGTCCCCTGATGCTCGATATGGCAGCTGGAACACTCCTGCACGCTGGCATGGAAGGCCGTCGGCTGGCGGCCCAGCAGGCGCTCTGCATTGGCATGGCAGGCCGTGCAGTTGGCGACCGTAACGCCGACGTTGGGCGTGTGGCAGGCCCCGCACTGATCGCCGAGATGGGCATGGCGCGGCGACAGTACGCCGGGACTGACGAGTTGCTGCGCCAGCACTTTCGCGGGGGCGAAATGGCGCACGGCAAACACCGCGATGCCGATCACCGCAACACTCAACAGCGCCCAGAGTAAAGCCCTCTTCATTGCAGCCACCGCAGGCCAAAATAGAGGCCGGCACCGATGTGCAGTGCAAGCAGAAGGTAGAAGGCGATGGAGGCTGCAATGTGCAGCTTCAGCGCGCGGACGAACCAGCGCTTGAAGAACTCGTCCAGGCGGATCGCGTATTCGAGGTCTGCAACCGATTCCGCGAGGCGCGTCACCTCAGCAGCAGGCCCGCTGGCCGGGAGCGCGAGACCCAATGAGGCCAGCACGGTGACGAAGGCGCTTGGCTTGGGAAGCAGGCTCGCGGTTGCCGCCGATTTTTCCAACACGCCCCAGGCGCAGTCGAGATCGCCACGCGCGGTTTGGAGCAGCAGCAGCTTGTCCTTGATGTCGTGGCTGACGTAGGTCAGCAGATAGCGCACGGCAAGGCCGCTCACCACCACCAGCAACAACACCGCCGTCAGCGCCACGCCGAGCGGGCTGTCGAACTTGTGCCCGGTATGGATGATCGCGAGCAGCGGGCCGAAGATGCCCGCATAGACATGCAGGCTCATCCACGACTGCATCGAGACGTAGGGCGTGATGCGGTCGTGAATCCAGGGCACGCGCTTGACCAGCGTGTAGGCCAACGGCATCAGCATGAGCACCGCCGCCGCGATGCCGAACGCGGAGCCCAGGTCACTGCCGGGGAAGCGAGGCGAGCGATGCAGCAGAAAGCCGAGCCAGGCGAGCAGCAGCACGCTGGCCACGCCCAGCACCACGATGCGTTCGCGCCCCTTCACCGTTCAGGCCTCGACCACGCAATCGATCTTCGGCTTGGCCTGGCAGGCGAGAATGATCCCCTTGGCCCTGTCCTCGGCATCAAGCGCGTCGTCCACCGCCATCTCCACGTCGCCGGAGGTCATCGCCACCTTGCAGACTCCGCAGGTGCCGACGCGGCAGGAAAACTCGATGCCGATGCCGAGCTCCTCGGAGAGTTCGAGAACCGTCTGGTCGGGGCGGCTCTTGGAGGCTTTGCTGTTCTTGGAGAACGTCACCAGCGGGCCAGTGGCCGGAGCTGCCGATTTCGCCGCAGTGCCTGCGGCGGCGGCTTGCGGTGCGGCGGTGCCGAAGTCTTCGGTCTTGACCTGCTCGGGTGGTACGCCCAGTTCGCTGAGCAGCGCCTTGATCGCCTGCATCATCATGGGAGGGCCGCAAAGGTGAACACGGCGCGTGATGAGCGCGGGCACTGCCTGTGTAAGTAGCCCTTTCGTGATGCGCCCGACTGGCCCCGCCCAGTCGATGCCTTCCGCCATTTCCATCGTCACGGTGACGTGCAGACGGAGATTTTGTTGCTGGAGTGCAGCGAGTTCCTTCGCAAAGATGAAATCCGGAGGCGCGCGGCAGGCATAGAAAAAGTAGATGTCGCCCGGCCAGGCCATCGCACTGAGCGTGCGCGCGATGCTCATCATCGGCGTGATGCCAACACCCCCGGCGATCAGCACGATGCTGCTCGCCTCCGCACCGGTGAACGTGAACTTGCCGACCGGCCCACCAACGTCGATCAGGTCACCCACCTCGAGCAGATCATCCAGATGCCGCGACACCGCTCCACGCGGCTCGCGCTTGACGGTGAGATCGACGAAGCCGCGCTGCGTCGGCGACGAAGAGATGGAGTAGGAGCGGTTCATCTTCGCGCCGCCAATCCACAAGGAGAGGTTGAGAAACTGGCCGGGCAGGAAGGTAAACGGCAGCAGCCCGGTGCCCGATGAAGGCAGCAGGCGCAGCGTCTTGACGCTCGGTGTTTCAACGATAACGCTGCCCACCCGCAGTTGCCCCAGCCACTTGGCGCTGACGGGTGGAGTGTCTACGGTGGTGTCGGCCGCTACGGCCGCAGGCTCGGCTTTGGGCGCTGCACTGGCTGCGGCAGGTGCATCGGCTGGCGCGTTCTGCGTGCCGCTGGGTGCCGTTGGCGGTGGCTTGCCGTCAGCCGGCGGCGGTGGTGGTGGCGGCGGCCCGCCCGAGCCGCCTTCCAGTCGCCCGAACAGGGCAGCGGCGCGGCGCATCCGGAGGACGTAGATCGCCACCATCGCCACTGCAAAAGCGATCAGCGACAGCATCGTAATGAAGTGAAACAGCCTGACACCGCCAGTCGGCCCGGCGGCGACTGCGGCGATGGGCGATGCCAGGCTCATCTCGCGCTTGAACCAGTCGAGCGCGAGATTGCGCGGCGACTTGCCTTCGGTCAGCACCCGGCGCGCGGCGATACCGGAACCCACCTGGCCCAGCGCTTCGCGCATCAGGCCCGCAGCCTGCTGCATGGCGGCGTGATCGCTGGCTTGCGCCGCGTGGTTGAGTGCCTCGTAGCTGCTGGCCAGCCGCCCCATGCCGTCGCTCAGTTGCTGATTGCCCAGAGCCTCGATCTCGGCGCGCTTTTCCGGGGTGAGCGCGGGCAGCGTCATCAGCGAGGGATAGATCGGCGACGTGCCTGCACCGCCAGCGCCGCAACCCATCCCCATGCAGCCACCGGCGGCGGCAGGCGCAGGCATCCCCGCCATGCCCGGCGCAGGTGCGGCGGGCATGGCGGCTGCGCCGGGACTGGCGGGGGCCATCATCTTGCCCATCATGTCCATCATCATTCCGCCGCCCGCCATGCCGGGTGCAGCGGCGGGCATGGCAGGCGCGGCTGGGGCGGTGCCGGGTGCAGCAGCCGGTGCGGGTGCTGCCATACCCGGCGCAACGGCTGCGGGCATTGCCATCGGCGCCGGCCTTGCTGGCGTCGTCGGCATGGGCATGGGTGTCTCCGGGGCCATCGCCTGCGCGGCGGATGGCGTGGCCGGCATCGGTGCAGCGGCGGCGGCAGGCGGCGGATGATGGCCAAGGTGACCGGCATCGGCCTGCGCCCCGGCGGCCTCGGCGATCAGCAGGAGCGCCGTCGCAAGAGCGCCTCTTAGATTGAGCTTGGCCACGGCGCTCGCACTATTTGTTGATGAGCTTGACGATCACCACGATCAGCAGCACGACGATCAGCGTGCCGATCACCGACCATCCCCACATCCCGCCACCAGCCCAGCCGCTCATCCAGCCATTCGCCTGGTTCATCATGAGAATCCTTTGCTCGGCAGCTTGCCGAGAGGGGTCGTAAAGGGGATTTCGGCGGTTACAAACCTAGCTAGTGTAAACACAGCTAGCAACAGCCGCGTTTTGTCGGCTGGCTTTGCGGATGCTGTGTGGAACCCACCCCATAACCCGCTGCAACGACCGCCGCCGCCAGTTTGTCGGGTGCGGTTTTCATCTCGTCATAGCTGACCGTCGCAGCATGGTTCGGCAGCGAGACCGATACCTCGCTAACGCCTGCTACTGCCTCAAGCGCCGTCTTAACTTTGCTGATACATCCGGCGCAAGTCATACCGCTAATTTTCAGATGCTCGGTTTGCATAGCGAAGCCTCGATCAGTCGTCCAGACTGCAAGGTGCCAGCTGAGCAAGTGGGACGTCGGTGCGCTGCCGCACCAAAAGCATCGCGCTGCAGATTCTGGCGAGCTTGTTGGCCATGACGACCATGGCCTTGTGGATGCCGATGCGGTCATTCACCCGATGCGAGCTGCTTGAGCTTCCGAGCCAGCTTCGTCGAACCCGGTATTTCCAAAAAGGCCTGATCGCCGACCAACAGCATCTTTATGGTTTGTCGTCGGCCCGGACTGCTGGTCGAGAACTCCAGTATCAGCCCTGAGACCTCTCGGCGGGACACCGTAAGGCACACCGCAGATTCGCCATCGCCGGCGACACCGTGCTCCCCGCGCGCCATCGAAGTCAGGACCTGGCCGAGGGCGACGCCAGCGGTTCTAACGTGTTGGATGACCTCGCGAGCAGGGTCGCCAGCCTTTGGACGGTTCGTTGCTGATCGAATACCTTTCTTCTTTGCGGTAATTGATCTCACTGTGCGTCTCCGTCTGGATGGGTATGGCTAGGGCAGAGGGGACTGCGCTTCCTGATCCCGATCCAGCAGCGAGAAACTGCCCATCTGCGACAACAGATTCCCTTTCCCGCAGTTTCTTCAGCTGCCGGTCGGTCAGATTGCTTGTCTGTACGTCGGCCGCCGCGCGCGCTCCCGCCGGAATGCCGACTGTAAAATCCAGCCTCTGATTGGGAGCAGCGCACAACATCGGGGGCGTCTTGTACACGTGATCCAGCAATGTCGGTGTGTCCTTCTTGAATCGTTGGACCTTCTGATCCAACTCTATGCGCACTTCAAACTGTAGAGCGCTACGCAGTTCAGCCTTTCGGCGCGTGTCATGCAGGCTCCAGCGAACCCAGTCTTTGCGGTCTTCGTACTCGCTCTGGCGCTGAATGCGGTTCGCGTGAATAGCGGCCAACGACGGCTCGATCCGCTGATAGACCTCGTTGGTCCACGGGCCGAAGTTGTAGAAAATCCAGTTCGCGGCCGAATATGCGGTCCCACCGTGCGCGCTGGCGTAGGCCAGGTCGGCCAGATAAACGTACTTGAGCAAATGGATGGGCCCGAGGTCTCGTGCGCGAAGTCGGTACCACCTCGAAGGCGGTCCGAGAGGCGCTGAAGAAAAAATAGGTTGCCCGCATTTCAGTTCGGCTCGACAAATGGCCCGGGCGACGGATCAGTTGAGGCGAAAGCCGAGAGCGTCCACCCTGAAGCAATTCGGCCACGCGCGAGCGGGATACGTCGTCAGACGGAAGTGCGGTACTGAGCCACGGCAAACTGGGCACCTTCGGGTGCCCAGTTCTTTGGCAGACCTGCCCTCCCATTGCGGCGACAAACCCAAATTCTCATCAACGGAGTGGCCTCAGTAGACGTCGGGCGACTGCAAGTAGGCCTCTAGCAACTCCATCGTTCGTTCCTCTGGCGATTCGGCGGCGATGTCCTGCAGTGGCAGACGTCCGCCGAGATAGCTATTTGGCTGGCACACGAAAAACACGATTGTCCAGCCATCTACTAACCCGATCTGCTCTTTGACACGACGAGCGATTTGTTCGTAGATCCGCCGGGGCTCGCCGCGCATGAACTGGTCCGCCAGGTACAACCGACGGCCCGCGAAGAGTATTGAGAAGATCCGGTCAGACCTTTCGAGTTCTTCAACGGCAGCTAGACCCGTCTCGCCGCTGAGCCCAAGTGCCAGTGCGGCCCGTTCCGCGGTCAGGAAATTGAACATCCGCACGAACAGCACGCACTGCACATCGAAATCGACGAGCGGCGTATCGGGTGTCGGAATGCTAGCGTCGTACGTCATGAGGTCCTTCGGTTTCCATAGCAGGCGTGCGTGGCTCGCGAGATCATCGGGCTTCGGCGTCGGCAAGAATCTTTCGGATCGAGAGACGTACATCCCATGCGCTACTGGGTGCGAGCAGCTGCCCGCAGTGCACGTGTTTCTGCGGCTCCTTCAAATTCTTTCGCCATCCCACCTGCCAGTAGCGGCGCGTCGTTGGCTCGACCATCGTGAGTCGACCGAGGGGCAGGTAGACGCCGGTGTCGATCGACAGGCGATTGGCGATGGAAACAGGCTCGAAGTGAGGCGTGATGACGTGGCCGCTGATCAGCAGGTCGATCCCCGAGGTCCTGCAGGCCTGTCGCTGGAGCTGACGACGATGAGCGGCAATCCATCGTTCGTATCCTTGGGGATTGCGCAGCCCGAGAGCTGTCTCCAATGACGCCTGTTCGCGCCCACGGATTGCGTCCCACACCAGACTACCAAGCTTGGTGCTGTGGGGTGTCATTTCTGCTGCGGTGACGGCGTTCAGTGCTGGCCAACCCGGACGAACCCGGAGGTGGGCATGGATGACGCCGATGACGCTGCCATCTGGCTGCTCCACTTCCAAGCCTAGTGGCAACGCGCTGAGACGCCCGATGACTTTGGCGCGCTGATCCTCGGTGAGCCGCGCGTGCCACTCGACGTACTCTCGATATCGAAGATGGCTTTCCCACTGGGTGTAGGGATCGATGTGGAGAACGGCGAGCGAGCAAATCTCATGGTTGCCGAGAACCGCGAAGAACCACGGTTCCTCGATGAGTGACGAGGCAGCGAGCGAGTCGGGCCCACGGTCAACCAGGTCGCCCACCGAGATAACTCGATCCATCGAGCCATCGAAGCGGACGTGCTCCATCAGTCGAGCGAGATGCTCGGTACAGCCGTGAAGGTCGCCAATGTAGAAGTCGCGGCCACGGTGGTTGGGTGACAGGCGACGGATGATGGGAGGGCTCTGCACGCGATCTCCTCGTGCCGGTTGAGAGTGGTGCCCGGGGCGGGAATCGAACCCGCATCAGCTCGCTTATCTAGCGAGTGCTGTGAACCGGTTTATAAGGCCGGCGCTTTGAACCAATATCAGCCACCCGGGCGTTGAAAGGGATCAACGCCGGCCTATTCGCACGAACTGGCACAGCAAGATGGCGTCGCGGATGTTCTCGGGCAGCGCATGGAACCCGGCTTTGAGTGCCAGCGCGTCGTGGAGAGCGTGGTGCTTGGTGAGCCCTCGCGCCGCCAGATACGTCGTCTCGGCGTTGGCAAACACCGGCACCTCAACAAAATTGTCGATCAGCACATACCCGTCCACCCGGTGCAGCGGGTAGTCCCAGAGCAAGGCCATGACCAGGTCGATGTCGAGCCGGGAGTCGCAAACCAGGATGATCGGCTTCCCCAGCGACTTGAACCACCTCGAAATGCGTCGGCCAAGGCCGTCGTAGTTCGTGGCGGCGTGGCTGTTTCGGCCGAACAGCGATAGCACTTCATCGACGACAAACTGGCTGCAGTTCTCGATCAGGAAGTCGTTCCGCTCGAGGTACAGGCTGCGCTCGGGGTCTTCGGTCACCAGACCCACTGATAACAGTTCGGGCGCCCACTCGAGCGACGTGAACTCGGTATCCAGGAAGATCAGCATGGCGACCGATTCTTCGGGTGCGGAGTGGCGAGCTCAATAGTGTTGTCCCAACCAAAACCCATGAAATCGTCCTGTGCATATCCACGCTGGTTGGCCAGCACGCGGACCTGATTCCAGACCCCATCCTCGTTGTGGTGGGTATGGCCGTAGAACCACAGCCGAACCGGCGGCTTGATGAGACTGCGCAGGTCGCTGGTGAAGGCCCCGGACAGCAGACTGCCCCGGTACTGCGGGGCGCTGGCCTCGATGATGGGACCGTGGTGCGTCACGACGATCACTGGCTCGGCCGAAGCCGCGATGGAATCGTGTAGCCATTGGCGACTGACCAGGTGACGCGCCCGGGTTTCCTCGGGCAGCACCGTCCGGGTCTTGCCATTGGGACCCTGGCGAATCCGCAGGTAGTCATTGAGCAATTGCTGGGCGGCCTCCATCCCCTCGGCCCGGCGTTCCGGCCCGAGGATGTCGAAGTCGGACCACAGGGTGCAGCCCAGGAAGCGGTAGCCCTGGACGACCACGGCGTCGTTCTCGAGGACATGGACGTTCGAATCGCGGGCCTTCTCCTTGGCCTTCACGATCAGGCCATCGAAGTTCTCGCCGTAGTACTCGTGGTTGCCGAGGACGTAGATCACGGGCGTCGGCGCAAAGACACGCTGAGCCCAATGGATGCCCTTGGTACCGACCGAGATGTCGCCGGCCAGGACGACGACGTCCTCCTTCCCCCGTTTGGGATGGCTCACGCCGGAGCCGAACTCCAGGTGGAGATCGGAGAGGTATCGGATTTTGATCATGGTGGGTTGCCTGGAAGCAGGGCCCAACGCCAGAAAGGAAAACGCCCCGGGAGTGAGCCTCCCAGGGCGTTGGATTCACAGGGAGGTCGGACTTAGCCGACCTCGATGTGTCAGATCAGGCCGGCAACGTCGGGGCGGAGATCCGTATGCGTATGACCTGGGGCCCGCGCACGCTCTCGCCGGCGCCTGGGGCGCTCAGCGTGGGGAGGGCGGAAGAAATGCGGGGCATGGTCGTGGGTGAAGCGAAGGGTGACGTTGTTACTCGATGCTAGGCCTGTGAGCTTGAGTCCGCAAGCAGTCCCCTGCCCTAACGATCTCAATCATGTTTTCCCGCGCCGCTGACGATAAGCGGGAGCGTGCTCGCCTAGGAAAGCCGTCATTGCGGTCCGATCCTGCAGGACCTCCGGTCGCAGCGTCAGGGAGAGCTCGCGCGCAATTGCGATTGCGTACTTCACCTGCTTCTCCGACGGCGGCGTGACATTGACATCCACCACAGTCGCGATTGCGTCCGTAATTCGCCTGGCAAGGTCGGCTCGCCCCTTCCTCGGAGAGTCTCCGCTTCCCATCAGCCCAACCAAGCGCTCTTCGGCGGCAGTGTCCAAGGCGAGCGGTAGGACCAGATCGTGGTCGCCGTAAACAAGCTGAAATGACACACACGCACCTCGCGTTCATTCGAAAAAGTTGATGAACGTCCGCATTCTTGGAGCCCCCTTGCGCCTCGGACTATCCGCTAGCGAACCAAAGAAGGCCTTTGCATCAAGTAGCGCCGGCCCCGGAATTATATGGGTCGAAGGGTAACTTAGGAACTCTAAGTATCTAGAGGCACACCGAAAATCGAAGCTGTCGGCGAATCCAGCTCGGCGGCAAGGTGTGGCAACCCACGAAAAGTCCCGCAATCCGATCCCGAAGCGCCTAAATGAGGCGATCGAACGGGCGGGTATTTCGCAGAGAACGCTAGGAATCCGCTGCGGGATCGATCCTTCCGTAGCCAGCTCGCGGGTCAATCACTACTGCACTGGTCGCCACGTACCCAACTTTCCGCTGCTGGAAAAAATGGGGGTAGTGCTGAAGGTCCCTGCATCCTATTTCTACACGTGCGATAACGACACGGCCCGCTTGCTCGCGAGCTACCACCTGCTTCCCGCGCGCGCCAAGAAAGAGCTCGTGCGAACCGCCGAGCAGCTTGTCGGCGGCGCCCACGACTGATTTTGCGGGTGAGCACAGCTACTTGGAGGGTCCAGGTTCCGTTGCTGCCGATTGAAAACTGACCAGCAGGTTCTGCCGACTGAAAATTGACCAGGGTGTTCTTCCCTAGCCTGCCGGGTTTATCCCCAGCAGGAAGACGAGGTGCACACCATGGCGATGTACGCAAAAGTTCGGAGAATGCGGTTTCGGGAAGGCCTGTCGATCAGTGAGTGAGATCGCCCGCCGGACCAGTCTGACGAGAAACACCCTCAAGAAGTGGCTCAAGGAGCCGGGTCGCGATGCAATGCGCTACGAGCGGCCGGGCGGTCCGTGCAAGCTCGACGCGCAGGCCGAGTGGTTTCGGCAAGCGCTGGAAACCGATGCTCGGCGGCCTCGGAAGGAGCGACGCACGGCGCTGCGGCTGTTTGCCCAGCTCAAAGAGCGAGGCTATGCCGGCGGCTACAGCCAAGTCACCGCCTTTATTCGCGCCTGGCGTGCCGAGGCCGGCGCGGTCACGGCTCGCTCGGCCTACGTGCCGCTGCGCTTTGATTGGGGCGAGGCCTTTCAATTCGATTGGAGTGAGGAGCACCTGGTCATCGGCGGGATCTGGCGCAAGGTCCAGCTGGCGCACATGAAGCTGTGTGCGTCCCGGGCCTTCTGGCTGGTGGCGTATCCGAGCCAGAGTCACGAGATGCTGTTTGACGCCCACACCCGGTGCTTGACCGGCCTGGGCGGTGTCGCACGCCGGGGCATCTACGACAATATGACCGACTCCGGAACCTGCGAAATGGAAGCTTCGTCATGTTCGCAGTTGCGGCGGCCCGAACATGCGCTCCAGTCTGGTCTCTTCCTCCGTCCCAACGATACTGGAGACATGTCGAGCTATCGACTGTTTCCACTCGCCTGGCCTTGCTGCGAGAAGAAAATCAGCATTCGTGTCGGAGGGCAAGCAGCGAACCACGAAAACGGAGGAGGCGTGCGGAGCACCGTGCACGAGAGCGTCTGCGTCTGCTTCTGAGCTGCTATCTGAATATCGCGCGCATCCAATTTCCGTAGTCGCGCTCGCAAGAGCTAGGTAGACATCGCTTCGTATTAGCTCGTCCAACCATCGAAACAAGTCAGCAGATAGGGCTTTGGATGGTGATTGGAGAGCAGTACTTTCAAGCAGAAAATACCCGACCAACTCGTCGACCGCACGCTTGTCAGCGCTCACTTCGGCCCACCATCTCATGGTGCGGACTGCGGCCTGACCTCGAAGACGTTTGTGTTTTGCGAGTTCAAATAGGACTCTATCAACGAGCGCCCTGCGGCCTACGCGGCAGTAGGAATCGATGTGCTGACGAAAATCGCGCCAGGTCGAGCAAGAGACGACATTGCCGTGCTGCCCTTTGTATGGTGATTGATTTGGAGTTGCTGGCCTGCGCCAAAGGACCTTCCACGAGTGCACTGTCGGAACACTCAGCTGCACCGACGCAGTCGGCAGCGAACGTCTTTGAATCTCGCAGCAGGCCCGCCAGGTGGCCGCCAGCGTCCGGGCTTGGTTTCCCAATATCGGCCGCGAGTCGATTTGCCGCACCTCGAACTGCCGCGTTTTGCACCATCGCAAGTGTTCCGTCCACCGGCCAAAAATACTCGCTCGCCGCAGGCCAGCCTGATCAGGAAGACACAGCACGTCTACACAACTGCAAGCACGCCATCCGCAGGCAGTACAGCCGAACGGATTCGAAACTGCGGCTGCAACCTCGTTTCCCGGAAGCTGGGCGTTGCAACTCGGACAGCCGACCCGAAGCAGCCGCCCATGGACCTCACAGCGCGTCACGAATGGCAGCTGGTGCGTAACGAAATGCTCGCCATGCTCCAGACACACGGGGCAGTATCGAAGAATCCGAAAGCAGTGCTCGCTGATCTCGAATCCTACTGATTGCAGGGGTAGCCATTTTTCCGCGCTCGCCCACTCGTCAATCGGCCCGGATGCCCGTAACACCTGCGACAGAGCGGCAAATAGTCGCCGGTTCGCCGCATACCCTGAATCCACAATGGGGTCCGCGAACCCTCTTCGGAAAAGTCGCCGTGTGTCCTGCGGCTCGAGCGAATTCAGTAGTGCTAGGCGCGCAACGAAACAATACGGTGATCGGAACTGGATGTGTCCCGCCCTGTCAGTCAGGCCGCTGAAATGGTCGGGCCAAGCTCGGTGCACCTTTCTGCCCCCTTGCGACCACGAAAAACGCGTCGATTTCGGGGCGATCTGCCCTTGCTGTCACCGTTCGCCGAAATTTATTGAGTGCTGCAGGGAGAGGGTGGCGTTGACCTCCAAGGTGTCGTGGCCAACACAGTCCAGGATCCCAGAGAACCTACGCACCGTCGGATCAAGTAAGCCGCCGCTTGTGGTGTCCATGCCTAGCAAGAGACTCTCGACCGCCCCCCGGTAGTGAGCAAAGTTTAGTTGGATGCAAAGGTCCGCCCCGGTGTCTATCTCGTCCTTGACGTTCAACCCTAAGGTTTCAGGAGCCTTACACAAGTAGGCGTATGTTTTGGGAGGCGCTGACCGATGTAGCAAATCTTTTAGCAAGTCAAATACAGAACTCGGGACGTGCCTCGTCGGAATACGGGCGCGCTCGACGTCATCGATACTCTCAAACTGGATATCGAAGTCTGGATTCCACTTGTCGACACGCCTTAGCAACGGTAGCCAGGTGAATTCTTTATCCCGCACGATGTAAGACTGGCTCTTATTGGCGTACTTCCAGCGCTTGAGTATCCCGTGATCAGATTCATCGAGGTCGGACAACCGATCCACATCCAACGATCTCATCCTAACATCCCACAGTTCAACGTGAGGCGTCATGAAATGGACCGGCTCGCCTACTGTCACGTTGAAGCGCTTCTTGCACGCATCGATGATGCTGAATAACAGGTTCCAGTTCGAAAGCCCGTGCGGACGATTTGATTCTAGGGTTGTTACACAAAATGGGCTAAAAAAATGAAAGGTGTCCCTCACAGGGTCAAGCCACTCTCGATACTTCGCAAGCTCAAGATCCATCTCCTTTTCGAACCCTGAAACAGCCGCAACGTGCCTAAAATCGAAGCCGCATGCGTATGAGCACTGGAACATATTTGGGAGAACTGCGCTACGCATTTCTGACCATAGTTTTGTTCCGCCGCAACACGGGCAGCAAGTAGTCAGTTCACTGTTATGAACTGGACACTTGTCGACAATCGCGAGTTGAAATGCCCAAGTATGGGTTCCGTCGCGCAAGCACCTGGGGCAAAATCGAATGGGAGCGTCGAGTTTGGGGCGCTCACCCCAAATCGGGTTCCATGCTTCCGGAGAGGACCTGGCCATGTTTGACGAAGAATTTACAATAACCTCGTCGAATATGCGCAGCGGATCGTGCGGCATCTCGACATGCCTTGCCGAGAGCTGAATTGCCTTCGCTCCAATGATATTTTCAAGTTGTGGACGACTCAGAGCATTGAGTCCTATAAGCCTAGAAACGTCTGCGTAGAGCGAACCAAACTGCGACTCACTCCGGACCGATCCTACGAGAAAGCCAGTGTTGTTTGAGAGAATCATTGGCAAGCCTCCATTGATTCGAACGGTGTTGAAGAGATTCGACTAATCAGTACCTGCTCTCGCACTTGGCAGTTTCTCAAGATAAGCAACTGAAGCTATGGCTAAAGAGACATCTTCCGCGGTGAACCCTGTGAAATTTGCCCGTCGGGCAACCTTTCTCAAAAGAAATCCTGTTACCGCTACGAATGACTGCATCGCGATACCAAGCGTTTCATTGGCGGGCCGGTTCTTGGTGAATTCGACCCAAATCGTCTCGGCGTGCGATTCATAGCGCCAGCCATTTCGAAATGCGTCCGGGCAGTAATATTCAGAATACGATATTTTGGTATTTTTCGGCCAGAATAACTCGGAGTCAAACTGCCTCGCGCAGCGCTGTATTTCATCTGTGCTAGCCAACCCAGAAAATGCGACCGTTATCGAGAGAAAACGTCCAATAATCTGATTTGCAGTTTCATGGCCAAACTCTTCGCGACGCGAAGCTAGCTGGGTTTGGCCAATGAACAGATAGAATGGGCTCACGCCATCCTTCACCAGCTCATTATGAATAGTTATTAACCAATCAAATTCGACATAGCTGAGTCGATTCGCTTCGTCGAATACTAAAAGGATGCGCCTGCGCGGATCGTGCGACGCCTTTTCAATGAGAAGAGTTACAAGTCTCTCTAGCTTCTTCAGAGGTGAGCCGGCCGGCAACGAGTGTCCGTATGACCTGAGCAATTGACTTCGAAAGGAACCCTCGGATCGCTGTCGACTCGGCGCTTCGCAGAGGTGCATGAGTACGGGAATCTGTTCACCCAATGCGTCAACAGTGTTCGTCAGGATGTACGCAGCGCAATACGTTTTTCCGTACCTGGGAGGGCCAGCAACGGCGACGCCAGGCAAATTGAATTTCAGCGCGATCTTCAGTTCTTTGAAGACGCGGCGCATGGGCTCGCTAACGCAAACGAATTGGTCTGTCGCAAGAGGATGGGAGCCCCTGTCAACTACCAATGTATCCCCTGAATCCATCGCTAAATCTCCGATAGCTCATCGTCGTCATTGAACATTGCTGCCAGTGCCGATTTGGTGGGCAGATGTCCTGTCGCCTTGGGTGCGATTTCGGGGGCGGCGACAAAATTGTCTTGAACAGGATTGGATGGCGGTGACTGTGACTCGTTAGAGTTAATTCGCGTGAGTTCGGTCGCGGCTCTCTTTTCTTCGACGGCCCGTCGCTGGAGGTGCTTCCTAAAGCAGTCGAGCGCGTCCACATTTGGATCGAATCGAAAGCCATTTAGCCGCATCTCCCGATTAATGGATTTTCTCAGTCTTATATCGTGCTTGAACGTGCCCCAAGGAAACTCCGCAAGTAAATCGTCGGGAATCCAGCCATCAATTGCGATGGGCTTTATAGTTCGCAAATCATTTAAATCGACATAAGCATCGAACGATTCAATGCCTCGTCGAACCATGCTACTGAGCGCTTCAGATCTATATTTCGCCTCAAGATAATTTACGTGAACTGCATGGCTTCCAGTCTTTTTTACGGAGAATGTTTGTTTGATTGCGGACAGACTTCGCCATGAAGCTTCTTCGCCCATATCCGACCTGAAAAGGTTTTTCGGATTTTCTGCAGCGAGATGCTCTAACGGAGTCTGACCGAAAAGACCGCGATTATCTCTGCAGTTGAAGTTGGCCAGCACAACATCCAAAAACTCTAACATCTCTTCAGCGGTGGGAGACTGAGTCTCGGCGCATATGGATGCGTCTTTATGAGAGGTCTTTTTTTTAGTAAAACCTGTCGGCAGTTGTTGAATGAGTCCTTCAGTTAACCATTTGAAGAATGTCTCAATGATGGCGCGCGCATCTGGATCACCCGCCACCCCCCAGTTCACCGTTCCATACAAGGTTTCCAAAATCGCGTACTGCGCGTCTCTGGAGAGGTGCGCCATCGCGTTGTCGAGATGGTACATGTCGGCCATTCGGCCTGCGCAATGCGGAAGCACTCCCGACGGAAAGCCCGCTTTAGGCTCATAGCTGAGCCCAGGGATTGAGAGTTCTCTCTTGGTCCACGGAATAGATATTCTTTGAATGCACGTTAGCAAATCGAGTCGATTTACCTCCCGAGCAATTACCATATTGTAAGAAAGCACGGAGCGAGACTTTCTGTCGCGCGCCACTAGAACCCAAAGTCGATCGATTTGGCGAATTTTTGTGGATCCATTCGGAAGCGGAACTTTAATCTTAATAATGGCATCCAGCTTGTGCGCATCTATTTCTACATTCGAATATGGCCGATCGCGCCATTTGGAAGACCGGGGGTCGCGCGAATAATCGGGCTCTGCCGCTGCGACGATTTGCATTCGTGCAGAATGAAGCGCCGCCTTGTACCCCTCAAAGCCCTGATGTGCCAGATTAAACGGATAGCTGCTCTCGTGGTCGCTTATCAACGTTCTGCATAATTTCAAAAAATCAATATGCAGATTCTTAATTAATACGCGTTTGCCGTCGTGCTTTGATTGTTCAAGTTGGCCGGCTTGGGCTTTCAGCAGCTCTTCCAACTTGGGAAACGACTTCAGCAGATTCTTGAATAGCCCGCGCGTGCCTCGTCCATCGCGTACAAGATCGTTCTTAGGAGCCGAGGTTCTAGTGACCTCTTCCACGTAGGTTCGAGGAACTAGTGCCCGGTACCCCCAGATTCGCTCATCCTCATGGTCCTTCTGACATCTGGCGATGAATCGGATGAGTTCTTTCGCAGCAATTCGATAATGCTTTTGCACAGAGGCAAAGGTGGATCCCTTTTCGAATGCACGAATCGCCGCTTTTCGATCATTGAATGCCTTGAGCTTTTCCGGCGCAATTTGGTCCGACGCCATATCGGGCCAGTCTGCCGTGGCGATTCGAAAGTAGTTGTTGCGACGAACCGTACTCATCGCTTCTTAGAGATGCGGCTATCTAGGTCAGCCTGACCCGGGGGATCAATTTGCAGTTTCCCTTCGAAAAGTAGCGCGAAAAGCGCTGATCGCACCTCGATAGCGGCGCCACCGACAGACCGTTCGAGGTCTCCGATAGTTGTCGCCCCGCTAGCGGTTAAAGCGAGTAGCTGGAGTTCGAGTTCCCTGGAGCCACGCTTTCGATGCTGCGAAACGTATGGCAGCGCCTGAAGTGCAAACTCGATCTCACGCTTGATATCGCTGCTGGACTTCTCATCAAACCAGCTTGGCTTGGCGTTCTTGGTACGTATCCAAGCCTCGATGCTCGCCAGCAACTCATCGTCCTGTGACAGCTTCCTGCGCTCAAAGGAATGGACGACCCGGGTGTTGTCAGCGTGTACCGCGACGAAGTCCGCGATCCGAGCTGCCGTGTTCTTGCCCCAAGGACGTTCCGAGTAGACGAGCACGTCTGGTTGAGACTCAAGCCATACCCCCAAGCGATAGGCATCGGGCCCGACACAAAAGATGGACCGATGACACTTCGGAGACCAGTATGCAAATACATCTGAAGCCTTCAGCTGAGCTGGGCTGAGCTTATGCGGGGCCTCGATGGGCGGTGCGGAACTGTTCGACATTGAACGCACTCCGGCAGCTGCCCGCAGAAATTAACGTTCTTTGGCCCCGCGATGCAAGGCTATTAATGTTAACAAGGCTGCCTAAGGTGCGTTCAGCGCGAGATGTCGGCGTTTACAGAGTTAGCGATGCAACAGTGAGCGCCCGGGCCAACGAGCTTATCGACTACTACCAGCTCGCCTTCCGCCACGATGCCGAACTGCGGGCCGCCCGCTTTCAGCGCGACGCGGCGCTGGAGGCCAAGCCCGCCGCGCGCGCGCTCCTGCTGCCGCAGATCAGCGGAAGCTACGATCAGATCTACAACGACTCGGACATCGAAGTCGGCTATGTCGATCCGAGCACCGGAACGCCGATCACGCTGTCGCGCAAGAACGACGGCACCGACAAGAGCCTCAATCTCAACCTCAGCCAACCGCTGTTCAGTCTCGAAGCCTGGCACCAGCTCAAGCAGGCCGACGAGCAGGTCGCGCTTGCCCAGCTGAGTTACCAGGCCAGCGAGCAGGCGCTGATGCTGAAGGTCGCGGAAACCTATTTCAGCGCCCTCGCCGCCAGCGACCGCCAGCGCACCTCGCAATCCGAGAAAAGCGCGCTCTGGCGTCAGCTCGATCTCGCCAAGCAGAACATGGCGGTCGGATTGGCCAGCGTGACCGACACCGAGGAAGTCCAGGCGCGCTATGACCTAGCGGTCGCCGAAGAGCTGGCGTCCAGTCAGGAGCAAAGCGCCGCGCGAGAAGCCCTCGACGAAATCACCCGACCGCCTCTGAAGAGTGTCGATGAGCAGCGCCTGCAGGTGGTGTCCTTGCCGACTGAGCCCAAGCCGGCGAAGCCACTGGCCGGCCTGCGCGAGAACGTCGCACCGTCTGCCGTGCCCGCCAGCAAGCCAATTGAGCAGTGGCTGGCGGAAGCGCAGCGGGGCAATTTCGATCTGCTCGCCGCCAAGCTCGGCTTCGACGTTGCCGCGCGCGACGTGAAGGTGGCCAATTCCAAACACCTGCCCACCGTGGCGGCAACGCTGACCTATACCGACAGCCGCAGCGGCGGTGGCGCCTTTCCGACCCAAGCCGACGGCACGGCCATCGGCATCGGTGTGAAGCTGCCGCTGTTCAGCGGTGGCGCCACGCAATCGGGTGTGCGTCGCGCGGTGGCGTCGCGCGAGCAGAAGCTGGCCGAATTCGACGGCGCCCAGCGACAGGTCGAGCGTCAGGTCCGCGTCGCCTATCAGGCGGTGCTCAGCGGAGCCGCGCGGGTAAGGGCGCTGAAGCTGGCGCTGGCGTCCAGCGGTTCGGCCTTGGTGGCCGTCGAGACCGGCCAGGAAATCGGCACCCGCACTGCCATTGACCTACTCAACGCCCAGCAACAAAAGTACGCAGCCGAACGCAACTACAACCAGGCGCGCTACGACCAGCTACTGGCAGGCTTGCACTTGCGGGCGCTGACCGGTCGCCTGGCACTACGGGACATCACCGAGATTGATGCCCTGCTGGTCCCCCTGGACTAGACAGCCCAGTTTTGCAGCGGGGCTGGAGCCGCGCGGACTACGACTCCTAGGCCACCGGTAACCGCACCCGCACCCGCAGCCCGCCGCCGTGGCGATCCTCCAGCTGCAGCTCGCCGTGGTGCCGCCGCAGAATGTCGGCGACGATGGTCAGGCCCAGACCGGAGCCGCCGTCGTCCAGGTTGCGCGCCTGGTCGCCACGAAAGAACGGGTCCAGCACCGCCGCGCGCTGCTCTGGTGCGATGCCGGGGCCGCGGTCATCAACCTGCAATTCGACCATTCCCTGCGCCTGATCGAGTTCTAGCTCGACGCTGCCGGCGTACTTGATGGCATTGCTGATCAGATTGCTCACCGCCCGCGCCAGCGACAGCCGATCACCGCGTACCCACATCGGCGCGCCGGGATGCAGACGCAGGCGATCCGCCGACTCTTGGCGCGCATCGACCTCGGCCTGCACGATCTGCCGCAGATCGAGCCGCTGCTGCTGGCCGGCCAGATGATCCAGGCGCGCCAGCGCCAGCATGTCGCGTACCAGCTGGCTCATGTCACTCAGGTCGTGCTCGGCGCGCCGCCGCTGGTCCTCGTCGGCGATCAGGTCGACCCGCAGATGCAGGCGGGTCAGGTAGGTGCCGAGATCATGGCTGATCGCCGCCAGCATGCGGGTGCGTGCTTCCAGCAGGTCGCGGATGCGGCCCCGCAGGCGATTGAAGGCGGCGACCAGCTGGCGCACTTCGCGGGCGCCCGCCTCGATCAGGGGCGGGCCCTCTTTGTCGGTGCCCAGACGCTCCACCTCGGTCGCCAGTCGCTGCAAGGGCTGGATCTGTCGTCGAAGTCCCCACAAGGAAAAGCTGCCGATCAGCAGCACCGCGAGCAGGGTCGCGGCCATGATCTGACGCCAGGCCGCCTGCATCACTAAGTAGCCGCCGATCTCGAAATCGGCAACCTGGCCGTTGCGCAACTGCACCAGCATCCGCAAGGGATGTCCGTCGAGCAGGCCGTCCTCACCGAGCAACTTGGAAAACCAACTGCGCTGGCTCGAACCGGGCGCCTCCAGGCCGATCCAGATGGTCCGTTCGCCGAGCGTCTCCAGGTATTTCTCGGTGAAATGGGAAATGACCGGAAAGTCCGAGACCGAGTCCGCCGGCAAGGGGCCCGGCCGCAGTCGAACCCGCAGGTCGCGCGAGGGAATGGCGCGCAGCAGCAGGGCCGCTTCGCTCGCGTCAGCCGCATCCAGCAGCATCACGATGGCCACGATCTGCTCCGGTATCGGCGGACGGAAGGGCCGCTCGTCGCCGGTCTCGCGCGACAGCCGAAAGGCGGTAATCAAGGTCAGCGTCACCAGCAGTAGCGCGGCCACCATCAGCGCCGCCACGCGCAGGCCCAGTCCGATCACGGCGCGCGCTCGACTTCCGCCGCGAACAGATAGCCCCCGTTGCGGACGGTCTTTATCAGCTGCGGGTGCCCGGGGTCGGGCTCGATCTTGCGCCGCAGCCGGGAGGCGGCGACGTCAATGGAGCGGTCGAACACCTCCCAACTGCGGCCCTTGGTGAGGTCCATCAAGCGGTCGCGCGACAGCACCCGATTGGGATAGCGGGTGAATACCGCCAGCAAGTCATAGTCGCCGGCCGACAGCTCGATCTCGCGGCCGTCCGGCCCCAGCAGCCGACGCGCCAGCAGGTCGAAGCGGAAGCCGGCGAAGCACAGGCACTCATGGCTGGTCCCGGCCACGGCGTCCTGGGTGGCCGGCGCGGTGCGGCGCAGCACCGCGCGCACCCGCGCCAGCAGCTCGCGCGGGGTGAAGGGCTTGGGCAAGTAGTCGTCCGCGCCCATCTCCAGGCCCAGGATACGGTCCAGGTCGTCGCCCTTGGCGGTGACCATGATGATCGGTAGCTGACTCCTGGCGCGCACCCGCCGGCACAGCGATAGCCCGTCCTCGCCCGGCAGCATGAGATCGAGCAGCAGCAGGTCGGTGGCCTCGCGCGCCAGGGCGTGATCCAGATCCTCGCCGGAGCGCAGCCATTCGGTGATGAAGCCTTCGCGGGTCAGCAGGCCGGCCACCAGGGTGCCGATCTCGCGGTCGTCCTCGACGATCACTACACGCAGGGGCTTGTTCATGTTGGGGGCCGGGTGTCGCCGCCGGAAGGTTCGCCGCAGTTATAGCCGAGCCGGGAACGTCCGGGCCGCGGACTTACACGCTGTTACACGGCGAGGCCGAAGGGCAATCGCCCGGCAACCGACGGCAGCCAAGCTGCGTTCGTCGGGCCCCAGGCCCCTGCCCCGGAGTCACACCATGCCATTCACTACCCGCCTTGTCCTCCCAGCCGTCGCGCTGCTGGCCGCCTGGGTGACGCTGCCCGCGCAGGCACAGGAGTTCGCCCCGCTGAAGAAGCTGGACACCGACGGCGACGGCTCGGTCAGCCTCGCCGAAGCCGAGGTCGCCGCCAAGAGCCAGTTCGCCAGCCTGGACCAGAGCCACGACGGCAGCGTCAGCGAAGCCGAATTTCTGGCGGCCCGCCAGCAGCTGTTCCGGCTCGCCGACAGCAATGGCGACGGCCTGCTGGCGCGCGCCGAGCTGAGAAGCCGGCTGATGGCGGCCCGTCAGTAGCGCCAGCAAGTACCCACAACTTTTCCGAACCCACCCAGGAGTCAACCATGCACACTTCATCCCAGTCCTACCGCCGTCGCGGCCTCGCCGCCACCACCCTGCTGGCCCTGCTCTGCCTGAGCCTGCCGCTGCAGGCGGATGCCCGCAGCCGCGAGCGATCCAGCACGCGTACCAACGCCCAGGGCCAGCAGGCCAGCCGGGAGATGGCGGTCGAAGCCGAGGCCGGCAGTCGCAGCGCCAGCCGTAGCCGCGACGGCGCCTACGGTGGCTCCAGCAGCAACAGCAGCGAGGTCGATCTCGCCGCCGGCAGCGCGGCGCGCGAGTCCAGCCGCACCGGCCCGCTCGGCCGCAGTCGCTCGCACAGCAGCGAGACCAGCTTCGGCGATGGCGGCTACACGCGCAGCGGCAGCGCCACCGGCGCCAATGGCGGCACCGCCAGCCGCGAAGTCAGCGGCAGCTACGACGCGGAGACCGGCACCGCCACCCGCAGCGCGACCACCACGGGGGCGAACGGGCAGAGCTACAGCACCACGAGCAGCAGCAGCCACGGCGAGGGCAGCTACGCGCGCACCTCAAACACCACCGGCCCCCAGGGCGGCAGCGTCGAGACCAGTGCCTCAGTCAGTGTCGAGCCCTGAGAGGCTGTGAATAGTTCACACCCTCTGAGGCCCTTCCGGCCGCGCTGAACGGAGTCTGGTCCTCATGATCGAAGCCTTAAACGGTGCCGGACCGGCGCGGCCCCTGGTCCTGCTGACGGTGATCGGCCTGGTGGCGGCGGAGTGGCGGTGGCTGGCTCGGCGCCGACCGGCGCCGGGCGGCTACGACCTGCGGGAAACCGCCGCTTCCACCCTGATCGCGGCCGGCAATCGCCTGATCCGCCCGCTCAGCGCGGCACTGCTGGCGCCGCTGTTCCTGTGGGTGCATCAGCACCGCCTCATGGACTTGCAGCCTCGCGGGGCGCCGGGTTATCTCGGCGCCTTTCTGCTGGTCGATTTCGTCTATTACTGGCTGCACCGGAGCAGCCACAAGGTCCGCTGGTTGTGGGCCACCCACGGCGTACACCATTCCTCAACCCGCTTCAATCTGTCGGCGGCCTATCGTCTGGGCTGGACCGACCTGCTCTCCGGCGCCTGGCTGTTCGCCCTCGCCCTGGTCTGGCTGGGCCTGCCGCCGCTGGTGGTGCTCGGGGCGCTGGGACTCAACCTGCTATTCCAGTTTCTGTTGCACACCGAACTGGTAGGGCGGCTGGGCTGGCTGGAATGGCTGTTCAACACCCCCGCCCACCATCGCGTGCACCACGCGGTCAACGCCTCGGTCCGCGACCGCAACTTCGGCGGGGTATTGATCGTCTGGGATCGCCTGTTCGGCAGCTACGCCGAGGCTCCGGCCGACGAGCCTCTGCGCTATGGCCTGGCCGGACGTGAACCCAGCCAGAATCAGAATCCGCTGCGCATCGTTTTCGGCGAATGGCTGGCCTTGTACCGGGACCTCCGGCAGACGCGCGGCTTGCGCCAGGCACTGTCGCTGCTGTTCCTGCCGCGATAGCGGCTCAAGCGCCGCCGTTTCGCACCCGCAAGCCGTTGAGCAGGATGTCGACCACGATTTCCGCGTGCTCGGCGGCGGACTCGTCGGTCAGCGGATTGATGCCGTAGGTTTCCGACAACATGCTGGAAAACGCGAAGAAGCCATTGATCGCGCCGTGGATCAGCGACAGCAGATGCGCTGGATGGATATTGCGCAACTGACCACCGGCCTCGGCCGCGCTCAGGAAGGACTCCGCCATCAGGAACATCGGTTTCAGGAAAGTCTCGGTCAGCCAGCGCGAGCGCTCGGTACCCCGCACCACTTCCTGGATGACGATATTGGTGACCGCGTGGTTGCGGGCGCAGAAAAAGGTGAAACGCCGGATCACCACGCCGAGTGCCGCCGCTGGCTCCAGGTCCTTGAGTTCGAAATGCAGATTTCGGAACTCGGCAGCCAATTTTTCCATGGCATGGCTCACCGCCGCCTGCCAGAGCTTTTCCTTGGTCTCAAAGTGGTAGTGGATCAGCGGCTTGGCGACGCCGGCCTTGATCGCTATCTCATTGATATTGGTGCCTTCGAATCCGTGCTGGCCGAATTCCTCCAGCGCCAGTTCCAGGATCACCTCGGTCGCCGGCACCCCCTGGTCGCGGAGGCGGGGCCGGCCAGGCCGGCGGGCAGAAGAGGGCTTGTTGCCTGGGCGCGCGCTGTCGCTCATCACGGTCCTAGTCATGGCGTCCTGGTCAGGGCTGCAGGGCCGCCCTGTGCGCCTCGAAAGAGTTATTAGACCGACTTATAGCATCGTCTGTAACGGATGTAACGCCGTTTGCAACGGTCTGTAACGGCGCCGCATGGCCTCCATGTCCTGGTTGACATACCCACATGACTCAATAATTATACTTAACAGTCAGCCAACGAGGAGAACAGGGTGAAATACACCGGCGCATGGCTCGCGCGTTTCGCATTGGAGCAACTCGACGTCGCCTGGGTATTCGGCATCCCTGGAGTCCACACCACTGAGCTGTTCGATGAGCTGGCCTCCAGCCCGACGCTGAAGCCGGTGCTGGTGACCCACGAGGGTGGCGCCTCCTTCATGGCCGATGCCGTCAGCCGCACCAGCCGGCACATCGGCACCCTGCTGGTGGTGCCAGGGGCCGGCCTTACCCACGCCATGAGCGGCATCGCCGAGGCCTTTCTCGACGGGGTCCCGATGCTGGTGCTGAGTGGCGGCGTACGCCGCAACAAAGGTCGCGCCTACCAGTTGCACGACATCGACCAGCAGGCGCTGATGCGGCCGGTGACCAAGGCGCAGTTCCTGGCCAGCCAGCATCACGACATCATCCCGATGCTGTACATGGCCTACCGGGAGGCGATGCGCGGCCGCCCGGGGCCGGTCTACGTCGAGCTGCCGGTCGATGTCCTGCTGTTCCAGGGCGAGTCGCCGGCGCTGCCGGCCTTCCCCGGCTTCAGCCAGGACCTGCTCCTGCGGGAGGAAGACCTGGACGCCGCCTGTGCCCGACTGGAGGCCGCGAAGCATCCGGGCCTCTTCGTCGGCTGGGGCGCCCGTGGCGCCCGCGCCGAACTACTGGCCCTGGCCGATCTGCTGGGTGCCCCGGTGGCGACCACTCTGCAGGGGCTCAGCAGCTTCCCGGCCGAGCATGCCTGGCATGCCGGCATGAGCTTCGGCATGGCCGCCGCACCGGCGGCCCGCAAGGCCTTCGAGGACTGCGACTGCCTGCTGGCGGTCGGCACCTGCTTCAGCGAGATCGGTACCGGCAGCTATAGCGTCGAGGTGCCGGAATCCCTGATCCACGTCGATATCGACCCGGCGGTGTTCTCCAAGAACTACCCCGCCGCCGTCAGCCTCTGCGGCGACGCCCAGCCGGTGCTCGCCGCCCTGCTGGCACGGCTGCGCAGCCGCGGCCACCTCGGCTCCGGCCGGGAGCGGCTGAAGCGGATGGCCGGCATCGCCCGCGACAAGGCCGACACCCTGCGCGACTGGCGCAAGGGCGGCGATCCGAGGCGGGTCAATCCGGCCAAACTATTTCAGTCGCTGGACCGGGTGCTGAGCACGGACGCCGTGGTGGTCGCCGACGACGGCAACCACACCTTCCTCACCGCCGAGCTGCTGCCGATGTCGGGCCGCCGGCAGTTCATCTCGCCCACCGATTTCAACTGCATGGGCTACGCGGTGCCAGCCGCCATCGGCGCCCGGCTGGCCAACCCCGGCCGCGAGGTCGTGGCGGTGGTCGGCGATGGCGCCTACCTGATGACCGGCACCGAGCTGTTGACCGCCGTCGCCCAGAAGCTGGGACTGGTGGTGCTGGTGTTCAGCGATGGCGAGCTGTCGCAGATCGCCCAGGCGCAGCAGGTGCCCTACAACCGCAAGACCTGCACGGTGCTGAATCCGCTGGATCTGGCCGCCTCGGCGGCCACCACCGGTGCCGCCTTCCTGGCGATCAACACCGACGCCGAGATCGAGCCGACGCTGGCCGAGGCCCGCGAACTGGCAGCCCAGGGTCGGCCGGTGCTGGTGGATGTGCGCATCGACTACAGCCGCAAGAGCGCCTTCACCGCCGGCATCGTCAGGGCCAATCTCAAGCGCATGCCCGGCGGCGAGAAGCTGCGCATCGTCAGCCGCGCCTTGGTGCGGCACCTCGGCAACCCGGCCACGGCGGCATCGGAGAGTTCCTCATGAAGCAGCAACAAGACCATCGCGACCACCGCTCCGCCGGCCGGAGCCACTGACATGGGCGCCCCCAACATGCAGGCCATCGACATCGACCGCCTGGGCAAGGTGGTCAGCAAGACCGGCCCGCGCTATCTGGCGCACTGGGTGCTGAAGTCGGCCCAGCGCGACAAGCTGGTGCCCTGGTACCGCAAGGTGCTGGGCATGGAGCTGGTGTTCCAGAACCACATGGTGACTTTTCTCACCTACGACCACGAGCACCACCGGCTGGCCATCATCAAGCTGCCGGCGGCGGCCAAGCCGATGATCCTGCTGGCCAAGGTCTACCGGAAGTTCTATGGGCTGGATCACATCGCCTTCAACTTCGGCAGCCTGCGGCAGCTGCTGGAAAAGCACCGCGAGCTGAAAGCGGCCGGCATCGAGCCGGTCTGGTGCATCAACCACGGCCCGACCACCTCGATTTACTACGAGGATCCGGACGGCAACCGCCTGGAGTTCCAGTCCGACAATTTCGACACCGCCGAGGATTTTCAGCAGTTCGCCATCGGGCTCGATTTCCATAAAAACCCCATTGGCGTGAACTTCGATCCCGAGCTGCTCTGGCAGAAGCTGGAGGCCGGTGTGCCGCTGGTGGACCTGCGCAAGCGCGGCTCTGCCACCCCGGTCGGCAAGAAGCCGGTCGCCGGTCTGCGCACCATCAATTGGCGCACCCTTTAACCCAAAACACCAGCCATGAAACTTGCCAGTTACCACCAGTCAGGCGGCATCCGCCTGGGCGCGCTCTGCAGCGACCAGCACCGCCTGCTCGATCTTGCCGCCGCCAGCCTGGCCCTGCGCGATCAGGTCGAACCCGCCTTCGCCAGCATGCTGGCGCTGATCGAGGCCGGCCCGGCCGCGCTCGACCGCGCCCGCGCCATCCTCGAACAGTCCGAGGACGAGCACCCCGGGCACTGCTTCCAGCCGCTTTCAGGTCTCCGCTTCGCGCCCCCGCTGCTGCCGCCGCGCATGCTCTGTTTCAGCGTCTACGAGGGCCACATGAAACAGGCCTTCGCCTCGGTGCTGGAGATGAAGGCCGGCAAGGGCGTGGCCGCCACGGTCAAGGCCCTGGGCCTGATGAAGAAAATGCCCAAGCGCTTCTATCAGCGGCCGCTCTACTACAAGGGCAACAACCTCTCGGTCAGCGCCCACGAACAGGACGTGATCTGGCCACGCTGGACCAAGATGCTCGACTACGAGATGGAACTGGGCGTGGTGCTGGGCAAGCGCGGCAAGAACATCAGCGCCAACGACGCCATGTCCTATGTGTTTGGCTACACCTGCTTCAACGACTTCTCCGCCCGCGACAAGATGATGGAGGAGATTCCCTGGGGCGGCGTTGGCCCGATCAAGGGCAAGGATTTCGACACCGGCAATGCCATGGGGCCCTGGCTGGTGACCGCCGACGAGATTCCCGATCCCTACGATCTGAAGATCCAGGTGCGGGTCAACGGCGAGCTGCGCGGCGCCTCTTCGACCTCCGGCATGAGCCACCCGATCTCGCGGATGATCGAGGTCGCCAGCGACGAAGAACTGGTGGTGCCCGGCGAGTTCTTCGGCACTGGCGCCGCCACCAATGGCTGCGGCATCGAGTTCCTGCGCTTTCTCGAACCCGGCGACCTGGTGGAAGTCGAGATCGAGCGCATCGGCGTGCTGCGCAACCGGGTAGTGAAACCGGCATGAAGGCCATCGTCCGGACTGCCGCCGGCACCGGCGGCAGTCGCCTGCAGCTGCAAGAGCTGGCGGAACCGCGGCCAGCGGCCCAGGAGATCGTGATCCGGCTCGCCGCTGCCTCGATCAATCCCATCGACGCGCTGATCCGCGAGGGCTATGGCGACAGCCTGTTCAAGTGGCTGCGCGCCAAGGGCCCGATGGTGATGGGGCTGGACGGCGCTGGCGTGGTCAGCGCGGTCGGCAGCGCGGTACGCGACTTCCAGCCGGGCGACCGGGTGATGGCCGCGACCATGCCCTTCGCCTCCGGCTTCTACGCCGAGGCGGTGGCGGTGAAGGCGGCCTGGGCCTGCAAGATTCCGCCGGGCCTGGGCATGGCCGAGGCCGCCGCCCTGCCCTATGCCGGGCTCACCGCCGCCCAGGTGCTGCGCGCGGCGGGGCTCGATGCGGGCAACACTGCCGGCAAGAAAGTGCTGGTGCATGGCGGCTCCGGCGGCATCGGCTCCCTGCTGGTGCAGCGTCTGCATCAGGGCGGCGCCTGGGTCGCCAGCACCTGCGGCGGCAGCAATCTGGAGTTCGTGCGCGGCCTCGGCGCCGATCAGGTGATCGACTACCGCAAGCAGGATTTCACCCGCCTGCTGAGCGGCCTGGACCTGGTCATCAACACGGTGGCGCCGGACCCGAGCGCGCGCAGCCTGGACGAGGCTCCACACCTCTCTGTGCTGAAGGCCGGCGGCGTCTACGCCAGCCTGATCTCGCCGACGCTGACCCTCACCGATGTGCTCGGCGCGCCCCTGGGCGTAGTCGCCTCGGGCACCTGGATGGGCCTGGCCAAGCTGCGCTGGGCGCTGGCTGGCAAACAGCACCATTGGGTGTATTTCCGACCTTCGGGCGCGCGGCTGGTCGAGCTGGCGCGCTGGGCACTGGAAGGCAGCTACCGCCCGGTGATCGGCAGGCGCTACCCGCTGGCGGATGCTGCCGCCGCCCTGGCGGCGGTCGAGCAGGGCCCGGCGCGCGGCAAGGTTTTGCTGTGCATCGACGAGTCCTTGCTGGAGGCCGCATGAGCATCGACAGCCCCTATGATCTGCTGGTGGTCGGCGCCGGCCCGGTGGGCTTGAGCGCCGCCCTGCTGGCCGCCAAGGCCGGCCTGCGCTGCGCCCTGGTCGAGCAGCGGGCCGGGCCGACCGGTCATCCGGCCGGCCATGTGCTGAACGCCCGCACGATGGAAATCTGGCGCGAAATCGACCCGGCCCTGGAATCGGCGATCCGCAACGACAGCGCGCCGCTCGAAGACCTGCGCCACATCGTCTGGTGCACCAGCCTGACCGGCCCCGAGCTGTGCCGTATCGACATCCTGCCCGGCACGGTCGAGGAAACCGTCGAGCGCTTGTCGCAGAGTCCCTCGCGGCCCCTGCACTACCCCCAGCACCGGCTCGAAGTGCTGCTGTGGCAACGGGCGCGGGCGACCGCCGGCATTGATTTTCTCAGCGATCACAAGTTGCTGTCCCTGGAGCAGGACGCCAGCGGAGTGCAGGCTCAGTTGCGCGTCGGCGACGGTACCGAGCGCCGCCTGAGTGCCCGCTACTGCCTGGCCGCCGACGGCGCCCGCAGCCGCATCCGCGAGCAGCTGGGCATCGCCATGCCGGGGCCGATGATCGCCCGCATCGCCAGCGTCAACTTCCGCGCCAAGCTCGACCGCCTGATCCGCGGCCGACCGGCGGTGATCTACTGGATCTACAACCAGCACCTGGTCGGCCCCCTGGTGCGGCATATGGGCGACGACTGGATCCTGATGGCGATGCTGCATCCGCCGCAGCAGATCGAGCAATTCGACGAAGCCTACTGGCGCCAGCTGATCGGCCAGGCCCTAGGCACCCAGGCGGTGGACGTGGAGATCAAGGCCATCGGCAACTGGGCGATGACCGCCCAGATCGCCGAGCGTTTCCGCGCCGGCCGGGTGTTCCTGGCCGGCGACGCCGCCCACCGCTTCCCCCCCACCGGCGGCTACGGCATCAACACCGGCGTCGGTGACGTCCACAACCTGGTCTGGAAGCTCCAGGCGGTACTCGCCGGCCAGGCCGGTGAGGGCCTGCTCGACAGCTACGAGAGCGAGCGCAAGCCGATCGCTGAAAAGAACTGCCGGCGCAGCATCGACAACCAGGACGAGATGGACCACATCAACGAGGCCGTGGCCCTGCAGATGGACGATCTGCGCAAGCTGCACGCCTTCATGGAAGGCAAGACCTTCCGCGCCCTGCCCAAGGGCATGCAGACCTGGATCACCGAGGTCCTGCCGCGTCTGGGCCTGAAGAAGATCGCGGTGCTGGAGCGGCCGGAGTCCTGGCGGGCAAAGAAGTTGCGAGCCCGACTGAGCAAGGCCGCCGGCGAGCAGAAAGCCCATTTCGGCGGCGCCCACGCGGTCGATCTCGGCTATCGCTATAACGGCGCGCTGAGCCTGCCGGTGCCGGTCGATGCCAACGAGCTGTCGCCCAACGACCTCGAATACCGCCCGGGCACCGCGCCCGGGCTGCGGCTGCCGCACGCCTGGCTGGAGCGAAACGGCCAGCGGCTATCCACCGTCGATTGCCTGGACTACGGCGCCCTGCAGCTGCTGGTCGATTCCAGCTGGCGCGCCGACTGGGCGGAAGCGCTGTCGGCGGCCCTGGCGGCCAGCGAGTTCGCCTACCCGGTGCGGCTCCTGGCCCTGGGTGCTGACGAGGCCGCGGACGCCCAGGCCGACGGCCAGTGGCAGGGCCTGCGCGGCGTCGGCGCCTCGGGCGCCATCCTGGTCCGGCCCGACGGCCACGTCGCCTGGCGCAGCCGCGCCCTGCCGGCCGACCCGGTCGGCGAACTCGCCGCCGTCCTGCGCCACCTGGGCGCCGCTTTCGGCCCCGCCATCCCTGCCTCGGTATCGCCCGCATGAACAACACCCTGCCTAGCCTGTCCCTGAGCGGCCTGGAACTGCACTGCCAGCGCTACCCCGCGATGATCGGCTGGTACCGGGCCCTGCTCGAGGCCGAGATCGACTACCGCGACCCGGTGCAGTGCTGGTTGCGGCGACCCGATGGCAGCCGCCTGCTGCTGCTCGACACCCAGCTGGCCAACCGGCCGCGCGAAGTCGCCGGCATTCCTGGCCTGGCCCTGGTCGCCGCGCGCTTCGAGGACCTGGCCGCCCGTTACCGGGCGCTGAAGCAGCGCAATATCTACCCGGAGCGGGCCAACCGGAACGGGCTGGTCACCACCCTGATCTACCGCGATCCCGACGGCAATCCGCTGAGCCTGCGCTACCTGCTGCCGGCGGCCGAGCGCCCCCAGGGCGAGTACCGGGCGATGGGGGAGGAGTTCGATCCGGCGTCCTTGTTCGACCCCGAGCCGGTCTTGGGCTGAGTCCGTGGACAGCCGCATGCCACCGTCGGCGCTGGTGACGACCCTGGCGGCCCTGGTGCTGGAGCCGACGGTGCGCGCGCGCTTGCAGCAGTTGATCGAGGCCCGGTTCGAGCGCCAGGACGCCGAACTGATGCAGGCCGTGGAACAGGCCCTGGAGCTGGTGCCCGGCCTGCTGCGTGGCGCGGTGCGCCGGGTGCTGGGCCTGTGAGCGCGGCCGCCGAGGTCGAGGCGCGCCGGATCGCGGCCCTGCTGGGGGTGCCGGCGGCGGAGCTGGGCTACCTGCGCAGTCGTGGTGCCTCGGCGCTGGCGCGGCTGCGGCTGGCCATCGCCAGCGCCGGCATGGAGCGCCATCGGCGCAGTTTCGAGCGCCTGGCAAGGGCCTCGGCCCTGTTGCCGACGGCGCTAGCCGCCCGGATCGCGCAGGAGCATCTCGGCCCGGTGCTGATCGCGGCCCTGGCGCCCTTCCTGCCGCCGGCCCGCGCCGCCCTGCTGGGCCAGCGGCTGGAGCCCGGTTTTCTCGCCGACGTGGCGGTGCATCTCGTCCCCGACCGCGCTGCGCCGCTGCTGGCGGCGTTGCCGCCGGAATTGCTGTCGACCACGCTCCAGCAGCTGCTCGCGCGCGGCGAGTACGCGGTGATGGGCACCGTGGTCGAACAACTGCCGGCGACCACCGTCACCCGGCTCGCGGCCGAGATTGCCGACCCGGCCGAGCTGCTGGCGATTGCCGCCTATGTCGGTGACAAGCGTTGCCTGCGGCCGGTGGTCGACAGCTTCGACGACAATGCCATCCTGCAGTTGCTGGGCTGTGCCGCCGAGGGGGCCGCGATGTCTGCGCTGATCGAACTGACTGCCGTGCTCGAACCACTCCAGCAGCGACGGCTGCGCAGCCTGCTGGCGACCCTGCCCGAGCCGTCGCGGCGCGCCTGGGGTGAGGCCGCGCCCACCGCCGCGCTGGCATGAACGCCTGGCTGTGGATTCCGCTGCTGAACGCGGCGGTGGGCGGCGGCACCAACTGCCTGGCGATCTTCCTGACCCTGCATCCGCAGCGGCCGCTCCGGCTCGGGCCGCTGCGGATGCAGGGCATCCTGCCGCGCAAGGCGGCCGCACTGGCGAGCGATTTTTCCCGCCGAGTGCTGACCGATATCGCCAGTCCGCGCGCCCTGCTGGCGCCGGTCGATCCGGCGCGCATGGCGGCCGAGGCCGAGCGCCAGCTGGGGCCGGGCGTCGACACCCTGCTCAACGCCATGCTGTCCAGCGTCAATCCCAGTCACTGGGCGCGGCTGCGGCCGGCGGTGCAGGAGGAATGGCGGCGCCAGCTGCGACCAGCCAGCACCCGGATCACCGAGCAGATATTGCGCGCCCTGCAGCAGGAGCCCGAGCGCTATCTGGACCTGGCCGCGCTGATCGGCGAGCGCATCGCCGCCCGCCCGGAGCTGCTGACCCGCGCCTTTCGCAGTACCGGCCGTCGCGAGTTCCGCTTCGTGGTCTGGAGTGGCGCGGTGCTAGGCGCCCTGCTGGCCCTGCCGGTATCGGCACTCTGGGCCTGGTGGCCCAGCATGGCCCTGTCCGCAATCGGCGGCGCCCTGGTCGGCGGGCTTACCAACTGGCTGGCGATCCTGCTGGTGTTCGAGCCACGCCGCCCGGTCCGACTGGGGCCCTTCGTGCTGCAGGGCCTGATCCATCGGCGTCAGGGCGATACCGCGCGCCTGCTCGCCGAACTGGCGCTGGGTGAACTGATTACCTTCGGCGCCCTGACCCTGCATCTGGCCGCGCGCGGCCAGGTCTTCGAGCAGCTTTGCGCGCGCGCGCTGCGCGACGAGCTGGCGCGCACCACCGGCGGTTCCACCGCCCTGCTGGCGATGGCCATGGGCGCGCGCAGCGCCGAACAGGCGATCCAGGCGATGACCACGGCGATGACCATCCATGCTCCGCCGCTGCTGGCGCAGGTCGACTTGCCGGAAGACATCCGCAAGGAAGTGGCGCGCAGTCTGGTCGACCGCCTTGCCACGCTGCCGCCGGAAGCCTACGGCGAGCTGCTGCGCTCGGCGGTGCGCGACGAAGAGCCCCTGCTGGTCTGGTCCGGCGTCGTCTGCGGCGCCCTGGCGGGCCTGATCGGCGCCTGGCTGTTCTGAATCCGGCGGGGCCTGCGGCAGCGCGCGGTCAGCGCACCCCCGCGCGGAGTTTTGTGCCCCGCGCACGCCGTCCGCGCACGACCGGGCGGACAGCAGCCCGCAAACCGACAAGCGGTCATTGACAAGGATTCCCTGTTTATTGACTCTACAGACCAATTATTAATACCTGCGTTCCGTTTAATTCGGATGACAGGTGCGAACACTGGCTTTCTGGAGAGAGAAAATGCTCAGGCATGCCGCCCGAATTGTTCGGGCTTTGACGGTAGCGCTGGTCCTTTGCCAGCTGGACACGGCCCAGGCCCTTCAAAGCTTCGAGTCCGCCCATGTGCGGCCGCTGGCACTGTCCAGCGATGGCCAGCGGCTGTATGCCGTCAACACGCCGGACAACCGGCTCACCATCTACCGCACCACCGACGCGGGCCTGAGCCTGGAAGCCGAGATTCCGGTCGGCCTGGAGCCGGTGGCGGTAGCGCTGCGCACCAACGCCGCTGGCCGCACCGAGGCTTGGGTGGTCAACCACCTTTCCGACAGCATCAGCGTGGTCGAGATCAATCCGGATCAGCCCCGGCTCTCACAAGTCACTCGCACCCTGCTGGTTGGCGACGAGCCGCGCGATATCGTGTTCGCTGGCGCGCAGCACGACCGCGCCTTCGTCAGCGCCGCCCATCGCGGCCAGAACCGCCCCGGCGACTCGCAGCTGAACACCGAGGGCATCGGTCGCGCCGATGTCTGGGTGTTCGACGCGAACCAACTCGGCGCGGCCCTGGCTGGCACTCCGCTGACCATCCTGCAGCTGTTCGGCGACACGCCGCGCGCCCTGGCCGCCACCCCGGACGGCAGCACCGTGTATGCGGCGGTGTTTGCGTCCGGCAGCAAGACCACGGCGATTCCCTCGCCGGCCGTCTCGAGCTTCGGCGGCCTGCCGCCGGCGCCCGAGGGCGCGACGCCGGACGGGCCCGTGACCGGACTGATCGTGAAGAACGTGGATGGCACCTGGGTCGACGAGACCGGCAAGGACTGGAGCGCGCTGGTGCCGTTCTCGCTGCCGGACTACGACCTGTTCCAGATCGACGCAACCGCGAATCCGCCGAGCGAGACGGCGAAGATCGCTGGCGTCGGCACCATGCTGTTCAACATGGCCGTGCGTCCGGACAACGGCGCGGTCTACGTGAGCAACACCGAGGCGTTCAACGAAGTGCGCTTCGAGCCGATGATGACCGGCAAGTTCGCGCAGAACCGCGTGTCGGTGATCAAGGGCGGGGCGGTCACGCCGGTGCATCTCAATCCGCACATCGACTACTCCGTGCCGACCGGCACCCTGGTCGAGATCGACCAGTCGCTGGCGAGCCCGGCAGACCTGGTGTTTTCCGCCGACGGCGCGCGGGTCTTTGTCGCCGGCTTCAGTTCCGACGCCGTCGGCCTGTTCGGCACCGACGCGCTCGAGTCGGGGCAGATCGACAAGCAGATGATCCGGGTCGGCCAGGGTCCGAGCGGGCTTGCGCTCGACGACGCGCGAGATCGCCTCTACGTGATGAACCGGCTGGAGGGCAGCATCTCCGTCATCGCCAGCGCCTCCAAGGCCGAAAAGCGCAAGGAGCTGGCGCGCGTCGCGCTGCCCTACGACCCGACCCCGCAGGCGGTCAAGGACGGTCGCCAGTTCCTCTACGACGCCCGCATCAGCTCCGGCCACGGCGATCTGTCCTGCCACACCTGCCATGTGTTCGCCGACACCGACCACCTGGCCTGGGATCTGGGCAACCCCTTCGGCTCGGTCACGCAGAATCCGAACGAGAAGGCCAACGTGACCGGTGTCGGCAACCAGGCCCTGGATGAGACTTTTCACCCGATGAAGGGGCCGATGACGACGCAGAGCCTGCGCGGCATGGCCGATGCCGGGCCGATGCATTGGCGCGGCGACAAGACCGGCGGCCTGGGCCTGGACGGCGCGATTGATCCCAACGGCGATTTTCTCGACGAGCACGCGGCCTTCCTGCGTTTCAACGGCGCCTTCGTCGGCCTGCAGGGACGCGCCGAGGAACTCGGCACCGAGCAGATGGACGCCTATGCGAACTTCGCCCTCAAGGTGCGCTACCCGCCCAGTCCGATCAAGGCACTCGACAACGCCGACAGCGAACTGGAGGCGGAGGGCCGCGAAATCTACATGGACGACGCGACCGCGTTTGCCGGCGCCTTCGCCTGCAACGAATGCCACCAGTTGCCGATCACGACTACCGGTCTCGCCGCCTCCGCCGGCTTCGAGACCACGCGGTTTTTCAAGATTCCGCACTTCCGCAACATGTACACGAGGGTCGGCAAGTTTGGCGTGCCGCTGGGCATGACGCTGTCGCTGCAGGGCCAGATCACGCTCGCGCTGCCCAACTACCTGGGCGACCAGGTGCGCGGCTTCGGCTTCACCCACGACGGCAGCATCGACACCATCGACACCTTCCTACACAACTTCACCTTCCTGCCGTTCCCGACCGCCGGCAATCCGATCCCCGACCCCACCGCGCCGGCCATTTCGCCAGACCGCCGGGCGGCGCTGGAGGCCTTCATCCTGGCCACCGACACCGGTCTCAAGCCCATCGTCGGCCAGCAGTTGACGCTGTCGCCAGCGACTGCCGAAGACACCGCCGTGCTGGACCGCCTGACCCTGCTGCTGGCGCGCGCCGAGGCCGGCGATGCCGAACTGGTGGTCAAGGGCTGGTGGGACGGCGCCGCGCGCGGCGCCCTGTATCAGCCCGGCGGCCAGTTCCGTACCGACCGAGCCGCTGAGCCGGCGCTGTCCAGCCCGCAGTTGCTGGAACTGGCGGCGGTCGAGGGCCAGACGCTGACGCTGACGGCGGTCCCGCCCGGGGATGGCGAGCGCATCGGCATCGACCGCGACCTCGATGGCGTACTCGACGGCGACGCCAAGGCCGCCAGCCCGGCTCCCGCCGATCCCAGCGCCGAGGAAGGCGGCAACCGTGGCGGCGTGCTGGACCCGTCGCTGCTGCTGTCCTTGCTGGTGCTCCTGCTGCTGGGCCGGCAGCGACGCCGAACCCCACCACTCGGTCATCCCCAGCCACAGCGCTAAGCCAGGGGAACCAGCCATGCGCATCCAGCTGCCCAGCCTGTTGGGCGCCAGCCTGCTGTGCCTGGCGACCGCCAGCGCGGGCGCCGCCGAGCCCTTCACCGCCTTTGAATCCGCCCATGTGCGGCCGTTGGCGCTGTCCGCCGACGGCAGCCGCCTGTACGCGGTCAACACGCCCGACAACCGGCTGACCGTCTACCGCGCCAGCGACAGCGGCCTCGTCCTCGAAGCCGAAATCCCAGTCGGCCTGGAACCGGTGGCCGTCGCCCTGCGCGAGCACGAAGGCCGCACCGAAGCCTGGGTGGTCAACCACCTCTCCGACAGCATCAGCATCGTCGAGATCAATCCGGATCAACCCGGCCTCTCGCAAGTCACCCGCACTCTGCTGGTCGGCGACGAGCCGCGCGACATTGTCTTCGCCGGCGAGCAGCGCGACCGCGCCTTCATCAGCGCCGCCCACCGTGGCCAGAACCGCCCCGGCGATCCACAGTTGAGCACCGAGGGTGTCGGCCGCGCCGATGTCTGGGTGTTCGATGCCGATCAACTTGGCGCGCCGTTGGGGGGCACTCCGCTGACCATCGTCCAGCTGTTCGGCGATACCCCGCGTGCCCTCGCCGCCTCGCCCGATGGCGCCACCGTCTACGCCGCCGTGTTCGCCAGCGGCAATCAGACCACCACCCTGGCTCAGCCCCTGGTCTCGGGCAATGGCGGCTTGCCGCCACCGCCCGAAGGCGCCACACCGGACTGGCCCGAGGTCGGTCTGATCGTGCGCCTGAAAAGCGGGAACTGGCTGGATGAACTGGATCGCGACTGGTCGGCCCAGGTGCCGTTCTCGCTGCCGGACTACGACGTCTTCCGCATCGACGCCAAGGCCGATCTGCCCAGCGTGGTATCCGCCGTGTCGGGGGTCGGCACGGTGATCTACAACTTGGCCGTCCGGCCGAGCAACGGCCGGCTCTACGCCAGCAATACCGAGGCGCTCAACGAGCAACGCTTCGAGCCCGTGCTCAGCGGCCGCTTCGCGCCCAACCGTATCAGCATCATCGACGGCAACAGCGCCCGCGCGGTGCAGGCGGTGCACCTGAATCCGCACATCGACTACGCGACCGGCACCGGGCCGCAAGTGGAAATCGACCAGAGCCTGGCGACGCCGATGGATATGGTGTTTTCGGCGGATGGCCAGACCGTATATGTCGCCGGCTTCGGCTCCGGCAAGATCGGCGTGTTCGACACTGACGCCCTGGAAAGCGGACAGGTGGTCAAGGGCCTGATTCGTGTCGGCATGGGGCCCAGCGGCCTGGCACTCGATGCCGGTCGCGACCGCCTGTATGTGATGAACCGCCTAGACCAGAGCCTGTCCTGGGTCGAACATCCGGCCGATCCCGCGCGACGCAGCGTCAGCACCCTGCCGCTGCCCTACAACCCGGAGCCGGCGTCCATCACCCTGGGCCGCCAGTTTCTCTACGACGCCAGCACCACCTCCGGCCACGGCGACGTCTCCTGCCATTCCTGCCATTTGTTCGGCGATCTGGATCAGATCGCCTGGGACCTCGGCAATCCCTTCGGCGTGGTGACGCCGAATCCGAATGTCCGCAATCCGGCCGCTACCGCGCTGCTCGGTGGCCTGGGCGGACTGCTCGGACCGGCAGGCCAGCCTGGTACGCCCTTCCACCCGATGAAGGGGCCGATGACCACCCAGAGCCTGCGCGGCCTGACCGGCTCCGGCCCCATGCACTGGCGCGGCGACAAAACCGGCGCGCTAAGCCTGGACGGCGAGGTCGATCCCGACGGCGACTATCTGGACGAGAACGCCGCCTTCCTGCGCTTCAATCCCGCCTTCACCGGCCTGCAGGGCCGCGCCGAGCAGTTGAACGCTGCCGACATGCAGGCCTTCGCCGACTTCATGCTGCAAGTGCGCTACCCGCCCAACCCGATCAAAGGCCTGGACAACCAGGACAGCGCCGCCGAGGCCGCCGGCCGCAGCCTCTGGAACGACAACGAATTCGTACCGATCCCGGACGACAACCAGGCCTGCGGCTCCTGCCACGCCCTGCCGCAGACCACCACCGGCGCCATCGCGCAGACCGCGCAGATCAGTTCCGAGCAGGACGATTTCAAGATCGCTCAGCTGCGCAACCTGTACCAGAAGGTCGGCATGTTCGGCGTCGCCGCCGGCACCATCACTGGCGCCGCCGAAGCCCTGGTCGGCGAGCAGGTGCGCGGCTTCGGTTACACCCACGACGGCAGCATCTCCAGCATCGCTACCTTCCTGGAGCATCCGCAGAACCTGTTCTCGCCGCTGCCCAACAGCAATGGCCTGACCCCGGCGGAGAAGAAGGCCAATGTCGAGGCCTTCATCCTCAGCCTAGACACCGGCCTCGCGCCCATCGTCGGCCAGCAGCTCTCGGTCTCGGCCGACCGCCTCGACGACCCCTCGGTGCAGGAGCGCCTGGCGCTCCTGATCGCCCGCGCCGAGGCTGGCGAGGCCGAGCTGGTGGTGAAGGGCGTCTGGGACGGCGCGGCGCGCGGCGCTCTGTACCAGGACGGCCAGTGGCGCGGCGACCGCGCCAGCGAGCCGCCCTTCACCACCACCGCCCTGCTGGCGCTGGCCGAGGTCGAGGGCCAGACACTCACGTTCACGGCGGTGCCGCCGGGCAATGGCGCGCGTATCGGTATCGACCGCGATCTCGACGGTCAGCTCGACGGCGAGGACCAGGCCGCCGGTACCGCGCCGCCGGCTGCGCCCGCTGCCGAAACCACCGGTGGCGCCCTCGGTAGCAGCGCCCTGCTGCTGCTGAGCCTCGTCCTGGTCCGCCGTCGCCGTGGCTGAGCTGCGCTCCCGCCGGGGCCTGCTGCTGCTGCCGGCGGCCCTGCTCGCCGCCTGGCAGCTGCACCAGCTGCGCGCCGCCGCCGAGGCCCTGCCGGCGCCGCCCCTGCAATGCCGGCACGGTCGCCTGGACATCACCGATCCCGCGCGGGTGCCGGCGCTGGCCCTGGAGCTGCGGCCCGATGCCGAGAGCGGCTGGAACCTGCACCTGCGCACCAGCCGCTTCCGCTTCGCGCCGGACAAGGTCAACCGGGCGCCGGTACTGGGCGAGGGGCACGCCCATCTCTATCTCAACGGCCAGAAACTGGCGCGCCTCTACGGGCCCTGGACCCATCTGCCGCCGCTGCCGCCGGGCCGGCACCGGCTGCGGGTCACGCTCAATGGCAACGACCACGCCGAACTCCACACCCAGGGCCGGCCGGTTGCGGCCGAGCAGTTCGTCGATGGCTAGCGGGCGCCACGCGCTGCTGGCGCTGCCGCTGCTGCTCTGGCTGCCGGCGGCGAGCGCCCATGTGAAATGGCTGCACCCGGCGCTGGGCGCCGCCCACCTGCCGCCGGTGCCGCCGTACTCGCTGCGCGAGGCGGCGGTGGTGATCGGCCTGGAACTGCTGGTCGGCGCCCTGCTGCTGGCGCGCCAGCTCGACCTGCTGCTACGCCGGGCGCCGGGTGGCCGGATCTGCTGCCACCATGGGCTGCGGCACTGGCCCCTGATCCGCCGGGCCATGCAGTTGCTGCTCGGCGTCGCCCTGCTCTCCAGCAGCTTCGACGGCGCCCTGCTGGCGCCGCACCTGCGCGGCACGGGGGCGTCGTTCGCCCTGGCCCTGCTGATGCAGGCCGGCGCCGGCCTGCTGCTGGTCCTCGACCGGCTGCCCACACTTGCCGCCGGCCTGGTCGCGGTGCTCGGTCTGCTGCTGCTGCCACTGTTCGGAGCGCAGAGTTTTTGCGAATACCTGCTCTACCTCGGGCTCGCGGCCGTGCTCGGCCAGCCGGGTGGCGGGCCGCCCGACCCCGAGCGCCTGCGCGCCCTGCGGATCTGTCTGGGCCTGAGTCTGGTGACCCTGGCCTGCACCGAAAAACTGCTTGATCCGCAGCTGGCACTGGAGTTGTTGCGGCAGGCACCGCTCAACTTCATGGCGGCACTGGGTCTAGATTTCCCGGACCGGCTGTTCGTGCTCTCCGCCGGCTATGTCGAGTTGCTGTTCGGCGGGCTATTCCTGACCGGCGCGCTCAACCGTCTCAATGGCCTGGCGCTGCTGGGCTTCCTGCTCGCCAGCAACAGCTACTTCCTGTGGCTGGGTGACACCGACTCGGCCCTGCTCGAGGCCGCCGGCCACGCGCCGCTGCTGGCCGCCCTGCTGCCCCTGCTCTGCCTCGGTCGCGGTGCCGAGCCGAGTTACCAGCGCCTGCTCGCGCGGCGCGGCCACCAACCGCCCCATCCCCCGGCCGGCTTCTGGCTGCCGGCGCCGTTCGCCAACTGCGTCTGGGTGGCCCTGTTGCTGTTGGCCGAGCCGCTCCGGCAGCTGGATCGCCGCTTGTTAGCGCCGCTGCTGCGCCCGCTGTTGCCCCTCAAACCCGAAAACCCCACTGCTCCGGAGTCCCCCCGATGAAGTCCCTGCCCGGCCTCGGCCGCTGCCTTCCTGTCCTCTGCCTGCTGGCGCTGAGCGGTCTCGCGCCCGCCGGTGCTGCCAGCCCCGAACTCGAGTTCGGCGGCGTGGTCGGCGCCTCGCTGGCGCACCGCGAGGACGGCGACGGCGGGCCGCGCCTGGACAACAATGCCTCGCGCCTGTTCCTGAGTGCGGCCAGCGCGCTGTCCGCCGACTGGCAGGTCAGCGCCTACTACGAGCGCGGCGCCGCCAGCGAGGCCGAGGGCGTGGAAGCCGTGCGCGAGTTCCATCTCGGCCTGGCCGGTCCCTGGGGCGAGCTGCTGGCCGGCCGCGCCAGCAGCGATTACAAGCTGAGCGGTCTCGCGCTGGATCCCTTCCACGACACCTCGATCGCCGGCATCGACGCCGGCCGCGGCCGCGAGGGCGCCAGCTTCGGCCTGTCGGCGTTCAGCAACGGCTCGGTGCCCGGCAGCCTGGCCTGGCGCTCGCCGCGCCACAGTGGCTTCGGCGGCAACCTCGCGGTCTATCTCGATGACCAGGACGATGCCGACGGCGGACGCGGCCGGCCCGACTACGGTCTGGGCTTCAACTACAGCGGCGAGGAAGCGGGTCTCGATGCTGGACTGCAGTATCTCGACCTTGGCGGCGAAGCGGTCAGTCCCGGTCAGTCCGGCTCGGCGCTGCGCGGCTACGGCCGTCTGCACCGTGCGGCCTGGAGCCTGGGTCTGTCCTGGGAATGGCTGGAACTGGGCGAGGACCCCGCCAGCGGCCACTACCGCCTGCTGTCCGGCAGCTATGCCCTGAACCCGAGCAACCGGCTGGCCCTGGCCTGGGGCAACCGCGCCGACACCGGCGCCGACGGCAATGGCATCAGCCTCGGTCTGTTCCACCAGTTCGGCGCCGAACTGCTGGGCTATGTCGCCGCCCGCCAGGTGTCCGGCGCGGGCGGTGACAGCACCGGGCTGGCGTTGGGTCTGCAATACGCCTTCAGCGGCAGCTACCCTTGATGCGCGCCACGGCCCCGAGCCGCCCCGGCCGACCGGCCCTGGTCCTGGCCCTGCTGCTGTTGGCGCTGGTTGCGGTACCGCCGGCGCAGGGCTACGCCGAAGACCTCTGCCCCGCCCTCGATGGCAGCGGCGACTGGGGCCAGTGCGCGCTGGAACCCTGCCTGCCCGGCACCGAGTTCATCGCCTGCGAGGGCATCGCCTTCGTCACCACCGCCGTCGGCCAAGTGTTGGCGGAGGACGGCGTGCGCAGCAGCCTGCATTTCGACAGCGTCTACTACCTGGCGCAGGCGGCCGGGCTCGGCGCCCGCGATGCCTACTTCATCGCCGCCCACAACGAGGCGGTCGATATCGGCCGCTATCTGCACCGCGATCAGCAGGGCGTGCTGCTGGCCGACCCGGCCGCGTGCAGCGGCGAGGCAGCGCCGCCGGAATGCGCGCTCAACAGCCTGGAACTGGGTGGCGTCAATCGCAACAACTTCGCCGGCGGCGGGGTCTTCTATCACTTCATGGCGCCGCTGGCGGGCGTCGACGGGGTCGACGGCTTCGTGCCGCCAGTAGCGGACCCGCGCGCCGAGCCGCAGCTCAGCCATGTGCGGCGCTGGCTCTATCAGCCGGACGCGCCGCTCTGCGTTGCCGGCCTGACCGAGCCCGATGCCGAGGGCGGCCTCTCGCTCGGCGCGGCCTGCTACCAATCGACGACCCGACCCAAGAGCGAGCTGCTCGGCCGGATCCCGGTCGTCACCGAACTCGGTTATCTCAGCTACATCGACTGGCTCACCCCGCTGGGCGAGCAGGCGGTGCTGAACGATCCGATCACCGGCAGCGCGGTGCCGGCCTCGGCGCTCGATGCCTACCTGCCCGCCGAGCAGCTGCCGCTGCTGCGCCTGGGCATCTACCTGCATGCGCTCCAGGACCGCATCTCGCACCATCGCTGCAATCTCGACTCGCGGATCGAGGGGCCGCGCGCGGCGGATGCCGGTTCGATCCTGACCAATCCGCTGGCCGAGCCGATCTACCAGTTCCTGATCAGCCTGGACCTGGCCAATCTGCTGTCGGCGCTCACCTCGCCCCTGCTGCTGGTCGATCCGGAATTCTTCTACGAGTTCAGTACCCAGGAGTGCGACCAGCTCGCGCACGCTAACCGTCACAGCTGGGAAACCGGCACCACGCAGGCGTCGCTGCCGGCGGAAGACCAGACCACCGCACCGGGTCTCGCCGCGCTGTACGACGAGTTGCTGGCGTTCCGCCAGTTCTATCTGCTGGGCGCCGCCACGGCCACGGCCCCGGACGCCGCGGACCGCGAGGCCCTGCTCGGCCGCTTGCTGGGAACGCTGGAAGCACCGGCCGGCGAAGCGCGCTTCACGGCGCTGTGCACGCAGGCCGACGAGCAAGGTTGGCTGCCGCTGCCGGGCTACTGCGGACTGTCCTTCGCCGACTGGGATGCGCGTGCCGGCCCCTATGCGCTGGCCGTCGCACCGCCATCAGCCGACCCGGCACCGGGCGAGGAAACCACCGGTGGTGCCCTGGGCTTCTGGCTGCTGCTGCCGCTGCTCTGGCTGGCGCTGGTCCGCCCACTGCAGGCCTGCGGGCTGGCGCCGCCCGCCGACGGCCCCTGGTACCCCAGCATCGCACCCGCCGAGCACGGCAACGACAGCGAGCGTGACCATGTCTTCGCGGTCTGCGCACCTGCTGCCGATACGCCACGGCAGGTCCGGGCGCTGGGCAATCTGCCGGGCATCTACCACGTCGCCAGTCGCGCGCCGGACCAGCTCTATGTCTATGCCGGTGCCTACGACGCCATCGACGCCGAGGCCGGCCCCAACCTCAGCCGGGTCGATCCGGACAGCCTGCGCGTGCACTGGCGCTGGCGGCTGCCCGGCCTGCGTCCCGGCGACTGGAACTACCCGGGTGCGCTGGCGGTACACCGCAATGGCTATCTGTACCTGGCGCACGGCAGCCAGATCCTCAAGTTCGACCCGGAGCGCGGCACGGTGCTGGCGCGGACCCAGCTGCCCGGTCCGCAGGCGGCGACCGATACCGCCCACAACGGCCTGATCCTGATGCCGGATGGCCGGCTGGTGGTGAAGTCCCTGCACCGCCAGCCCGGCTGCAAGGCCGAGGACTTCGACGCCTTCCTCGCTTGCGACGCCCAGGCGGTGGCGCCCTCGCGGCTGACGGTGCTGGAGCCGGACCGGCTAGGCATCGTCTCCAGCCTCGACGCTCCCGAGCACCTGCGCTTCCGGCTCAGCGCCGCGCGCCTGGACGGCGTCGACTATGTCTACGCCCCGGGCGACCGCGCCCTGCACCGCTTCCGCTACGAGCAGGGCCGGCTGAGCCTGGATCGCGGCTGGCAACCCGGCGCCTACCTGGAGCCCGGCCAGACCGCCGGCACCGCAGTGGCGGTGTTCGGCGATTGGGTGGTGGTGCAGAGCAACGGCCTGCCGGCCTGCGCGCCGATGTCGCTGCTGGCCATCGACCAGCGCGACGCCCGCCGCCAGCACCGCCATACCCCGTTTCCGGATTCGCCGCTGTCCTTCATCCCCTCGCTGCCCACCGTCGATGCCGAGCAGGGCCGCGTCTACAGCTTCGACGGCTATGCCGGCCAGCTCGCGGCGCTGGACTTCGACCCCGAGCAAGGCTTCCGTCTGGCCTGGCAGCAAGGGCAGCGCTCCTTTGGTTTCTCCGCGCTGGTAGGGCCGCCGGAGCAACGCCTGCTGGTCGGCACCGATCTCGCCGGCCTGCTGCCGCAACTGCTAATGCGCCCCGACCACTGCCCGCAGCGACGCGCGCTGCTGGCTCGCCTGCCCCGGCGCGGCGGCGCCGAGGACCTGGTCGGCCGCGACGCCAGCAGTGGCCGCGAACGCTGGCGGCAGCCGGGCCTGGCCAGCCTCTCCGGCTCGGTGCCGGTGCCCGGCCGCGCCGGGGTGTTCTGGATTCCCGATCTCGCCGGTCAGCGCCTGCTGCGGGTCCAGCTTGGCCCGGACTGAGAGGCTGTGAATAAACCTACTGCGCGACCCGATCTTGTGCCTACGGTGCTCGCTGTACTTCAGTACAGCTCCGCTCCTCGGCCCAAGCTCGGGCCGCTCGCTACGGTTTCTTCACCGCCTCTGAGCGCAAAAAAGCCTGAAACGAGCCGGCTTGACTGACCGGGAGTTAATTGTTTTATACTTTCAAGTATAAATATTAGATGGAGGAGATCAGGATGCCGCAGTGGCAGACCAAAACCATCGCCCGCCGCTGCCTCGTGGTCTGGCTGCTGGCGCTGGCGGTTCCAGGCCCGGCGCGCGCGTTCGCCGAGGACTCCTGTCCGCTGCAGGGCGGCTGGACCGAGTGCTCGCTGCAGGCCTGTCCCTCCGGCAACGAGCTGCTGGCCTGCGAGAGCATCGCCATGGCCACGACCGTGCTGTTCCAGCAAGTCACCGCCAATGCTGGCGGCCGGCGCAGCAACCTGCACTTCGACGCCGCCTACTACCTTGCGCAGGCGGTCGGCCTGGCGCCCCGCGACGCCTACCTGATCGCCGCCTACGACCAGGCGGTCGATACCGGCGGCTATGTGCACCGCGACCAGGCCGGTGGCCTGATGGCGGACCCCGCCGACTGCCTCGGCGAAGCGCCGCCGCCAGCCTGCGCGCTCAACACCCTGGTGGTCGGTGGGCTCGACCGCAACAACTTCGTCGGCGGCGGGCTGTTCTTCCACTTTATGGCGCCGCTGGACGGGGTCGCCGCCACCGGCCTGAGTCCGCAGATCGCCGCGCCGGCGCAGGAGACCTTGCTGCACCATGTGCGCCGCTGGGTCTACGGCCAGGGGCCGCTATGCGTGGCGGCACTGACCGAGCCAGTCAGCGCGCAGGACTACGCCGGCGGCCGGCGTTGCTACCAGACCGGCCTGCGCGAATCGCCGCGCCTGCTCGGCCGCATTCCCTTCATCACCGAGCTGGGCCTGGCCGGCTATGCCGACTGGATCTCGCCGCTGGGCGAGCAGGGCGTGGTCACCGATCCGGTGAGCGGCGAAATCGCTCCGGCCAGTGCCCTGGAAAGCTACCTGCCGCCGGGGCAGGCCGCGATGGCGCGCATGGGGATTTACCTGCATGCGGTGCAGGACCGAGTCTCGCACCACCGCTGTAACCTGGCTTCGCGCATTGAGGGGCCACGGCCGCTGGATGCCGCTCCTATCCTGTCGAACCCGCTGATGGGGCCGGGCTACCTGTTCCTGCAAAGCCAGGACCCGGCCGACCTGGTCGGCATCTTCGTCGGCGCCGAACCCCTGGTCGATGCCGAGTTCTTCTACGAGTTCAGCACCGCCGAGTGCGACCAGCTGTCGCACGCCAACCGCCACGTTTGGGAGGTCGGCATGGAGCAGGACGAGATCGCCGAAGCCGACCGCACCACCGAGGCCAGCCTGCGGGTCGCCGCCGAGGAATTGCGCGCCTTCGCCCAGTTCTATCGCCTGCCGGCACGCGAACTACCGAGCGATGCCGTGGCCCGGCTGGTGACCGTGCTGGAGCGCCCGGCCGCCGCCGAGCGCATCGCCGGCTTTTCCGGGCTGGCGGCCGAATACGGCTGGTTGCCGCTACCCGGTCACGGCGGGCTCGATAGCTACGCCGACTGGGACGCCAAGGCCGGCACGTACGCCCTGGCCGAGACTTCATCGGAACCGGGGCGGCCTCCTGCCCCGGTTCCCGGACTCCCCGGTGCCGGTGGCGGCGGGGCTTTTTATTCCGGGCTGCTGCTGGCCCTGGCCGCGCTGCGCCGCCGCCGTGTCCTGGCCCTGTTGCCCCTGGGTCTGCTGGCCGCGCCGGCGATGGCTTTCGACTTCAGTCTCGGTGCCGTCAGCGGCCAGGCCAAGCTGACCCTGTCGTCCGGGCTCGCGGTCCGCACCGAGCCGCGCGCGACCCAGTTCATCGGCAAGACCAATGTCGAAGGCCAGCAGAACCTCTGCCCGGACGACTGCCTGTCGTTCACCGGCGACCCCGAGCCGAACCAGCGCCTGCTGGCCGCCGAAGGCGGTTTCTTCATCCTCAACGGCGACAACGGCAACCTCAACTATGACCAGGGCGAGATCGTCTACGCCAGCACCAAGCTGCGGCCCGAGCTGGCGCTGACCTGGGGCGAGTGGCTGTTCAAGGCCAGCGCCATCGGCATCTACGACCCGGTCAACGAGCCGTTCAACGAATACCATCCCAACACCCTGTTCCAGCCCGCCTACACCGAGCGACCGGGCCGCTATTCCGACGATTTCGCGCTCAGTCTCAAGCCGCGCGAGCTGTTCGTTTCCGGCCTGCTGCCGCTGTGGAGCGAGCGCGAACTGGCGCTCAGCATCGGCAGCCAGAACCTGCGCTGGGGCGAGGCCAACACCTTCCTGTTCAGCACCCTCAACCAGATCAACCCGCCTGATGCCAGCCTGGCCCGCATGCCAGGCTTCATGCTCAGCGAGCTGCCGACCCCGGTGCCGATGGCCCTGCTCAGCACCGACGTCGCCGAGGGGCTATCGCTGGATCTGGTCTACATGCTCGGCTGGCGTCCGGTCACCCCGGACCCGCCGGGCAGCTTCATGTCCACCAGCGATGTCGCCGGTGGTGGCGATCACGCCATCTTCACGCTCGGGCAGTTCGTCGAAGACCCGCAGGGCCAGAACAGCCTGGCCTTTCCGGCCTCGCTGGCGACCCTGACCTCGGCCACGGTCGGGGTCTTCGACGAAGACTACGGCTACCCGACCGGTGGCGACGAATGGGGCCTGAAGCTCGGCTACTACGCCGAAGGCCTCAACAACGGCACCGAGCTGGGCCTGTACTTCCTGCACTACGACAGCCGGCTGCCTTATTTCTCGGGCTATGCCGGCGCCGAATCCTGCGCCCGCGACTCGCCCGACGTGGTGCAGGCCCTGGCCGCCTGCCGCGGCTTCGCCGGCAGCCTGGACCCGCTGGTCCCCGGCGAGGGCCTGGACCCTTTGCCCCTCGACAGCGCCCGCTTCTTCCTCGACTACCCCGAGGGCCTGAACATGAGCGGCTTCAGCTTCAACACCAACTTCGGCTCCTGGGCCGTGGCCGGCGAACTGGCCTACCACCACCAGCTGCCGGTACAGGTGCAGATCGTCGACGTCGCCTTCACCCACCTCCAACCCTCGTTCCCGCGCCAGGACATACACATCGGCATCGACACCCTGACCGACCTGGTGGAACAGGTGCCGCTCGCTGGCGACACCCTGGCCCAGGTCACCGGCCTGATCTCCGATCTCAGCAGCGGCGCGGTGCCGCAGATCACCCTCCCCGCCGCCCGCCACGCCGTGCCGGACCTGCTGTCGGTCTACCGTGGCGTCGAGATTCAGCCGGGCCAGTTGATCCGCGGCTACGAGCGCCTGGACGTGGCGCATCTGACCGTCAACGGCCTCAAGATCGTCCGCGACAACCCCATCGGCGCCGACCAGATCATCTTCCTGGCCGAGGCCGGCATGACCTATGTGTTCGACATGCCCGGCCCGGAGCGCCTGCGTTTTGAAGGCGGTGGCGACAACACCCATCCCAGTGCCGGTAGCGACGGCAGCGGCGACCCCAGTGGCGCGGCCGATCCCAGCCGCGTCAACCCGACCCAGATGACCAAGGGCTTCGCTTCGCAGATGGCCTGGGGCTATCGCTTGCTGGTCCGCCCCAGCTACTCACAGGTGCTCGGCCGCTACAACATCTTGCCGACCCTGCTCTGGCAGCACGACCTGCAGGGCACCTCGCCGTTCCCGATGCAGAACTTCATCGAGGGGCGGATGAATGCCTGGCTGCTGGTGGACATCGAACTGAGCCGCAGCCTGAAGCTGCAGGCCGGCTACAACGCCTTCTTCGGCGCCGACGACCGCAATCTGCTGGTGGACCGCGACAACGCCAGCCTCGCCGTGGTTCTGGAGTTCTGAGCATGCGACAGCAGCTGTCGTTCATCCTGCTGCTCGCCACGCTGGCGCTCGCCGGCTGCAAGGACTCGCCGCCCAGCGAGGACGCCGCCGGCAGTAGTTCGGGAGCAGGCTCCAGCAGTTCCGGCAGCTCTGGCGGGTCCAGCGGCGGCAGCTCCGGGTCAGGGTCAGGGTCAGGCTCCAGTTCCGGCAGCAGCAGCGGCGGCGACAGCGGCGCGCTGGGCCAGAGCTGCTTCTGGCTGCCGATCGGCTTCAGCGCCGCCACCCTCAACCTGCTGCTGCCGGAAGAGAGCGCCACCTACTGGCTGGGTGTGTTCCCGATTCCACCGCAGGGCCAGGTGATCCTGCGCGGCGACTTTCCGCACGCCCGCTACAGCTCGTTCAATTCCTACGACCTCAGCCTGGGCCCCATCGACTCGCTGCCGGATCTCGAGATCGCGCCGGAGCCCGGCTCCAGCAATCCCTTCCTGCCGGGTGCCGACCGCCGCAGCAGCCAGCGGCGCTACTCGATCTACCTGCGGTCCGGCGAAGTACCTGAACAGCCGGCGGCAAACACGCTCTACAGCCATCTGCGCCTGGGTGGGCTGTCGCTGCCGACCGGGCCGGTGGCCATCGTCATCTACCGTGTCTACCTGGCCGACGAGGGCCAGGATCGGGCCGGCGGCAGTCTGCTGCCGGAGGCCTCCTTCGATGCCGACGGCGACGGCCTCGCCGAGATCGCCGGGCTCGACGCCTGCGCCGCCGTCGGCGGCGGCCTGCAGGACCTCGTGCTGGAGGAGCTGATCGCCTCACTGCCGACGGTCGTACCCGGCCTCTACCCCTGGCTGTACAGCCCCCTGAAGTGGATGCGCTTCTTCAACTTCAACAACCTGCTGGCCGACACCCTCGGCCCGCTCGGCGCGCCGCTGGCCAACTACGACGAGACCGGCGGCCTCGCCTCCAATGGCGACATCCGCTACATCTACAGCATCGCCTCGCAGCGCCAGGGCGACCTGGTCGCCTTCGAGGCCGACTTCCCGACCACGCCGACCACTTACTCCGGCGATCCGGTGATGGGCTCCGGCCAGTTGCGCTACTGGTCGCTGTGCAGCAACGACCTCTACCTGCAAAAGGTCATCGACTGCGTCAACGACGAGGCGGCGGTGCCGGCGGCCAATGTCGGCGGCAATAACCCGCAGGGCCGGCGCAAGATCATCCTGGTTTCGCCGCCCAGCCTGCGACCGGCCAATGCCACCCCGGACTGCGGCGTCAACTGGCTGGCCTGGGGCTACAACCAGGATGTCGCCCTGATCTACCGGCACATGCTGCCGGCGCCGGATTTCGCCGAGGCAGTGCAGAACATCCCGGCCCCGGACAGCGCCTGCGAGGCGCCGGTGATGCAGGGCTATTTCCCCTATGGCCGGGTCTACAGCGTCGCCGAATTCGAGCAGCTCGGCTGCCCGGTCGATCCCAACGCGATCCCGGACGAGGCCACCCAGCTGGCGCCGACGGAGAACTGCGACGACGAGTTTCCACCGGCGACCGGCACCATCCATCCGGCGCCGTTCTGAGCCATGCCAGATCTTCCACGCTTGCTACCGGCCAGCGCCCTGCTGGCCCTGGTCACTGCCTGTAGCGGCAACAGCGAGGTCACCGGCTCCGGCGACACTCCCCTGCCGCCCGCCGCCGGGCCGGTAGTCGATACGGGCGATCCCTGCCCGCGCTCCGCCGCCCTGGTCACTGGTCCGGACGCCGGCCCGCTATACCGCTCGGTGGCGCCGTTCGAGCACCACGACATCGAGCGCAGCAATCTGTTCGCTGATGCCTGCGCCTTGCAGGAGATGCCGGGTGGCGATGCGCCAGTGATTGTCGAGCGGATAGCGCCGGACAATTACGCTACCCCGTTCAATGCCCAGACCCGCGAGCGCGGCGAGCTGCTGCTGCACGGTTTCGGCGCCAAGGCCGGCGCGCCCTACGGCGGCTATGTCGCCATGCTCGATGCCGAAACCCTGGCCCAGCGCTGGCGCACGCCGCTGTATGACGAGGAGCCTGCCAGCCAGTGGAGCTGGCCCGGCATGGTCACCGCCCACGGCAATGGCTATCTCTACGCCGTCTACGGCAACCACTTCTACAAACTCGATCCGGCCGATGGCGCCATCCTGGCCGAACGGGTACTGCCGGAGAACGCGGCCGGAGCGGTCTACAACGGTTTTGACGTACTGCCGGATGGCCGACTGGCAACCAAGAACATGGAGTCGCCGCCGCTGTGCCCGGCCACTCTGCTCAGCAGCCTGCTGCCCTACAACCAGCTCGGCTCGCTGGCGCCCCTGCTGATCGGGGTCGAACTGTTCGGCGGGCTGGCCTGCCATCTGCTGCTCAACACCCTGCCATCGACCATGCTGGTGCTGGATCCGGAGCAGCTCGACGTGGTCGCCGAGCTGCTGCTGCCGGAGCCGGTGAATGGCCGCATCACAGTGCGCGAGCACGACGGCGATACCTATCTCTACATCGCCGGCAAGACCACGCTGTATCGCTACCTCTACCGCGACGGCGCGGTCAGCCTCGACGACGGCTGGGGGCCGGTGACCTATGCCGAGCCGACCCAGGGGCCGGCGGCGGCGGCCTCCTTCATCGGCGACTGGGTGATCCTGCAGAACACCGGCTACGCCCGCGCCGGCTCCCTGATCGCCATCGACATCCACGACGCCAGCAAGCAGTGGCGCATCGAGCCGTTCGAGTTGGTAGCGGGGGTTCCCGTCGGCCCCAGCTTCGTGCTCAGCAAGCCCTCGGTCGATGCTGAGAACCGGGTGGTGGTGGCGCTCGATACCTTCGCCCTGCAGCTGGCGGCGGTGAAGTTCGATCCCGACAGCGGCTTCGAAGTGCTCTGGCGGCGGCCCTCGCTGTCGATTGCCTACAGCGCCCTGGTCGGCACTGCCGAGCAACGGCAGATCGTGATCCCGGATCAGCTGCAGCTGGGTCCGGTGACCGGTGACGCGGCGTCTGGCGCCGGCCAGGACCGCGTGCTCTGGATCGACCTGCTGAGCGGCGCGACGGTCGCCAGCTCGGGGCCGCTGTCGCTGCTGCCGGCGCCGGGCAACATCGTCACGCCCGGTTTCCGGGGTCGCTACTACTACCCCGGCTTTGACGGCCTGCTGCACGAACTCAGCCTCGCGCCCCCGGCCGCGACGGCGCCCTAGCCGGCGATCCGCCGCGCCTCCAGGAATGCCAATGCGCTCGCCCCCGCGCCGCTCCTTGCCGGCCCTGCTAATAGGCCTGAGCCTGGCCCTGGCCGGCTGTGGCGACAGCCAGACGCCGTCTGCCGGCGCCAGCGGCGATCCCTTGCCGCCGGCGCCGCTCGACGGCCATTGCGACGACTACCGCCCGGGCTATCGCAATGCCTACTTCGGCGACCTGCACGTACACACCAAGATGTCGCTGGACGCCTACTTCTTCAGCAGCATCAATGGGCCGCGCGAGGCCCACCGCTACGCCAAGGGCGAGCCGGTCGGCCTGCCGGCGATCGGCAGCGACGATCCCTACACCCCCGCCCGACAGGTACGGATCGATCGCCCGCTCGACTTCACCGCGATCACCGACCACGCCGAGTTCATCGGCGGCGCCGCGGAAACCTGCGAGTTCTTCGGTGATACCTCGCGCCAGCTCTGCGACACAGTGATCGGCCAGACCGCGCGCGGCGACATCGTCAACATCGCCGAAGGCAATACCTCGCCGCAGGTGCAGCTGCTGGTCTCGATCGGCGACAACACGCCGCTGGTGGACTCGCTGCTGCTATGGCCGCCAATCAAGCAGATCACTGACGAGGAAAACCAGCCCTGCCGCTACACCGCGCTGCACGGCTACGAATACACACCCAACTTCCTGACCCAGATGCTGCATCGCAACGTCATCTTCCGGGGCGATGCCGCCTCGGTTCCCGATGACGTCTACTCCGCCGCGCCGCTCACCTCGGCGCTGCTGCCGGAGAACGGCAACACCGACTGGGATCTTTTCGACTACTTGCAGCGCAACTGCCTGGACCGCGAAGGCTGCGCGGTGCTGACCATCGCCCACAACAGCAACGGCAGCGCCGGTCGCTACTTCCTGGGGCGCGAGGCCAATGCCGGCGGCTACACCGTGGTCGGCGATCTGAGCGGCCGGCCGCTCGGCCGCAAGATCCCGCAGACCGAGGTCTACTTTCCGATGAGCGCCGAGGACGCGCAGCTGCGTCGCCGTATCGAGAAATCCTTCGAGATCAGCCAGCACAAGGGCCAGTCCGATTGCTCGGCCGGCCTGGAGGGGCCCTACCTGGCCAGCGACGAGGATCTGGACCCGTATTGCGGCTTCGAGCTGTGGAAGTCGGTCTGCACCGGCAAGCCCGGCGATCCCGCCAGCTGCGCCGCCTATTGCCGGGGCGATCCGGCCCGCGATCCGCCGTTCTGTGGCTATCGCACGCCCAAGTTCGACGCCGTCGAGGTCTGCGCCAGCCAGGGGCCGGACGGCAGCTCGCGGCCGGCCTCGGGGGGCAGCACTACCGGCGGCTGCGTGCACCCGCTCGACTACTACCGCAACGCCATGGTCGAAGGCATGGCGATCCGGAAGACCCTGGGCGTCAACCCCTACAAGCTCAACCTGGTCGCCGCCACCGACACCCACAACGGCAATCCCGGTGAAGTGCGCGAGCGCGGCTTCCAAGGCAAATTCGGGGTGATCGACGATGAGCCCAAGGAACTGTTCGGCTTCTGGGCTTGCGACAGCAGCAGCGAGGATTCCACCGACCCGGGCAACTGCGCGAACCGCCGCTTCGAGGATTTCAGCCGCGTCTTCAATCCCGGCGGCATCACCGGCGTCTGGGCCAGCGAAAACACCCGCGGCGAAATCTGGGATGCGATCAGCCGGGGCGAAACCTTCGGCACCTCCGGGCCACGCCTGCGACTGCGCTCCGTGGCCTCCTGGAATCCGCTGCCGGCCGACATCTGCGCGCAGCTGGCCAGCAGCCGCGATCTGATCGCCGGTGAGCAGCTGCGCGACGGCGCCCGCATGGGCGGCGACCTGCCACCACCACCGACTGCCGGCGCCAAGCCGCATTTCGCGGTCTGGGCGGTGCAGGATCCGGAAGGGCATCCGCTGCAGGCCATCGACCTTATCAAGGGCTACCTCGATGCCGAGGGCGAACCGAAGGTACGCACCTACCTCGCCGTCGCCGGCGAGGCCGGAGCCGGCCCGCAACCCGATCCGGACAGCTGCCAGGTGCAACTGGCCAGCCGGCCGGAAAGCCTCTGCGCGGTCTGGACCGACGAGCAGTTCGATGCCCGCCACGACGCCTACTGGTATGCACGGGTGCGGGAAGTCGCCTCCTGCCGCTGGAGCACCTGGTCCTGCAACATCGACCACGCGGTCGATTGCAGCCTGCTGGACCCGGCCAACGGCCTGTTCCCGGCCGCTTCTGGCCTGCAGGGCTACGAGGGCTGCTGCGCGCCCATCGACGGTGGCCCGGGCAAGTTCCACGGACAGAAGTCCTTCCACACCAGCGAGGAACGCGGCTGGACTTCACCGATCTGGTACGAGGCGCGGTGAGGAGTGATCCGCCGGTTCGCTTGCCCGCGGAGCAGGTCAGCCCGGTCCGCCTGCGCCGCGCGTGGGCGGAAGTGAGTACGCGGACGACGCGTGCCCTGCGCGAACCGCTGGTGCAGTTCCTGCTGTTCGGAGCCTTGCTGTTCCTGGGACAGGGACTGTCGGCAAGTCTGTGGCCGACGCCGGCCGACGCCATCCGGGTGCCGGCAACGCGGGTGCAGGCACTGCGCCAGGAACTCCGCGCTCAGCTGCAGCGCCCACCCAGCGAGCCCGAGCTGCAGGCGGCGATCCAGCGCTGGGTGGATGAGGAGCTGCTGTTCCGCGAGGCCAAGGCGCTGGAGCTGGATCGCGCCGACCCCATCGTACGGCGGCGGCTGGTGCAGAAAATCGAGACCCTGATCGAGGCCCAGGTCGATACCGAATCGCCAAGTGATGCCGAATTGCGCGCCCTGCTGGACGCCGATCCCCAGCGCTACGGCCTGCCGGTGCGCTACAGCTTCGAACAGCGCCTGTACGCGCGCGGCCAGCGCCAGGAGCACTTGCAGCGGGACGCCGAGGCCGGCCTGCGGCAGCTGCGCCAGCATCCAGAAGACAGCGCCCCCCTCGGCGATCCCTTCTTCGCCGGCAAGCGCCTGAATCAGCTGGACGCGGCGGCTGTGCGCAAGGTTTTCGGCGAAGCCTTCGCGCAGCGGCTGGTCCAGCTGCCGACGGGCCGCTGGGAGGGCCCCATCGCCTCCGGCTACGGCCTGCATCTGGTGCGCCTGAGCCAGCGCAGCGAGTTCCAGCCGGCGACGCTGGAATCGGCACGGGCGCGCCTGAGCGTGGCCTGGCGGGTGGCGCGCCGGCAGGCGCTGCTGGACCAGCGGCTGGCCCAGCTCCGGCAGCGTCAGACGGTCACGGTGGACAGCGGTCCGGTGCTACACGCCAGCCAGGCCGGGCGCGGGCCGGATCCGGAGCAGTTGCATGAAATGCTCGACTAGGCTCGCGCAGCTCGCCAGCGCTGCCGTGCTGCTGCTGGCGCTGGGACTGCATCCCGCCCGGGCGCACCAGTTCCGCTCTGCCTATCTGCAACTGAGCGAACTGGGTGCCGGCGAATACAGGCTGCAACTGCGCCTGCCCTGGCTCGCCGAAGGGCGGCTGGCACCGATAGAGCTGCCCTTGCCCGCCGACTGTGAACCCAGCGCCGCGCCCGAGTCGAGCCGCACGGAGAGCTATCTCAAGCGCAGCAGCCGCTGGCGCTGCACCCGGCCGCTGCGGGGCCAGGAACTGGTCTTGCAGGGCGTCAACGCGCTGACGCCGGATGTCATGGTCGAACTCAACTTCGCGGACGGCAGCCAGCGTCTTTTCACCCTCGACAGCGACCAACCCCGCCTGCGGTTCGTGCCCGCGCAGCACCGGCAGCCGCCGGAATGGCAGGGTTATCTGCGGCTGGGCGTCGAGCACATCCTGCTCGGCGTCGACCACCTGCTGTTCCTCACCGGCCTGTTATTGATCGTTGCGCGCGCGTCCAGGGATCGCGTCAGTCTGCTGCTGCGCACCGTCACTGCCTTCACGCTGGCGCACAGCCTGACCCTGACGGCTTCCGCGCTGGGCTGGTTGCGTCTGCCTCCGGCAGCCATCGAGGCCCTGATCGCGGCCAGCATCGTGCTGCTGGCGGTGGAGCTGACGCGGCCGGTGACAGCGCCGCGTCTGAGCTTGAGCAAGCCCTGGCTGCCGGCGTTCATTTTCGGTCTGCTGCACGGCTTCGGCTTTGCCGGTGCGCTGGCCGAGGTCGGCCTGCCGGAACAGGCCCGGCTGCCGGCTCTGGCGATGTTCAATCTCGGCGTCGAAGTCGGGCAGCTGCTGTTCGCCGCGGCGCTGCTGAGCCTGCTGTGGCTGGCGCGGCGGCGGCTGCCGCTCGAACTACCACGCTTGCAGGCCCTGGCGACCCAGGTGATCGGCAGCGTCGCGGCGTTCTGGCTGATCGACAGAACCATCGCGGCCCTCGCCTGAGCGCCGCCGCAACCGGAGAATCGCACCGATGAGCACCCCATCGCGGAGCCAGCCCACGGCCGCTGCGCCACTGCCGACCAAGCTGCGCTCGCTATCCGCGCCAGCGCTGGATGAACTGTTCGACCGCCTGCCGGCACCCGGTGCCGATGAACTGCGCGGCGACTATCCGGGCTCCGTGCTCACCGGAGCCGGCTTCGAGGCCCTGGCGCCCTGGCTGCGGCCACTGCTGCGCGCGTTCGCGGCCTGGCTGTGGCGGGCCAAGTCCTTCGCACCCGGGCAGGGCATCAACCTCTGGTGGTCGCCGCTGCGGCCGCTGCGGCGCCTGCCCTACCGCTGCTATCTGCAGGCCTCGGCGCTCGGCGGCGGCGAGGTGCTGGTGCTCGACTACGACCTCGCCGGCAATCCCGCGCCGGCACGCCGGGTGCGCGGCGAACTGCGGCGGCTGGCGCCCGACCATTACCTCGGCCGCATGCTGCTGCGCCGGCGCGGCGGCGGCGCCCGGCTAGTGACCTATTTCAGCCTGCGGCGCGGTCAGGCCGGGGGCTGAACGCATGCGCTACGACTTCATCGTCATCGGCAGCGGCTTCGGGGGCAGCATCGCCGCGTTTCAGCTGGCGCGCGCCGGCGCCCGGGTGCTGGTGCTGGAGCGCGGCCCCTGGCGCGACAGCCTGCCGGTGCGCTCACTGGGCATTGCCGAACGGGCACCCCTGCCCCAGGGCTGGCGCGGCCTGCCCTACGCCCTGCGCGGCGTCCACCACCGCCTGCTGCCAGCCGCAGGCCTGCGCCTGAACCGCGAGGGCATGTACGAGCTGTTCCGCTTCGCCGGCATCGACGCGCTGTGCACCTCCGGCGTCGGTGGCGGCAGCCATGCTTATGCCGGCCTGCTCGCGCCACCGGCGGCGGCCGCCTATTGGCAACAGCGGCATCCGCAGCTGGATTCGCGCCAGGTCGAGCGCCACTATCCGCAGGTGCTGGCCGACCTGGAGGCCAGCGAGTTGCGGCGCGACATCCATCCCAACAACATCTGGAGCCGGCTGGCGGCGCTGAACACGGAGGCTTTCCAGGTCGCCGATCAGCAACCGCGCCTGGGCCTGCGACTACCGGGGCAGGTCGGCAATCCGGCCCGCGCGGCAGTCGAGCGGCGCGCCACCGAATTCCGGGGCGACAGCTTCCTGGGCTCGCCCGGCGGGGCGAAGGCGACGGTGGACTGGGTCTATCTGGCGCCGGCCCTGCAAGCCGGCGCCCAACTGCGAACCCTGTGCGAGGCGGTGCGGATCAGCCAGGACGCCGGTGGCTACCGAGTCGCCGTCCGCGATCTTCGCAGCGGGGTGGCGGAACAGCTAAGGGCAGCCCGCGTCGTGCTGGCCGCCGGCACCCTCAATAGCCTGCGGCTGCTGTTCCGCAGCGCCGCCGAGCCCTCGACCGGCCTGGCGCCAATGCCGAGTCTGGGACAGGGTTTCAGCGGCAACACCGACCTGGTCGGCTTCTGGCGCCCGCCTATCGCGGCCTCCTCCCTGGATGCGCCCGCCAGCCTCGGGCGCTTCAGCCACCTCAAGCAGGCGGCGCCCTACCTGGTGCTGGGCAGCTTCGCGGGCATGGACGCGCTGCCACTGCCGGCTCCACTGCGGCGCTGGCTGGACCAGCGCCTGCTGGTGATCGGCATGGCCGCCGACTCTGGCCGGGCCCGGGTCGAATACGCGGATGGACGCCTGCGGCTGCGCTACCGCGCCGAGGACGAAACCGTGTTCCGGGAGGTGCGTGCGGTGTTCAAGGCCCTGGCGCTGGCCAGCGGCAGTCCGGTGCGGGCACGGCGCGGGCCGGTGACCGTTCACCCCAGCGGCGGCGCCCGCCTGGGCCGCGACGCCAGCGAGGGCGTGGTCGACCAACACGGCGAGGTGTACGGCAATCCCGGCCTCTACATCGCCGACGGCTCGGCGCTGCCGGCCGCCCCCGGAGCGCCACCGACACTGGCGATTGCCGCCTGGGCGCACTACCTAAGCAGCCGGCTGGCCGGATCGGGGCACAGTGGCTAACGAAGGACTGGCGTAGCGCGCACTCAGGATCGGGATACCGACCAGCAATTCACGGTTGTCGTGTTGCCAAGGATGAAAGCCGGGGCTGAAATAGCTCAGCCAGGCCGGCAGGGTGCGGCGCATCGCGCCGGGCGCCAGCCAGAGAAACTTGAACAGGCGCCACCAGCCGCCCAGCTCCAGCAGGCGGCCGTCGGCAGCGACCAGCCGCAGGTGGAAGTACAGCACCCGGCTCCAGAAGCTGAAACTGACGATCAGATAGACCAGGACCCGCAGCAGGTAGGCGCGCGGGCCGCTGCCGACGACTTCGCGGAACACGTCGAAGGCCACCGCCTTGTGCTCGGTCTCCTCCAGTGCGTGCCAGCGCCAGAGCGCGGCGTAGTCGGCCTGGGCACCGGCCAGGATGCGGGGATCGCGCAGCAGTACGTCGGCCATGATCGCGGTCCAGTGCTCCAGCGCGATGGTCAGCGCCAACTGCACGCGCGGGCGCAGACGCTCGCGCACCCGCCGCATCTGGGTGCTGACATTGCGCGCCAGCGCTGGCGCCGGCAGTCCGGCCTCGGTCAGCAACTGGTTGTAGTGCTCGTGCTCGCGGCCGTGGATGGCCTCCTGGCCGATGAAGCCGGCGACCTGCTGCTTCAGCTCCGGCGAGCGCAGGCGGTCGCGGTGCAGGCGCACGGCGTGGATGAACATCCGCTCGCCATCGGGGAAAAAGATCGACAGCGCGGCGAAATAGAGGCTCACGTGAGCACCGAGCGGGTGCCAGCTGCGCAAGGCCTCCGACGGCAGCGGGAAATGCAGGTCGCGGCGCGATGGCCTGGGCGTGAGCGTGGGCGCTGGGGTCATGGCGGGCCTCTCCTTGGGACCAAGGCGGCGCCGGGTACGGAGCCGCGTTGACACCGATCTTAACCCTAATATATAAATAATTAGTCATCTTGGATAATTACAACGAGGAGAGTGGACGATGCAGGCACAGCTCCGTCCCGAGAGCACCGCCACTAAGGACGCGCCAGCGGCCTTTGATCCGCTCAGCATGGAGGTCCGCCGCTGCCCGCATCCGCATTACGCCGAACTCAACCGCCGGCCGGTGCAGCCGGTCGCCGGTCACCCCAATTTCTATTTGGTCAGCGGCCACGACACTGTCTCCGAAGTGTTGATGGACCCTGAGACCTACGACGGCCAACCCTTCCCCGGCCAGGACGTGCCGATCATGTCGGCGATGCGGCCGGAGCCGCACAAGCGCCTGCGCGGCGCGATCCAGGCGCTGTTCACCAACCAGGCGCTCAGCCAGCTGACGCCGCATATCGAGACCCAGGTCCGTCGCCGCACCGACGCGCTGCTGGCGGCAGGACAGGGCGATGCCATGGCGCTCTGGGCCAATCCGATACCGCTGTCGGTGATCGCCCGGTTATTTGGTTTCCCCGAGGGCGAGGCCGACCTCGCCCGCCTGCACCGCTACGGCGACGCCGCGATCCGTCTGGTGATCCCGCTCGGCGGCCCCGGCCTGCCGGCACCACGCGGCCTGGCCGTGCGCTGGCGACAGCTGCGCGGCCTGCTGGCGGCCTTGCCGCCGGTGCTGCGCCTGATGCGCCGCCTGCCCGCGCACGAGCGCAAGGCCCTGTTCAACTTTCCCAATCCGATGGCCGAGCTGGCGGGCTATCCGCGTACCGGCTTCCCGCACCACCCGGAGCTGGCGCGGCTGATCATCGAGTTCCAGCTGGAAGTGCTGGGCATCTTCCGCGCGCACCTCGACCGGCCGCGCAACGAAGTGGTCGACGCCCTGCTGCCGCCCTACCGGCGCGGCGAGCTGAGCCTGGTGGAAATCCTCAGCAGCGCCCTGCAGATCCTGGTCGCCGGCTACGAGACCACGGCAAATACCCTGGGCGCGGCGCTGCATCGCTTCGCGCTGGAACCGGAGCGCCTGCGCGAGCTGCAGGCAGCTCCCGAGAAGATCGAGGGTTTCATCGAGGAACTGCTGCGCATCGATGCACCGCTGCAGCGCACCCTGCGCCGCACCACCCGGGCGCTGACTCTGGCGGGGGTGGCGCTGCCGGAAAACGCCCAGCTGATCCTGATGCTCGGCGCCGCCAATCTCGACGCCGCCCGCTTCGATTGTCCGGAGCGGTTCGATCCCATTCGCACCAACGCGCGCCGGCATCTGGCCTTCGGGCGTGGCATCCACATGTGCATCGGCGCCCAACTGGCGCGGCTGGAGGCGAGGCTGGCGCTGGCCGAACTGGTGCCGCGCCTGCAGGCGGTGGAGCTGCTGGCAGATGACCCGCCGCAGCGGGTCATCGACAAGGACATCGGCATGTGGGGCTATACCCGGCTGCCGCTGCGCCTGATCGAGCGACGACTGCCATGAGCCGCGCGCTTTCCCTGGCGCTGGCGCTGCTGCTCGGCGCCCTGCTCGCGGCCTGCGCGGAACCCGGCGACGACACCGCCAGCAGCGCCAGCGCGCTGAGCCCCGCAGCCTACCCCGGCACGCCGCCCGAACCCGCCCCGCTGTCGGCACTGTGCAGCTGGCCCCTGGTCAGCGATTCCGACGTGCTCAACGTCCTGTTGCCAGACGAGGCCGCCACCTACTGGGTCGCGGCCCTGCCCAACCTGCCCGGCACCCGTCTGCGCATCGAGGGCCAGTACCCGCAGGCGCGCTACTTCTCCTTCAATGCCTACAGCCCCTTGCTGGCCTCGGTGGACGTGCTCACCGACTACCAGATCGCGCCGCTACAGGCCGGCAGCAACCCTTACCGTGATCCGGCTGCCGCACCCGGCGCCGGCTATGTCGCCTACGTGCTACCCGAGCCGGCCCCGGCGGCCGATCAGCGGCAGCCCAATGCCCTGTATTCCGGCCAGTTCCCGGTGGGCCTCGGCATCGAGTTGCCGGCCAATCCGCTGCAGATCCTGATCTACCGGATCTACCTGGCCGAGGGCGATACCGTTGGCGGCGTGCCGCTGCCGACCCTGACCGTCGAAACCGCCGACGGCAGCCAGGCCCTGATGACCCTGGACCTGAGCATCTGCACCCCGCTGGTCCCGCCCGGCCTGCTGCCCGACCTGCTCAGCGAGGCGATGCGCAGCCAGAGCCCACCGGCCGCCGTCACCGCGCTGTTCAGCACGGTGCCGCTGCCGGTGTCGTCCAGCACGCCGACCATGCAGCGCTCCTACGGCCTGCTGGAAACCTTCCGCTCCAGCATGTCCGACTCGCTCGGCTTCGAGATTCCCGGCCAGGCGGTCACTGCCACCGTTGGCGCCAATCTCGCCAACAACCTCGACAACGCCTACCTGCAGGCGATCCTGAGTCGCGACAAGGGCTCGATGTACCTGGTGCGCGGCAAGGCGCCCAAGGCCGCCACGGTGCCGGCGCAGGCGCCACTGGGGAACGCCGAGGTCCGCTATTGGTCGCTGTGCACCAACGAGGTCCTGAGCCAGCGCTTCACCGACTGCCTCTACGACGCCCAGGTGCCGCTGGACGCTGATGGCTATTTCACCGTGCTGGTGTCCGACCCCGACCAGCGCCCGGCCAATGCCATTGCCGAAAACGGCATCGGCTGGCTGGCCTGGGGCGCGCTCTACCCGGACGCCACCCTGCTGTATCGGCACATGCTGCCCTCGGTGGGCTACGCCGAGGCGATCCAGAACATTCCGCAGGGCACGCCACCGGAGACGGTGATGGGCTCGTATTACCCGCTGCTCGCCTACTGCGACCGCGCCACGGTCGAGGCCGCCGGCAACAGCGCCGCCGCCGTGTTCGCCGCCTGCGCGGCGCGCAGCACCGACTCACCGCTGCCCTGAACCCCTGTTGCTGAAATCCAAGCCGTCACCCGTCGGAGTCCCCATGTCCCGCATCCCCTATCGCCACACTGCCTGGCTGGCCCTGGCCGCCCTGCTACCCAGCCTGCTGCTGGCCGCCGGCAGCCCGGCCGAAGTCGCCAAACTGGGCAAGGAGCTAACTCCGGTCGGCGCCATCCGCGCCGGTAATGCCGACGGCACGATCCCGGAATGGACCGGGCGCAAGAACTTTCCGCCGGAGACCCTGCGCTACACGCCGGCCGACCTGGAAAAGATGCGCAAGCAGGACCCGGCCGGGGTCGTGAAGCAGTTCCAGGGCAGCTTGCCGCCAGAATTCTTCCAGCCCAAATTCGAGATCACCAAGGCCAACATGGCCCAGCACGCCGGCAAGCTCACCGAAGGCCAGAAGGCCATGCTGGGCAAGTACCCGACGTTCAAGATGAAGGTCTACCCGTCGGTGCGCACCGCCTTCTATCCGGAAGCGATCGAGCAAGCCACCATCGCCAATGCCAGCAGCGCCAGCCTGGAAGGCAGCGATCTCATCAAGGGCGCCAAGCTGGGCTTTCCCTTCCCGATCCCCAAGTCGGGCGCCGAGGTGATCTGGAACCACAAGCTGAAATTCCACGGCCCCTCGGCGCGGCGCTTCAACAACCAGGCCATCGTCCGGCCCGACGGCAGCTACCTCATCACCAAGCTGATCGAGGACGTGAAGTTCAAGTACGCCAACCCGGACGAGCCGGCCGGCGCCGACAACAAGCTGCTGGCCTACTACCTGGCGGAGGTGATCTCGCCGCCGCGCGTGTCCGGTCAGATCACGCTGGTGCATGAGTCCTCCGGCCAGGGTTCGGGCCGGGTCGCCTGGCTGTTCAGCCCGGGGCTGGCGCGGGTCACCCGCGCGCCGGATGTCGGCTACGACAACCCCTCGCTGGGCAGCGACAACGAGCAGTACAACGATCAGGTCGATGTCTTCAACGGCGCGCTCGACCGCTACAGCTGGAAGCTGCTCGGCAAGAAGGAGATCTACATCCCCTACAACGCCTTCCAGATCAACAGCCCGCTGGTGAAGTACAAGGACATCCTCAAGCCCTTCCACATCAACCCGGACCTCGCCCGCTACGAGCTGCACCGGGTCTGGGTGGTGGAGGCCAACCTCAAGCCCGGACTGCGCCACAACTTCGCCAAGCGCATCTTCTATGTCGACGAGGACTCCTGGGCGATTGCCGCCGTGGACTGCTACGACGGCCGCGGCCAGCTGTGGAAGGTGCAGGAGGCGCACCTGCTGACCGCACCCTTCGTGCCCACCACCGGCGGCCTGCCGGAGCTGATCTACGACCTGCAGACCAACCGCTATTTCGCCACCACGCTGACCAACGAGGACGCCATCGCTGATTTCGCGATGCGCTTCCCGGACAGCTATTTCGACCCTGCCAACCTCAAGCGCAAGGCGCGGGGCCGTTGAGCATGAATGCCCCCGCCGTGATCCGCAGTCTCGACGACATCCTGGCCATCGAGCAGCAATCACTGGCCTCACTTCAGCCACCGGAATCGACCTTTGCCCTGATCCGCGAGGCGGCGCTGCGTCACGGTGGCGCGCCCGCGCTCAGCTTCTTCCTGGATGGACTGCGGCCCGAGCGCGCTAGCCGCTACAGCTACCGCCAGCTGTATGCCGAGGTCTGCCGCTGCGCCAATCTGTTCAAGGAGCTGGGCTTGGGGGCGGAGGATGTGGTCGCCTATATCCTGCCCAACCTGCCAGAGACCCATTTCGTGCTCTGGGGCGGCGAGGCCAGCGGCATCGTCTTCGCCATCAACCCCCTGCTCGATGCCGGCCAGATGGTCGAGCTGATGGCGGCCGCCGAGGTCAGGCTGCTGGTGACCCTGGCGCCGGTTCCCGGCAGCGACCTGTGGCCGAAAATCGCTCCAGAGCTGCACCGGGTGCCGAGCCTGAAGGACGTGCTGCTGGTCGACATCGGCGCGCACCTGCCGTTCAGCAAGAAAGTGATGCTGAACGCCTGGCGCCTGCAGCAGGGCCGAGTCCACCACAGCGGCGGCGCCCGGGTACTGGACTTCCACCGGCAGCTGGCGCGCCAGTCCGGTCAGGGTCTGGACAGCGGCCGCCAGATCCGCAGCGACGCGGTGTCATCCTATTTCTGCACCGGCGGCACCACCGGCGCCCCGAAGATCGCCGTGCGCCTGCACGGCAACGAGGTGGCCGACACCTTGCAGGTTTCCAGCTTCAACGCCGGCAGCTTCCTGCCCGGCAAGACCCTGTTCTGCGGCCTGCCACTGTTCCACGTCAACGCCGCCCTGGTCACCGGCCTGGCCGCCTTCGCCGCCGGCGGCCATGTGGTGATCGCCACCCCGCAGGGCTATCGCGGCGAGGGCGTTATCAAGAATTTCTGGGGCATCGTCGAGCACTACCGGATCAACTTCTTCAGCGGCGTGCCGACCGTGTTCAGCGCCCTGCTACAGGTGCCCATCGCTGGCCGCGACATCTCCTCGCTGGAGTTCGGCCTCTGCGGCGCGGCGCCGATGCCGGTGGAGGTGTTCAAGGCCTTCGAGCAGCGCACCGGGGTGCGCATCCTCGAAGGCTACGGGCTGACCGAGGGCACCTGCGTCAGCTCCTGCAATCCGCCCGAGGGCGAGCGCCGCATCGGCTCCATCGGCCTGCGGCTGCCCTGGCAGCCGATGAAGGCGGTGCGGCTGGACAGCGAGGGCAGATACGAGCGTGACTGCGCGGTGGATGAGGTGGGCGCAATCAGCATCAGCGGCCCCAATGTCTTCGCCGGTTACAAGGAAGCGCAGCACAACCAGGGCCTGTGGATCGACTGCGGCGACGGCCGCCGCTGGCTCAACACCGGCGACCTTGGCCGCCAGGATGCCGAGGGCTATTTCTGGCTCACCGGCCGCAAGAAGGAGCTGATCATCCGGGGCGGCCACAACATCGACCCGGCCAGCATCGAGGAGCCCATGCACGCGCACCCGGCGGTGGCCCTGTGCGCCGCCGTCGGCCGGCCCGACGCCCATGCCGGCGAGGTGCCGGTAGCCTATGTGCAGCTGAAGCCGGGGGCGCGCGCCAGCGAGGAGGAACTGCTGGCCCATGCCCAGGCCCACATCCACGAGCGGGCGGCGGTGCCCAAGCGCATCCGCTGCGTCGAGCAGATGCCGGTGACACCGGTCGGCAAGATCTTCAAGCCGGAACTGCGCCAGCGCGAGGCCCGAGAGGTAACCGAGGCCCTGCTCGAGGAAGTCGGCGGCTGGCCGGGCGCGACCGTCTCGGTCAGCCAGGACAGCCGTCGTGGCCTGCTGGTCGTGGTGCGCCACCGCGCCAGCGAGCGCGAGGAGGAGGCCCTGCGTGCCCGCCTCGGCGCCCATACCTTTGCCTACGAGCTGGAGCGTCTGTGAGCCTGGCGGTGCTGCCGCGCGCCGAGCCCCGACGCGCCGCCGAACTCGCCCGCCAGCGGCTGCCGGCCAGCTACGCGCTGCGTCTGCTCGGCCTGCTGAGGCCGCGCGGGCTCGCCGTCGAGCAGCTGCTGGCCGGCACCGGTCTCGAGCCGGGCGCCTTCGCCGGCCGCGAGGCCTCGCTGAGCGTGGCGCAGTACGGCCAGCTGATCGCCAATGCGCTGCGCCTGAGCGGCGATCCCGGCCTTTCCTACGAGCTGGCGCTGGCCAGCCGCCTGACCAGCCACGGCTTCCTCGGCTACGGGCTGATGAGTTGCGCCACGCTCGGCCAGGCACTGCAGCTGGGGCTGCGCTACCTGCACACGCGGCTGCCCTTCCATCAGATCGAGCTGCGCCGCGAGGGCGCACGGCTGTGCCTGGAGGCCAGCGAGGCGCTGCCGCTGGGGCCGTTCCGGCAATTCGGCTACGAACACTTGATGGCCGAGCTCTGCCAGCTCGCCGCCAGCCTCGCCGAGGGCGGCGGCCCCGACGACGAGGGCCTGCTCGCCCAGGTCGAGATTCACCACGACTTTCCCGAGCCGCCGCACTACGCCCGTTACCGCCAGCGCCTGCCGCGCGTGCGCCACCGCGAGACCGGCAACCGCCTGTGCTTCCCGGCGGCCCTGCTCGACCGGCCGATCGCCACCGCCGACCCGCTGAGCAGCGAGCTGGCGGTGGCGCAATGCGAGCGGGAACTGGCCCTGCGCGGCATTGGTCGGCAGTCGCTGCTGGAACGGGCGCGCCAGCTGATGGTCGCCGAACAGGGGCGCTACCCCGAGCTGGGTGAGCTGGCGGTGCGGCTGACGATCTCGCCGCGCCATCTCAAGCGCCGGCTGCGGGCTCTGGGCTCCGGCTACCTGCCGCTGCGCGACGAGGCCCGGCGCCGCGATGCGCTGCGGCTGCTGGCCGAGCCGACGCTGGCCGTCGAACGGATCGCCGGCCTGGTCGGCTACGACAACCCGGCCAACTTCACCCGCGCCTTCCGGCGCTGGACCGGCCAGACCCCGCGCGCCTGGCGCCTGGGAGCGGGTCACGCGAACGCGGCCCGCGAGGACAAGTAAGGCGGCATCCGCGCATCTCACGACCTGGCACCCGTCCGCCCTAGCCTGCGTGGATCACCACAGATTGGAGGAGTAGACGATGCGGATCCTGCGCTGGCTGTTCTGGGCGAGGCTGGTGTTGGTGCTGGTACTCGGGCTGGCGGCGCTGGGGCTGTCGCGCCTGCCCTGGGTGCAGGACCGCGTGTTCCTGGCGGTCGCCAAGCACTCCCTCGGCCGCAGCTACGAGCACTACTTCGACGGCCAGCGCCTGAGCGTGATCGTCTGCGGCAGCTCCTCGCCACTGCCCGATCCGAACCGTGAACAGGCCTGTCTGCTGGTGATGGCCGGTGATCGCTACTACCTGGTGGATGCCGGCCCCGGCTCGCCGCGCAATCTCGGCCTCTGGAACATTCCGCGCGAGAAGCTGGCCGGCGTCTTCATCACCCATCTGCATTCCGACCACATGGGCGGTCTGGCGGAGATGCGCCTGCAGAGCTGGGCCTCGGGCCGCAAGGGCGCGTTGCCGGTGTACGGGCCGCCGGGCATCGAGCGGGTGGTCGGCGGCTTCAACGAGGCCTATGCCATCGACACCGACTACCGGGTGCGCCATCACGGCCCAGGCTTCCTGCACCCGGACGACGCTCGAATGGAGGCGCGGCCCGTGGTCCTGCCCGAGCCGGCCAGCCCAGCCAAGGACCGCCAGACCGTGGTGCTGGAGCAGGATGGCCTGAAGGTCACTGCCATCGAGATCGATCACAAGGTGGTGGCGCCGGCCTATGCCTACCGCTTCGACTACCGTGGCCGCTCGCTGGTGATCAGCGGCGACACCGCCTACCACCCGCCGCTGGCGGTGGCCAGCCGGGGTGCCGATGTGCTGCTGCACGAGGCCAACGCCACCCATATGGAGGCCCTGATCCACCAAGCGGTGGCGGCCACGCCCAGGGCCAACCAGCGCTTCGCCCAGCTGCACCGCGAGATCAACGACTACCACACGAGTCCGGTCGAGGCGGCGCGCATCGCCAACCAGGCCGAGGTGCCGTTGCTAGTGCTCTACCACCTGATGCCGCCGATCCACACCCGCCTGCAACTGCCGATGTTCCTGCGCGGCGTCGGCGCGATCCGGCCGCGGGGGGTGGAGGTGGCTGAGGACGGCCTGCTGATCGAGCTGCCGGCCGGCGGCCGCGAGATCATCGAGGACAGCCTGCCATGAGCGCGGTGCTGATTACCGGTTGCAGCAGCGGCATCGGCGCCGCCACCGTGCAGGAGTTCCTGGCGCGCGGCTGGACGGTGTTCGCCACCGCCCGCCAGCCGCAGAGCCTCCCCAGCCATCCACAGTGCCGGCCGCTGGCCATGGACGTCGACGATCCGGCCTCAGTGCAGGCCGTCTTCGAGCAGCTGGGTCGCGAACTGCCGCGCCTGGACGCGGTGGTGAACAACGCCGGCTATGGGCTTTCCGGCAGCTTCGAGTCGATCAGCGAGGACGCCATCCGCCGTCAGTTCGAAACCAATGTCTTCGGCCTGATGCGGGTTTCGCGCGCGGCGCTGGCGCAGTTTCGCAGCCAGGGCGGCGGCGTGCTGGTGAACGTCGCCAGCATGGGCGGGCGCCTGAGCTTTCCGTTCTACAGCGTCTACCACGCCAGCAAGTGGGCGGTGGAGGGCTTCACCGAGTCGCTGGCGTTCGAGGCGGCCGAGATCGGGGTCCGGGTGAAGCTGATCGAACCCGGCGCGATCCGTACGGATTTCTATGGCCGCTCGGCGGAGTTCGTCCACGATCCGGCCCTGAGCGCCTACAACGCCGCCGTGGAACGCAGCACCCGCCGCATGCAGGCGGCCGGCGGCAAGGGCAGCGCCCCCGCCCTGGTCGCGGCCGCGATCTGGCAGGCCTGTACCGACGGCTCGGAGCGACTGCGCTACCCGGTGGGGCCGGACGCCCGCTTGCTGCTGGCCCTGCGGCGCTGGATCAGCGATCAGCGCTATCTGCGGCTGATGCGTCGGCGGCTGATGCGCTGAACCCGCGGCATGCGCTCCCCGCCCACCGACAGCTTGTGGCAGCGCTTTCAAAAGCGCGGATTGCCGAGCCTGCTGCTGTGGCTGGATCGGCAGGCCATGCCGTCGAAAGTCTCTGCCCTGCTGCGTCGCCTGGCCGGTGGCAGGGCGCGGATCGATCTGTATTTCGCCTTCGACGATCCCTACGCCGCCGTGGCCCTGCCCGGCCTGATCGAGATGATCCGTGATCGGCCGGTACGACTGAATCTGTATCCGCTGGCGCGTCGCGGCCTGGCGATGGACCCGGCGGCGGCGCAACGACGCGTGCACGCCGTGCGCGACTCGGCAGCCTTGCTGCGTCGTCAAGGCCAGTCCCTGCGCCGCGTGTCGCCACTGGCGGCGGCGGAGGTGTGCTACCTGGCCGAATGGACCCTGTACGCCCAGTTGCAGGGACAGGATCCGGTCGCCTTCGCGGATCGTGCGCTGCGCCGGCTCTGGCGTGACGCCGCCGATCCCGCCGACCACGTCGCCTTTAGGCGACTGTATGCGGAGTGCTACCCGGGGCTGCCGCTGCCCGACCATTGCCTGCGCGACCGCCTCGATGCCCATCATCGCGCGCTGCAGCAGCGGGGGCACTGGGACTCGCCGGCCGCCTGGGTCGAGGGTCGTTGGTACTTCGCGCACGAGCGGCTGCCCGCCATTACCGACTGGCTGCGCCGCCTGGCGTGGTTGCCATGAGCACGGTCGAGTTCTTCTATTCGTTCCGGAGTCCGTATTCCTATCTGGCGGCACCGCGAATCTTCGCGCTGCCCTCGGACTTTCGAGTGCGCCTGGAGCTTCGCGGGGTGCGACCCATGGTCACCCGTGGACAGCCGGTGCCGCCGGCCAAGCGGCTCTACATCCTGCGTGACGCCGGTCGCGAGGCGCAGCGACTGGGCCTGCCCTTCGGGCCGGTCCACGACCCGCTGGGCGAAGCGGTATGGCGCTGCCTGCGCCTCTGCGAGCTGGCCGGACGTCAGGATCGGATCGCCGCCTTCGTGCTGGCGGCCGGTCATGCCATCTGGGCCGAGGGCGCCGACCTGGCCCGGGACCGTCCGATGCGCAAGGTCTGTGAACAGGCCGGCCTCGCCTGGCAGGACTGCCTGCGCGCGTTCGACGATCCCAGGGGCCTGGAGGCCATGGAGCGCAACACCGAACAGCTGGGCGAACTGGGCCTGTGGGGCGTGCCCAGCTACCGGATCGGCCGGCATTGTTTCTGGGGACAGGACCGGATCGTCGATCTGGTTCGCTGCCTGGAGGAGGCCGGCTTGCGGATTTGAAGGGCGGCGCGTGCTGACGCGCCGCGGATCACTGGAGGAGAACCAATACCAATGCGTCGACTTACGACCGTGACGATGATCCTGCTGCTGGCGCGGGCGGGTAGCTGCTGGAGCGATGAGCTGCAGTGGCAGTGGGGCGGCTTTAACGCCGAGCTGAGCGGGCTCTACACCATTGGTGCCGCCTGGCGCATGCAGCAACGCTCCAACGAGTTGATCGGCAAGCTCAATGTACCGGGCCAGCAGGAGCTCTGCCTGGCCGACGACTGCATGTCGGCCAGCGGCGACCTCGAACCCAACCAGCGGCTGATTGATGCCGTAGGTGCCTTTGCCGGCAGCAACAACGACAACGGCAACCTCAACTACGAGCGCTACGACCTGGTAGCCGCAACCACCAGGCTGACGCCGCAGCTGATCCTCGATTGGGGTCCGCTCAGCGCCAAGCTGCGCGGCCTGTTCTATTACGACCCGGTCAACGACGATTTCGACGACCGCCATTCCAACACCCTGTACCAGCCGGCGCGCACACCACGCGCACGCAACATCGCCGAGGACTTCGGCCGCGGCTACAAATGGCTGGATGCCTATGTCACCGGCAGCTTCGGGCTGGGCAGTGATCGCGAGCTGGCGCTCACGGTCGGCAATCAGGTGCTCAACTGGGGCGAGTCCAACCTCACCCTGTTCAATACCCTCAACGCCTTCAACCCGCTCGACGCCACCGTGGCGCGCATGCCCGGCTTTCAGCTCAACGAGGTGGCCAGACCGGTGCCGGCGGCGCTGCTGGCCGGCGATATCGGCGGCCATTGGTCGTTCGAGGCGCTGTACCAGTTGCAGTGGGTGCCGGTGCTGCCAGACCAGGCCGGCAGTTTTTTTTCGACCAGCGACCTGCTCGGTGATGGCCGCTACCTGATGACCGGCATCGGCCAGTTCGCCGAGGACCCGGAGCGCCAGTACAGCCCCCCCGGCTTTCCCGGCCTCATCAGCCAGAGCACCCGCACCGCCTACATGCTGCCCGCCGACCACGGCTATCCGCGCGATGGCGGCCAGTACGGCCTGCAGCTGAAGTACTACGCGGCCGATCTCAACGGCGGCACCGAGCTGGGCCTGTACTTTCTCAACTACCACAGCCGCCTGCCCTATGTGAGTGTCTACGCGGCACAGCAATCCTGCACCCGGGATGCCGGCTCCAATGACTTCCTCGCGGTGTTCGCCGCCTGCGAGGGCTTCAACGCCAGCTTCAATCCGGTCGGTCTGGAGCCGCTGCCGGTCGATAGCGTGCAGCCCTATTTCGCCTATCCGGAAAACCTGCGGATGTTCGGCCTCAGCCTCAGCACCAACCTGGGCCGCTGGTCGCTCGGCGTCGAGTATTCCTACCGGCCGAATCTGCCCCTGCAGGTGCAGCTGACCGACATCCTGTTCGCGGCGGAGGCCCCGGCCCTGCCCGAGGAGGATGTCGCGATTCCCGCCGACCTGGCTGGCCAGGCTCTGTTCACCCTGCCCGGCTACCAGCGTGCCTACCCCAGTTTCCTGCCCGCCTATCGCGGCATCGAGCAATACCGGGCCCGGGAGCTGGTGCCGGGCTACGAGCGCTTTCCGGTCGGGCAACTGGTGCTCAGCGGCCTGCGCAGCTGGGGCAATTCCAATCTGTTCGGCGCCGACCAGATCACCATGGCGCTGGAATTCGGTCTCAGCCATATCGTCGGCCTGCCCTCGCTGTCCCGGCTGCAGCTGGAAGGCCAGGGCGACCGCACCCATCACAGCCCCGGCGCCGACGGCAGCGGCGACCCCAATGGCGAGGCCGATTCGCTGCGGGTCAACCCGACCCAGCAGACCTCCGGCTTCGCCACCGAACTGGCCTATGGCTACCGGGGCTTGCTGCGGCTCAGCTACACCGGCCTGCCGGCAGGCCTGCGCCTGAACCCGACCCTGGTGCTACTGCACGACCTGCACGGCATTTCGCCGGCGCAGATCGACAACTACGTCGCCGGTCGCATCACCGGCATCGTCGTGCTCGACGCCGAACTCGGCCAGCACCTGGGCGCCGGCCTGCAGTACCAGGTGTTCACCGGCGCCGGGCAGCGCAATGCCCGGCGTGACCGAGACAACCTTTCGTTCAGCCTGAGGTATTCGTTTTGAAGCACCCGTTGACGCTCAGCCTGGGCCTGCTGCTCGCGGCCTGCCATTCCAGCCCCGAGCCGCAGCCGGCGACGGCCAGCAGCCCCGCCGCGCTCAGCACCCACAGCCAGGAATTCCGCCGCGAAGTGATCGAGGTCGCGAAGGGCATCCATGTCGCGGTCGGCTATGGCATCTCCAACTCCATCCTGATCGAGGGCGAGGACGGACTGATCGTGGTTGACGCGTTGGAAAGCCTGGAAACCGCCAGCGCCGTTGCCGCCGAATTCCGCAAGCTCAGCGACAAGCCGGTGAAAGCGCTGATCTATACCCACTCGCATCCCGATCACATTGCTGGCGGCCCGGCCTTCCTCAAGCCCGGCCAGGCGCCACCGGTGGTCTATGCCCAGGCCGGGGCGCTCGCCAATATCGACAAGATCGCCAGCGAGTTGCAGCCCATCATCGCCCGTCGCGCCTTTCGCATGTACGGCAACTACCTGAGTGAGGCCGAGATGGTGAACGTCGGCATCGGCCCGCGCTTAGGGGTGGGGCAAGACAGCGAGATGCAGGTGCTGCGGCCGACGCGCAGTTTTGACCAGCAACTCGACGACCGCGTGGCCGGTGTGCACTTCCAGCTGCTGCACGCACCGGGCGAGACCGAGGACCAGCTGTTCGTCTGGCTGCCGGAGCGGCGCATCCTGCTCAGCGGCGACAACTTCTACCGCGCCTTCCCCAACCTCTACACCATCCGTGGCACCGGCTATCGCGACCCCAAGGCCTGGGCCGCCTCGCTGGACCGGATGCGGGCACTCGCGCCCGAGGCGCTGGTGCCCAGCCACGGCCGGCCCCTGCTCGGTGCGGACCTGGTCCGCGACAGCCTGCGCGATTACCGCGACGCGATCCGCTACGTCTACGACCAGAGCATCCGCCTGATCAACCAGGGCCTTGGTCCGGACGAAATCGCCGGCCGGCTGCGGCTGCCGGAAGCACTGGCCAGCTCGCCCTATCTGCAGGAGTTCTATGGCCGGCCCGACTGGTCGGCGCGTAGCGTGTTCAGCGGCAATCTCGGTTGGTTCGATGGCAATCCCGCGCAGCTGCGACCGCTGGCGCCGGTCGATGAAGCCAAGCACTGGGCCGAACTGCTCGGCGGGACCGAGGCACTGGTCGGCGCCGTGGTCGAAGCCAGCCGGCGCGGCGAGCATCAATGGGTACTGCAGCTCACCGATCGCGCCTTGCGCCTGGCCCCCGAGCACCGCGAACTCAAGGCCGCGCGCATCGCGGCCCTGCGGGCCCTGGGCGAGGCCGAGAGCAATCCCAACGCCCGTCACTGGTACCTGGTCAGCATGCACGAGCTGGCCGGGGACCTGGTGCTGCCCGAGCAGGCCATGATGCCGACCCCGGCCATGCTCGCAGCCATGCCGCTGAGCCTGTTTTTCGACGGCATGGCGGTCAACCTCGACGCCGAGGCCAGCGCCGACCGGCGTATCCAGGTCGGCTTCGAGTTCAGCGACCTGCCCGAGCGCTACACCTACATTGTTCGCAACGGCGTCAGCGAGGTGCTCGAAGGACTGGAGCCCGGACTCGACATCCGCGTCCGCGTCTCGGCCCAGGTGTTCAAGGAAACGCTGGCGCAGCTCCGCAATCCGGCGCTGGCGGTGGTCCGCGACTTCGAGGTGGTCCAGGGCAGCAAGCTCGAATTCATCCGTTTCATGCAGTTGTTCAAACCCGATCTGTAGCCGGGCCTGGCCGACGACGGCGCCCGGCGGCGGCTAGCGCCAGCAGACTCAGCAAACCGAAGCCGACGCTGCCACCAAAACGTCCTTCGCTGCCGCCACCCGAAGCACCGCCACTACTGGAAGAAGCGCCGGACGACGAGCCCCCCGACGACGAGGCGCCCGAGGAAGAACCGGAAGAACCGCCGGACGAACTGCCGCCGTCCGGCAAATCGGTCATCACGTAGTGCTGCACGCCACGGCCGAAGGTGGCGGCGAACAGTTGCTTGTCGTCGTCGGGCTTGAGCACCAGCTGGTTGACCGGTACCGCCGGCAGGTCACCGAGCGGCGCCCACTCCTTGCCGTCCAGGTCGCTGGAGATGAAGGTGCCGATGTCGGTGCCGATGATCAGCTGGTCGCGGCGCTTGAGGATGGCGGTGACGATCAGCTCCGGCAGATTGCCGCTGACGTTGACGAAGCTCTCGCCGGCATCGGTGGACTTGTAGACGCTGCCCTCGCCCCGCGCGGTGTTCTCGTCCAGGTACTGCCCAGGCGGCGCCCAGCGCGCGGTCGAGTAGCCACCGAGCACCACCCAGATGGTCTTTGGCTGGTCCGGATCGACCGCGATCTCGTAGATGTAGCGGTTGGGCAGGCCCTCGGCCTTGGCGAAATGCCAGCCATCGCCGGTGCCCCGCTGCGGTGGCAGCTCGCCGCCGACATTGGTGGCGATGCCGCGCTGGAACTGGGCATCGCTGCCGGCCAGATTGCAGGGGCCGCAGTAGCCGACGTAGATGTTGTCACCGGACACCGCCAGCGGCCGCTGGCGGGTTATACGCGCCGCGCCGCTGACCTCGTCGACGCCGAGCTCGAACACCGTGGTCCAGTTCGCGTCGGTCGAGGCGTCCGAAGTTTCCGCCACCTTGGTGCCGGCGGCGACCAGGTGCTCCGGGTCCTTCGGGTCCATCACGAACGGCGACAGGAAGTGCGCGGTGCCGACGTCGAAGCTGTCGATGTAGCTGTAGCTGGCGCCGCCATCGAGCGTGCGCACCAGGGCCAGGCCCGGCGTCTGGTAGTAGGCGATTTGCGAGTTTTCCGGGTGCACGGCCGCCCACATGCCGTCACCGACGTAGACCCGGACCTGGCGGCCGGTGTCGGGCTCGATCTTGCCCGAGGTGTTGTCCTGCAGGCCGTAGTACACCGTGCCGTCGTTGGCGACCGCGATGCCGTAGTTCATCAGGGTATAGAAACCCTGGTTGGCGCCCCGCTGCCATTCGTCGTTGCGGAAGGTATCGGTCAAGCCGCTGGAGTACTGCTTGTAGACACCGCCGTCGTTGCCGACAAATAGCCAGGCACCGCCCAGTTCGTCCGGGATGTAGAGGCCGTCGTGCTGATCGGGGTGGGTGGTGGTGCCGTTGACCAGGCCGTCGTAACCCGGGCAGACCGGCGCGCTTTCGCCCAGGCCCAGATTGCCGATCAGGAACAGGCAGGTGTCGCCGGCGAAGTAGGCACCAAACACATTCCAGGCAATCGGCGTGGTCTCGATCAGGCCGGTCGGCGGCAGCGGCACATTGTTGATCCAGAGCTCTTCCAGACCGAAGGTGAGGCGGGTCGGGGCACCGGCCAGCGCCTGGGTCGGATCGGGCTTTACCCACATGTCGTACCAGGACTGCACGCCGGGCCCGACGCCCAGCGCGATCACTGCCGCCAGCGAGGAACCGCCCGGCACGGCGTTGGCATAGAGCCCGGCGTCGTCGAGCAGACGGGTCCAGCTGCTGCCGAAATCCGAAGACACATACAGGCCGTTGAAGGTGGTGGCGCTGGAGACGCCGCCAACCACCAGTTCGCAGACCGGCGACAGCGGCCCGGTGGCGGCGCACAGCGTGGCCGGGTCGAAGTCCTGACCGACGTCGATATCCAGCAACGGGAAGCCGCCATTGAACAGCACCGCGTCTTCGACGATGGCGTAGACATAGTCGTGGTCCTGCGCCGGGCCGATGGCGGCACCCAGCTCGACCCGCCCCACCCGCTCCGGCTGCGCGAAGCCGAAGGGCAGCAGGCCGCTGGGCGAGGCCGCGCTGAGCAAGCTGAAGCTGTCCGGCTTGCCGGAGTCGGAGCGGTACAGGCCGTTGCCCGGCGCCTGCGGCGTGCCGTCAGGATAGGGAATGGAACCGGCGCGGAAACCCACCGCCGCCAGCACCGGACAGCCATCCGCGCCGCACTCGAAGTTGGTCGAGCCGCCCGGCGCCTTCACCACCACATCGGTGACGAAACTGGCGAACTGGCAGGGGCCAAGGTCCTCGACACCGGCGCAGCCTTCCGACACCGGCAGCTTGACGTTGACGAAGCTCTCGCCGGCGTCCTCGGAGCGGAACAGACCCTTGCCGGTGGCGGCGTAGACGATGCTCGGATTGGAGCCGTCCACCGCCAGCTTGAAGGCCAGCGCCTCGTCGGGCACGCCGCTGGCGTGGTTCCAGCTTTCGCCCAAGTCGTCGCTCCAGTACACGCCCAGGCCGACGTAGGAATTGCCGCCCATGGTGTGCTCGCCGGTGAGCACGACCAGCCGGCCACCCTTGGCCGGGGTCCAGGCCACCGCGCTGTTGACCAGGGAGGGCAACTTGTCGCCGATCGGCCGCCAGAGATCGCCCAGGGTGGCGAGATCGCCATCTACCGCCTCGCTCATCCAGATGCCGCCATTGCCAACCGCCGCGAACAGGCGCTTGGTCTCGGAGTCGTAGGCGAAGTTGTCGACCCGGCCGGCGACCTCGGGAATGCCATCGGTGTCGCCCGCCGGGTAGGCCGGATCGGAGACCTGCGGACCCTGGCCGTAGTCGCTCCATTCGCCGGCGGCGTTGCTGAGCTTGGCCTGGGACGCCTTCATTGCCTCCTTCTGCTCGATGGCCCGGCGCTGCCCCTGCAGCGGACGCCCCGCGACCTGGGCCTTGTCACGCCGGGTGGCGCCGATCTCGAACAGCGATTCCGGCAGCCGGGCCGATACGCAGATGCTGTCGCCAAACTGCTTGCGGATGCTCTCGGCGTGGTCACGGGCATAGGCCGGATTGAGCTCCTGGGAAACCGCCACTGGG
>JAUYNO010000028.1 GCA_030696045.1 Stagnimonas sp. | reverse complement strand
CTCGCGCCGGAGCCGATGCCCTGGCTGACGTAGGATTTCGGGATGTCGGCCGTCAGCGCCACCTCGGCGACGTCGCGCAGGAAGATCGGCCCCTGGTTCCGGACCCCGACCACCAGCTCGGCGACGTCCTCGGGCGTGCTCAGGAACGCACCGGCCTGCACCAGGATTTCGCGATTGTCGCGGACCATGGCGTCGGCATCCTGCGCCACGTTGGCGGCCGCCAGGGCGCGCCGCAGGTCCTCGATGGCGAGCCCGTAGCCGGTGAGCCGCTGCGGATCCAGCGTCACCCGCAGCACCCGCTCCGGCCCGCCGATGATCTCGATATTGCGGGTGCCCGGCACCCGCTGCAGTTCCGAGTCGATACTGCGCGCGACCCGCATCAAATCGTCGGCACCCAGTTGCGGATCCTCGCTCCACAGCGTGACGGCGACAATCGGCACGTCGTCGATGCCCTTCGGCTTGATCAGCGGCGGGCCGACGCCTAGGCCCTGCGGCAGCCAATCGGCGTGCTGATAGAAGGCGTTGTACAGGCGCACGATGGCATCGGTACGCGGGGTGCCAACCTCGTAGCGCACCGTGAGCACCGCCATGCCGGGCTGGGAGACCGAGTAGACGTGCTCGACCTTCTCGATCTCGGAGACGATGCGCTCGGCGGGGGTGGTCAGCAGCGACTCCACCTCCTGGGCGGAGGCGCCGGGGAAGGGAATGAACACGTTGGCGAAGGTGACATTGATCTGCGGCTCTTCCTCGCGCGGGGTCACCAGCACCGCGAACAGGCCGAGCAGCAGTCCGGTCAGCGCCAGCAGCGGCGTGATCTCGGTGGTCAGGAACTGCCGCGCGATGCGGCCGGACAGGCCCAGTTCGGCCGCGCCCTTCATGGGCTGTCCGCGCCCGGAGCCGGGCCTTGCTTGTAGATCGGGCCACCACCGACGGCGTCCGCGAGGATGGTCTCGCCCGCCCGCAGGCCCGCCAGCAGCGGCACCCTGCCGTCAGCGCCGGGGCTGCCGACGCGGACATAGCGCAGACTCGCGCGGCCATCCGCCATCACGTAAACCCCGGTGACCTCGCCCCGGCGCAGCAACGCCGCCGCCGGCACCAGCAACTGCTCCTGCTCGCCGCTGACGAAGGCGACCTTGACCAGGGTGCCGGGGAAGGCGCCGTAATCGCCCGGGGGCAGCGTGACCAGCACCCGGAAACTGTGGGTCGCCGGATCGGCGCTGGGCGGTATCCGCAGCTCGCTGGCAGCGACCGAGCGCCCGTCCGGCAGGATCACCCGCGCCTTCTTGTGGCTGCGCAGCGGGCCAATGTGCTGCTGCGATACCTCGACCACCACCCGCAGGTGTTCCAGCGACAGCCCGGTCATCAGCGGCCGGCCCAGGCCGACGGTCTCGCCGACCTCGACATGGCGCTTGACCACGATGCCGCTATAGGGCGCCCGCACGACGGTATAGCCCGCCTGCTCGCGCGCCTGCACCAGGGCATTGCGCGCTGCCTCGGCACGCGCCGCCGCGCTGTCGAGGTCGGCCTTGGCGCGGTCCAGCGCGGCCTTGGCGACCACGCCCTGGCTGAACAGATTGGCGACACGCTCGTGCTGCGCCCGGGCATCGGCCAACCGCGCCCGGGCTTCGGTCAGCGCGGCGGTGGCGCCACCGGCCTGGGCCTGCTGCTCGGTGCCGGTCAGGCGCACGATCACCGCGCCCTGCTTCACGTAGTCGCCGACGTCGAACGGCAATTCGACCACCCGCCCCCCCGTCTGCGCCGCCACGGTCGCCTGGTTGACGGCCTCGACCACGCCATCGAAGCGGGTCTCGCTCTCGGCGCGCGTGGGCTCGACGACCAGGGTCGCGGCTTCCGGCGCCGGCGCCGCCGCAACCGGGGCCGGGGCCGGAGCCGGGGCTTCGCCGCAGCCGGCCACCAGCAGGCCGAGCAGCCCCAGCAGGCCGAGTTTGCTCATGACCGCGCCTCAGCCGGATTTGGCCGGGCAAAAGGCCGGGCCCGGCTGCACACCGAACCGGCGCAGGATCAGCGCCAGCGGACAGAAGCCGGTGAACGAGGCCTGCAGCATGTTGGCGCCGACAAAGGCGGTGAACCACAGCCAGTTGGCCGAGTGGTAGTGGGCGAGCAGCAGGCTCAGCAGCACGAAGCTGCCGGCGATGCGGAACACCAGCTGATCCAGGGTGGCTTTCATTGATCAACTCCTTGATGGTCTTGCGTGGATTGGACTGCGGACCGCTGGCTAGCGCGCTGACCTGGGTCAACCGGCCTTGCAGTACACCGAATGCAGGGCATTGATGACGGTCAGCGCCGGCCCCTTGGCCAGCGAGTAATAAATCGTCTGTGCTTCGCGCCGGGTGAGCACCAGCTCGTCCTCGCGCAGCAGCGCCAGATGCTGCGACAGCGCCGACTGCGACAGCGGCACGCTCTGGTTGAGCTCACCCACCGAGCGCTCACCCTCGGCCAGCGTGCAGAGCAGCAGCAGCCGGTGCGGATTGGCGAGCGCGCGCAGCAGGCGCGCCGCCGCTTCCGCGTGCCGGACCATCTCCGCTGCCTTGCGTTCTGGCGCCTGGGCCATTTGCATTTACCTAATTTAACTTTTACTAATATAAAGACCAACCCTTGATGCCGCAAGTGGCCGGGACTGACCTGGATCAACGCGGCGCGGCCCGCACGCGACCAAGCTGCGGGCAGTGACCGGCATCGAGGAGACCGATATGGCACACATCGTGGTGATGGGCGCGGGCGTCGGCGGCATGCCTGCCGCCTACGATCTGAAGCGGGAGCTAGGCGCGGCGCACACGGTCACCCTGATCGGCAGCAGCGAGCATTTCCAGTTCACCCCCAGCAATCCCTGGGTGGCGGTCGGCTGGCGCGCGCCGGAAGACATCCTGGTCGCGATTCGCCCGAACGTCGAGAAAAAGGGCATCCGCTTCATCGCCAGCGCGGTGACCGCGCTGGAACCCGCCGAAAGCCGCCTGAGCCTGGCCGACGGCCAGACCCTGACTTACGACTACCTGGTTATCACCACCGGGCCCCAGCTTGCCTTCGACGAGATACCGGGCACCGGGCCGCAGGGCCACACCCACTCGATCTGCACCACGCCGCACGCCGAGCAGACTGGCAAGGCCTACCAGGAATTCCTGGGGAATCCAGGCCCGGTCGTCATTGGCGCGGTCCAGGGTGCGAGCTGCTTCGGGCCCGCCTACGAATTCGCATTGATCGTCGACGCCGACCTGCGCAAGCGCAAGTTGCGCGACCGGGTGCCGATGACCTTCGTCACCAGCGAGCCCTATATCGGCCACATGGGTCTGGGCGGGGTCGGCGACTCCAAGGGCCTGCTGGAATCGGAACTGCGGCAGCGCCATATCAAATGGATCACCAACGCCAAGCTGATCGAGGCCAGGGCCGACTCGGTGAAGATCGCCGAGCACGATGACAAGGGCAGCCTGGTCCGCGAACAGGAGCTGCCGTCGCGCTTCAGCATGTTCATCCCGGCGTTCAAGGGGGTGGCGCCGGTGGCCGCCATCAAGGACATGTGCAATCCGCGCGGCTTTGTCCTGATCGACGAGTTCCAGCGCAATCCGCGCTACCGCAACATCTTCGCGGCCGGAGTCTGTGTCGCGATCCCGCCGGTGGAGACGACGCCGGTGCCGACCGGTGCACCCAAGACCGGTTACATGATCGAGTCGATGGTCACGGCCATCGCCGAGAACATCAAGCACGAACTGGCGGGCGAGCCGGCCGACCGCAAGGCGACCTGGAATGCGATCTGCCTGGCCGACATGGGCGACAGTGGCGTCGCCTTCGTCGCGCTGCCGCAGATCCCGCCCCGGAACCTCACCTGGGCCAAGAAGGGCAAGTGGGTGCACCTGGCCAAGGTCGCCTTCGAGAAGTATTTCATCCGCAAGATGAAGACCGGCAACACTGAGCCGGTCTACGAGAAATACGTGCTCAAGGCCCTGGGCATCCTGCGCCTGAAGGGTTAACCGGCTGGCTGGCCTCGGGCCGCACGCTCGGGAACAGTCAGCTGCTTTCCGGCCGCATGGCCGGACCAGTCAATTGCTTTCCGGCCGCATGGCCGGAAAGAGCAGCACATCGCGGATCGAGGCGCAGTCGGTCAGGAACATCACCAGCCGATCAATGCCGATCCCCTCGCCCGCCGTCGGCGGCAGGCCGTATTCGAGCGCGCGGATGTAATCGGCGTCGAAGAACATCGCCTCGTCATCGCCGGCGGTCTTGGCGTCGACCTGGGCCTTGAAGCGCGCGGCCTGGTCGTCGGCGTCGTTCAGCTCGCTGAAACCGTTGGCGACCTCGCGCCCGGCGAGGAAGAACTCGAAACGGTCGGTGACCTGCGGATTGGCGTCGTTGCAACGTGCCAGCGGCGAGACCTCGGTCGGGTATTCGGTGATGAAGGTCGGGTCGAGCAGGTCGGCCTCGACCGTCGCCTCGAACAGCTCGGTGAGCAGGCGGCCGGCGCCGTAGCCGGGCTGCGGATTGCCACCCTTGGCCTTGACGATGGGGCGCAGGTAGTCGGCATCGCCCAGACGGCTCGGGTCCAGTTCCGGGTTGGCCTTGGCCACCGCCTCCGCCATGGTCCAGCGGTTGAAGGGCCGGCCGAGATCGTAGTCGCGCCCCTGGTAGCGCAGCTGGGTGCTGCCGTTGACGCTCAGCGCGCAATCGCGGATCAGGTTCTCGGTGAGGTCCATCAGGTCGCGGTAGTCGGCGTAGGCCTGGTAGAACTCCAGCATGGTGAACTCGGGGTTGTGGCGTGTGCTGAGCCCCTCGTTGCGGAAGTTGCGGTTGATCTCGTAGACCTTCTCGAAGTGGCCGACCACCAGGCGCTTCAGGTACAGCTCCGGAGCGATGCGCAGGAACAGCTCGCGGTCGAGCGCGTTGTGATGGGTCACGAAGGGGCGCGCGGTGGCGCCGCCCGGAATCACCTGCAGCATCGGCGTCTCGACTTCCTGGAAGCCCAGAGTGTCGAGGAACTGACGGATGAAGCGGACGATCTGGGTGCGCTTCTGGAATACCGCCTTCACGTCCGGATTGACGATCAGGTCGAGATAGCGCTGGCGGTAGCGGGTCTCGGTGTCGGTCAGGCCCGACCACTTTTCCGGCAGCGGCCGCAGGCTCTTGGTCAGCAGCCGGAGTTCGCTGACGCGCAGCGACAGCTCGCCGGCCTTGGTCTTCATCAAGCGGCCGACGGCACCGACCACGTCGCCGATGTCCCAGCCCTTGAAAGCCTCGTAGGCGGCTTCGCCGAGCGCGTTGATCTGCACGAAGAGTTGGATGCGGCCGGAGCTGTCCATCAGCTCGACGAAGCTCACCTTGCCCTGGCCGCGCTTGGCCATGATGCGGCCGGCGACGCGGAACACTTCCTCGTGCGCTTCCAGCGCCTCGACCGTGCACTCGCCGAAGCTGCCGTGCAGGTGCTCGGCCAGGGTGTCGCGGCGGAAGTCGTTGGGATAGGCCTGGCCGGCGGCGCGCAGGCGCTCCAACTTCTCGCGCCGGACCACGATGAGCTGGTTCTCGTCTTGCGGCTTCTGGTCTTCGGTCATCGTCTTCGTGCTCGCGCGGCGTGGGCAGTCGCCTCACACCTAACGCCTCACGCCTCGGGTTTGGTTACAGCCCCTGCTTGAGGCTGGCTTCGATAAAAGGATCCAGGTGGCCGTTGAGCACCTTGTCGGTGTCGGCGATTTCCACTCCGGTGCGCAGATCCTTGATCCGCGACTGGTCGAGCACATAGCTGCGGATCTGGCTGCCCCATTCGATGTCGCTCTTGGAGTCCTCCACCCGCTGCTTCTCGGTATTGCGCTTCTGCAGCTCGGCTTCGTAGAGCCTGGACTTCAGCATCTTCATCGCGTTGTCGCGGTTGGCGTGCTGGCTGCGCTGGGTCTGGCAGGACACCACGATGCCGCTCGGCACGTGCTTGATGCGGATCGCCGACTCGGTCTTGTTGACGTGCTGGCCACCGGCGCCGCTGGAGCGGTAGGTGTCCACTTCCAGATCGGCCGGATTGATCTCGATGGCGATGTTGTCATCGACCTCGGGGCTGACATAGACGCCGGCGAAGCTGGTGTGACGGCGGTTGCCGGAGTCGAACGGGCTCTTGCGCACCAGGCGGTGCACGCCGGTCTCGGTGCGCAGCCAGCCATAGGCATAAGGGCCGGTCACCGAAAAGCTGGCGCCCTTGATGCCGGCGACCTCGCCGTCGGTCTGCTCCAGGATCTCGGTCTTGAAGCCCTTGCCGTCGGCCCACTTCAGGTACATGCGCAGCAGCATGCTGGCCCAGTCTTGTCCTTCGGTGCCGCCGGCGCCCGACTGGATGTCGACGAAGCAGTTGGCGGTGTCCATCTCGCCCGAGAACATGCGCTTGAACTCCATGTCGTCGGCGAGCCGCTGCAGCGCCTCGACGTCACGGATGATCTCGTTGATGGTGCCGGTGTCGTTCTCGGCCTCCGCCATCTCCAGCAGGTCCAGCGCGTCCCTCAGGCCGGCTTCGGCCTTGTCCAGCGGCTGGATGATGTCCTCCAGCTTGGCGCGCTCACGGCCCAGGCCCTGCGCTACTTCCGGCTTGTTCCAGATATCGCCGCGTTCCAGCTCGGCGCTGACTTCGACCAGCCGGTCCTTCTTGTTGGCGTAGTCAAAGATAGCCCCGCAGGGCGTCGAAACGCACCTGCAGGGCTGTCACCTCTTCACGTATCTTGCTGGCTTCCATCGGGACGGCGGAGCTTGAAAGGGCGCGCAGTATAGAGCCTGCGATGGCGCGGCGGATCACCGCCCCCCAACGCCGCCGGGTGCTCCATCGTGGCGCCCCTGCCTGCCCGGTATTGAGGTTGTGCGGGAACCGCATGAGTGTTACAAACATGGCGGAGACGTCGGCTTACGGCCGCCGTAAAATTCAACGATTCCAACGACAAACCCGGACCGTATGAAAGGGATGCCTATGAACTACCGCCTTGGCACGCTCGGCTTGATCGCCGCGATGGTGCTCTCTCTCCCCGCGCGCGCTCAGGACGAAGAGTCCTCCGGCGAGTCGGGCAGCTCTGGCGCCAAGAGCGCGCTCGGAGACCATCTCTACTTCTCGCCGATGTTCAATTACGTCAAGGCAGCCGACTCGCGCGGCACCAAGGACGGCCTGGGCGGCCAGCTTGCCATCGGCAAGAGCCTGACCTCCGGCCTCAACCTGGAGCTGACCGCCGGCTATACCTCCTTCGACGGCAAGGGCGGCGCTGGCGCCGCCAAGCTGACCAGCGTCGGCCTCGGCGCGATGGTGTTCCCGCTCAGCGTGCTGCCTGACCTCTACGTGCCGATCAGCCTGCAGCGCGGCCAGTTCAAGGATCACCCCGGCGTCATCACCGACTACGGCACCACCCTGTTCGACATCGGTCTCGGTTATCTGCTGGGCCTGGGCGACATGGGCGGCGTGTTCCCGGGTGCGGCGCTGCGCGCGGAAGTGAAGTACCGCATCGACGCCCACGGCCGCGAGACCGCCGGCGACGATCCGACCACCTCCGACAAGTCCTTCTACGAGGGTGTGGCCTCGCTCGGCCTGCTGCTGCCGCTGGGTGCGACCCCGGCCGCCGAGCCGCCGGCCGCCGAAGAACCGGCCGCCATCGCGCCGGTGGAAGTGGTCGACACCGACGGTGACGGCGTCACCGACGACCTCGACCAGTGCCCCGACACCCCCGCCGGCACCACCGTGGACGAGAAGGGCTGCCCGGTCGAGGCGCCGCCGCCGGCCGCTCCGGCCTGCGAAGCGCCGTCCGCCGGTGAAGCCATCGACCTCAACGGTTGCAAGACCGGCGAGGCGGTGGTGCTGCGTGGCGTCAACTTCGAGCTCGACTCGGCCCGGCTGACCGCCAACGCCAAGACCATCCTCGACGGCGTCGCCGACGCCCTGCTGGCGGCGCAGGAACTCAAGGTCGAGGTCGGTGGCCACACCAGCTCGGAAGCCTCTGACGCCTACAACCTGAAGCTGTCCGACAACCGGGCGGAAGCGGTGCGCCAGTACCTGATCGCGCGCGGTGTCGCCGGTGACCGCCTGACCATCATGGGTTACGGCGAGCGCAACCCGGTGGCCGACAACGGCACCAGCGAGGGTCGCGAGCTGAACCGCCGCGTCGAGCTGAAGGTGACCGAGGGCGGCGCGGCTGCCGCGCCGGTCGCCGAACCGGCTCCGGTGGAGGAAGTCGCACCGACGGAAGAAACCGCGCCCACCGAGGAAGCTGCGCCGGTCGAGGGCGAGTCGGCTCCGGCCGAGGACGCCATGCCGGCGGACGAAGCCGCTGCCACGGAAGAAGCCGCGCCGGTCGAAGGCGAATCCGCACCTGCGGAAGAGCCGGTGCCGGTGGAAGGCGAGGCCGCGCCGGAAGTGATGGACGCCCAGCCCGCCCAGTAAGGCGGCAGGCAGCAAAAAGGCCCGCGCAAGCGGGCCTTTTTGTTGCTGCGGTCCAGACGGCAGGGCGCATTCCATGCGCCGGCGCTGTTCGCGGAACCAGCCGGCGCATGGAATGCGCCCAAAGGTGCTCTAGAACTAAAACAAATACACCGAGCCCGAATCCAACGAGCCCAGCAGCACCGCC
>JAUYNO010000022.1 GCA_030696045.1 Stagnimonas sp. | reverse complement strand
GGGGGGCACGGGCCCGTTCCCCCGCGGGGCCACCCATGGGATAACTTTTTTTGGGGCGGCGGGGGGGGGGTGCGGGCCGGGGCCGCTTCCGCCGTCAGGCGGACAGAATTCCTACTTCGGCGAGAGCACCATCAGCATCTGGCGACCTTCCATGCGGGGATAGGCCTCGATCTTGGCGATCTCGGCGGTGTCGTCCTGCACGCGGCGGAGCAGCGCCATGCCGAGTTGCTGGTGCGAAAGCTCGCGCCCGCGGAAGCGGAGCGTGACCTTGACCTTGTCGCCGTCCTCGATGAACCGGTTCACGTTGCGCATCTTCACGTCGTAATCGTGATCGTCGATGTTCGGACGCATCTTGATCTCCTTGATCTCCTGCGTCTTCTGGGTCTTGCGCTGGGCGTTGGCCTTCTTCTGCGCCTCGTAGCGGAACTTGCCGACATCGAGGAACTTGCACACCGGCGGGTCGGCGTTGGGCGAGACTTCGACGAGGTCGAGCCCGACTTCGGCCGCCTGCTCGATCGCCTCGCGGGTGTACATGACGCCGATATTCTCGCCGTCCTGGTCGATCACGCGGACCTTGTCCGACTGGATCATCCCGTTGTAGCGCGGGCCGCTTTTGACAGGGGGCGTCATCATGCGCCGGGGTGGGGGTGCGATAGGTGTGGCTCCTTGGGTGCTGCGAATGTCGAGCGCGCCTTACTGGGAAATCGCGGTTTGGGAAAGGGGGCGCGCAACTGTCCCGTTTGCGGGTCAGGCCGCAGCTCGCCACAGCGGAAACCGCGCGACCTTGCCGCCCGCCGCGATCAGCGCGTCGATCGCCTGTGCGGGCTGCATCGCAGCCAGGATCGCCGGGTCGGCGGCGTCCATCCCGCCGGTCAGCGAACCGAATGCGGGCAGGATCATCCGCTGCCCGCCAGTCTCGCTGGCGCTGGCCACCAGGCACGGGCGGACGATCCGCCGTCCGCGAACGGTGAGATGGAGGCGGGGGTGATAATGCCCCGACAGTTCGGCCCTGGTCTCGCCGCGCCTGGCCTGGTGGCGCAGGATCACCCCCCCGATCTCGATCTCGTCTACTAGCGTGCCACCGGCTGCTGCCTCAGCGCGGGAATCATGATTGCCGGTGATCCACACCCAATCGACTGCGCGGGTCAGGGCGGCGAGCATCCCCGCGGCATGGGGTTCGAGCCGCTGCGGGCCGTGGTTGTCGTGGAAGCTGTCGCCCAGGCAGAACACCCGCCGTGCGCCCGTCCGGCGAATGGCCAGCGCCACGCCTTCCAGCGTGGCGCGGCTGTCGTAGGGGGGCAGCATCTGGCCGTGACGGGCAAAGAAGCTGGCCTTCTCGAGGTGGAGGTCGGCCAGCAGCAACGCGGCATCGCGCGGGCGGTAAAGCGCGCGATCCGCCCCGAGCAGCCATTCCTCGCCAGCGAACGAAAAGGGAACCATGGAGCCGCGATGATCCAGCCTAGCCCTAAAGGCAACCCTTCAAAAAAGTTTCAGATGGAACCGGCCAAGCAACCGTGCTTTGAGGGGCCAAGTTGCCCAATCGTTCTGAAACCAGGGAAATGAACGTCCTATGCGCCACACCCTCCTGCTTGCGTCGTGCCTCGTCTCCGTACTCGCTACCGTTCCCGCATGGGCCGATGAAGGCATGTGGACTTTCGACGCGTTCCCTACGGCCAAGATGCGCGCCGATTACGGTTGGGCGCCCGATCAGAAGTGGCTCGATCGGACCCGCGCCGCATCGGTGCGGCTGACGGGCGGCTGTTCCGCAAGCTTCGTGTCCAACGCCGGGCTGATCCTGACCAATCATCACTGCGTTGCAAGCTGCATCCAGAACCTCTCGACCGCTGAAAACGACCTACTCGACAAGGGCTTCACCGCCCCGGCGCGGAGCGACGAGCGCAAGTGCCCCGGCCAACAGGCCGAGGTCGTGACCTCGATCAGCGACGTCACCGGCGACATCAAGGGATCGATCGGCAGCGCTACGGGCGAAGCGCTGGTCAAGGCGCGCGACGCGAGGATCGCCGCGCTCGAGAAGGCCGGCTGCACCGACACCGCGACCACCCGTTGCCAGGTCGTCAGCCTGTTCGGCGGCGGGCAGTACAAACTCTACAAGTACCGCAAGTATTCCGACGTCCGGCTGGTCTGGGCACCAGAAGACCGCGCCGCGACCTTCGGCGGCG